>JBASEY010000064.1:0-6784 GCA_049652745.1 bacterium | reverse complement strand
GCCGAAATGTATCTCAAAGGCGTGTCCACCCGGAAAGTCACCGCCATTGTAGGAGAGCTTTGCGGATTCGATATTACCAGTACGCAGGTCAGCCGAGCCACCCAAGAACTGGATGCCGAACTGGAACTATGGCGCTCCAGACCGCTGGGGACCACGCCGTTTGTCCAACTGGACGCGTCCTATGAAAAGTCGATGGATCCGTTCGATCCTGTGCGGTACTCATCGCCAGCGGCGTCACAGCCGATGGCTATCGAACGCTTCTCGGTGTCAGTATCTCCATGAGCGAAGCCGAGATCCACTGGAGAGAATTTCTTCTGTCCCTCAAAGAACGGGGGCTTCGAGGAATAGCCATCATTACCAGTGATGACCATGAAAGGCTGAAAGCCGCTCTCAAAGCCACATCTCCCGGAGCCATCCGACAACGATGCCAAATCCATCTTCAACGAAACACGTTGGCCTATGTCCCCATAGTAAACATGCGAGAAACAGTCGCTGCCGATATTCGGACTGTTTTCAATGCACCAGACCAGGAAGAAGCACAATCTCTTCTTCACTTAACCGCAGAGAAATACCGTTCCAAAGCTTCGCGCCTGGCTAGTTGGATGGAGGATAACATCCCAGAAGGCTTCGCGTGTTTTGACTTACCAATGAAATTCAGACGCAGGCTTCGAACAACCAATATGCTGGAACGGATCCACAAAGAAATCAAACGCCGAACGCGTGTGGCCACATTGTTTCCCAATGAGGCGGCACTTTTGAGATTAGTAACAGCTATCCTCGCTGAGGCTAGCGAAGAACGGGAATCCGGTCGAAAATACTTTATAATTGGGGCAGATCAAACCCTAAGAACCAATTTACAGAAAAATCGTTGCTTTATCCAAACTATCTTCAAAGGTTTTCATTCGTTTTTTCAAGAAAACACTTGCCCCCGATGAAAACACACCAAGAAATCACCTAGACTATTTTTTCCATAGCCTTTTTTCTTCTTTTTTATATACTCTGATTGATAAAATAATTTGGCCGTGTTTTCAACAAAGCGGGAGCTTCCAATAATCATTCCCGATGTCCAATTATAAACTCGTATCAGAAATCTATTAAAGTTCATTTTTTCTTGGACATTCACAGATTCTAGCAGTTTCTTTTTTTCTTCACCCAATAATCGGCCTTCAATAAGCATTGCTGTTTTAATCTCCAATTCAAAAAGCTCTAACACACTAAGTTGTATACCTTCTTTTCTGAATTTACTTCGACGTCGATTTAAATTTTTTTTCAAATGTTTTATAAAACTTTTATAAAATGGCTGGTTTCGCTTTTTTCTAAACCGACCCCAAGTGCCGTATTCATAATTACCAGGATCGTCCACAAGGCCAGCTCGAACAGGGTTGAGTTCAACATATTTTACACATTCCCAAAGAGCAATTGATCCTTCAAGAATACAACTCCAGAACCGGCTTTTCCATAATGGCCCTTGTCTGCTGTTCTTTTTATTGAACCAATTGGTGAATCTTTGTTGGAACGAACGCATAAATTCACTGATATCAATTAATTTTTCTGCAACTTTATTACACCGTTTCGGCTGAGCCGTTGCATTCAAGGGAGGATGACCATAAACATCATGTTTATAAAAAGAATTATATCGCTCAACAACATCGTTTAGCGGTGGTTTATTTCCCGGGCAATACACTATCATATGAAAATGGTTATTCATCCAACAAAGCGATATAATATCTATGCAATAGAGTTTTTGGAGCTTCTTAGCTATCTGAAAACCCATTTCTTTGTCTTCTTCCATGAATGGCAACGCATGGCGAGGACCCGAAACATGATTGACTAGATGGTAATAACATCCTTTTCCTCTAATTTTATGTCTAGGATACCGCATAAAAACTCCTTTCTCAACCCGGCGCCTGTAAAAAACCTTAACAAACTTGAATTGTTTTGTCAAATAAAAAATTTTAAGTCCGTCCCCAATTTAAAACATGGACGCTCAGAAAATGAAAAACAATAAAACAACACCAACAATAGGTGTTTTAGGCAACTTCAAACCAGAACAAAGTAAACCACTTGGAAAACAAACTAATCTTATCAAAGACTTTTTTTTAGCTGCAGAAAGATTGGGAATCCAAATGGGCATTTTCCACCCACGAGAGCTAATCGAAAACATACAGCCAACCGGATATTTTTGGGGGACAGACTCCTGGAAAAAGAAAAAATTTTTTTCTTGCCCATCTGCTCTTATCGATCGATTCTACTCATCTCTCGAAGGTTTCGACAAAAATATCCAAAAACAAAAACACTATATCGAAAAAAAAATCGGAATCCCTTTTCTCAACCCACTTGATTTCGCCGACGTCGTAACCGACAAAAAAAGCTTCTCGATAATTATGAAAAACTCAAATATTCCCACACCACAAATTTTGCTATCACCAATCGACAACCTCGATAACCTCTGGGAAAATATTGCATTCCATCAAGATGTGATCCTAAAACCACGCTTCGGCCGAATGGGAAAAGGTATTTTTCGAATCGTAAAAGAAAACAACACCGTTACCTTTTCATTCGAAAAAAAACACCTCCACGTTCGCACGAAATGGCAATTACACGGAATACTGCAATATCTGTGCTCGATAAACAGTATAGGCCTTCAACACTTAATTCTTCAAAAAACAATTAAAATCAATAAATTAGCTGGTCGGTTTTTTGATATCAGAATTCTCGCTCAACGAACCGACGGTGTAACGAAACCAACGATAACGGGAGAAGTTGTCCGCATCAGCCCAAGCGAAGGAAATGTTCCTAACATCGATCAAGGAGGAGTTGTAATGCCCCTCGAAATGTGTCTGGCAAAAATGCTCCCCACAACATGGCAAACCTTAGCTCCCAAAATGCGACAAATAGCTCTTGATACTTATCAATTTATGGAATCTCGGTTCGGATTGATTGGGGAAGCCGGCATCGATTTACTTATCGATATAGACGATAAGATTTGGGTCATCGAGATAAACTCAAAACCCGGTCGCATCGCCTTTGAACGGCTTGCCTCCGGCTTCGGCTTGACCTCCTCTCAAAAAGACCTGTTTGCTGAACAACGAAAAACAAGTATTCTAAACCCCGTTAAATACGCCTTCTGGCTGGCTGCTCAAAAAGCAGCACAATAGATAAACTCTCTCAACACAGGAAGGAATATAAATGAAAAGAGTTTTGCTGATTGTTCGAGACGGCTGGGGTTACTCAACGAAACAAACCGGAAATGCAATTTTCAGTGCTAAAACACCTTTCAATGATTGGTTGGAAACAGCAACAGCAAAAACGCTTCTGTCCTGTCATGGGGAAGCTGTCGGCCTGCCACAAGGATTCCAAGGGTCTTCGGAAGTCGGCCACTTAAATATGGGCGCTGGAAGAGTTGTTGAACAAGAAGTGACTCGCATTTTCAACGCAATCCAAAACAAAGACCTCTTTAAGTCTTCACGGTTTGACGAAATTCGTGCATTCCTCCAAAACAAAGAGACAAGCCTGCATTTTGTTGGGTTGCTCCAAGATGAAGGCGTTCATGCTCATCAAGCACACTTATTTGAACTTTACCACGCTTTACGAAGGGATTTTTCACACACGTCGATATGGATCCATCCCATTGCCGACGGGCGAGACACACCACCAAGAAGCTTCTTGTCTTTTTACAACACTCTCAAAAACACTATCTCATCCGATCCTAACGCTTGTATCGGCACCATTTGGGGCCGGTATTATGGAATGGATCGATCTCACAACTGGAACCTCGTCAAAGTTGCCACCGATGCCATGATTCACGGAATCGGGCTGCGGGTAAACGATTTTGAAAAAGGAGTGAGAAACGCCTATGAAAACGACAAAACTCCCGACAGCATGCCTATGAGCGATGAATACCTCAAACCTTTGATATCAGAGTCTTATCCAGGTATCCGACCAGGCGATGTCGTTATAAATTTCAACTACAGACAAGACCGCGCCATTCAAATTTCACAAGCTTTCCTTGAACCTGATTGCCCGATTTTTTCGCCAGAACATGTAAACATTCATTATTATGGATTGACTCGATATTATGACGAGTTCAAACCATTTCTTCTCCCACCGATGGACGATAAAGGAAACTTGAAAAACATTCTTGGAGAAGTCTTGTCCAATCATGGAAAACGTCAACTGCGAATAGCGGAAACTCAAAAATTCAGACATGTGACATCATTCTTCAATGGAAAAAGCACCAAACCTTTCCACAATGAAGACCAAATCGAAATTCCCAGCCTGTGGGACCCGTCTTCTTTTGCCAGCCATCCAGAAATGAACGCCGTGGATGTCACAAAGGTTCTGCTGGAGCGCCTTTCTGGCCAGTATGATTTCATCCTGGTGAACTATGCGAATTGCGATATGGTCGGCCATACAGGCGACTTTGAAGCAGCAATAAAAGCCGTTCAACATGTTGATGAAAATGTGGAGAAAATTGCTCACAAGGCGCTCCAAAACGGATATTTCGTCATCGTGACGGCCGACCACGGAAATTCAGAAGAATTACTGGATGAAAAAGGGGAGACTAAAACTGCTCACACATTAAATCCAGTAAAATTGCACTTGATTGCACCTGATACCGAGAAAGCACTTTCTTTTAAAACTGATAGAGGAATATTATCCGATGTGGCTCCCCTTGTTCTTAAACTGATGGATTTGCCGATACCCGATGAAATGACATCGCGAACCCTTTCGGATGCCTTATCACCAATTTGATTTTTCTTAATCTTGATTAAAAATTCGATCAGAATCTCGGGAAAAATCCGGAAAGTAACCGTCTTTTCTCCGAAGCTGCTCATACGATTGGGCAAAAACATTGGTGAGCCCACAACGTTCGGCTATTTCCTCGGCTTCTTCAAACTCTTCAAAATACAGCGGCCGCCCCAACACCGAATGGTTTATCGCCCGATAGCAAGGCCTATACTGAGCCATTACACTGACGTGAATATCTGGATCTATCTGTGATATCGCATCCAAAACCTTCAATGTGCCGGCTCTGTTCTCGGGTAAAACAAGATGCCTGACAAGCAATCCGGATAGGGCTGCGCCATTGTTATCAAATTTTAAAACTCCCACCTGTCTATACATTTCTTTAACGGCTTGAACGTTTATTTCCGGATAATCCGGCAATCCGGAATATTCCAGAGCCCAGACTTCCTCACCGTACTTCATATCCGGTAGATAAATATCTATGATTCCATCCAGCATTGTCAAAACGTCTAACCTCATATATCCATTAGTGTTATAGACAACAGGAAGATTCAATCCCTTATCCATGGCGATCGCTAGCGCTTCGAGTAAAAACGGCAGGTGGGGGGTCGGAGTGACCCAATTAATATTTGAGCACCCCAATTCTTGTAAATACAAAAAAATATTGGCGAGTTGGAGATTTGAAACTTTTTCGCCTTGCCTCAACAAACTGATTTGATAATTTTGACAGAAACAGCACTTGGCTACACATCCGGACAAAAAAACCGTCCCGGAGCCGGCGCCTTTGATCAATGGTGGCTCTTCACCTCGGTGACACATCGCGCTCGAAACAATCGCGCCGTTTCCCACACCGCAACGCCCCAAACGCTCCTCGAGGCGATTAACACCGCACCTGTGCGGGCATAGCTCACATTTTTTCAGCATCTTTTTTAGGCTGTTTGCAATGGCGTGAATTTCAAAAGACGTTTTTCGAGGCAGAATGGCACCCTCAAATCAAAATCATTCGCTCTGTTCAGTCAACTCCAGTTTAGACACATCAACCTGTTTTCCCTGTTTGTCCGGGTGAACAGGAAACGGCGGAGTAGAACCTTTTGAACGAACAAGTCTTTTTCTTGCTTTTCCACTGGTTATGGCTTTTCTTTTTTCAATTCTTTTTAATTTTTGTCTATTTGAAGCCACTCTATCACCTCCATGATATACAGGTCCATAACGCTTACCTGCCAAGACGGGCACAATACATTACCATTTTAATTTTTACAACCACTTATTATCCAAAAAGCGCTCGGGCATAATTTTTTGCAGAGCCGCCAGGAAATTTCTCTTGATTTCCGGATGTTCCAGCTCCAATTGTTCAAGAAGGTTTTTGATACGTTTTCTTCTCCCTCCCGACGCGTTTTTACGCTCACACGTTATTGTAGGAAAATTCCTCTCATCGCTATATTGTATGATTTCGTTCTCCCAAACCAGTATAAGAGGCCTAATCACCGATAAAGACGGATCATCAGTTTTTACTTTTGGTGGCAACGACGTCAAATTGCCTTCGTAAAAACAAGAAATTAACGTGGTTTCTATTGCATCGTCAGCGTGATGTCCAAGAGCTATTTTGTTGCAATGATTTTCTGAAGCAATGCGATAGAGCGCACCCCGGCGAAGTCTTGCGCAAAACGCACACAGATGCTTTCCGGGCGAATTTTTTTCCAAAGCTATTTCTGTAATCTTCGTTTTAATAATTTTCCAAGGCAGATTTGGCGCAATTTGCCTGTATCCTGATTTCACTGTTTCGAGTTCACTTTCGGAAAATCCAATATCTATCGTTACAGGTATCAGTTCAAATCTTTCAGGGCTAACTTTTAGAAAATGTTGAAGCACATCGAGCAAGACCCAAGAATCTTTACCGCCGGAAACAGCTACTAGTGTAACGATTCCAAAATAACATTGCAATTATTCCTTAATTCCTGTAATCTCCCTTTTGGTGTTATAATCATCAAGGAGGGAGAAAAATGGCATTTAAAAAGACCCGACCGAATCTTGAACT
>JBASEY010000063.1:0-39345 GCA_049652745.1 bacterium | reverse complement strand
TGTTCACAAATCAATTCCATAACTTCTTCCATTACGCTACCATTGTTCTGACGGGTCATTGAATGCCTCCTTTGTTGATTGTGGTAGAAAAACTCTTGAGGTATTTCAAAGACCCGTTTTTTTCAAGTCGCTCCTGCCTGCCGGCAGGCAGGATACCCCTAAGGGTAAGCTTCACTGACTCTGCTTACCCAGAAAGGGAATTTACAGAAAGAACGTTACACCACCTAACCCAGGTGGATAACTTATAATTGGTATTTTTGCCTTTTATGATGATAAGTGGATTCACCACCTTCAAGATAATCAATAACCTGTTTTTTAATGTTTGGCAGGTTAAGCGATCCCGAATTAACTACTTCTCCATGTGTTGCATCAGCTCTCATAATAGAAAATTTATCAGTGTCTGATGCGACTGCAACAGAGGAGTTGTGAGTTGTGAAGATGAATTGTCTTTTCTCTTTGTTTCCCCTGATTTTAGTACAAACATCGTCCCAGATTGATCTCAAATCTAATGAATCTTCCGGCTGGTCGATCACGATTGGGAAGGTTCCATCACTTAGCGCGATGATTAGCAAAGCAACGGCTTTTTGACCAACTGATAATTCACTTAGTACTCTAAATTCATCTCCCACACGATATTTGATATTAGGAACATCCTTTGGTGTGGAAGTATAGAGGATTGCCAATATATCCTTGAGTTCATAATTGTCGAGCAGATGTTCTACAAGTCGGCGTATGTTTTCTAGCTTAATACCAGTAATCGAGGCGATATTCTGCAACCGTTCCGTTGCCTGGCTGCCTTTCCGGCAAGCCCATTCATATGCGAGAATATCACTAATGAAGTCGTTGGGATCCATTTTTTCCGTTATACTTTCTATCTCATCTTCCTTTAGCCATGATCCTCGTTTGAACTTTATGAGATTCTCACGAAAAGTTGTCTTATCCTCACGCTCCTTTATTGTCACATCAAGTGCACCTCCAGAAGTCTTAGTGAAGAAATCACAACGCGATTTTCGCTCCTCGAAGTATTCCTTATAGGCTTTTTCCAACTTCCTAATCGTTTCTTTTCTTTTATCGACAACCGTCTTGGCTTGAGCCACTTTACCTTTTAATTTTGTATGCTCGGATTGCAGAAAGGAAAGGTTACTCATGAGTTTTCTTCTTTTCTGGTCAAGGGAAACCTGATTTCCGCCTGTTTCTTTTACGATATTTTCATACTCTTGTTTTATCGGCCTGAATCCTGTCTTCCAATCTTCAATCTCTTTAGTTACCTTTTGTTGCTCTTGCTCAAGATTACGTCTAGCCTCTTTAATG
This sequence comes from bacterium, assembly GCA_049652745.1. GTDB lineage: Bacteria > CSSED10-310 > CSSED10-310 > CSSED10-310 > CSSED10-310 > JBASEY01. The sequence continues at coordinate 38,034 of JBASEY010000063.1, read as the reverse complement.
CTATCAGTAATCTTCGATAGTACCCCGGATACAATGTCGTGAACTCTTTTTACTTGTGGATTTTGACTCACTTCAAGATCATCGGAGGTTTCCGTCTTATAATCCACATACTCAACTTCTGTACTCATCAAAGAACTTTTCAAAGATAGTAGAAACTTTGATTGCGCTTGGAGTGCTTGACCAATTTTTTCGTTCTTAGAAAATTTTTCAAAAACTGAATTCTTTATCTGCCTGCCAAGCTTATGAATCTCCTCATTATGGGATTTTATTTTGCTTTCTAAGTCTATCGAAGTGATCCTAGCCTTCAGTATTTCTACCAGCCGCTGATCGATATCAGCCAATTCACTGTTGAGATAGTCAATTTTCTGCTGATACCGGTGAAAATCAAAAAATTTATCGATAAATTCACGCTGACTCTTCCCACTCTTATCCTCAGCAATTTTGATTATTTCGTTCTGACTAAGAAAAAGAACAGGGAAAATTTCCTCAACCTTAAAATCGACGAGTTTGTCATCACTTGGATCAGTAATAACGATAGGGTTGGCGTCAGCGGGATTATACGTGCGCTTGATCTGAAAAATTTTTTCGGAATCATCAATGATTCTTACATATACTTCGCCGTGAACTTTCAAGCATTTTTCAAGTTTTCCAATATGGTCTGATCTGATATCTGCGTTTGTTGGTTCCTGGTTTAATGCGAATCGGAGGAATTCGATTACAAGAGATTTGCCTGAACCTTTCGCTCCCAGTATGCTATTCAGCCCCTCGTGAAATAATATCTCTTGATCCAATAGAAAACCACTTGTAATTCGGATGTTTTGTATTCTGGGAAAGGTGAAATGCTGATAATCGAATGATTGTCTGATTCTTGTTTCTCTGTCTAATAATGATTGTCGAATATCCTCAATAGTAATTGGTTCATCAACTTTGAAATAGGTAAATCGTGTGCCAATTTCAGCAATCGAATGAGCGTCTGAGGACTGGAAAACGCCTAATCTCTTATTGAGATAATCTGTGTTTGTTCCGTCAAACAAATCAACAACTCTGGTTTTCGCGCTCTTTTTTTCGTAATTGATGAAATTACTTTCATTGGTCTCTGCCCCGACAAGGCATTTTAATTCCGGTTTGAATATATTCTGCCTTTGCTCCCCTCTCATACAAGAACTGACACCAAAAGAAGAATCACAATGGGCTAAAATCATAATTGCATCAGGATCGAATTGCTGTAATTCTTCTGCGACCTCGACAGCAGTTTTATCAGCAACTGTTGGTCTTCCGGCGAATTGATAAACCTTAATCCTGTGCAGGAATGCATCGACATGGTCAGTTCCTTTGTCAACATTAAAAATCAGTATTAGGTGAATGCCTTCCTTGCCACCGGTAACCTTGAGTTCAACAGCGGGAAAAACTACAAGATCTTTGCCTTTTACAGCTTTTTTGACACGATCTATCCATTTTCCAGTCATATGATCCGATATTGCAATGCCCTTGAGTTCCTTAGCAATCGCCGCATTCACAATGTCACTTGCCTGTATGTTCTTCTCCTTGTAATCGTCAGATGCTGGCGTATGGACATGTAAATCAAATTTATGGAATTGTAGACCTTGACTCATTATTTTTGAACCTCATTCAATAAAAATAATTCAACATCTGAACAGATATTGAGAGTGAAACTTTTGTCCAGTAAATCTTGGTACGAGGTAAATTTCCGTCAATAGTAATTGTAGTCGCTGATAGTTGAGATTTAACTTTACTGATCGTGTTAATACCATGTTTTTCGACACTCATTTTTTCCCTGTTACGCATATAATGGCAATTGATCCTGCTTCAAGGCATAGACGGACGATAAGCTCCTTTTTGTGCAAGAAAACTGAGTACTGACCCCTAATCAATGTTTCCAAAGGGAAGAGTGATTTTTTCAGATTTCTTCTTTTCACGTTTCATCTTTGACGGAATTTTAAAGGCACCTGCTTCTTCCAGCATAGTCGTAGTGATCGTCGGTCCCGCGCATATTTTCTCCAGAATATCAGCTTGTCGCTCCTCAAGATCAACTAACAACCCAAGAACGTTGATTACATTAATCAACTCAGTTGTATATTCAGCAATCCAGTGATCTGGTTGGACATTGACTAAAGGTGAAGGTGGCCTCCGGTCACCAATGATTGGTCGAGATCGATCGGCTTTTCGATAACTGAACCAGTGTAGCAACACTTTTTTTCCTGAGACCTCGTAGTTCCAGACTTCAGGATCGATATTTTCAATAAAGCCTGATCCAATGAGTAATCGTTTTTTGCTTTCATCATAATCAATCGTATTTGGCATTTGGTCCGAAGTATTCGGAATTGATCCCTCTTTAGGAATAAAAGGACGCCGTCCCTCTGGAAGTCGAGGTGGTTGTGCCGGACGACCAGCAGTAGGATTTATCATGCGCTCGCCGAACGTAAAGAGCCATATTACTTGCCGTCCAAGCTCAACAGCCTCAGCAAATAATGCTTGTTCTGAGGTCAGTGGAATACGCAATCCAGGGGTGGACAAGTCGTTTTTGAAACGTTCAATAAAACCTGGATGTGCAGATATCGCGGCAATATACGCAAATAAGTCTTCAGGTTTAACTTTGAGTCCAAGCGTTTGTCCTAGAAAATCAAGTAAATTCGGTCGTATATTGGATTTAGTCGCTTCTGAATCTCCCCACAATGGAAATGCCCGGCCTCCAAACGAACCTTTATAATGATCTAAATCTGGAATTAATCCTGTGATAGTTACAGACGGTCCGTTTTTTGGAGCTACATGCATCAGTGCGGTTAAATATATTTGATTATTTGAATGAAGTTCCCAAAGTTGTGGGTTAGGTTGATTTATCAACCTAATATCCGGGATTATCCATTGTCTGTCGAAAGAACGAAAACCATACCGCAAGGGTGAATGACAACTTGTCTTTTCCTCAGCAACAGAAATTTCTCTAGGTTCATAGCCAGTAAGTGCCGTTGTTACAACCTTCTTGGAGTGTTTATCACCCAATTTTCCTGTCCGATAATGTGGATGGAATAGATCCTCTTTGTCATTTTCAGGCGCAATAATAAGTCTTTGCCATCGACGTATCAATGATTCTGGATCAGGAGCAATGATCCAAGTGCGCCCTGGCATAACACCTGCGCCATTATAGATGAAGAAATCTTCGAGTGACGGGAAAGATGTCCATGCTCCCTTTGATGCTGGTAAAAATGGTGCACTCCATTCAGCAGGACAATTCACCCATATCTCATCAGTTATTTTGATTTCAGCGAGTTCGTCAAATTTTTTATTTCGATGCCCCAGAGATAATGACCGGAACCTGACATCCGCTGGGATATCAGGATTGCATTTCGAAGAACGCGAAGCTAACACAATGCATATTGGCTGTTGAACACCTTGAAAAATTCTAGTATTTACTTCTGGTTGATACCCTTCGGGAGAGCAATCAATAACCCAGATGTTGTCACATTTGCGACGGAGATAATCACGCATTTTTTGGAAACCGGGACCACTTAAAAATCCTGCTACTGTGATGAAACAAACGATCCCAGTATTGTCTCCGGGTCCATGGTCAAAGACTTTCCAAGTTGCCCATCTCCAAAAATAAATGTAGAGATTTCTTAAATGTTTACTATGCAGTCCGACACCCCAGCTTTTAGGAGGTAGCCAATCTTGAAATGGCGCTATTCCTTCTGCATTATCGCTTCCACTCTCTATCCAACCGCCCTGTCCCTTTGCTTTCACTTTATACGGAGGATTCCCAAGCACGACAGTTATCTGTTCCTCTCTTTTGATTTTATTAGAATCTTTCCTGGACTGAGCAATGGGAGCTAATATACCTGGAATCCAACCCTCATCATCAACCGGATTCCCAAGCGTATTGGTTACGAACATCCTGATAGGAACGTCAGGTTCAGCACCGGTAAGTTCCACTATTTCTGCCAGTATTCGTAGCTGCGATACTGCAAAGGGACCAAGTTGAATTTCAAAAGCGATTATTCTTTTAACGGCTCGCGATATTGCGGCACTCACTGCTCCTTCACCCTCATCTTTTCTAACTATTTCAGCAATCTTTCTGAGCAATCCCAAGATGTAAGTGCCAGTGCCTGTGGCCGGATCAACAATAGTAACAGTTGGAGATGCAATCCCGGAGTATTGACCAAATCGTTGACTTCGGAGCACTTCATCCGTCAGTTGGACCATAGCTTTAACCACTTCGGGAGGCGTGTAATAAGAGCCAGTCTGCTTTCTCAGCTTATTGTCATATATTTCTAGAAAATCTTCGTAAAAATACAGCCATGCCTCTTGTTTACCTTTGCTTATTTTCTGCCAATCGACTGCATTTAGAACACGCGTCAGAGTTCCAAGTGAAGTTTTCAACGTTTCTTGATTCTCAGCATTATCAGTCAAGAGCCGCAACGCTGATCCAATCAATGTGCTGGTTTTTGAAAGATCACGAGCAACACTCTCAAATCCGTCAACTATGTTTATGCTCTTTGCCCGAGCCATCAATAATCCGAATGTCACAGCTTGCGCATATCCATCGGCAAATCTTTCATCGGAAGCTTCGGGAAAAAGAAGTCTGCGCCAGTCTACAGCAAGTGACGTTAATGCATTGCTTCCCAAGGCTAATTGTTCGGTCACTTCATCGCGTAATAATCGGCACAGGCGTGCGCTAATCCTGGCAAGCTCCCTCGCGCTTCGGGGAGGAATGGGTTCCCATCTAAGAAAATCTTCAAAAAGCTTTAACAAATCCTGAGTTGCCTGAAGGTTGCGTCCTGAAGATTCAATATCGCCAACAAGATGAACTATTGAATCGACTATTTTACCGTCACGCCAAAGACTAAATGAGTTGCCATCAGAGTAGATCAAATTCGGGAGAGAACTGAGTTTCTTCCACTGCGATTTATCATGTGGGTCTTTGAATTTTCGGGGATCAGCTCCTTTGCCTGGTGATTTCAGTTCAATGAAACCTACGAGATTTTTGTTCACAGTAATTGCGTAATCAGGCCGTGTTTTTAAATCACTGATAGACGATTCACCAACGGCTGCAACCGCATTCTTTCTGTAATTACATAATTCAGCAATATCTTTGAGTAACTGCTCAAATGGTGCACGGAGTTGATCCTCTGGCTCACCAATTGCTCCAGGATTTGCCAGCTTTGCTTTAACAGATGATCCAAATCGCGAAACAGCAGATTGTAATGTCAATTCCATCCGAAACAGTACCTCCAATCAATCACAAGACTATTTCATCCACTTGAGCAGTCACGCCCTTTTAAAAACAGATAATACTTGAAGTTGTCGCTCAACTAAAGAACCTCATTAAAAAAATTGCATCGAGAATTTCCAGTTGTCATCTACCAGAATTTTATTTTCCAACAGTCACCCCTGGTCTCGCTGGTGGAGATGTCGGCATTCCGGTAGTCCCTTCAGACACCTCCTCTATATCCACGTATACAGGATCTCCATTTTTCAACGACAGAAGATCTGATAGTTTTTCTACCGATAAAAGTTCCAAGATGCTATTGTCAGGCATTTTGTTTCTGAAATGCCCGCCCCTGTAAATCCAAACCACAACCTCAGTTCTGTTGATTTCGGTTACTCGCGCAGTCGGTGAAACGTGGTTCCCATGTTCATACCATTTGACGCTTTTTCCTAGTTTCCTCGCCATTTCCCGGAATTTCTCATCTCCAGGCAGTTTGTAATCGCCAGATGTCAATAGAATATTGAAAGTCCTTGGGCAGCATTCTCTTATTTGCGGAAACTCTTCGAAATGATCATTGCAGATCTGTTGCCAGTATTCCTTCACAAATCTCATGCCGCGCTCTTGATAAAGGCCATTTAGTCTCATTTCTATCCCTCCTAAATAATTCCTTCAGACAAAATTCTTTAGACAACCAGGATCACAAGAACTTAAAAAGTCATCGTTGTCGATGAATCTTTGTGCAAGACAACCTGAACGACATAGTGAAAAGCTTGTACAATGAGAACATTCCACAGGAGGTGAATAATCTCGATATTCTCTAATTTTTCGCAGATATACGGATTTTTCCCAGCAAACCATTAATTTACTCGTCGCTAAACTCGAAAATTCTTCAGAACCTGCAAATTGCGTCGAGCTGATTCTCTTGAAAGCATCACATGGTACGATTCTGAGATCCGGCAAGATTGTTAATCTGTCAATTCCTGCCATGCACTCGGGTTGGGAATTCAGCATGAAAAAATTGTACGGTGATCCAGTTCTGATAAATTCCGGAAATTCGTTACGAATATGCAGAATAGAATTACGCAGTTCAATGTTTTGTCTGTTTGTGAGAACCTGTTCCCTTAAAAACTGACCTCTTCCATGGGGAACAAAACGAAGCACGCTGAGTCTAACAGCTCCAAGCTTTCTACCTATTTCAACGACCCTCCCAAGTCTGGTGTAATTATTCGCCAAGGGTACAAAATGTAACTCAGTAGCAATTTCAGCATTTACGGTTGTTTGGATGCAAGCACACGTTTTTTCAAAACTTCCTGATAGGCCCGTAATTCTATCATGCTCGCATGGTAAATCATTGTGAAGACTAAATATCATCCTATCAATGCCAGCTTCTCTTAATTTTCGAACCACTGCGGGAAATTGATCGATGATGCCTGTGGTATATAGAGTTACTTTAATCTTACGATCTTTTGCATACCCTACAATTTTTATTAAATCTTTATGAAGTAGCGGTTCCCCTCCGGAAAATGCAACATCTTTCAATCCTATTTTTGTTGCGTCTCTAAGGATTTCACAAATTACAGGGAATGGTATCTCATTCGAACAATGAGGTGAGGCATTGCTGGAACAATGGCTGCAACTTAAACCACATCTATCAGTGATCTCGATTTTCAAGCTTCTCAATCTATACTGCATTGTCTAGAACTCTTCACCACCTCGGGATTCACATTTGCTGATACCAATTCATTCAATCCCCATTTGGGCGGGTACCAGAATTCCAACTTTTCCTGATGTGTTTTGTACTTCTGCTTGATGCGTGACCTTCTTGATCGACCTTCAATTTCCGGGAACTTTTTCCGCGCATATTTATCAATTTCACAGAACAAGTTCTGGCAATCTATAAGCTGAAGTTTTCTTCCCCATAAAGTTTTAAATTCGCATCCCAAATATTCGAACGCTTCTTCTTGTTTTTCGGCCACGACCTTTACAATCTCAGCCTCACTCAATCCACCCATACTTTTGAAACATTTACAAATACCATCTTTAGCTCCAGGTCCCGGAACTACAAACTCCATCTCCGAAAAGTCGGTAAGAATACTGTAATTTAAGTCTGTCACGAACTGATAGGCGAGAAAATCTCCAACAGTTGGGTATTCCCGTAAAGCTTCAAATGCTAAAGCCATTTTTTTGCAATTGGCGATTCGATCAGGTAATCCTTCAGCCATCATTTTCTCTAAGAGTCGCAGGTGCATTGAATGCTTCCTTGCATATTTACCTCCACCTGTCGGCATAATATAAGCGGCTGAATATATACGGTTGCCTGCTCTCATGGCCTCATCTAGAATTTCATTGTACCTCTTGAAATTATAAGTGCTAAACGAGATTTCACCTAGTTTCGATTCTAGCAGTTCCCAGGTTTCCACCCTGTTAAATATCTTGAAAAGAATCGTCCTAAAGAAAATTTCATCAGCCGATTGCTCTCCCTCATAAATCACGTGCCGTATCAGATATTGGCTAACCCTGTCAGATGCCCTATAAGCATTAGTGAATTTGAATTCTTGAAGGATGGGATCTGAACTCCAGGGAGGAAGTTCTCCGGAAAACCTCTTGAAGAAAATGTTCTGACGTTCCGTTGCAAAACGCCAGTAACTTTCGAAAACCTCAGTTGTTTTTATCGGGGATAGTTGCATATATAAATTTAAAGAAGGATATGAGTCACTATTCCCTGATTTCCTCAGGTAAAGCGACGCTGCATTTGTAACTTCAATTGCAGTATTTTCTAGATTCCCATCATTATTTATTTGATGAACTGGATATCGATCCTTTTCTTTTCTGGCTATTTCCAGATATTTGTCATTCAGGGATATCCACCTACTTGATGGCATCTCAATTCTGTGTGGGCAATTTCCGGTTATTAGAAACAGTGCCGTTGGAAATGTCTCACTCCAATGTGACTTCTCGATTTCTATCATCCTGTCAAGTGAAGAAGGGCAGGCACCATCAACCATTCCATATACCCATGTGGACCACCAGTATCTGTCCAAAATAACGGAGGTTCCGCTTTTTAGAGATGGGAGTATTTTGCTTTCAATCGCATCAATATGTGCAGCTATGTGGAGCATCTGAAGGCTTGTCGGGTTTGCTCTTGAGATCATCCTGTGGTGCAGATCATAGACTTCTTTACCAAGTGTCCCGGCCTTATTCCCAGGAAAAGCAAAAATTTCAACCAATTCGCCTTGCTGTTTGAGAGTTTCCGATAATATCTCAATCAGAGAACTTTTTCCGATGCCGTCAGCTCCTTCAAAAACAAAAAGTTTACCCCTTGTTTTTTCCGCATACTCATTCATGTCGTCGAACCATCCAAATGATTATTGTTCAATTCAACAAACTTCCGGAGATAATCCGCTAAATCACTGACTGATCTCTTAGTAGTTCCCAGTTCCGGACACGCAACGAAGCAGGTAAAATTCGTCAGTTCAAGATCCATCGATCTCGCCATGAATGCTCCTAGTTGACAGATTCCAAGATAATTACCATATGCCCTGTCGAATATATATTGAGTTGGATAGAAAGCACTTACAAGAAGTCCCCCTGATTTATCATAGCAAAAGCCTATTTGTTGCAGACAAGGAAAACCTCTTTGTGGTTGGCGTGTGTGATCTCTGGCTGGATCAAAGCAAGAAACCTGCATGGCTGAGCGTCTGACACCCATGTTTTGACTCTTACGTTCGTTCCAGAACCCGATTATGTGTTCCAACTGGTTGATTCGAACTTTTTCCGAACCATTGATCCCTTCAAAAGCAATCATACGCTCGAAATATGTCCCGTAACGATTAAGGCGGCTTCGCTTTTTCAGACGAGGTATCATTCCGTCCAAATACCAGGAGTATATGGATTGACGTGATTCCGGATCTGTTTTATAAGGTCGTCTAACTGGGAAAATCGTTGCAGCAGTCTCATCAATAGAGCACTTATGTTTCTCGTGTCCGGCGAGAGCAGCATCCAATGCCCGCATTACCTCACTGCTTTCTACTGGACAATTGTCTTCAAATCCTTGAATTGATATACAAAATGGATAATGAATGCTGCCACCTCCATCATATACCGCCAGAAACGCTTTGGCCCAGACAACAGAAAGATTTCTTCCTTCAATGATCAAGGGTGAGTTAATCTTCATCACAATCCTCCAGATGGCGATATACTGACCGCCCTTCAAATCCCATTTTTGAGATCCGTATGTAACTCGACCAATTCGGTTCGCACGAAATCCGTGTTATTCCAGGTTCTCTAGCGACCATCCAAATCCCGTTCGGTAATTCGTTCACCACAGTAAGTATTTCTTTATCCAGTTTGGACCCATGCGGCACAATAGCCGAGTCACCGACCCGCAGGTCGATAGCAATATCACTCCACGCGAGGTCGGCAATTACTAAGTGTCCATCTGACTGGTTACCAAAAATTTCAAAACGAATTTTCTGTGGTGTCCATTTCAACAACTCTTCTGCTTTTACTCGGGATATCAGTTGAACCGAATACTGCATGTGACGGATCAAGGATTGGTATCCCATTCCGAGTTGATTAGAAATACTGAATATTTGTACCGGTGTGCAGTTTTGAATTTCCCATTTTCTTATTTGGAACGCTGCTTTTACCGCCCATGGGGTTGCCAGAAAATAACCTGCAAAAACATTGGCGATGTGATCCTCCTGGTCTAAAGAGTTACCTAGTTCGAGCGATTCAAGGTCTTCCAATTTAGATCCATGACCGAAGTACCAGTGTCCGAGTTCGTGACTGCACGCGAAAGCCTGTCTTCCTTGTGGCCGTAATGATGGAATAAGAATGGTCTGTTTCGATCTCGAGTACATACCTTCAAAACTGCTACCGCCCAGAAAACGAACTTCAAGCCCCAGTCGTTCGGCAGCATCAAAAACGCACACGAATTGGGAATACCCGAGATTCAACATTTGCCGAACTTCTAATGCCCCTCTCAGTCCTTCTCGCGCTGCAATCTGCCGGTTATTCATATTGGGGAGCCTCCGGCGTTTCTTAGAGTTTTCAAGAGGTTCATGATTTTGTCTAAATCTTCTGGTTTCAGTTTATTCAATTCTCTTGCGGCTAATCCGATTGCGGGATTGTAATCCTCAGGCGTATCATCGGTTAGCCAACTTACTGAAACCCCATATACCCTTGCGAATTTTGGTAATTCGTCAGCTGAAATCCTACGCCTCCCTGCTTCCATTTCGGTGATGGTTGGTCGGTTATAGCCAAGCAACCTGGCAACTTGTCCTTGAGATAAACCCGCATTCTCACGAGCAGCTCGCAACCTTGTAGCAATATCTTTTCTGAATTTTTCAGATTTATCCATGTTTTATATCCTTTGAATTTTGAATTAGCAGAAAAACCGTATCAACAATTTCAGACAAGCATCTTGATTTTCTCTGTTTATCATCGACAAATGGATTTACATCAAGAGGAATTTGAAACCCGAGTTTTTCACTCATGCTGCATGCACAAGCGACTCCATCTATACTCTTCAACCCTAAATTCCTTATCGGGTCTGTCGAATCAACGATTTCAAGAGTGTTAATTTCCGGATTAATTTCCCTGAGGAATTCTATGATCCACTGCTTGATCATTTCTTTTGCGTTTTCCATTTTCACCTCCTTTAGGCTAATGGTAAGAATTTCATACCACACGTAAGGAGGCGGTGTCAAGAAAATTTTTATCGATCACCCGAAGTGGTCAATTTCTTGATTATAAACATCCTCCGAAATGATATTTGCCTCAAAAACAACTTTCATGAAATCCGAAATCTACCCAATCATTGGCGAAAAGATGCTAGGGTTTGAGTCAATGACAACTGCAGATAATTGGTGAATTCTGATAACTCTCTAAGTTACGATCCGGAATGTGTCAATAACTTTCAGACACCTGCATCGTTCATTTAAAGTGTAAAAGATGGAGAGATTTGAAAGACAATTGTCTCGAGAAATAGGTAGCAGTGTCGGCAGTATAACAGATCGCTGAATACTTTGTATTCTGAGGGAATTTTACACCCTCGAAGTGTCGGCAAAACAATGATGTACATCCTGAATGATTCTAACCCGGCTGTGCGGCAGTTCAAAATACTGAATATCGTTGTTCTCTTAGCAGAAATCATGGAACCGGTTCGTGAGTTTTCAAATCGAATCGTTCTCTATGGTAGCTACTGAAGAGAATTGAATACAAAGGACAGCGACGTTGACATCCTGATTATTGGCAACAGAAAAGGAGAGATTAAAGAATCGTTGAAGCCCTTTTATCCGAAGATGGGAAAGAGGGGATCAAAGTCCAGGCAGTAATTAAATCAACGGCAGAATGGATGGCTTTAGAAAAGCGAGCCCCAACCTTCTTTTCCGAAGTAGCTAAGGGTATAGTGTTGTGGGATAAACAAAAAAGGTCGGCACGCCGTGGTGGGCGTGCCGGTTGAAGGGTTGATGGTTATGAGGAGGAAGAGGAACAAATTCAGTAGGTATGCGCCTGTGTCCAGTGAGATCTGTCCAGCGCACGATACTGAATGGCTTCTGCAAGGTGATGTGATTCTATAGTTTCAGAATCCGCCAGATCGGCAATGGTTCTGGCGACTTTCAATATTCTGTCATAGGCTCGAGCGGTCAGCCCCAGCCTTTTCATGGCGTGTTCCATCAAACGATATCCGTCACTGTTGAGCTTGCAATAAGTGCGGATTTCACGGGATGACATATGTGAATTACAGTGCGATATGAGATTTCCATTCGACGAAGCTGATTCCGAAAACCGCGTTTGCTGAATCTTTCGAGCGGCTTCCACGCGTTCCCGAATGGACTTGGAAGACTCGCCTCGTCGACGGTCCTGCAGATCATTGAATTTGACCGCGTTGACCTCGATGTGCAAATCGATGCGATCCAACAACGGTCCGGAAATCCGACCCAGGTATTTGGCAATGATATCCGGTCTGCACAAACAGGTTTTTTCCGGATGCGAGTAATAACCGCATGGGCAGGGGTTCATCGCACCGACCAACATGAATCGAGACGGATAGGTCACTGAAGCTTGAGCCCGAGTCAATGTGACAATACCGTCTTCGAGCGGCTGGCGCATGACTTCCAGAACATGACGCCTGAACTCGGGCATTTCGTCTAAAAACAACACCCCGTGATGAGCCAGGCTGACTTCCCCCGGCATCGGATAACTGCCGCCGCCGATCAGCCCTGCATCCGATATCGAATGATGGGGAGCTCGAAACGGCCGGGTGAAAACCAACCCCTGCCCAGGATCGATCAGACCGGAAATCGAGTGTATCTTGGATATTTCAAGCGCTTCTTCCAAAGACAGCGCGGGCAAAATCGTCGGAAGACGTCGCGTCAACATGGTTTTACCTGAACCGGGAGGCCCGATCAGAATAATGTTATGGCCTCCGGCAGCAGCGACTTCCATTGCTCGCTTTGCATGCTCCTGGCCTTTGACATCGAAAAAATCGATATCTGTGTTACGCTCGATTTCTCGATTCTGAAAAGGTGTCTTGTCGAAGGGTTCAATAATGTCTTCATGGTTCAAAATTTGGATGACTTCCTGTAAATTTCTCACTCCATAAACCGTCAAACCATCGACAAACGATGCTTCCGGCGCGTTTTCAATCGGTACTATCATGCGTTTCCAGCCATGCTTTTTGGCTCCGGCGGCAACAGGTAGAACACCACGAACCGGACGGATATCCCCGTCCAAAGACAATTCCCCGATGATCAACGTGTCCGGATATTCACGATCGGGTAAAATCTCCATCGCCGATAACAGACCGACCGCTATCGGAAGATCGAAAGAAGAACCCTCTTTCCGAACATCGGCCGGGGCCAGATTGATCGTGATTTTGGCAGGCGGAACACGATATCCTGAATGACTCAACGCGGCAAATATCCGCTCCTTGCTTTCCCGAACCGCTGTATCCGGAAGGCCGACGGTAAGAAAGCAGGGCAATTGACCCCACCGAATATAAATCTCAACCGATACCGGCTGAGCGTCAACTCCCAAAATTGAACTGGTTTGAATTTTTGCCAACATCTCATTTCCTCCTCGATGCCTGAAATCATCCCTGTATAGAGCAAGAGGAGTGCCGGATTTTTGACGGATATAACCTGCTGAAATATAAAGATTGTCTGTTTTATTACAGCTTGTGCTGTCCGTAATGCGGACACGCGTGTCCGCTTGGCGATCTTACGATCGCGACTGAGTTATGATTCATAAAAATAGTGAAATGAAACTGTTATGAGGTTACCAATGACAGGTTAAAACACTTTTTCTGTAATTGATTTACGATGTCACGATAATCGTCCGCTTCATAGAGGTCGGAATAATGTGTCAAAAGGTAAAGAGCGGCGTTCGTATAACTCATGTTTTCGGACAGCTCCGCAAAAGTGTTGAAATCCTGTGGAGTAAAAGCTCCGTCCAACAGCTTTTTGATCATCAGCAGTCGGTAATGATGTCGCAGAGCCGGCAGCGGCAGTTTATCGAGAATCTCTGTTATTTGGGCCGGCGTTAAATTCGTTTGCACATCGATAGGTATTTTGTCGGCCAAACGCGAGAGGATCTCCCTTTGCATGGTCAGGGATGAGTCGATAAATTGAGGGTATTGTGCTTCAATTTTGGCGGCGGCATCGAGCTTGCCTCTGGCCAGCAGGATTCGATAATACATGACAAGGCTGTCGGAAATCGGGGGGGTTATTTGAACACCACGGTAAGCATAGTCTTCCGCTTTTTCCAGATCCGTTCCGATAAGGTAGTGATTGGATGCGATGGCATTCAAGGCCAAGCGGTCTTTGGGGGCGTTTTCCAGAATACATTGATTCATTTGGATGGCCAGATCGATTTGGCCGCGTTCCGCCGCCGTTAAAGCTATATAGCGTTTAAAATCTATCGTTGTAGCGTGTTCGAAAGCGGCTTCCAGATAGTGGATGCCATCCTCCCAATTACCGAATTCAAGCTCATTATCCGCCAGGTTCAATAAAATCAGATTTTGCAACTCATTACGATAAGGGTTCCAGCGGCTTTTCGGCATCAAGGGGTTCAATAACAGCTTCTGGCTTAAATCTACGATAGCCTCTGACCGATAGTGAAATTCGCGGGAAATAAAAGCCATTCCATTCGGGCTGAATAAAGGATACTCCTGGAAAAACCGAAACGAGGTAGCCACTGCATCTTTGGCTGGTCGTTTTCGACCGAATGAGATCGGTTGAAGGTTTTGACCTCTATCCACCAGCGTCAGATCATCGGTAAAATGTTCTACCGCCGCCAATAGAGCGACGCTGTTCATTGCCGTGTCGCCTTGATAATAAAAAGTACATGTGCCGGGAACAGAAGCGAGCATGATTTTGCCATAGCTCCGCAGCAGCGTTTTTTTCAGCAACCCGATCTCCGGGAGAGCAAAGAAAATGCCCAGTCCGGCGATCACTGTGGCGGTGAGAATGCCCACAAAACGGTTTTTATTTAAGCCAGATATTTTAATACGCGATAGAATTGAGCTTGTAGTGATATATAGCAACCAAACAAGTGGCAAAAAGTAAGAATCGATATCATGGATTGGGTAAACGAGAGGAAACAGAATGATGCCGATCAGAAACAATTCCACAGCATTTCGCTCAACTTTTCCCGAGAAAAATTTTCGCGCCAGAATCAGTCCTGGGATCCCGATTAGCCAGAACAGGAATTGGATCGGAGTTTGAATTTCCTTGGGAATCGATCCCAGGCGTGAAAGAAGCATTTCCAGAGAGAATCCGGATGCAAGACCATGAAATTGCCTTCCGGTGGCGTGTGCGATGAAACCACTGAAATCGGATGGATTATGCCAGCAGAATAGGGGTTTGCCGGCGGCGCGTATCGGCAGATACAGAAAAGGAGCCAGCCCTAAAATAAACAACAAAACACCGGTGGTTATAAAGTGGCGCCGGTGTTTGATCGATGTCCAGTGTTTGGAATCGATCAACGAAAGCAGTGGCAAATAGAAAATGGACATCAAATGGTTGGTCAGCGCCAAGGCAATCGCAAAGACGGCAAGAAGTGCAAAACGGACGTCAGCGGTTTTTCTATTTTTGACAAGAGCGAAAAGAAATATCGTCGTTAAGAGGATATGAAATCCATAAACTTCAACCGAGATGCATTGAGCCCAGAACAGTGGTTCTACGGCAAAAGCCGTCAGAACGGGCAGGATAAACCAGTGATCGCCGAATAGTGAAATGAGAATGGCATAGGTGAAAACCAGCGTCAGGCAACCGGTGACAACAGAAAATAGGGAGGTGCGAAAGGCTTTATCCGCCAAGGGGATCGCGTTGGTAAAAAAGTGGGCGATTGATGTCCATGTTGGGTATCCGGTTGGATGAGCGATACCCAAAGTGTCACCGGCGGCGATAAGTTCTCCGGTATTGGCGCCGGAAATGACATCGGATGGAGATGAGCATTGAAAAAGAACAAATGATAAGATGAAGATCGCACAGAAAAAATAAATCTTTCGTTTCTGATCCGTAGTTCTCACGAAAGCAGTCTAACACGATTGTATTTCGGATGAAATTGAATTTAATCTCTCAGGTTCTTGACACAATAAGCTGTCCTGAATAAACTCATCTATCCTGATTGTTACTTGTCGAGTTCGGAGGTTTATTTCATGGATAAAGAACAGCTTGAATATTTTGAAAACAAACTGTTGGAATGGAAAAACACACTGTTACGTGAAACCAGTGATGCAATATCGGAGTCGTTGTCGGAAGAGCTATCGCGCAAGGGTGATTATGGTGATTTAGCCAACAAGGAAGCGGATAGAAATTTTCTTTTAAGAATACGTGATAGGGAGCTGAAACTGGTTCAAAAAATAGATGCTTGTCTGCTCAAAATCAAAGAAGGAACGTACGGGTTGTGTGAGGGATGCGGGGAAAAAATCGACACCAAAAGACTGGAAGCCCGACCGGTTGCAAGCCTTTGTATCCATTGTAAAACTGAACAAGAAAAGCATGAACGGTAATTGAGTGTTATAGACCATTGAAATCAGGCACTATTCATTCGATCGAACATATAATCCCGGGAATTGCCGTTATTGGGTTGTGTGTTTCCTTTATAATCGGTCGTCCGCTTGCATTTCATCCCATTTGGCTTTTAGTTGTTGCCTCCATCTGTGTTTATGCATTCTTCAAACTGATTCTTGGAGGGCAGTCCGATGAATTCCGTTTTCAATGGGTACTTCCATTGGCGGCAGGCACGATCTGGCAGATTTATGCCTTGCAGGCCATCGACATTTTTCCCCTGCTTTATATAACGGCTTTGTTCGTTTTTTTCAGCCTTCGTTTCCAAGAAGCTATCATAGCGTCGGTGATTCTGGTTTGTTTGGCGGGCTCCAGCGCTTGGGGGGCCTTTATATCTTTTGGTCAGTTCACCTGGCTGGTTATCTTCTGTGCTGCTTTAGCGTTGTTGACGCGAGTTCATTCCAGGGATAAAGAGTCATTACAGGCCAGATACGATGGGACATTGAGAAGAATTGACGAGTTTCGGCTGCAGGCAGAGAAAGACTTGCTGGCAGATGACATTCCCGATCTGGATACCGAGACGCATTTTGTCAAATCAGCGGCAAATGAGTTCAAATTATCCGAGCTTCTCAAGGAACTCACAGAAATCATCAATGCGATGGTTTCTTTTTATACATGTGTATTTTTTTGCCTGGATGAGCGCGACAACAATTTAAAAATTCAGGCCTATAAAACCAAATCCCGCTTTTTTGAGCCCAATACGATCATCGATCCAAATGTTCCCGGTATCCTGTCTCATGTTTATAAAAACAAGAAAAAACTGAAATACGATCGTGTACCGAAAGAACGGCAGACTCCTGAATATTACACGGGTGGTGAGAGGATACAATCCTGTATTGTACATCCCATTTTGATCAATGATAAAGTGGAGGGCTTGCTGGTCGCTGATTCGAAAGTCAACATTTCGTTTGGCGAGAATGAGGACAAGATTTTGGCTCTGTTTGCCAATCTTGCAGCCAGCCTTGTCACGACTTACCGGATATATTTACGGAAAGACCTTTATGCCGGCTACATGGGGGGGTTCTATCTGGCAGTCAGGGATATGATTCAGACAAAGCTCGACTTGAAAACGCGCCTTGAAAAGCTGATTCAGATAAGCAATATGTTCAAACAAAGTGATGAGGTTGCTGTCATTGTTCCACATGAATCCGGAATCGGCTCAATAGAACATGCGGAAGGCGACACTTTGGCTTCGATGATAGGAGCTGAAATTCAGCCGGATTCACAGTCCGGGAAACTCATGCAATCTCAAAACGAAGTGTTTATTCCTACATATGAAGAAATACGAAATGATCGAACCCCGGTTTTTTATGACGGGGAACCACGAATAGATCTGAACAGCATAATGTTTGTCGCCTTGCCGATGCAAAACAATATGCGGGGAATTTTGTTTTTGGGCTCGACAAGAAAAAACTATTATACCCAAGTGGATCGGGATGCTTTCTCGATGTTGGCTGCTCAATTGGGTGTCGCTCTGGAAAATGTCATCAATCTGCTGAAAATCCAAAAATTAGCTGAAACAGACGGTCTGACGGGTTTGAACAATCATCGAAAGTTTCAAGAACGCATGTCTGAACTGATTGCTGTTTCTCATCGGGAGCCCATGCGATTCAGCCTGCTGCTATTGGATATCGACCATTTTAAGAGTTTTAATGACAAGTTTGGCCATCAGGCAGGGGACCAGGTGTTGAAACATCTGGCGAAACTGTTGAAACAACAAGCTCGTGAAATCGATATCGTCGCTCGATATGGGGGTGAGGAATTTGCCGTCGTGCTTAGGCAATGCGAACCGAAAATGGCGGTTAAAATTGCGGAAAGAATCAGAAAAGCCTGCGATCAGCAGAAGATTAAAATCCGTGATGAAATATTGAATATAACCATCAGTATTGGAATTTCCTGTTTTCCAGAGCACGGCGCTGATCCAACCACACTGATTGCCGTGGCTGATAATGCTTTATATCGGGCAAAAGAACAGGGCCGAAATCGGGTTGAGTTTGAACCGATTGACGTCGGAT
The DNA here is from genome assembly GCA_049652745.1 of bacterium. Taxonomy (GTDB): domain Bacteria; phylum CSSED10-310; class CSSED10-310; order CSSED10-310; family CSSED10-310; genus JBASEY01. The sequence goes on along the minus strand of JBASEY010000063.1, from coordinate 19,720 downwards.
AAAAACTTAAGCTTTTTCATCCAACTTGACTTTGTCCCATTCTAGGTCAAGCTCTTCGACGCTCATCGTTTTCATGTTCTCAGCTCCACCCAGCCGTTTTTCCAAGCACGTGAACCGGCGTTTAAACTTCTTATTCGCTTTACGCAGAGCCTCTTCAGGGTTGACATCCAAGAATCGGCACAGATTGACGATCGCAAACAACAGATCACCGGCTTCATCTTCAATCCGTTCTTTTTCCGCTTTGCGTTTGATCTCGTAAACCAATTCGTGCAATTCCTCTTCAACTTTATATAGAACATCCGCAATGTTGTCCCAGTCGAAGCCTGTTTGAGCAGCCCGGACTTGATATTTCCATGCGGCGGTGAGCTGAGGCAGGGCTGAAGACACACTGTCCAAAGTGGAGCCGCTTGAATCGTTCTTATGTTCCTGAAGCTTGAGCCTGTTCCAGTTTTCTACAACTTCCTGACTGGTTTCGACCTTTAAATCATCAAAAACGTGAGGATGGCGGTATCGAAGTTTGGAGCAGATGGCGTTCAATACAATCGAGATATCGAAGGCATCTTTTCTGCCAAGCGCCAAGCGTTCGGAGGCAATCTCGGCATGTAAAACAACCTGTAAAAGCACATCGCCAAGCTCTTCTGCAAGAGAAGTCATGTTGTTTTCTTCAATAGCGGCAACCGCTTCATGCGCTTCTTCCAGCATATAAGGGATAAGAGTCCGATGTGTCTGTTTACGGTCCCATGGGCAGCCGTTCGGGCCGCGAAGGGTGCGAATGATATTTAATAGATCTCTGAATAATGATTGCGCGTACTCCATGTCCATAACGGTATAACTCCTTAAAATTTTCTATACCATGCAAGCTGAGTAAATACAATTACACCGATTTAATTGTAAAACACTGAAATCAAGCTTTATAATGGGCTGGATTTGACTCGGAAAGGAATCAGGCATGGAAAGACTAAAAAACATTATGATGGTATTTCTGGCTTGCTTGTTAGTCCTGCCGACCGTAAAGAGTGGATTTGATGACTCATTTAATTCGCGTGATGGGGATGACAGGTACAATCCAGCATATGATTACAATGAAGATGGGATAATAGATGGATTTGATCTGGCGATTCATGTTTCGGGAGCCGATAAGACTGTTCAAAAGCCTGGGGAGTGGGATTATCGTGCTGACAGAGTGTTGGTTAAGTATCGACCCGAGTGCGGCCAAACCGGTCTGGTTCACGAATTGGCCGGTATAGGGGTTGAAAAACCATCTTTGATCAACATGTTTGTCCCTGAATATGTCCAGGTTTCCGTTCCCCCGAACAAAACCGTTGAACAATTTTTAAGGGAAATACAACAATTACCCTCAGTCGAAACTGCTCAATTTGACTACTTGTGTTATATGTCTTGGGTGCCCAATGATCCTTATTATTCCTACCAATGGAATTTCGGTCATGTCGGTGCGGAAAATGCCTGGCTTCTAACCAATGGTGGAAAAAGTGACGTTGTGGTTGCAGTGCTGGATACCGGAATTGCCTATGAAGATTATGGTAACTATTCCATTGCTCCCGACCTGGTCGGAACAGCCTTTACTCATCCCTATAATTTTATCGCTGACACCAGCCATGCCAATGACGATGAAGGTCATGGAACTCATGTCGCCGGCACTATCGCCCAGGCGACAAACAATGGGATCGGTGTTGCCGGACTGGCATATCGTTGTACACTGATGCCGGTGAAAGTACTGGGTTCAAATGGAGTAGGATCCTCTGGGTCGCTTTCTCAGGGTATTCGCTGGGCGGCTGACAAAGGAGCCAGAATCATCAATATGAGCCTTGGATTCCCGATAGGGAGCGACGGCGGGAAAATTGTTCGGGACGCTATCGCTTATGCTTACTATAAAGGCGTGATTCTGGTTGCGGCGTCAGGTAATGATGCCGGCGAACCATGGTATACTGGAGGTGTCTCGTATCCGGCTGCTTTCGGCGAATGTATCGCAGTGGGTGCGACTCGTTACGATAAAAAATACACCTATTATTCGAATTATGGATGGGAACTGACATGTGTAGCTCCCGGCGGCGATGTCAGATATGATCAAAATCGAGATGGATATCCCGATGGTATTCTTCAGCAAACCTTTGCAAAAGGAAATCCAAAGAACTTTGGATATTATTTCTACCAAGGCACGTCCATGGCGACTCCGCATGTGTCTGCTGCAGCCGCTTTGTTTGTATCGCGTGAAGGCGGAGGACCGGACGAGTTTCTTCAAGCAATCAAAGATACCAGCTTTGATCTTGGCCCCAAAGGTTTCGATAAAAATTATGGCTATGGACTGATCAATATTCCCGCGATAGTCAAAATGGGCCGTGGATGGGGGGCAAACTGATGAGATGGCTTGTTGTTTCGGTTTTTCTTTTTTCGCTCTGCCTTAGTCAGGTTGCTGATGCTCAAACGTTTCCTCAGGCGTCTATTGCGGTGCGAGCCGGGTATTACTTATTGCCGAACTGGTCAAAGACCTATGATGTCATCTACGGAAATAATGGGGAAACCATGTTGGGTGCGAAAATCGCCTTGAGGTTTACCAATCGCTGGGAGGTGGGTTTGACGGCTGACCTCGTGGAAGGAAAAGGCGAAAGGGTTTGGCCTGACGGAAGTAATGGTTGGGATAAGACAGGAGAGGAAATCAGTTTTGAATTGCTGCCGATAACGATTCAGTTGTGTCGTTACCTGTCGTTCGAATCCCCAATGACGCCTTATTTCGGTCTGGGTTTGGGATATTGTAGTTTTAAAGAAACGGAGGGCTCCTCGAAAAGCGGATTGGGATTTCTGGCTTTGGTTGGGATTGAATGGTCTCTGAGCAATTCGCTATGCTTGCTGCTTGAATCGGAATATTCCTCTTATCCCGATATTATTGGAACCGGTGATTTGAGTCACTATTACAATGAGAAAGATATCGGTGGTCTATCTTTACGGTTATCAGCACGGTATTCTTTTTCGCTGGGAGTATAAACAACGAGAGTCGTGAGCTGCCAAATTCTGGAAATAAATCCTTTGAATCCACAACCCAGGCGAATCAAGCAAGTGGCTGAGAAACTGAAACAGGGTGGATTGGTCGCATTCCCGACTGATTCGACCTACGGTATTGGCTGCAATGTCTATGAAGTGGCATCGGTGGATAAACTACACCAGATTAAAAACCGCGATCGGCAGAAACCTTTTTCTTTTCTCTGTGCTGACTTGTCCAATCTTGCGCAATACGCCAATGTGGGCAATTGGGCATATAAATATATGCGGAAACTGACCCCAGGTCCTTATACCTTTGTGTTGAACGCAACTCGTTTAGTCCCCAAAATACTGAGAACGAAGCGGGCGACGGTTGGTATTCGTGTACCGGACAATGCTATTTGTAGCCAATTGATCCATGAGCTTGGAAATCCGATCATATCGACGACGGCAAAAGTCGATGGCGTATTTTTGGCTGATCCCAAACAGATTCGTGAAGCTTTCGGTATGTACTTGGATATCATTGTCGATGGCGGACCGATAGCCCCGGCTCATACAACCGTCCTGGACATGACTCAATCGGAAATGGTCATTATTCGAAGAGGAAAAGGAGAAATATAACGATGCAGCCATACAGGATCGGTTTACAGGATTTTTTTACACTTCCGGAAAATCCGGTAATCGGCAGTCTGTTCCAACAAAACCAACCTGTTTGGACTGGTTTGAATAGAATTCATTCAGTATGTCTTTCCTTTTTCAATGAGTTTAAACTCGTCCGGCCGTTGCCAAAATGCTTTCAATCTCAGACTTGGCTTACCCGGGACAATCAATTAGAAACCGTTATATTTGTTGCAAGCGGTTTTTCAGCAGAAAATGACATTGTGTTTTCAGAAAGTCAAATTGCGCTTGGAAAAGGCTCCACGATTGAACCCGGTGTGGTGATCAAACCGCCTTTGATCGTGGGCAGAAGTACGGAAATACGTCAAGGATCATATATACGGGGGGGCGTCATTGTGGGTGATTTCTGCACTGTCGGCCATTCTACGGAAATAAAATCGGCGGTTTTGATGAATCATAGTGAAGCGGGTCATTTTGCGTATATTGGTGACAGTATCATCGGAAATTATGTCAACCTTGGCGCCGGCACCCGACTGGCAAACCTGCGGTTCCGATCGCTGGAACAGAAACAAAAACAGCTTTTTCCTGAAATTTTTGTCGAGTTAAACAATGAAAAACTGCCGACAAATCTTTCGAAATTCGGAGCAATATTGGGGGACGGAGTTGAAACAGGGTGCAACACTGTGATCGCCCCCGGCTCTTTAATCGGTCGAGAAACCTGGATTTATCCATGCGCATTTGTCAAAGGCGGATATTATCCTGAACGCTCTATTATCAATACAGACTCTGTTCTGTTGGTACGAGCTAAAAAGTAATATCAAATATGCTCTTGCATCCGGATATAACTGTTGACCGAGTATCGAGGTTTCCCTCAGGAAAATACGTGTTGAAAGTTTATAATCCGAAGACTATCTCCTGGTTATCGCAAAAAGGCGCTCTCGTACATTTTTTTCGACATCTTGAGATTAGTGAGGTATTCAAATCCCAAAAGTCTTTAACGGTTCCTGTTGTCATCACGGATCGTTCCGACGAACTCGAGCGGAGCCTGGCGAAGGAAAAAATCTTTGTGGGTGAAGTGTGGCGGAAAGTTCAGCTCGATGATGACAGGCCGATAGACTCGTTATATGCTTCCCAAATATCGGATTGCCCTCTAATAGCGACAAAACCAAGTTCTATTGCGATCACGGTGATCAACATACGAAATCCCGGGGACAAGCGCTGGAACAGCATGGGCATACCGTCATCGGCGCAAATCGTCATGGGAGCGCTTAAAAAAGCTCAGCATTTTGTTCGATACAGAAATGTCGTTGCCGGAACAGATCCGCTTGATTTTGCCTTGGATTGTGATTGTATAGGGATCGGCGTTTACGAAGACACCATTTTCGAAACGATTCAATTGATCGATCGCATTAAAAAAGTCAGCAGCTTGCCGATCTTGCTGGGCGGCCCGATGGTCACGCTTATGCCTGACTATGTGATTGCACATTGCAATCAAGCCGATGCGTTTTTAAGAGGAGAAGTTGAGAAGACTTTGCCAAAATTGCTCGAAGCTCTTTTTGCGGAACGGGAGACACATAGCATCGGCTCATTGATCAAAATGGCAAATATCGAAGGGGTTTATGCCCAAGGTGAAACCTGGGCGGTGTCAGGCGATTTTCAGCGGGCTCCGATCATTGAAAATTTCGATGACATTGAACTAGCACTCGATATGGATGCTGAACCGGACCCTGCTGCGGGTTTTGAATATTCGACATCGCGCGGGTGCCCGAGATCATGTGTTTTTTGTTCACATGTACATGGGAAAAAAATACGGTCTTATCCAGATTTTGTCATAAAAAAACATTTGGAATGGATGCATGAATCACTGGTTCGTTCGGCTCGGAAACAAGGGATACGGTCAGATTATTATTCGATCAATATCAATGACGACGATATATTGTTGGATCCTGACCGAGCGCTGCGAATTTTGGATATGTGCAGATCGTCGGGATTTCAGATATGGGGTATTCAAACATCGATCGATTCGTTGAGTTCGAAGTCGATAAGAGAGCATGTTTTTTCGTCGATCCGAGAACATGATTACTTTGTCGATTCTAAACCATTGTTTTGGATTGGAACGGATGCATTTATATCTCAGCGATTAAGGCGTTTCGGTAAACCGGGAACATCGGAATCGATCAGACAGATTTGTGAAGACATCGATCGATTCGGGTTTATCGGCTATCATTATTGGATAGTGACGGATGCCGAAACGGACTGGCCTGAATTCATCGAAGAATTGATTTTCCTGGACACACTTTGCTCAACGTTCCCTAAATCTTTTCGGATTTTGCCGAATTCACCCTCATTGATTCCTTACCCATCGACTCCAGTTTATGCTGCACGGATCAAGAAGGGTCATTTTGATCGCATTGTGCTGAAAGGGCTGTTGGAAATACCTGGCTATTCGGAATTGGACTATCCGGTTATCCGACACGAAAGACCGAAAGATGACTTTTTGTATGCAATGGTTGAGCCTTATGCGCAAACTCCCGAGAAACTGCTTGTCCATCCCGAAAGGTTTTTGCAGTTGATCAAAGAAAATTGCGTTGATAATGCTATAATGGAATGTTTGAGGGTTTTGAACATGGCGATTCAAACAACATCCGACTTAGAACGACGCGAACAGATGAATAGGGTTCGGGATCATATCCTATCGTTCAGTGGAATATATCAGGACCGAATGGAATGAAACTGATTGATAAACTGTTTATTTTTATAGTTATCTGGTTCTTAACCGGGTGTGTTTTTAAACCAAAGCTGCTTTCAACCGGTGAATTGGATTTACTGTCAACAGAAAAACCTGACCATATAGATAAAAGCGTTTACGGATCCGTTCTTCAAGCTCATTATCTGAGTTTGATCGGTTTGGTGCCTGATGCCATGGCTGTTTTCGACCAGCTCCTGGTAGAATTTCCGGACAATAGTGATCTATACTTCCAATATGCAAAATTTTATCTGGATTTGGCTTTGAGAGCTCAGGATAAAGACACTGCTGTAAAAATGCTGGCACTGTCGAAAAATGCTTTTCTTAAAACAATACAGCTTGATCCATCACATTTTGAAGCTCAAAAAATGATGGCCAGTATATACATAGAAACGGAGGAATTTAAGGAAGCAACGACTATTCTTGAAGAACTGGTCGATATGAACCCAGAAGATACGGCTGTTAAAATCGATCTGGCACGCCTTTATATCCATGAACAGGAGGCTGAAAAATCGATAGACTTATTGAAACCGCTCGTAGAAGATGAAACGATTCCAAACCCCGATATTTTAAAGGTATTCGCGTTAGCGAATGCTGAATCGAATCGGCTTCTGGAAGCGATCGCAGTTTATAATCAATATCTAAAATTGTCTCCAGACGATTTTGAAGCCATGTTTAACTTGGCGCTTTGTTATTTTAGGTCGGATCAATATGAAGAGGCTGAGAAGACACTGGCTTACCTTCATCGAACGATGGGATTAACCATTGAAATTGTTAATTTGTATGTTGACGTTCTGAAAGCGCGGGGAAAATTTGAGGAAGCGGTGGAGTTGCTGAAGATTGTCGCAGAAAATCCCCGATTTGAAATAAATGCTTTGTTAGGGATTGGCGAGATATACCTGACCTTGGAAAAATTCGAGAGCGCTGAAAAATATTTTCTGCAGGCAGTGACCAAAGCTCCCAATAATCGCCAGGCCACTTTTTATGCGGCGCTTGTTTATCAGATACAGGACAAGTGCCGTGAATCATTGGGAATGATAGCGAATAATCTGGAAGAAAAACCCATTTCAATCCTGTCGGCAGAACTGGCTATTCATTGCCTGCTTCAATTGAACGATACGGACAGTGTTCTGCGCTTGTGTAGCCGATTGCTGGATGAGAGGCCCGAGGATCTCAGGTCATACCTGGTTTCTGTCGATGTATTGGAACAGATGAAGCAGCATAAACAGGTAATAGAGGTTTTAAGAAAGGGTGTTGAAAAGTTTCCTGAAGACGCTCTATTAAATCTCTATTATGCTTCAAGGCTGGAACAACAGGGCGACTGGAAGGAAGCTTTGGCTGTTGCTGAAAAGATATTGGAGAGATCGCCGGATGATCCGGATGCAGCTAATTTTATAGGTTATGTTTTAGCCGATCGAAACCTGGAACTGGATAGAGCGCTCGTTCTTATCGAAACAGCCCTGGCGGATTTCCCGGAAGATGCCGCTTATCTTGACAGTCTTGGATGGGTCTTATTTCGTATGGGCAGGCTTGACGATGCCTTGAAAGCTTTGGAAAAGGCAATGGAGAAGGTTGCCGATGATCCGACCATTGTTGAGCATTTGATTCATGTTCACTGGGCTATAGGTAATCATGAAAAGGCTTTGGAGTTATGGGAAGAAGCGATGCGTCAATTTCCTGACCATGAAGGATTGGCTGAAACGGGGTCTTTGTTTAAATCAATAAATGAAGAGAAATAACCTGATCATGAAATCCGCTGTTAATTTGACGTTGATAGTCTTCGTAATTGCTCTTACAGGTTGTTCCTGTCGGCCTTTTACCGCTTCTAAATCAGCAGCCGCTGTCAGGACGATCCAAGCAACAGCAAAAATTACGTCTCCAAGAAAAATCGTTACCGCTCCCATTTTTATTGTCTTTCCAACAGAAAAATCGGTTCGAATCGATGTGCAAGATGTATTGGGAATAACGCAGATGGTCATTCAGGCGGATTTGAAATATTTGGAATTGTTTTCTTTGAGCGATCGATGTCGTGCCGTAAAAAAATCCTGGTTGTCGAAGTTGGCTTCATTATCCGGAGCAGCGTTAAAGTATGAGTATGTCATCGGGTGCGTGTTTCCAAATATCTGGCCTGATAATCCTGTCACCCATCGATTCTTTTCGGATAAAAAACAGTGTTTTGATATCGTACAATACCCGCCGGTTTCGGGAAGTAATGGCAGGGTTGTAATCCGTTATCCAGCCGAAAATATCGAGGTATCCATCAAATGGAATGATGATCGGGTCTCGCCGTCTTTGCGATCTTCATTGACGATGTCCGGCGAATGGCGGAAATGCAAGGAACTTTCAATTTTCGACATGATGCTGCGATAGGGTCTGCAATGCTGATTGAATGCTATGCAAAGATCAATTTGATGCTTCAAATCCTTGATAAAAGACAGGATGGATTCCATGAATTATTATCGATCATTCAAACGGTGTCGCTGTCCGACAGGATTGTTCTCAGCAAAAAATTATCGCCGGGAATTTCTTTTAAGTCTAATTCAGTTCTTATGCCGAATGGGCCGGCTAATCTGGCTGTCAGGGCTGCAGAGGTGTTTTTCGATGAGATAGGGGAATCCGGTAATATTGAAATTTTTCTGGATAAAAGAATCCCGGTTGGAGCAGGTTTGGGCGGTGGTTCTTCGGATGCTGCGGCAGTGCTGAAAGGGTTGAATACATTGTGGGGGGAGCCTCTTGAACGGGAGTGTCTGCTTGAGTTATCCGCGCGTTTGGGATCGGATGTTCCTTTTTTTATCGATGGGGGGACCGCTTTGGCAAGAGGGCGCGGTGAAATTATCGTCCCACTTCCTTTCATCGGTGAAATGCCGGTATTGCTTATCAATCCAGGTTTTCCCATTTCGACCGCAGAGATTTACTCCAAACACAAGTTGCACTTGACATCGTCTAACAATATTCTTAATATACTGCCCGTTTTAATGACCGGTGAAATGACCGGCATAGAGCTGATCAAGCATGTTCAAAATGATTTGCAACGAACGGTTTTGAAGCTTTATCCTGTGATTGGAGATATGCTGGAATGGATGGACGGTCAAGGCGCTGATACGGTTTGTGTTTCCGGCAGCGGGGGCACGGTGTTTGGATTGTTTGTGGATTCAGGCATGGCGTCTGAGGTTGCCGGGAGGGCGAAGAAGCGTTTTCCATGGGTTTTCCTTGCGCATTCTGTGGCTGGAACCCATTAAGGAGTTAGCGTTGGAGGAAATTGGGGCGTCGGCAAGCGGTAAGCCACTGGTTTTTGGCACCAGCATTCGTAGGTTCGAATCCTACCGCCCCAGCATTTCTCGCAGGTTTTGGAACTGGAAAAAAAAACATCCTGGGGGACAAAAAGTGAAATCCAATTATAACATGAAAATTTTGTACGGATCAGCACACCCGGCTTTGGGAAAGGAAATTTGCAATTATTTGGGTGTTCAATCTGTCAACGTTGAGATTCGCCGATTCAATGACGGTGAAATATTCGTTCAAATTCTTGAGAATATTCGTGGTAGTGATTTGTTCATTATTCAGCCTACCTGTTCCCCTGCCAATGAAAACCTTATGGAGCTGTTGATTATTATCGATGCAGCCAAGCGTGCGTCGGCAAAACGAATCACGGCGGTTCTTCCCTACTATGGGTATGCTCGCCAGGATCGCAAAGACCGCCCTCGGGTACCGATCACGGCAAGGCTTGTCGCGGATCTGCTGACTCAGGCAGGGGCGGATCGAATCATGGCAATCGATCTTCATGCCGGTCAAATACAGGGTTTTTTCTCAATACCTACGGACCATCTGAACGCCACTCCCGTCTTTCTCGATTATATTCGTGAGCAAACGTTTAAAAATGAACTGATCGTTGTCGCCCCGGATGCTGGAGGGGTGGAGCGGGCGAATTTTCTAGCTCGATGCCTAGAGGTTGACTTGGCCGTAGCCGATAAACGAAGGCTGAGGCCGGGAATTACCAAAACGCTGCGAATTATTGGTGATGTCAAAGATCGAGATGTTTTAATACTCGATGATATCATCGACAGTGCAGGGACACTTATGAAAGCGGTTGAAGCGCTGAAAGAAGCTGAAGCTCGTGAAATCATCTGCTGTGCATCACATGGAGTTTTCTCGTCATCTGCACTGGAACTGATTCAAAACAACGAAAACCTGAAAGAGGTAGTTGTGACAAATTCAATAGCTCATTCAGAGCAGATAAATAAATACGAAAAGATCAAGGTGATATCGATTGCCCCGCTTTTGGCTCAAGCCATAAAATGTATTCACAATGAGGAATCGGTGAGTTTTCTTTTAAATGTTGGAAATAAAGATCATTGTTGAGGGGTATAAAGGAGAAAATCAATGAAGCTGTCGGCAGAGGTTAAATCACAAGTTGGAAAAGGCGTGAACAGACGCTTGAGAAAACAGGGACGGGTACCGGCGATTTTGTATGGAAAGCATCAAAGCCCGATTCCAGTGTCACTCAATCAATTGGAAGTTGAAAAAGTACTTGCGGCCGGAGGTGCCGGGAAACTGGTAACACTGGACGTAACCGGATTGAAAGGTAAAGAAAGCCAGACATTGGTTCTGTTCAAAGATGTCCAGAGAAATGCATTGACCGGCAAATTGGACCATATGGATTTATATAGTATTACCCGTGGCGAAGAGTTGACCATGGTACTTCCGATTGTTTTTGTCGGGGATGCAAAAGAAAAGGAAAAGGGCGGAACGCTTCAATTTGTGACCAGAGAAATCAATATTCAATGTTTGCCAAGAAATATCCCGGATTCCATAGAGGTGGATATCAGCTCAATCGAAATGGGACACAGTATTTTCATGAGCGATATTAAGCTTCCGGATACAGTGAAGCTTCTCGATGATCCGGAAAAGGTCGTTGCCAGTATCGTTTCGATCAGGTCGGAAGTTAAGGAATCTGTCGGCGACGAAGGTGAGGAAGGAGATACTCAAGGAGCTTCCGATACCCAAAAAGACGCCTGATCTAAATTCTGAGCCTTTTCGGATCCTATATATGTTGCAGAGAGAAGACAGGAATTACCGCGGAATTATCGGTTTAGGAAATCCTGGAGCTCAATATGCGGAGTCCCGACATAACGCGGGATTCCTGGTAGTGGATGAGTTGCATAGAAAATTCAGGGGAACGCTTTGGCGAAAGTTGGCGAAAAGCTGGGTGTCGGATATTAAAACCGGAGTGAAAACCTTGCATTTGTTGAAACCAAGAACGTACATGAATTTATCGGGTGATGCCGTTCTTGAGTATACCGATAAGTTTCGTGTGCAACCGGAGGATTTGATCGTGGTTTACGATGATGTCGACATTCCGACCTGTCAAATCCGAATCAGACAGGGAGGCGGTCATGGAGGGCACAATGGTGTGCGCTCGATAATTGAAAAGTTGAATTCATCGGAATTCTGTCGGGTCCGGGTTGGGATCGGGCGGCCCGAAAATGACAAGAATCTGGTTGATTTTGTATTGGGATCACCGCAAAATATCGATGAAACGATAGCGTTTCAAAAAACGTTGGAATCTGCCGTCAAGGCGATAGAAATGGTATTGTTTGAAAGCGTTAAATCGGCAATGGACAAATTTAACAAAAAACAAGTCAGCTCTTTGGAGTAATCAGTCAAATCGCTATTCAAAAAGAACGATTTGAAAAGAAGGAAGGCCTGGAAATGTATGAAACGATAGTTGTTCTAAATCCAAACACCAGCAATGAGGATGTCGAAAACAAAATCTCTGATTGGACTCAACTGGTAAAAGAATTCGGTGCGGAAACAAAACGTGTCGAACGTTGGGGGAAAAGGAATCTGGCGTTTGACATCAAAAAATTTCATCAGGGAATCTTTATCCTTTTCCATATCGATGGAAAAAACGAGGCAATTGTTGAATTGGAACGTCGTTTTAAAATCGCCGAGGATGTTATTCGGTATCAAACTGTTAAATTGACTGCCTTGGAGTATAAAACCTCAAATGAACTCCTTGACAGCTTAAAATCTCAACAGCATGATGAAAACAAAAAAATCAGCATGAGATCCAAAGATCTCGATGTCGAGGATCTCGACGATGAAGAGCATTTGGATACTGATGGCGATTATGATGAGGAAGATTTGGAGGATTTACCTTCTGAGGACGAAGACTATGGTGATGACCTGGAGCGTCCTGAACCATTTAGTGAAGACTGATACGGAACCTGAATAAAACGGCTGTGGGAAAGATAGAGCCGGTTTAAAAATGTCTTATCGGGTTGCTTATGTTATCAATCTACAGGGTGATGGAAGTCAGGCTTTCCATTTTCTAGCAAGGAGTAAACGCGATCATGGATGTAATTTTAAAGCAAGCTGTTGAAGGATTGGGGAAACCTGGAGATATCGTTAAAGTCACTATAGGACACGCTCGAAATTTCCTTTTTCCAAGGAAGTTGGCAGTTGAAGCAACACCTCAAAATCTGCGTATACACCAAAAGCAACTGAAGCAAAAGGCCATGGAACAAGACCAGCGGGATTCACAGAGACTGAAATTGGCTGAGCTGATCAATGGGCTGGCATGTGTCATACAAAGACAGGCCGGTGATGACGGCAAACTGTTTGGATCGGTTTCGCATGTTGATATTCTGCATTTTTTAAACGATAACCAAATTGAAATCGATAAAGGGCAAATAAGTCTGGACAAGCCTATCAAGTCGCTGGGCAACCATGAAATTGGAATCAAGCTGGGCCGAGGGGTTGAAGCGACACTAAAAATCACTGTCGAAAAGCAGATCAAGTCGTGAGGAAACAAGCGAAAGCATCAAAAGAACTCGACAGAATGCCGCCCTATGATGAAACGGCTGAAAAAGCGGTTATTGCATCAATTTTTAGAAACAACGAAATTATCCACGACATTATACCGATCCTGAAACCGGAAGACTTTTTTAAAAACAGTCATCGGATTATCTATTCTTCCATCCTGAATTTGTATGAAAATTCCTGCCCCTTCGATGTGATAACGGTAAAAAATCAATTAGAAAAACAGGGTGATTTAGACAAAATCGGCGGCGGATTAGGATTGTCGGAAGTTTTGGAAGGGGCGTCAATCGTTACGAATGCCGTCTACCATGCAAGGATCGTCAAAGAAAAATCCCGTCTTCGGAACTTGATCAGCGCTGCTCAGGATATGTTGGCGAACTGCTATTTACCTGACCAGGAAAGCGATCAAATAATCGATACGGTGGAGCAGAAGGTTTTTGAATTATCGGACCAAATGTCCATGGATCGAATCGAGCCTATCAGCACTGCGCTGGCTGAATCTTTCACTGAGTTGAAAGACACGTTTGAAAGCGGCTCATCAGGCATGAAAACCGGTTTTATGAGCTTTGATAACTTGACCGGCGGGCTGCATCGCGGAGATTTAATCGTTATCGCAGGTAGACCAGCAATGGGAAAAACGACATTCGGGATGAATATTGCCGAGTATGTTGCGCATCGATATGGCATGGCTACATTGATTTTCAGCCTTGAAATGGTACGCGCACAGGTCGCTCTACGTTTGTTGAGCTCCGAAACCCAAATAGAACTGCAGCGTCTTCGAAAAGGTGAAATACAAAAAAAAGAATGGGATTCAGTTGCTAAAGCATGCGAAAAACTCGGAAAATTGCCTATATATATCGATGACACTCCTGATATTTCCGTTTTGGAAATGAAATCCGTCGCTCGACGCCTATCAAAGAGAAAACCGCTCGGCCTGATTATGGTGGATTATATCCAAATGGTCAGAGGCGAGGGTAAACCTGAAACGCGCCAATTGGAAATATCTCAAATTTCCAGGTCGTTGAAATTCCTGGCAAAAGATCTTAATTGTCCGGTTATGGCCCTTTCGCAATTGTCCAGAGCCGTCGAAAACCGGCCTGCAGGAAAGAAACGACCGCTGCTGTCCGATTTGCGAGAATCCGGCGCTATCGAGCAGGATGCCGATCTAGTCGTCATGTTGTACAGGCCGTTTTATTATAACGAAACAGAAGTGGAAATCGAATCTGTCGATAAATATGGAAAGATCGAAAAAAATATATATCCTTCAAAAGGGTTGGCGGAAATAATCATTGCGAAGCAACGAAACGGCCCGACTGGAAGCTTCTGGCTTGGCTTTCAGGATTCGTTTACTCAATTCATCAATATGGAAACACAGTTGCAGGCTCCAACTGATATAGCTCACGATCGCGCCGATGAATGGGAGGTTGATCGGTTTTGATTAATAGACTTCTGGAATTGATTGGTCGTCCAGTCGTGAAGTTCGTTATTGAAACAGGTCGGCTCGGCCTCCTTTTTTTTTCCACTTTATTTTGGATGGTCCGACCGCCGTATCGAATCAAGCTTCTTTTTAAACAGATGGAAGAAATCGGGGTCAACTCCGTTTGGGTTGCCGCTCTGACAACTACCTTTACCGGAGGTATTCTCGCACTTCAGACCTATTCATCGTTTAAGCGTTTTGATGCCGAATCCTTGATCGGAACAATGGTCGCCATATCCATGTGCCGTGAATTATCCCCAATTTTGGTCGGTCTGATCGTTGCCGGCCGAGTGGGATCGGCCATGGCTGCCGAACTCGGATCGATGCGCGTAACCGAACAAATCGACGCGCTGTACACTTTGGCGGTCAACCCGATTCAATATTTGATCGTTCCAAGAATGCTTGCCTGTTTCCTGATGATGCCGGTTTTAACCTTGTTTGGAGATATATTGGGTATAGGCGGAGGATATATCGTCGCTACAAAAATATATGATCTAAATCCGGATGCTTATATCCAATCATCATTCGATTTCCTTATCTATGAGGACGTTTATTCGGGTCTGATAAAAGCTTCCGTATTCGGAATCGCAATAGCCATCGTCAGTTGCTATAAAGGATTCACGACTGAAGGCGGCGCCGTTGGCGTGGGAAAAGCGACAACTGCAGCCGTTGTCATATCGATGATCCTGATCCTGATTATCGATTATGTCATGGGCGCACTGTTTTTCAGTATTTGAAAAAAATGACCTTAAATCATCTCGATACGATCTCTATAAAAATTGAAAATCTTCATAAAGCCTTCGGAAATAAAAAAGTTCTTTCCGGAGTGTATCTGGATATAAAACGGGGCGAATCCATTGCGGTTATAGGTGCAAGCGGCACAGGAAAAAGCGTGTTGATCAAGCACATCATCGGTCTTCTAAAACCTGATACCGGCAAAATACTTGTCGACGGAATCAACGTTGCAACCTTGGATCAAGCCCAACTTAACGAATTTCGAAGTCGTTTCGGGATGCTCTTTCAAGGGGGAGCATTGTTTGACTCGTTGACGGTCTTTGAAAATGTCGCGTTTCCTCTTAGGAATAGAACGAAAATGAACGAGTCCGCTATAAAGAAAAGGGTTATGGATTTATTGGAAATGACGGAAATGCAAGATTGGGGAGACAAATGGCCATCGGAACTGTCGGGGGGTATGAAAAAACGAGTGGGCCTGTCAAGAGCTTTGGCGATAAATCCAAGCATCATGCTGTACGATGAACCGACAACGGGACTGGATCCGGTTATGGGAGGGATCATTGACAGGCTGATCGTGAAAACGAGAGATCATTTTAATGTTACATCCATCACGATCACCCACGATATGCGAAGCGCATCTCGAATCGCAAATCGAATTGCAATGTTGTATAAAGGTAAAGTAATTCAGGCGGGAACACCGGAAGAAATCATGAATTCCTCCCTGCCGGAAGTGCGTGAATTTGTTCGGAATCGTGCATCGATAATGGATTTGGAACATTGAGAGAAAAAAAGAGTATAAAATGACAAGAGGTTTGCCATGAGTTCGGAAGCAAAAGTTGGATTATTGATTGTGGCATGTTTCATCGTTATAGGAATATTCACCTTCAAGATAGGCGGCGATCGAATGCCATGGCAAACTGATGACGGATACAGGCTGCATATAAAATTTGATTCTATCGGGGGCTTGAAGCCCAAGTCAAAAGTTCGCTATGCCGGTGTCGAGGTGGGCTATGTCGAATCGATTGCGTTGGAGGATGGAAAAGCAAGTGTCACCATTAGCTTGAACCCGGCTGTTAAAATACCTGCAAATGCAAGATTTCTAGTGGGATCGAGTGGATTGATGGGCGATAAATTCGTGGCAATCAGCGGTGGTTCGCTACGAGCCGAACACCTGGCCGATGAGGAGCATGTTTATGGTGATTCGCCGGTAGATATGGATCAATTGATTGCATCGATAAATCGTGTTGGTCAGGACATAGGAGAGATCACGACTTCTTTGAAAGAGGCGATCGGGACGGGTGGGGACCCCAATAGGCTGGCTGCTATTCTTGAAAACATCGAGGTGTTGAGCGCCGGCCTGGCTAAAACAGTGGCCGCAAATGATATAGCTTTGACTGAAACCATAGCCAATTTTCGAGCGATTACCGAGGATTTGAAAATTTTGATCAGCGCCAGCAGAGGCGATGTGGGAGACACCATTGGTGATATCAAAGTGGTTGCCGCATCTCTTGCAGAAACACTCCCCGGCATCGCTACAGACCTCGAGCGCGTATTGCGAAATTTGAATGATATGATGGAATCAAACCGATTGGATGTCGATAAAACCGCACGACATGTAGCCTCGGCTTCTGAAAACCTTGACCGCTCTATGGACGGGTTTAGCAGTATTATGCAAAAAATGGATTCGGGTAGAGGTACCATCGGAAAATTGATCAATGAAGATCGGTTTCATGAGAACCTGAATGATGCCGTTGTTGAAATTCGAGATGCGGCTAATGAGGTTAGATCGTTTATCGGGCGGGTTAGTGATTATCGGGTGTATGTCGGCTACAAAGGCGAATACTACCATGATATCGAGGAATTGAAGAATTATATTTCTTTGAAAGTTCAGCCGAGACCGGACAAGTTTTACTTGTTAGAAATTATCAATCATCCCGCGGGAACGAGTGTTGAGGAAGAATTTTTCTATGACTTTACCGATCCGCCGGATTTCGTCGGTGACTCTAACAGAATTCGTTATACCAGACGAATCCAGAATCTGAACCGTCCGGTCTATTCTTTCCAAATCGCTAAAAATTATCATCGACTGACTTTACGGGGAGGATTGATAGAAAATACGGGTGGTTTTGGTCTCGATTTTAACCTGCATAGAAAAAAAATGTGGCTCAGCATGGACGCGTGGGATTTTAATCGTTCCGTCGACCCTCATGTCAAACTATATGGTCGATGGGAAATCGGCGATACCTTCTATATCACTGGAGGCTGGGACGATCTCCTTCTGCAAAGAAATCAGGGCGACGACTTCTTTTTTGGCGCAGGACTCAAGTTCGAAGACAGCGACATCAAGTATTTGTTGAGTTTTCTTCCCCTGATGGGTAATTAAGGCGCAAGATGACATTACAAGTGGAATATAGAACCGGCATTGGGTTCGACGCCCACCGTTTTGTAGCGGGCAGGCCGTTAAGGTTGGGCGGCATCAACATACCTTGGCCGTTTGGCTTGAAAGGGCATTCAGATGCAGATGTTCTGCTGCATGCTATTGCGGATGCTTTATTGGGCGCGGCGGGTATGGGTGATATAGGAAAACATTTTCCTGATATGGACGATCGCTTTAAAGACATTGACAGCGGAGTGTTGATCGGTAGGATCGTTCAGATGTTGGAGCACGAAAAGATTGAAATTGTTTGGGTGGATGTGATTGTCATTGCTGAAAAACCGAAGATTCTGCCTTATGTCGATTCGATGTGTAGTAGAATAAGCGAATTGTTGAAGATAACTTCCAAGTCTATCAATATTAAAGGTAAAACGATGGAAGGAATGGGATGGATTGGGCGTAACGAAGGGATTGCAGCCCAGGCTGTCGTGACTGTTAAATGTGCTCATGGTGAACGATAACAAAAACAATCAACGTGATATCGTATTCGGCAGGCATGCGGTTCAATCCGTATTGGAGCAAAAAACCAATTCGGTTGAAAGAGTCTGGGTGCAAAAAGGCTTGCATTATCCAAAACGCTTACAGGATTTAATCCATGATATCGCAGGCGCCGGGGCGGTGGTGCAGGTTGTGGATCGCCCGGCTTTGGATAGGATAACCGGCAGCGCCAATCATCAGGGTGTTGCGGTTAGAACGGCGCTGGTTTCTTTTCATGATCTGGAAGAATGGTTAAATGGCATTTCTGATAAAAAGGTATGTGTGTTGATTTTAGATAGGATTCAGGATCCCGGTAATTTGGGAGCGATATTTCGCACGGCCGCGGCAGCGGGAGTGGACGCCATCATAGTTCCCAGGCATTCGATGGCGCCGTTAGGTGGAGCGGCTATGAAAGCTTCTGCGGGAACCTTACATAGAATACCAGTCATAAAAGCTGGCAACTTGAGACAAGTGGCATTAGTTTTAAAGGAAAGAGGTTTTAGGATAACGGGCATATCTGAAAAAGGATTGGATACTGTAGAAAACATAACCAGTGATGAGAAAAAAGCGTTTGTCTTTGGTTCTGAAGGCCGCGGTATTCGTTTGCTTCTTCAGAAAGAATGTGATGAAATTTTACGAATTCCTTTGACGGGCCCCGCCGGCTCGTTGAATGTCAGCGCATCAGTTGCTATTGTTTTATATGAATATGTTTGCAGGCTAGGCAATAATAGTAAGAAATATGAAAAAAACTCTTGACATTCTCGGAATTCAGCATAAACTAGCCCGCGCTGACTGAGCTGGCGTAGCTCAGCTGGTAGAGCAAGTGATTTGTAATCACTAGGTCGGGGGTTCGAGTCCCTTCGCCAGCTTTGGTCTTTGAAAAATGACGAATAAGGGGAGATACCCAAGCGGCCAAAGGGGGCAGACTGTAAATCTGTTGTCTGACGACTTCGGAGGTTCAAATCCTCCTCTCCCCATGATAAAGATTCGGCGGGAATAGCTCAGCTGGCAGAGCATCAGCCTTCCAAGCTGAGGGTCGCGGGTTCGAATCCCGTTTCCCGCTTTGCTCTACCGCCCACGTAGCTCAGTAGGCAGAGCACATCCTTGGTAAGGATGAGGCCACCGGTTCAATTCCGGTCGTGGGCTGATGTTAAAATTCGTCGAAATTACTCGGCCGGTTTCAAGGTAAAGGAGATAATCATGGCGAAAGAGAAATTTCAAAGGCGTAAGCCACATGTCAACATTGGGACGATAGGTCACGTTGATCATGGCAAGACGACGTTGACGTCTGCGATCACGAAGGTATTGTCGTTGACGGGGAGTGGTACGGAGTATCGTGATTTTGGTAGTATTGACAATGCGCCAGAGGAGAAGGAGCGCGGGATCACGATAGCGACGTCTCACGTTGAGTATGAGA
>JBASEY010000062.1:0-37559 GCA_049652745.1 bacterium | reverse complement strand
TTCATCCCAGTAATACCGCACATACTGCGGTTCCTCGGCTGAAACACCAAAAATAATCAATACTAAATGAATCGTTACCAGCCATTTTGACATAATCACTCCTTATAATCGATGATTGTGTAAATAGCCTTTCATCCTGCTCAACTCATAAACTTATAATACAGAAACCTGCTTATCGTGTCAAATTTGATGCGTGTACATGTAATTTTCCAGAAAGTCGAGGCGGTGTTTTCAAGGGTTTACGAAGAGGCTGGGAGGATGGGAAGAAATCTCTCCGGGTTAGGAAATTCTTTTATTTTCCACAGATGGCGCAGATATATGCCGGCCGCATGTGTTTCGGCCTTACGGGTTTGATATTCAGAAATAAAAGATGGCTCGTTTTGTTATTTTTGGATGTCTGTCCCCTAATTTGTTTTCAATAACTTATTAGTGAAAATTAAAAACCTGATCATCGATTTTGAACGGGTTGGGTAGGTTTGTCTGTCCCCGAAAAACAACCCCCCTTCTCCAGCAAGGGAGAAGGGGCCGGGGGATGAGGTCGAGGGTGGTTCGCGAACCGCCTGCTTTGCTTGAACAACACCGTTGGTCGCATTTTTGGGGAAGGTTCCCGGATTTCTCTTAAGTCGGCAAGGGGGCTCGAACTTTTGGTCTTCTGATTTTGGTCAGAAGGTCCGATGATTAGCTTACAGGCAGGCAAAGAGAGATTTTGGTCAGGAATAAAGAGTTAATGTTTGCATAAAGTGACTAATAGTGTTACATTTTGCAAACGATAGCTCAAAGAGGTAATTGAGATGGGAAATGAACAGAACAGGATAGCAAAGGTAATCGACGGCCTTCTTTCTGATGGAAGAATCTGTGTGACGCGGCAAGAGATGTCCTGTCTGCTGAATGTCAGCAATAATGCTCTGAAGGCCGCTATGAATCGAATGGTTCGAAAAGGAATTATGGCTAGGATATATAAGGGATTTTACGTACTTGTTCCTCCGTTCTATCGCCATCAGCGAATCCTTCCTCCCGTGCTGTTCATCGATTATCTAATGAGGTTTATCGAAAGGCCCTATTATGTCTCGCTTCTCAGCGCCGCTGAACTTTACGGTGCTGCACATCAGCGTCCACAGGAGTTCCAGGTAATGATTTCCAAGCCTTCGATACGAGCCATCACGATAGGGAATCTGAGAATCCGCTTCTTTACCAATTCAATGATGTCGGATCATGGTATTTTAATCAAGAAAACTGACACTGGTATTGTTCGCGTGTCCGGGCCGGAACGAACCGCTCTTGATCTTCTAGCTTACGAAAAACAGGTTGGAGGGATCAATAGGGTTGTCACCATAATGGCCGAACTCATTGAATCCATCGACCCTGAATCGCTGGTTGATCTGGCGAAGCAATTTCGAATCGTGTATGTTCAGCGACTCGGATACATTCTGGAACACGTGCTTAACGAGACTGTGATTGCTGATCGACTATTCGATGTCATTATAGGCAGATCATTGTATCGTACACCTCTCAAACCAGTTATTCCTGTGAGTGACTGGACTGTCCGAAATCGCTGGAATATCATTGACAACATTCATCCTGAGGTTGATTTATGATACCAAAATACCAGTTGGCTGCATGGCGAAAGAATGCTCCATGGCAACATGACAATCAAGTCGAACACGATCTGGTTATCTCACGCTGTCTTGTCGAGATATTTTCGGATGAGATGCTGGCAGACCGACTTGCATTTCGAGGTGGCACAGCGCTGCATAAACTCTACTTGCATCCACAAGCCCGCTTTTCTGAAGATATCGATCTGGTTCATCGTATATCGTCAGGGATTGGAGACATTTTTGATCGATTACGCCAACGTCTCGACTTTCTTGGCCAACCTCGTACACGGCAATCCGATCAGATCAATACCATCGTGTTTAGGTATGAATCAGAGATTGATCCGATCGTTAAATTGCGCCTTAAAGTAGAAATAAATTGCAGAGAACCATTTTCACTTTTCGGATATAGGCCTGTTATATTTAATGTTGAATCAAACTGGTTCTCAGGAATTGCCGAAATTGTCACATACAGCCTCGAGGAGTTGCTTGCAACCAAACTACGAGCTCTATATCAACGGAAGAAAGCACGAGATCTGTTCGATCTCTATGTCGGACTCCAGCATGAACCGATTGATCCGGATGCTATCATCCAGGGTTTTCGTCGTTATACAAACCCGGAACACAAGATTACCCAAAAACGTTTTCTTGCCAATCTCGACGAAAAAATTACGAATCCGGAATTTCTGGGAGACATTGTAGGGCTGTTGAATCCAGCCGTGACGTTTGATCCTGTCGATGCCTACGAAAATGTACGGGATATTTTGATAAGCAGGTTGTAGAGGGACGTATTCGCATAGTGAATCTGTGTAGCAGTCTAACTATTCTATGGAAAATACAATTATTCAGATGTGAAATTTGTAAAATACGATTGGCGTCATTTTGAGAGATTGTAACAATTTGATATCCTGGTTGCTGAAAGGTTTTGGGAGCAATCTATGACATCGACACCCATTGAAACGGAGTTGACGACGGCCGTCACGGATATTCTGCTTGCACTGGTCTGTTGGATTGCCGTGTTGAAGATTGTTCAATCGCCGGCCCGGCACATCGAGCGACAGCAGGCGGCGGTATGGGCAATAGCTTTCACTCTGATGGCTTTAGCGGCAATAGTCGGCACGGTTATACACGGTTTTGAAATGAAACCCGCTTTGCAAAAATGGCTGGACCATCCGCTATATCTGTTTCTTGGACTTGCTGTTTCATTTTTTGTGGCCGGCGTTCTGATCGATCTGAAAAGGTCGGCGCTGCCTATTTGGATTATTGCAATTCCTGTAGTTTTGGGGGCTGCTTTTTATGCCTTGACCGTGATCAGACCGGGAAGTTTTCAGGTTTTTATTCTTTATGAGGCCGGCGCGTTGGTCTTTGCTCTGGGAGCCTATTTCTATTTATGGCTACGGTTTCAAAAATCGTTCAGCTTATGGATGATGACCGGTATCGCGTTGAGTATTCTAGCCGCCGGTATCCAGGCATCCGGCTCGGCATCTGTTCAGATGATCTGGACATTCGATCACAACAGTCTGTTCCATATCATACAGACGGTGGCGATTTTTGTATTGATGAGAGGGCTTTTATCCCGTGGTTTCGAGCGAACTCGATAGATATGAATCACTCAAAAAATGAATGCTTTTTAAGGATCTCCAGAGCCAAGTCCGGTCGATCGGTTATCAGAGCATCGACACCTTTATCGATCAGTTGCCGCATAGAGTGTGTATCGTTTATGGTCCAGACTCCAACGAAGATATTGCGTCGATAGGCAGCTTCGATGAATCGCGTCGACGCGACCGAAAAGCGGCCGCTCGATTTAGGAACGATAAATGCTTCATATCCTGGTGCAATCAGACCTTCCAGAAACAGCCAAGCAGCCGGCAGAAACACTCTGACTTCATCTTCAGACGCATGAGTCGCCGTCTGTGGCCGCTTCTGGCAAATATAATCCAATATTTCAGCATGAAAACTTGCCATCAAGACAAGGTCTTGCCTGTAGAACTCGTCAATCAAGTCGATGACGGTATCCGTCAGATCAAAGCTGTTTTCCTTGATCTCCAGGATAATGGGAGTGTGTGGAAAAGCCTCAAAAACCTCCCGCAGTGTCGGAATTGTCACACCAGAGTCACGAAAAGGATGTGTATCGGGCTGGTCCTCCGGTGAAAATCGATAACCGGCATCGAGTCGCCTTAGTTCTTCCAATGTAAAACTGTTCACGTTGCCGACGCCGTCGGTTGTTCGGTCAACCGTATCGTCGTGGATCACGACCGGTATGCCGTCGGCTGTCAGGTGGACATCCATTTCCAGAATATGAGCTCCTAAAGAAACAGCTCCCGAAAAGGCTGTCATCGTGTTTTCAGGAAAAATCAAGGAGCCGCCGCGATGGGCGACAACCAGGATTTGCTCTTGAGGGAGTGAAGAAAAGAACGGCTTGTCGGGCGCCGGCTCTCGAAAAATAGTGATGACGCGAAGTGTGAAATAGATAATAACAAGGCAAATTATTGAATAAATCATAGACTTTTTCATTCGTTCTTTCGTTTAAGGAGGATATGTTCTTTCGTGTTTGTTCCTAAAAACAGACTCAAACAAAACCCGAGCGCAAAAGCAAACGCATCGATCAGCAAGTGTTTTCCGGAACTGAATCCGGGAAACAGAATCAAAGCACTGCCCGTCACCAATCCAGTTATTACCGAATACGTTGCGCTGTGAAAGCGGCGGAGAAGAGCCGAAATGGTTTTGGATACACAAACGACGCCCAGTATGGTGCCGAAGACGAATAGAAACATGATCGGCGCGTTCAATGTGCTGAAAGCGTTTTGCATAGTGCTGTACATGCCCATCAACAACAGCAGAAAACTGCCGCTGATGCCCGGTATGACCATCGCTATGCTGGCCAAAAAAGCCGCTCCAAAAAGCAGTGCGGCGGATTGCAGGGTCAGTTCGGTGATAGGAAGGCTTTTTTCCGGTTCCGGCATTAGGCCCATGCCGATGACAATGACAAGACCAAGCAGAGCTAAAGCCAAATAATGCAGTTTGAATGCTTTGAGGGCGGAATGTTTCAGGATATAAGGCAGGCCGCCCAGGATAAGACCCATGAAGCCGTAGCGTGTCGCAACCGGAGCGGTTTGAAGCAGGTAACCGATAAGGCGGGCGAAAGCGACATTGCCGATCAGAACGCCTATCAACACCGGGATGAGCAAAAGCGTGTTTTTCCGCCAACCTCCCGGGCCGCTGAAAAAGTTGCCGAAAGCGTTTACAAGGTCATCGTAGATACCTGTTATGACAGCGATCGTGCCGCCGCTGACCCCAGGAATGATGTTGGCCATACCGATCGCAACACCTTTTAAAATATTTAACAACGTCGATAATTTATTCATGCGATTTGACCGTTTTTCCTGCACATCGATTCCACATAGGGAGATTATAAAAGATATTTTTCAAGAAAGGGAATCGAACCTCATGGCATAAGATCATCTGCTGATGAAACGCTCTGTTCCTTTAGTACGTGACAGTCTCCAACGGGAAGATTCAATGTGCCGAGCTTGACAACTGCCTCGATCCGTTGAGCCGAATCCATGAATCCATACTGTTTTTCACAAGCCGTACGAACCAAGTCTCCAAGGCTCATTCCGCGGTGTTTGGCCAGAGTCGTCAGGTAATCATGCTGAGTTGGAGAAAACAGTATAGTGGTTCTCTTAGTCAGTTTCATATGAGCCTCCTTAGATTGAAGATGTTCGAAGTTTCAGAAAAATGCAAGGCAAAAGAGATTTTCAGCGTTCAGATCGATCTGAAGTGAATATCTGTGCTATTGACAATTCTTGAAAGGAAGACGTATACTTGGTTCAAGTATTATACGTGCAAGGAGGTGCGTATGCAGACAAAATTGACACTTCGACTAGACGCTGAATTGATAAAAAAAGCCAAAATCTATGCACGACAAAAGAATACATCGGTATCCAAGTTGGTCGAAAAATATTTCTCTGTTCTTGGAAAAACAACGCCACCGTTATCGGAACAAGATTTGCCGCCCGTAACTCGATCGCTGTGGGGATTGCTCGAAGGTATATCGATCGAAGAACATGAATACCAAGATTATCTTGAGGAAAAGCACCGGTGAAGCTATTACTCGATACAAATATCGTTTTGGATGTTCTTCTCAAACGGCAACCATACCGAGATTTTGCTTTAAAAATATTTACTTGGATAGAAAAAGGCGAAATATCCGGTTATTTATGTGGAACAACTGTGACTACAATTGATTACATCGTCCGTAAACATTTGGGGGCGGATGCTGCAAAACGATGTATTTCTTCTTTGTTGACGATCTTCGACATTGCGCCTGTGAATCGATCTGTTTTATTGAACGCTTTAGCTCTGGATTTTCCTGATTTCGAAGATGCCGTATTGCATGAATCCGCTAATACTGTTTCTGTAGATGGCATTGTCACGCGGAATCTTCCGGGTTTTAAAAAATCCGTGTTGCCGGTATTTGGGCCGGACGAGCTGGTGATGATGATAATTGGAAGATCATTACCTTCTGAATAGCTCGGAATCTTCAGAACAGGTCTCAATATCTAATATCCAATTTCCAAGTGTTAGAAGTCAGAATTTAAAGATTTTTGGGGAACAACCGCGAATGGACGCAATGGACGCGAATAAGGTTTGAAAGCCAAAGAAATTATATTCAGGAATCACCGTCTGTTTTTTTAAGGGTTAGACTTTAAAACCTTTAACTTTCGAGTTTAATTAGAAATCTTACCAATAATAATCAACCGAAAAGCCACAACCAGAAACCCAGTACCAGAAACCAGAAACTACATTTCGTGTCAGCGGAATGCTGTGTAAGCCTTATCGGGTATAGTCCATCATTATATCGATTTTATTCCAGGGGAAAACCAAACTTTTGGATTCGCCGATAATGCTCTTTCTGCGTATGAAATCGTATCTTCATAATTATTCGCTTGGCACTGTTTTATCAGAAGGCGCTCTCAATAATATATATTGACCAGTTTTGGGTGCTCCGGAAAATTCCACGACTTGGTAATCAACCAAGTCTTTGATGTCTCTTCGTGCAGTTTTTGAGGACACATTAAATTTTTTTGAGATATCTGCCGCCTTAACTGAAACTCCTTTGTTGAGTTGCTCCAGAAACCATTTCTGCCGCTTGTTTACAGGGACATTTACAGGGACATTTACAGGGACATTTACAGGGACATCGTTCATTATTTTTTCATCTATGATTCGAATTGACTGAAACTTGACCCTCATTACCGTGCTTAATTCCTGCCATTCAGGATATGGATATCCGCCGCTATCACAATCTTCGATGATTCGCCTGTAACCAGTTCCCCATTTTTCCATGTAATCGAGTTCTCGAAGTACCCTGGCGATCACAGGATTCCGGATTTTGCTCACGCCGGACTTTAGATCGTCAAGTGTCATCCCGAACGGCAGCATTCCTGGATTCTGAATTTCCAGCCTATCTGAGAAAATAGCAACCATGATCTGCATCCCTCGAAGGGAATAATCAGTGTGTGCTACAGCGTTGGTCAGCGCTTCCCTGAGCGCGATAACCGGATACTCCGTGATGTTTTTGCGCTGCATACTTTCTATTTTAGCCGCCATACTGGTATTTCTACGGATGAACTTCGGAACCTCGGTTAGTGCATCCAGAACGGTCCCCTCGATATCAAGTCGATCGATAAAATCCACCTTTTCCTTTCCTGCAAATCTGGCGCATCGAATCTG
Source organism: bacterium (assembly GCA_049652745.1). Taxonomy (GTDB): domain Bacteria; phylum CSSED10-310; class CSSED10-310; order CSSED10-310; family CSSED10-310; genus JBASEY01. The sequence goes on along the minus strand of JBASEY010000062.1, from coordinate 30,231 downwards.
CGCATCCGGAAAATATCGATCACGTACCGGCATCTTGCCAAATAGAATCATTCCGCCGTTCGATGGAATGAGCCTCTTTCCATAGCGAATCAGGACTCCCAAAGTTTCCAGTTTCGAATCATCAATTTTCCGACCGACCTTTCCGAATTTTTCCCGGACAGAAGTCATGTCGAGATCATCATACTCAGTTCCGATACAAGGAAGTTGATCGAATGCAAGGTGATCTCTGGATCGCCTGAGCTCTGTTAATATATCGTCGCTTGCAACTCTATTTGTTGAACCCAGCCTAATGAACACACCCCGTTCCGGTCCCAGCGATTTTAAGAAGAATGGCCCGGGGAATCTGGCGACTTTAATGACGATAACCGCCTTCTCTCCCTCTCGAATAATTTCCACATCAGGCAGAAGCAGTGGGCTGATATCATCAGCTATAGCGCTGGACAGCCTTTCTTCATCCATTTCCGGATCGGACAGCCCCAAAACAGCCTTTTTATCATCCACACCGATTACAACTTTCCCGCCTGAGGTATTCGCAAAGGCAACCAATGTTTTGAGGATAGGTTTAATTGAGGAAAGATCACGCTTATATTCCAGTGTTTTACCTTCATCTTGCTTTAAAATTTCTGTCAGCTCGTTTAGCATCTGATTTTAAACCCCTCACAATATCGCTACATGATAGAATAGCACAATAATAAAATATCTGCTTCAAATCGAGCTGTTTCAGCTGTAGCATTTTTTATTAACCGCGAATGAACGCAAATAAAGTTTGAAAGCCAAAGAAATTATATTCAGGAATCACCGTCTGTTTTTTTAAGGGTTAGACTTTAAAACCTTTAATTTTCGAGTTTAATTAGAAATCTTACCAATAATAATCAACCGAAAAGCCACAACCAGAAACCCAGTACCAGAAACCAGAAACGACGCTCGCCGAGTTCTGCTCAGCACTCGTGTTCAGAGAACGTCCAATCAGAAACGGCGCTCGTAGAGCACTCCATTTTCCAAGTGTTTTTTTTGAAACATGAAACGGGGAGCTGGAAAAAACCGATGGTAAACACGGAAATCTGCCCTAAATGAGCGCGGCAGAGGTCTCAAAGTTATTGACACATTCCGCTCAATATATAAATTAGTAGGCGAATTTTAACTTGAGCGACAAGGCTTTCGCTTTGTGAGAAGGGAGGATCTATGAACTGGTATTATATCAGACAAGGTCAGCAATTCGGTCCCGTTGATGAGGAGGAACTATCACGTCTTGCACAGGAGGGACGGATCAGTCCGGACGATTTAATATGGAATTCAACTCTAGGAGGCAATTGGGTTCCGGCATCATCTGTCGAGTTCCTTTTTACTTCTCAATTATCGATGCCGCCGCCACCGCCACCACCACCGAAGTCACCATCACCTCCTCCTATTCTACCACCCATAGAATCATTCACAGTACCATCAACACCCTTTAAAAGCAGTGGAGTTACCCACAACCGTGACCTGATGCGGATGGCACGAGAATCCCTTCACACGCACTGGGGGCTTGGGGTGGGTGTGACGATCCTGTATTTGGCGATTGTAGTAGGGATCAGTTACATCCCACATGTAGGAATGATTGCTGAATACATTCTGACAGGTCCTCTGGCGGTAGGGCTCACTTTGGTGTTCCTGACGCTTGCGCGGCGGTCGCAGGCCGAGGTGGGTCAGCTCTTTCAGGGATTCCAGAGGTTTGGAACAGCTCTGGGCGCTTATCTGCTGATGTTGCTCTTCATCTTATTGTGGACTCTGCTGCTGATCGTTCCCGGCATAATCGCATCGTTCTCCTACGCAATGACTTACTTTGTGATCGCTGACGATCCAACTGTCGGACCGCTTCAGGCCATTACCAGAAGCAAGGAGATGATGCGCGGGAACAAGTGGAAACTGTTCTGTCTCGGGTGGCGTTTTTTCGGTTGGGCTCTTCTCTGTATCCTGACGCTGGGCATCGGTTTTCTCTGGCTTGCACCCTACATGAATACAACCTTTGCTCACTTTTACGATGACGTAAGACCGTGAAGATGAATCAGGCTGCAGACAACCGACAACAGAATATGTAATTAAAATAGTTGCTAATGCTTTGCACGCGGTAGACAAAAAAACTGACAAAACGTTTTTGATTTTTTGGTGAAAGGGACAATTCCATGTGGCTTGAGAAATTATTTACGCACGATATAAGGTCAATTTCACCACGAATCGTTGACTTGGAACAACCTATTCTCATTGTCGGCATGGGAATCGATACAACGGTTAAAAATATCACTCGCGATGTGTCGGCATTGGGAAAGCAATTCGCAAAATATAAGCGATCCCACGAAATACCCCATAAGAAAATACCCTGGAGCTTTGCCGCCGTGAGCAAGGATTTCGACCAAGTAAAAGGCACATTTTCCTATTTCATCGGTGACTGTGTGACACGTATCGACAATGTTCCCGCCGGATTGAGCGCTTTCGAAATCCCCAGCCAAATGTATGCGGTTTTTCCTGTTCGCCCCCAAAACCGCCTGGGATGGCCTATCGCCATTTCAAGCGCAAAAAGATATATTTACAGTATTTGGCTCCCCGAATCCAAATATGAACCGGCAGGCGTTATCGATGACTTTGAATATCACGACGAAAGGAGTGTCAGCAAAAACAAGCCAGAAATCGACTTATATATCGCCATTAAACAAAAAAGTCTTTAAAAAAATTGTCTGATACAAAGTGTGCCTGGGCATATAGGTTACCGTTCCAGCCCTAAAACCACATAAGCGCCCAAAAATCGATTGTCGATACTTTTTCCGTCAATTTGGAACGGACGGATACCGGTTTTGACGTTTACCGACACTAACGCCATCCGTTTCCCGCCCCAGCGCTTCCAGGGTCCGATTTTTATCGACTCAAAAACCCAATGTTCCGGCGCCAGATCTAAATTCTGACTCGACTTGCCCGTGATCATTCTTGCCTGATTCGCCGTTAAACTTTTAATTCGATATTTCATTCTCTTTTGGGGCGACGATGTCGCCACAATCAATTGGCCTTCAGTTCCGCCCGTGATCCAAAAACCGTCACCGGTATTACCGGCAATGCTGCCGTCGATGGAATAAACCTTTTCAATCCAACCTGCGCCGGATTTGGATAAAACCGTGTGCGGCGGTATCCAAATGACAATGGCCAGACAAATCAATGCAGCACATAAATAAGCATAAGACGCGGATCGGATAACCCAGCCGGTATTATCATTCAGTTTGGTCTGATGATTGGACCTAAAATAAGAAATACTTGCGATCAAAACACCGAAAATAATTGTCCAGACAATACTGGGACCCCATCTTTTCTCCGGACCCATCAACAGCGGAAAGAATTTTATCAAGATATCACTGTCTAAAGGCGACCAGTTGTAAAACCATGTCGCTCCACCGCCGATCTGATCAGGGTTCATCGTCATGTACAGCCATCGCTCATTGTTCAGCAATGTCAACGTGAATCTCCAGCCGATAAGCGAGTAAAGCACGGCAAGCAGTTTCGGCCACTTGTGTTTTGCCATGTCGAAACCAAAGGCAATAGGCACCAAAAGCAGCGGAATCACGGAAATGGCCTGTCGATTTGGAGGACAATAACCCCCCCAGTTGTTATGCCAGGCATAGATGCCGAAATGAGCGCCGATGGTAGCCAAAAGCACCAGGGCCGGTCGGCGCTGTTGTTTAAGCATCGCCGGTATTCCATAAAAGGCGAAAATACTCGCCGGAAACAGAAAAAATAAACCGATTCGCTGTTCCAGGAAAAAACCCCAAGCAAAAAAGATCATGTTGACCAAGCGTGACGGTAGAATTGACCAAAATGTCGGCATATCCGGTGAAAGCGCTTGACGGGAGGTGCCGGGATGCACTCCGGTATAGATGACACCGGGATTGATGTTGCGGTAAATCGTGTACAGAAAGAGGCCGTAGGCCAGAAGTGAAATGAGCGGCATTGTCAGAAAAGCAACACTTTTCCGCCCCTTGGATGACTCCTGCAAAAGACATATCGCTGCTATAATGAACAACATCGCCGCTGCAGCGATATATTTGATGCCTAACCACGGTAAAAACGCAATTCCTGCGCCCGCCGCCACCCACTGAACAGGTCGGCCGCGACCACCATAATGAGCCAAAAACGTGACCACCAATACAAATATCAATGCAGCCATTGTTTCAGGATATATTTCACCGGAATAAAAAACCATCGGCCCTGTCAGCATACCCGCCGCTGTCGTCCAAAAAGCTATGCCCGGACTTATGCCGAACGATTCGATCATTCTTAAAATAGCCAACGCTAAAAGCACATAAACGATCAGCATGGCAAAGCGCATACTGAAGACCAGGAATACGTCGCTGCCGTGCTGTGCAAGCGCATAAACAGGCGCCAAAATCAGCGGTAAACCGATGGAATGATGGGGGTAATTTTTTCCGTCATAACCCAAATGTGTGAACATCGGGTATTCACCCGGAAAAAATCTCAGATAGGGCTTGGCGGCATAATCATTGTCCAACATAACATCGAAATCAGAGACAATACTATGCGTGATCATCAGGTATGACGGCTCATCCCCGACCGGTTTGCGCCGCTGACCGAATACACCTGCAAACCAAGCGGTTCCGACCACTAAAATCATGATCGACAACAATAAATAACGGTGATTTTTCAGGCGGGCCTGTACGTATAATCGTGTATATTCAGGTAGAGGATGCTGATGAATAACGCGCATCAAAACAATGAAGGCGAGCGCTGTACTGATTTCGAAAGGCAACAGCGGAGCCGATCGAAAGAATAAACGCTCCCATCCCGGATAGAGCAGCAGGCCGTATGGCCAAAAGATCCATCGAGTTCTTATAAAAGCTTCAGTGAAAGAAATCTGCCAAAGCTTTGCGAGCAGGAAAACGATCAGCGTCAATACGGCAAGGGCTAAAACAACGGTAGTTGCTGCGACACCAACATATTCCGGCAAAGAAATACTGTGGAAACGAGGTCGAATATGCGTATATCGGTCAACCGACAACAGAGTTGAACCGATGATGGCGATTATCGAACCCGCTGTTGCAAGTAGAGGTTTTCCGTCAGTTTGGTGTTGCAGCATGTGATGATTTCCTCCCAGACAAATCGTCAGGATTTCAAAGTGTATCGGAAGAGAGAGAAAAAATGAAGTATCGAGGTTTTTGCCTAGATATTTGCCAAGAGTTTTTCTACTAATTATAATAAGCATAAATTGACGGAGGCGATAAATATGAAAAAGCTGGGTGAAATACTTCTTGAGAAGGGGTTGCTGACTTCCGATCAACTAGAAAATGCCCTGCGCCGTCAAAGCTTGTCCGGCGGCAGACTCGGCGAACATCTGGTGCAGATGATGCTGGTTGACGAAGCTCAAATATGTCAAATACTTGGAATGCAGCAGGCAGTCTCTGCAGCGATGCCGACGGACCTGGACAATATTCCCGGGGACGTCATTCAGACCATATCTGCGGAAATTGCCAGATCCTACCGAGCCGTACCATTTAAATTACTGGGCAAACGCCTGCATGTCGCTATGTTAGATGCCGGCAATATTGAAATGGTGGACGAATTATCTCATAAAACAAACTATATCATTCGGCCCTATATCTGTATGGAATCAGTTTTATATCGAGCTTTGAACAAATACTATCAGATCGCACTCCAGTCCACTACCAGAGCGGAGGCATCGATTGCAGCTTCGATGATGCGGGATATGATGATGTTCGATGATCATCTTAAACCTGAACAAGAAGACCTCGATTCCGACAAGACCCTAGTCGCTCTGGATGATTCCGGCCAGTTCGCCTTGTTCGATCGCATCAATATCCTTGGGGAGCATACAAAATCCCTTTTTGTGGAGGCTCTGGGTGCAAGAGAAATCATCAATTATTTGCTGAATTTAATGGAACAGCTTTGTGATAGAGTGGTTTTCATGATTCTTGACGGAGAAAAAAATTATTTCTGGAGCGATATAACCGATTTTCGACGTGGAAAAGCCGGGCTTCCTTTACGCAACAGGCTTCAGAAATCAGTGTTTTGGTCTCATTATTTAACAAAGCCCAAGACAGAATTTGTCGATCTTGAATCCATTTCAGGCGAAATACCCTGGGCGGCAAAAATGTTGAAAATGGAGGATTTACAGGCATTTGTTCTGGTTCCCATCCATATCAGCAAGCGCTTGACAGGCATAGCGATGGGCGGCGCCGACTTGGCCTTCAATCTGAGGGAAGAAGTCAACACATTCGACAAACTTCGGATTATGGCGGAATGCAGTCTGACAATTCTGCGCTGTAAGCGAACGATTCAGGACATCGAATAAATCTGTTTTCTTGCCTCGGAAGCAGCAGAGCTCTGCGTTTGTCTGACAGAACCATATGTCGATCGAACGACCGGCTGTATCTGCGTCATCAATTTCACATGCTCTGCAATCAATGTCGGAACACCAAATTCCACGTCAATATGCCCTTTCAACAAGAAAGGACCATAACCTTTTTTCAGCTCCAATGCGTTTCTCTCAAACGATTTGGGAAAAAGCGTCGCTTCGAAACGGCCCCACTCATCGGAAAACGTGATGAAAGCCATCGCCTCCCCGGACGTTTTCGTGCGGGTTCTTTTCCCGATCACCCTCCAACCCAGCATGTAGGTTTCGCGACCTCGCCGCGCATTCATGTCCACCGATCGGATGACAGGCCGCAATCGCCTGACTCGGGAAATTTCGTGGTGAAACACTTTCAACGGGTGAGCCGATGGCGTCATCCCCAGAATTTCCAACTCCCATAGCAGACGTTTTTCCATCGGCGGATCAGGAAAACGCGGAACGGAATCCCATAATTCCTGTAGATACCGAATGTCGAACTGTCGTTTATCGGATTTTTCCGCTTTGAAAAAAATTTCCACTCCCCACAATATTTCCGGTATCGTCCGTCCAAGTGAGCGCATAGCGCCGCAACGCGCCAAGTTGCGAGCCTCATCGATTTTCAGCTCAGGAACACGCTGTAACAAATCGGGAAGATCGCTATACGGCCCATGCGCACGCCGGGAAGCCACGATTTTTTTCGCTGCGGCATCGCTCAGGTTTTTGACCTGCATCAGACCCACTCGCAATTGGTCGCCGCCCCCAGTGAACCGAATATCGCTTCCGTTTACACAAGGAGGATGAATCGCCAGCCCCAGCCGACGCGCTTCTTCCAGGTATTCCAGAGCGCCGTAATAGCCGCCTCCGCCGGATAAGACCGCCGCCATGAATTCCGCAGGATAATGAGCTTTGTAAAACATGCTTTCAAACGATTCCAAAGCGAACGAAGCGGAATGAGCCTTGCAAAACGCATATCCCGCAAAAGAATCTACCTGACGATAAATCTCGTCGATGATCGCTTCCGGTATTCCTTTGGCTCGACAGCCGGCAAAAAAACGGTCACGATAATCCGCCAAACGTTTTTTGTTTTTTTTGAAAGACATCAACCGCCGCAGGTCGTCCGCCTCACCCAGAGACAACCCAGCCAGCTCCGACGCTATGCGGATCACCTGTTCCTGGTAAATCAAACAGCCGTGCGTATCCTGAAGAATCGGCTTCAACGTCGGATGCAGCACGGCGTCCGGCTCCAGCTTGAGATGGCGTTTGAGATAGGTGTTTTTACCGCCGTAATTGGAAACTCCGGGGCGAATAATTGACGACAACGCCGTCAAACACTCGAAATCATCGCAATTCGCCTGCCGTATCAAATTGATCATGGCTGGACTCTCGATATAAAAACAACCGATCGTGCGTCCTGTCCGAAGCCATTCGCGAGTGCGTGAATCACTCAAAAATCGACGCGGATCCGACGGGACGGCGCCACCCTGCCGGCGAACCGCTTTGACCGTGTAAGAAATGACCTCCAAACCTTTCTGCCCCAAAATATCGATTTTCAAAAGCCCGGCATCTTCCACCGGCCCCATCGTCCATTGCGTGACCGCCAACCCCTTTTCCCCCAGTTCCAGCGGCATAAAATTGTCCAGCGGGGAAGGTGTGATGACCAGACCGCAGGGATGAGTGCCGACATGGCGCGGAAAACCACCGATGTGCTTGGCTATGCGGTACAAAGACGCAAACGGTTCCGACTGAAGAGGCAGCCCGCGTGTTTCAGGGGAGGAAGCCAGTTTTTCCGCCAAATTTTCCGTTGAAGAATAAAAGGGGAGACGCTTGACGAAATCATCGATCTCGCCTTTGGCCATACCCTGTGCGACGGCGACTTCCCGAAAAGCGCTCCGCACCTGGAACGTCATGTGCGTGCCAATCATGGCCACTCGATCCCGACCGTAAAACGAAAAAATGTAATCCAGAATATGTTCGCGGTCTTGTGTGCCGAAATCCAGATCAAAATCCGGCAGCGATGTGCGCTGATCGTTCAGAAACCGCTCAAAAAACAGGTTGTGCGCAATCGGATCGACATGCGTGATATACAGGCAGAACGATACAATCGAGTTGGCGGCGGAACCTCTGCCCAAGCATGGATAGCCTTTTGAGCGGGCAAAACGGATAATATCGTGGCAGATCAGAAAATAATCAGCCAGATGCATGGCCTGAATCACCGCCAGTTCCCGCTCCAAAATTTCACGGGCGGCCCCGGCGGCGGCTTCGGATGAATAACGCTCCGACAGACCCTGAAGCGCCAAACCTCGAAGGTAACGATAGGCATCGCCGCCGCCCGGAACCGGAAATTTCGGCAGCCGACGGCGTGTCAGATCGAGCGCCATGCCGCATTCGCGAGCGATGCGCACGGTTTCGTGCACGGGTTCAGGATAGGCGCTGAAGCGATCCGACATCTCGGCAGGAGTCGCCAAGCATGCCGCCGGCGGCATGACCGCATGCGGCGGTGTCGTACCGATCGTGGCGTTCATACGAAGCGCACAAAGAATGCGATGAACCGGGTATTCGGACGGATCACAAAAGCGAACACCATTGGTCGCAACCGCCCGCAAGCGAAGCTGATCCGCCAACGACAGCAAAGCCCGACGCCGTTCGACAGACGCCGGACCACCGAAATGACGCAACTCGACCCGGGTCGCCGAACTCAAGCGTCGATCTGCAGCACGCTTTCGCAACAGCGCTTCATCCGCCGTCAAAACGAATACCGATTCCGGCAGCGATGCAACTGAAGCCTCCCAGTCGAATGTTTCCTGCAAATGCCGCTGAGTCACAATGCGACATATCGCGCTGTAACCGGTTTCATCCCGTGCCAGAAGGGTTGCGCGGCGCAATGAGCGGCCGTCGAAATACAGCTTTTTGTCAGCGGCGGAACCCTGAAACGGAGCCGACAGCTCCACCCCGTAAATCGGTCGAATACCATGCGCTCGACATGCCTGGGTGAAAGGCACGACGCCATACAACCCATCCGTGTCCGTTACCGCCAAAGCCGACATCCCCGCCGCGGCCGCCGCCGATACCAGAGATTCAACCGACGATGCGCCGTCCAGCATCGAAAAACAACTGTGCACATTCAAATGGACGAAATCAGACGTGTTCACTGTGCACACCTCCTGTAGAGTATATATAGGCGAAATAAAGGCGAAAATCAATAAAAAAAGACGGCGGGTTCAGTGTTGAAAAAATGCGATCGATCAGTCTGATTATATTTTGAAATAGAGAATGCCCAGGACTGCAAGCACCCACAGGAACAGGTCGATGATCATGGCTTTGTCCTGAAGGAAAACCTTTTCCGGACTGCCTCCCTGGTTCCTGGTCATGACAAGATAGAGATATCGAAAAATAGCGAACAGAACAAACGGGAAGGTGTATATCAGCTTGTTGGTTTTGAATTTGTCGATCACTTCGGGTGAGATGGTATAAAGGGCGTACGCGACCAGGGCGCTTGCCGTGACTATAGCGGTCATCTGGTCGATCAGTGCGAGAGAATAATGTTCCAGCACGACGCGGTGATTGGCGGCTTTGTCGCTGATCAGGTAAAGTTCGTGGCGACGTTTGCAGATAGCCAGAAACAAGGCCAGCAGCATGGTGCACATCAACAGCCAATGGGAAAAGGAGACGGATATCACGACGGCGCCGGCTACTGCGCGCAGCACGAAACCGATGGCAATAGTCATGACATCGATGATGACGATATTTTTCAATTTGAATGAATAGGCGATATTCATGACGAAATAGACGAATGTCGCCAGAGCGAATTGTGCAGAAAGCCACCAGCCTAGACTGAAGGAGAGCGCTGTCAGAATGACCAAAGCCAAAATGGCGATACGGCGTGGAAGCCTGCCTGACGCAATGGGGCGGTTTCGCTTTTCCGGGTGAGCCAGGTCACGTTTGTAATCGACCAGGTCGTTCATGATGTATACGGCGCCGGAGACAATGCAGAAAATAAAGAAAGCCGCTGTTGATCGAAGAATTGATTTCGGCTCGAACAGTTTCAGGGAAAATAGGATGCCGGCAAACACCAGCAGATTCTTGATCCACTGTCTGGGGCGCATGGTTTCAATCAGCGCTTTGATAATTGTCCAAATCATGGGAGTCTTCCCCCATTATGTTCGCATCGATACGCTGTACTGACTGTATAATTGGTTTTTAGCATTTGAATCTTGGTTTTTCTGCAGTTCGTATGTATGGTCAATGTGCAAGAAACTTAGAATCCAGTAAAAACCGCATGCCGATCGAAAATTCATTCCATTGGACGTCGCTTTTATGGTCTTTCAATTCAAGAGAATGCCGATTGAACTGCAGGCCGGCTTCCATTTTTTGGCCGATGCGATAGCTGATGCCTCCGCCGTAATTCATGCCCAAATTGGCTCCGTCTTTCGATTGATAATCCGTCCACCAGGCCCGATTGGTGTTCCATATATACAACCCCAGACCGCCCATGGCATATACGCTCAAATTATCGATAATGGGGAGTTCAAGTCTTCCGTTCAAATTCCAGTGCCATATCGCCAGATTTCCAAGGCCATGAGCTCTATAAAAAGACAGGTAATTCATCGATGTATTGACGCCGGCATACCGGTTGTATTTATAAGTCAATCCGACTCCTATTCCGACAGTATCTTCGAATCGGGTGTCCAGTTCACCGGTTGGAAAAACGCCATGAAACATCAAGTCACCCATCAATTCCGATTCCTGAGCGTCGACTTGTGTTGTGCCGATTACAAGTACAATACAAAAAATCAATCCTATCACATTGTATATCTGCTTCATTCACGGTCTCCTTCGTAAATTAGAACGTCCAATCGCCGCCCTATATTAACAGGATTTCATGTCTTGTAACAACACTCCAGTGATAAGTCTCGCATAATTCCATCAAATTCATTAAGATTGATAGCAGGAGTCGGCCGGGCGGCCGCCTGCCTGTTGAAGGCGGGAGGAAAGTCCGGGCTCCATAGGGCGGAATGCCGGGTAACACCCGGGGGGAGTGATCCTACGGAAAGTGCAACAGAGAGCAGACCGCCGATGGCTCTGCTTGGCGGAGCACAGGCAAGGGTGAAAGGGTGAGGTAAGAGCTCACCGGCGGTTCGGGTAACCGAGCCGGCTTGGCAAACCCCATTCGGAGCAAGACCAAATAGGGAAGCGCTCGAGAGCGGCCCGCTCCATGCTTCCGGGTAGGTTGCTAGAGGTGTCCGGTAACGTACATCCCAGATAAATGGTCGCCGCTTGTCCGGTATATACCGGATAGGAACAGAACCCGGCTTACAGGCCGGCTCCTTTTTTTTGACATTGAAACACTCTGATACATTCCAGAGAATCTCAAACATGGAAAATATATTGAAATCGATTTCGGTCTTGGTCCCACAAATCAAATTGATCAAGCGGCAGAGCGGCTTGATCGGTGTTGTTTTTCCATCGATTTATATTGTCTAGCCATTCAGGCGGCATTCAGCTTTGTTCACAGAGCTATTTGCTTCGATATGCGTGAACTCGATAACAGCTCTTTACGGCTGCAATGATAGATTACAAGCTAAAAACGTATCAATAACGAAGGAAGCCATACCCCCAGGAAATTGAATCGCCGTCCGGATAGGGTTTCTGATGGTCTTCCGTCTCCAGAAACGGAAACTCGGCAATTTCGCGGGCGAGCGTCATATAATACAGTTTGTAGTGATCCTCACCGGCTTTTTTCCCGACAAACAGGATATTCGCGCCGTTCGGTGAAACATCGACGTCTCGAATATCGATATTGTCATAATCTGCACTGATCAGAAGGTCGGTGATCGGGCCGCCTTGCGGTGATATCGACTGAATACCTTTCGGGGTCACAAACACGATCCGCTGATTGTCTTTTGACCAGACGGCGCCGCGGATGGGGTCGTTCGTCGTCGTGAACAGCTCCAAATATTCTTCGAAAGTGCTGGTGGTGCAGAGCCGAGAAGTGTTGCCTTTCGGTCGTTTTAAATATGTGACCAGGTCTGTACCTGAAGGGTTGAAGCTTCCTATTGTATCGAAATCGTGGATTCCGAAATGAGCGTGCATAGGTGCGCCGGCAAGGGTCACGCTTTGAAATGAATCGGTTCGAGAAAACCAGATCAAAGTGCCGTCCGGTGAGAACACAGGGTCCAGAGCCGTTGGTTTGTCCGTCAGTCGCTGTGCTTTTCTACCGTCGATATTGGCAACGCTCAAATAACCCTGGCGTTGTCCGGATTGAGAAAGTTCGATGTAGGCAATGCGGGTTCCATCCGGAGAAACCGCTGGTGAAATCGCCTTCTCGGCAATCTTTCTCAAGCGGGTTCCATCGGCATTCATGACATAGATGTTTTCGTTGGAGCTAAAAGCGATGACGCCTATTTGAGATCGAAGCTCCCGGCCCCGTTCGGCGAATCCGGAAGCAGGGAAATGGCGGATCAGACGGGTCAAGGTCGTCAGCGCTTCGAGGAAATTACCATCATTGGCTAAAAGATTGGACCACTCCAGCAGATATTCGGGAAGCGTTGTTTCGACCTGATCGACAACGCGTGTTTCATGGTAGTCGTCCAAAACCGTTTGAAGTAACTCAATACCGGATTCCCACCGCTTCAAGTGCTTTTCGCTTTCGGCCCATTTAAAATAGGACTCGGCAATAGCCTCCTCAACTTGAGGCCGTCTTTTGGATTCAGGATACGTGCTGAGAAAACTTTTGAATTGATCGATGGCATCTTTGTAGCTCCCGGACGCATCCAGGCTGACGCCTCTTCGAAGAGTTTCAGTATTCTCACATGCAACAAAAGAAAAAAGAACCAAAACCATCATACAAAACGTGAGGATACGGCGAGAATTGAACATGATGTTCCCCTTTCTGAATGTATTTTTTAACGATTGATCCAGACGCGCCCAATTGTGAGCTGAATCCGACAATCCGCCACTAATGATTACAAAATGGTTATTCATTAGTCAAGGGTTTAACCCGAAAGTCATCTGGGCTTTCGGAGAATTGAGGTGAAAGGGGCGCTTGGAGAAACGGAAAATATCTGATACATTTCAGCGCCATGACTGCTGAAGCTTCACAATCGACGGTTAACAATCATAAACTCATCTGGCTTATAGCATGGCTGATAGCGCTGACTTCACGCATGCTGTTTCCGCTGGCGGACCCTCCGGCAGACCTTTCATGGAGCGGTGGATATTATGCCGACGAAGGGTTCTGGGTCCACAATGCCCGAAACGAAATCCTTTTCGGAAGCGATCAGCCTGATGATTGGAACAATAAACTAGTCAGTCCAAGTCTTCATTATTCGACAAAACTTTTGTTCAAATGTCTTGGAATCAGCTTGATGACCGTCAGAATTCAAGCCATGTTGATGGCGGTTGTGACATTGTTCTTTTTCAGCAGAATATCACGACGCATCGATCCGAGCGGACTGCTGTTTTTGATGTTTGCCGTGAACAGCTTTCTTGTCGCCTACCAGCGCACCGCCGTGTTGGAATCCGCCGCGCTGCCCATCGCTGTTTTGGCCATGTGGCTCTGGCTGAAAGGGCAGGAGTCTAAAAGCGATGCTCAAAGATATATTTATGATTTTCTTACCGGTATTGCCGCTGCATGGGTGTGGCAGATCAAACTGACACAGCTCACCTTCATACCTTTGGTCATGTTGGCGACTTGGCTTTCCGATCCCAACCGAAAACGCGCCGTCATGACGATTCTCAGGCAGACTGCCGGCGCCGGCGCCGTCGCATTGGTATGGTTGTTATTCATCAGGATTCCAAACAGCGAAATGCTGGGTCAATACAATCGTTTTTACCTTTCTCAGCACGGATCGACACCTGCGGATTTAATTAAAAATCTGTTGATGCAGCCGTTAGGAATCTACGTGAACCGGTTACCGGTCATGTTTCCTACGGCATTGCTGATGACGGGCCTCCTTATGGTCAGACGCCGCTTCAGACTGCTGACGCCGGCGATCGTTTTTTCATGGATCTGGTTCGTTCTAGGCTGTGTTTCCTTGGCCCCGTTAGGTTACCGACCTCTTAGGTACTACCTGCCCGTTCTTATCCCGATGACTGTACTGAGTCACCGATTTCTCACCAATCGAGATATTTCGTCCAGTTTGCAAAAACTCAAACCTTTTTCGCGAATTTTCGTCCTGCTGCTCACCGTTCTACCACCCGCCGTCAATATAGCGATTCTCTTGGACAAGTATGTTTTCAACGGAACAAAGATTGGTTTGACCGCCGTTGAAGGCTTTTCTGTTATAGGCGCCGTTTCGCTGTTGATATGGACCGCTGTTTGGGGATTCATCGTCTTTTTCCCCGCACGCATGACCCGGCGGCTCGCCTTACAAGCTCTGGTGTTTTGCTTGGCTTTTCAGGCGATAATCGTAGGATTTCGCTTGATCAACCGAACCTATGATCTGCTGAATACCTCAAGAGATTTAGCTCGCATACTGCCTGAAAAATCGGTTCTGGCCGGACAATGGGCCCCGGAACTCGTTCTGGAAACGCCTTTTCGAGCTATTCCTCTTTGGAAGAATTTCGTCAATTGGGAAGATCCGTTCACGCGCTATGGAGTCACCCATTTGCTCTGCTGGCGTTATCCTCTTGGAAACGAATGCAGCCACCAAGAAGAATGGTTTCCGGAAATATGCCGACAAGCTGAACTGATCGGAACCTATTCCATAAAAAAATCAGATGTGCTGATCAAACGCGTCGTCAAACCTGTTTCAATCGATTCGGAAAGTGAACGGAATGAGCAATAAGAACCCCGGCTCTCTGCAACGAATACTCGTTCATTGCAATTCTCATTCACCAATGCCATGAACCATCCCGAGCCTTTGCCTTTACATTCTATCGCGATCGTTATCGTCGGCTATCAATCCGCCGACAATCTGGAAAAGCTGTTACCTGGTTTGATCGAACAATCGCCTGCTCTGGGCACAGATATCATTGTGGTGAACAACGGGTCGACGGATGGAACTCGAGACGTCCTTACCAAGTTCAAAGATGCCGTCACCGTCATTCATAACAGTGAAAATGTCGGATTTGCCGCCGCCGTCAACCAGGGGTTCAAAGCATCACGCGCACCTTATGTTCTGCTGTTGAATCCCGATGCTCACTTGCATGCAGAGTGTTTGCTCAATCTAAAACATTATCTCGATGAACATGCTTTTGTGGCGGCTGTCGCACCCAAAATTCAATTTCCGGACGGCAGGCTTCAGCCGTCTAGAGGCAGCTTTCCGTCCGTATTACGGGTGATAGCGCATTTGTTCGGATTGAAAAAACTGATGCCTGAAGACGAAAAAGTCATAAAAGGCCCTTTTAAGATTCTCGGTTCGATGTTCAAACAATATGCGCCGCTGCCTGAAATCGATCAGACGGTCGATTATACAACGGGAGCCTGTGTTTTGTTGAGACGATCGGCCGTCGAAGAGGCAGGCGCTTTTGACGAACGTTTTTTTCTGTATTACGAAGAGATCGATCTTGCCAAACGACTTAAAAATGAGGGGTATTCCTGGGTGTTTCTGAACACGGTCGTCGCTACTCACGAAGTCGGCGCATCCTCAACCCAGTCGCCGCTACGGCCTTTTTATGAGCGGTATAAAAGCATGTGTTATTATTTTCGTAAACACCATCATCCTCTATCGGCATTTCTGGTAAGGCAACTGCTGTATATCTCGATATTCATCCGCTGGGGCTGTGTGTCGATCTGTGAACGTTGCCGCCTGGACCCGAACATACCCTTATCGGAAGAAGTTAAAATATATAAACAACTGCTTAGACCCAGAGCCTATCCACTTGAATAAAAAGCTGGGCGGTACGCCTGGAATCAGGGTGTTCCTTTGTTTTTAAAGCGATAGGCGAGGGCCATTCAATAGCCATAATCTTCAGCCGTATCGATATTTTTATGAATCCCTGGATCCATAACAGGTTGTCGTACAACTGAAAAGACCGGGTTTTTTATGATCGATCGCAGACCCTCTGCAAGGCTGTTCTTTTGCATTTCAGGAACAGCTTCAGGCGGGAACAACGTCGGATGCCCTCCTCTTGAACCGAAAACCGGGACAAATATTTTTCCTGGATCTCGTTCATGTAGTTCGATCAGATGACGAATCGTTTCGCTGTCAACTGACGGGTGATCACCCGGCAGCATCAACAAGGCTGAATGATCGGAAATTTTCGGCAACGCAAGTTGAACCGAACGACTCATAGGCGCCCGATAATCCGGGTTTTCAATGATGTTCACAGGCCAGTCCATCAGGCGCCGACGGATGAGATCTTTCCAATACCCGACAACGACGATAATTGGATCGATACCGGCATTCATCAGGCTTTGGACGGCGCTTTCAATCACACAGTAACCCGAATCAACAGAATGCGGAGGCCATGGAAGCAGGTGTTTACACCGACCCATCCGAGACGATTTGCCGGCCGCCGGAACGATCGCTGAATAGTGAAAGCGCCGATTTCGAGAGTCGACGTGAGAGCCGGGCTCCCGATAAACTCTGTAAATCCAATAGTCAATCGGTATTGCCGCACAGGTTGACGGCGCCTGAAAACGACCGCGGCCGACTCGGATTGCCCCGACGGATTCCTGTATCCGGATACCGGCGCCATTTTCCAGGCTCGGCGTGGCCTCGATATAAAGACATGACGTGTTTTCAAACAGATAATTCAACAGAAGACGTTTTATTTTTGTGCCGAATCCTTTTGCCTGCCACTTCGGAAGCAACTTTATTTCGGTCGTGCTTTTACCTCTGGAGTCAGGAGAATGCATCACTGCCTGACCTATGCATTCACCATCACATTCCACCATAAGAATCCGGTCCAAAAGGGTTTGAGCCGGATCGGCAAGTTTCTTTTGAACAGCATCATGCGTTATTTTCAAGCCTTCCGGATAACCGACATATTTCATGACGCCAGGGTCATTCCACAGCATCACTATATGATCGATATCCGCGCTGTTCGCCGGGCGGATCAACAGACCAGACGCACGAATTTCCACATTAAATCGATCCTTGCAGATACTTTTGTCTCAACGATTTATCAAATTTTTCAATAGCGTATCGAAGCATCGTCCGGGGCATCGATCGGTATCGCGATTTCAAAACCGTCGTCAGGGTTTCCACATCGCGTTTACCGACCTCACGAAGCATCCAGCCGACCGCCTTGTGAATCAGATCTTCCGTGTCGTCGATCAGGATGTCTGTAATGGCGATCGTTTCATCGAACCGGTTTTTTCTGATAAAAAACATGGTTGAGACGATAGAGATTCGCCGTTCCCACAGGTTAGTGGATCGTGCCAGTTCAAACAGCTCTGATTTATCCCGATCATCGAGCCATGCCCCGACAATTTTATAAGCCGACAGATCGACAAGATCCCAGTTGTTTATCCATTTCGTATTTGCCAGGTAGGCTTCATAGATTCGTTGTTGTCGATCCGAAAAGCTTTTTTCAAATTGAAGCGTCCAAATTATCAGAGCAAGCAGGCGTTCTTCGTGAAATTTTGAATGAAGCAACTCGATGACGGTATCGTGGGATGCATCGACAAATCGGCGTGCAAGCGAGCGGATTGTCGGCACGCGAATTCCCAGAAAAATATCGCCTTCGGCGTATTCACCGGGACCGGTCTTGAAATAGCGCTGACAATCCGCCGCATTATTGGAATCGGCTAAATCTCTACAAGTCTTCCGTATTACGTCAAGTTGGTCGCTACACATTCGGTGACCAGCGTAGAACCAGTTTTCTTGCAGCCAATGTCTCGTCCAAACGACTCATCTTCGGCACATGAGGAGCCGATTTTATCGTTTCCGGCTCCCGTTTCGCCTCTTCCGCAATGCTGATCATCGCCTCGATAAACTGGTCGATGGTCGCCTTGGACTCGCTCTCGGTCGGCTCGATCATAATGGCTCCGTTCACGATAAGCGGGAAATAGACGGTCGGGGGATGAAACCCATAATCCATCAAACGTTTGGCGATGTCCAGTGTCGAGACGCCGGATTTTTCCTGGTTGTGATCGTTGAAGACAACCTCATGTTTACAGATTTCCGGGTAGGGAAGATGATAGAAGCCGCGCAACCGTTCCCTGATATAATTCGCATTGAGGATGGCCGTTTCAGATGTTTTTCTGATGCCTTCAGGCCCCATGCTTCGTATATAACAGTAGGCTCTGACCAGAACACCGAAGTTGCCGAAAAACGAATGCAGCCTGCCGATGCTCAGTGGTCGGTCCCAATTCAATGTATAACGTGATCCGTCATATTCGATGATCGGAACGGGTAAAAACGGCTGCAATTTTTCCGTGATGGCAATCGGTCCGGCGCCGGGGCCTCCGCCGCCGTGCGGTGTGGAAAATGTTTTATGCAGATTGAAATGCTGAACATCCACTCCCAGATCACCCGGTTTGGCTATACCCATCAGTGCGTTCAGATTGGCTCCATCCATGTAAACCAGGCCGCCGGCTTTGTGAATCATATCGGCGACCTTGTCCGCATGTGTCTCGAAAATACCCAGCGTGTTGGGATTGGTCATCATGATTCCAGCCAGTGAATCGTTCAAATAGGGCGTGATAGCCTCCGGATCCAAGCGGCCGTCCGGTCCGCTTTTGATTTCGACCGCGTTCAAACCCGCAAGAACGCAACTGGCGGGGTTGGTGCCGTGAGCGCTGTCCGGGATCAGGACATTGAGCCTTTGAGTATCACCGTTATGCAGGTGATAAGCTCGAATGACCAGCATCCCGGCAAGTTCACCTTGAGCACCGGCGGACGGCTGCAGAGAAACTGCAGGAAGACCGCTGATCGCCTTCAAATATTCCGACAGTTCATACATGAGTTTCAATGCGCCTTGAGACAACGAGTCCGGGGAATGAGGATGCAGTTTGCTGAACCCCGGCAGCGCGGATAACTCTTCGTTGACTTTGGGATTGTATTTCATCGTGCAGGAGCCCAATGGATACATACCCAAATCGACCGAGTAATTCCATTGCGACAATCTGCTGTAATGACGCACCATGTCGAGTTCGGATACTTCCGGCATACCGGTGATGTCTTCACGCAACAGGTTATGGTCAAATGAAAAGGTGAAGTCATCCAGATCATCCGTCGGAATGGAGGCGCCCGGGCGTCCTGAAACGCTTTGGTCAAAAATCAACGGTTCGTTGAAAACCAAACCTCGCGCTGCTGGAAAAGAATCCTTGCAGTTCATTTGGACACCTCCTCGACCCATTCGGCAACAGTTGCAACAAATTGATCGATATCTTCCTTCGTATTGGTTTCAGTCGCACAGACCAGCATGGCGTTGCCGAGTTCAGGGTAAGCATTTTTCAGGTTATATCCGGCAACTATACCTTTATTCAGAAGATAGTTTTGCGCCGATTCGACCGGACCGGGCAACACGATCGTGAATTCGTTGAAGATAGAGCCGTCAAACGGAATGGTAATCCCCTTGACGGAATTCAGTTGTGATTTAAGGTATGCGGCTTTTTTCATGTTCAACATTGCGACTTCCCGGAGGCCGCGGCGGCCCATTGCCGTCATGTACATGGCTGACGTGACGGCGCACAGGGCTTGGTTCGTGCAGATGTTCGAGGTGGCCTTGTCACGTCGGATGTGTTGTTCGCGTGTGGAGAGTGTGTTGACAAATCCGCAGCGCCCTTGGGTATCCTGCGTCATACCGACGACACGGCCCGGCATTTTACGAACCAGCGCGTCGCTGACGGTGAAAAAGCCCAGGTATGGACCGCCGAAACTGACCGGCAGTCCTAGTGACTGAGCTTCGCCACAAACCACATCGGCGCCGGATTGGCCGGGTGGTTTCAATGCCGCCATCGACAACGCTTCGGTGACAACGACAAGCAACAATGCTTTTGACTGAGACAGCAGGTTGTGGGCCGCCTGGATGTCTTCGATCAAGCCGAGCATATTGGGTGTTTGAAGCATGAGGCCGGCCACTGTTTTCATGTCGATGTCTTTCAAAGGTGTCAAATCCGTGTGGCCTGATGGCGTAAGGGGGAGATCGATGAGCGAGATATCCAGGTTGGAAACATAGGTTTCCAGGACAGATCGATAAGCGGGATTGAGAGCTTTAGTGACAAGGATCACAGAGTTTCTTGTCGTGCGGGCCGCCAGCAGAGCAGCTTCGGCTGCGGCCATAGCGCCGTCGTACATCGATGCGTTGGAAACGGGAAGGCCTGTCAGTTGAGTCATCATCGTTTGATATTCGAACATGGCCTGCAAGGAGCCCTGGCTGATTTCCGGCTGATAGGGCGTATAAGCCGTCACGAATTCCGACCGAGCGCTCATGGCACGAACGGCGGCGGGAATATAATGACGGTACGCGCCTGCTCCCAGAAAACACGGCGCCTCATCATGAACGGTGTTCGCTGCAGCCAGTTTTCGCAGATATCTGACCAGGGTTTGTTCACACATTGCCGCGGGCAGATTCAGTTTCTGTTTCAATCGCCGGGCGGCGGGAATATCAACCAAGAGGTCCTCAAACGATGATACTCCGATTGTTTCCAGCATCTGACGGCATTCATTTTCCGTCAGGGGAATATAGTGCATGATCATCATCCTTTTAGAATTATTCAATTGTTTTCAGGTATTCAGCATACTCTTTCGCTGACAGAAGACCATCGAGTTCCGATGGATCCGCCATTTTGATTTTGGCGATCCATCCCTGGCCTTCCGGATCTTGGTTCATAATTTCATTTGCAGATTCCAGCTCGGTGTTCGTTTCAATCACTGTTCCCGAAATCGGTATATAGCAATCGACGGCGGCTTTGACGGATTCAACGACACAAAAAACATCGCCGGCGTCGTATGCGGCGTCGATTTCCGGAAACTCGATAAAAACGACATCGCCCAGTTGCTCAGCGGCATGTTTCGTTATCCCTATATACGCAACATCGTCTTCAACCCGAACCCATTCATGATCTTTTGTAAATTTATAGGTATCTTCTGACATTACCCCATCCTCCTTTAAATGAAAATTGACGTTTAATCTAAAAAAAATTACTCCTGTTCAACTTTATAAAACGGCAAAGGAATGACCTTTGCTTTGAATCGTCTATTTCGAATATCGATTTCGAATTCCGTGCCAACCGCTTCATAGCCGCGATTCACGTACGCCATACCAATAGGTTTATCCAACGTTATCGACACGGTGCCGCTGGTGACGATACCGATCTGATTGTCACCGTCATAGACGAGATAACCGTGCCGAGGAACGTTTTTATCGATCAATTCAAATCCGACAAGGTAGCGATCCGGTCCTTTTTCGTACTGCTTGAGCAACGCTTCGCGGCCGTTGAAATCGCCTTTGTCCATCTTGACGCTCCAGCCTAAATTGGCTTCGAACGGCGTATGCTGATCGTCGATATCGTTGCCGTAAAGCGGCATTCCAGCCTCCAAACGCAGCGTGTCGCGACAGCCAAGGCCGGCAGGCTTCAATCCATGATCTTTACCGGCTTCCAGCAATGCGTTCCAAATAGTCATGCTGTGGGCCTTGTCGAAATACAACTCATAACCCATCTCACCCGTGTAACCGGTTCTGGATATAATTGTTTCTATTCCAATGATTTTATCGGTTTTAAAACGAAAATATTTGAGTGTCTGCAGGTCCAAATCAGTCAATTTTTGGACGATATTTTTCGATTCCGGGCCTTGAATAGCGATTTGGGTGATAGTTGGGCTTCGGTCTTCACATTTGCAATTGCCGAAAAGATTCTTTTTGACCCATTCGTAGTCTTTTTCAAGATTGGCGGCGTTTACGACAAGCATACATTCATCTTCCGCCATTCGATAAACCAGGATATCGTCAACGAACGTTCCGCTTGTATACAGCATTCCAGAATAGACGATGCGGTTGGGCTTGATTTTTTCAATATTTTGAGAGACCAGCTTTTGCACGTTCGCAATAGCGTCGGGCCCGGACAGAAAAATTTCACCCATATGGCTGACATCGAACATACCCGCTTTGGTTCTGACGGCGATATGTTCCGCTTTAATCGATTCATACTGAACCGGCAGTTCATAGCCGGCGAAAGGAACCATTTTACCACCTGCCTGAATATGCGCTTCATATAAACCTGTTCGCTTTAAATCGCTCATAAATACACGTCCTTTACTTTAAAATAAATAAAACTGTCTGTTTCAATGAGTGCCGGTCGTGGGTTCAGCCTTCAGAGACAGCATTTCTAAGGGTTTTCCCCGGTTTGAACTTGACTGTCAGTCCGGATTTTATTTCTGCCGGATCACCTGTTTTCGGGTTGCGGCCCATCCGAGCTTTCCGGTCACGGACTTCGAAAACGCCGAAGCCGCCGATTTTCAATTTTTCGCCGTTTTTCAAAACGGTCTTCATATTGGTTAAAATTTGGTCGATGATTTCAGCCGCTTCTTTTTTGTTAAGATCCAACTGTTCCCAAATGCGATTGACGAGATCCTCTTTTGTCATAACAACACTCCTTTTGTGAAAAACTCATGAGCTTTGAAAAATGGAGCCCGGCGCCATTAAAGCTGTTACCGAAAGAACCAATGAAACTCTATTCTTAGAAAGTCGGATTGTCAAGGCAGACTATTAATTTATAGGCGGTTTTTGAACTTTATCTTTCGAACATCGAATCAGGAGAGTTCCTCAGCATCGGCTTTACCTGTCGATGGATATCCATGAAAAGCGACGGCATAACCCCCAACGATCAGATATCTAACATGGTTCTGTTCGAGTAACCCTAACAATTCTTCGAAGTCTTGCTGGATACGCATATAAGAATTTTCCTGCTTCCAAGCGATAGCCCTCGACTACATCCAGACGAGCTTCCGGTGACATTTTTTTCCAGGCTTTTCGGTCTTGAAGTTCGAGGTCTTGGTGACTTTTACTTATTTTTATACGAAGATTCTTTTTCATGCTTTAAACGTATCGTAATGATGAGATTATTTCAATCCAAAGTATTTTCAAAAACGTGTTTCGATGCTTAAAAACAAGGGGACGGGGTGAGAGGTGAGAGGTAAGGGGTGAATTCAATATCCAATATACAACAACCAATTTCCAAGTGTTGGAATTCAGAATTTATTGCTGTTTAGCTCCACTAAGATAATGCGCATAATATAAATTTCTCAAAAACCCCAATCAGAAATCCGGTACCGGAAACCAGGAACGGCATTCCGCCGGAGCAGAATGCCACTCCACACTTATAATAGCGTTCGCAGAACGGTGTTATTAAAATGCTGTCCTGGCAAGCCGGAAACCCCGATCCTCATAGCAGGAGTCGGGTTTTCTAGAATCCCGTGATGCCGATCGGCAGAATCGCGGTGAGCAGTAACAGGAGCCGCCTCGTATCACCCGATTCGAATTCGACATGTCGGTTGTCGGTCCAGTTGGATCTGTTTCCGATTTCGATGAATACGAATCATATACATCCCAGCACCATTCAAACGCGTTGCCGTGCATGTCATACAATCCCCAGGGATTGGGAAGCTTACTGCCGACGACTTCTATTTTTTCAGAAGGGTTCGCACAATATACGCAATATTGTTCCAATGTCGGAAGTGTCCCCGCATTGCAGGAAGCACAATTACCAGCAATATAAATCGGCTCATCGCACGAAAACGGCCCGGTCGTACCTGCCCGACACGCGTATTCCCATTCTGTTTCAGTGGGAAGGCGATATCCGTTTGCGTCGAATTTCCAATAGAATGTCCCTGATGTGTAGTTCGTCGCATCCACAGGCACCGTGAATCCCTCATCCTTGTAGTAGCACCGTGTGTACCCATCCCGCAGGGACATAAGATTGGCAAATAGTATCGTTTCATACCAGGTGACGTTCTGTACCGGATGATACGACGTCGGACTGACCGAGGTATCGCTCGGATCAGCCGGCAACGAAGGTTGAGCGGCCTTCAGGTCTGCCCACATCCTCCGGGTCACTTCTGTGCGCATCAAATAAAAATCACGAGACAACCCAACTAGAGTTTGGGGACCTTCATCATTCTTGCGACATGGTTCATCGTTTGATGAACCCCGATAGAAGGTTCCGCGAAGTATAGTTTTAAATCCAGACGGCGGCGTCGGGGTACGGGTAGGCGTAGGTGTCCGAGTTGGTGTTTTTATCGGCGTATCGGTCGGTGTAGGGGTAGAAGCCGGTGTAGGGGTAAAAGTCGGTGTAGGACCAGTGGGAGTTGGCGTTCTTGTAGGAGTGGGAGGCGGCGCAGGCAGATACCTCACAAGGCGAAAACCTAAACTGGTGGAAAGGCTATTGGGTCGGTTGAAATCCCTAGATGCAGAACGGCACCACTTTGCTGTGTTGAGCCAACCACCGCCACGAATCACCCTGTCCGAACCGGCGGCCGGTCCTTTCGGATCCGTTACCGATCTCGATGGATACGGTTCATACAAGTCCCAGCACCATTCCGACACGTTGCCGTGCATGTCATACAAACCCCAGGGATTGGGAAGTTTACTGCCAACGACTTCTGTTTTATCCGACTCGTTCGCACGATATACGCAATATTGTTCCAATGTCGGATGGGTCCCCGATTTGGTGGTATGACAATTATCGGCAGTATAATTCGTTTCGTTACATGAAAAGGGCCCGGTCGTCCCTGCCCGACACGCGTATTCCCATTCTGTTTCAGTGGGAAGGCGATATCCGTTTGCGTCGAATTTCCAATAGAATGACCCCGATGTGTAGTTCGTCGCATCCACAGGTACCGTGAATCCCGCATCCTTGTAGTAGCA
Organism: bacterium; assembly: GCA_049652745.1. Taxonomy (GTDB): domain Bacteria; phylum CSSED10-310; class CSSED10-310; order CSSED10-310; family CSSED10-310; genus JBASEY01. The sequence goes on along the minus strand of JBASEY010000062.1, from coordinate 5,090 downwards.
CCGTGTGTACCCATCCCGCAGCGACATAAGATTGGCAAATAATACCGCTTCATACCATGTGACTTGTTGTACCGGATGGTTCAATGTCGGGCTGACCGTCGTATCGCTCGGATCAGCCGGCAACGAAGGTTGAGCGGCTTTCAGATCCGCCCACATCTGCCGGGTCATCTCTGTGCGCATCATGTAAAAATCGCGGCTCAACCCAACTAAAATTTGGGGGCTTTCATCACTCTCGCGACATGGTTCATCTTCCGGTGAACCCCGATAAAAGGTTCCGTGAAGAATAGTTACAAATTCAGAAGGCGGTGTTGGGGTAGGCGATGGTGTCCAAGCCTGTGTTGGTGTTGGCGGACTTGTAGGAGCGGGAGACTGCGTCGGCGTATTGGTCGGCACAGGAGTCGGAGTCCATTTGTGCTCGGAATCCAGCCAAAACTCCTGAAAATCATAATTCCAAGTCTCCATGTCCAAAAACCAGGCACCCCAGAAAACCATCGGCCCGAAGGGAATGAAGTCATCGATATTCTCGAAATCAAACTCCAGAAAAATCACGATGGTTTCACCGGGAGGTATATCCATCACATCGAAATCCACCTCACTCGAGAACGACGGCCAGAAGAAAAACTCTCCCAATATCTCGAGTATTCCGAATATGGTTGCACCCGGCGCCGGTTGTTCCAGGTTGTTCATGTATAACTCGGCTTTGAAATGGTCATACGAAATGAATCCGCCATCATTCAATCGCATATCGACGTCGATATTGACCGCGGCCATAGCCGTCGGCAGTCGACACCCGATCAGGATGCCTATAACGACACATATTTTGACCCACCAACAATTGCTTTTCATGGAAAGTTCCTCCCTTATCCCATGGTTAATGACACAACTCGGCAACGATCTCAAAAAAATGCAAAAAATCAGAAAAACTCTACTATCATGTAGAATTGTTTGTCAAGAACTAAAACCAATGTTCGTTTTTATGTGACTACCATCGCTGGGAGCGAGGAGCAAGAAGCGAGAAGCAGGGAGCGGCAAGGGAAAAGAGGTAAGAGGCTAGGGGTGAGAGGTAAGGGGTGAGGGGTGAATTCAATATCCAATATCCAATGTCCAATAACCAACCACAAAGTGTTGGAATTCAGTATCTATTGTCCTCTTATTTTGGATAGAAAACTATCAGACCACAATCAACTGAAAATCTCCCAACTCAGCACTCAGGACTCAGCACAGAAGCGCTCGAAGAGCGCGTTACTCAGCACATATAACAGCATTTGTGGAACGCAGTTATCAATTGGCAGTCCTCACAAGGCGGAAACCCCTTGAAATGGCGATGATGTCGGGCGAGATGAACATCCGATGGGCCGACCGACAGTTAACTGCCGGGCCGTTCCAAGAGCCGCCACGAATTATTCGGCCCGAGCCGTTTGTTGGTTCTTCAGGGTCTGTTACCGGCCACGATGGATAATCATTATACCTGTCCCAGCACCATTCCGACACGTTGCCGTGCATATCGTACAATCCCCAGGGATTGGGAAGTTTACTGGCGACGACTTCTGTTTTATTCGAAGAGTTCGGCCTGTATACGCAATATTGTTCCAGTATCGGATGTACCCCTGATGTCCCGGAGATGCAATTATCGCTTGTGTAATTCGTTTCGTTGCACGAAAACGGCCAGGTCGTCCCTGCTCGGCACGCATATTCCCATTCCGCTTCAGTGGGCAGACGATACCCGTTTGCGTTGAAATTGCAAAAGAATTTACCCGATGTATAATTCGTCGCATCCACAGGTTCCGTGAATCTCGCATCTTTGAAATAACACAGCGGGTATCCTTTCTGCACAGACATTAGATTCGCATATAATATTGCTTCATACCATGTGTTATTCTGTACCGGATGATTCATCGTGGGGCTGTAAGTCGTATCGCTCGGATCGGTCGGCAACGACGATTGAACGGCTTTCAGATCCGCCCACATCTGCCGGGTCACCTCCGTCTGCATCATATAAAATGCGCGAGTCAACGTAACCTGGTGTTGGGTTTCGTCAGAATCACGACATGGTTCTTCTTCGGGTGAACCTCGCATGTAAGTTCCTGCTTGAATAGTGACAAAACCTGCCGGCGGCGGTAGCGGCGTGGGGGTATTCGTAGGTGTTTGAGTCGGTGTGTTTGTCGGCCAATAGGGATTATGAGTTTTCACGAAGCGAAAGCCCCCGACGCGTGAGTCTGGTTTGTAATTGAACCGAAACGCCGATCGACAGTACCTCGGGATATTGCCATAAGTTCCACTTCGAAGCACCCGGGTCGTGCCGGTAGACGGCCCCGTCGGATCCGTTACCGGTGTGGATGGATATTCACCATACCTATCCCAGCACCATTCCACCTCGTTACCGTGCATATCATACAACCCCCACGGATTGCAGAGCTTGCTGCCGACAACCATTGTCGTTCCCGAATCATTCGCGCAATATGCGCAATGTTGTTCCAGTGTCGGATGAGTCCCTGGTGTGCAGGATTCGCAACTACTCGCATTGTATTTCAACTCGTCGCATGAAAACGGCCAGGTCGTCTCTGCCCTGCATGCATATTCCCATTCTGCTTCAGTGGGCAGGCGATATCCGTTTGCGTCGAAATCACAATAAAATAAACCTGATTTGTAATTCGTCGCATCCAAAGGCACTATAAATGCCGAATCCTTGTAGTAGCACCGCGTGTACCCATCTTGCAGCGACATCAGATTCGCAAATAAGAGCGCTTCGAACCATGTGGCTTTCTGAACCGGATGATCCATCGTCGGACTGACCGCCGTATCGCTCGGATCATTTGGCAATGTCGGCTGAACGGCTTTCAGATCCGCCCACATCTGCCGGGTCATCTCCGTCTTCATCATGTAAAATCCGCTGGTCAGCAAGACTTGGTGTTGGGTTTCATCGTTCCAGCGACCTGGTTCATCGGGTGGTGAACCCTGAGTGAAGGTTCCATCGGGAATATAAACAAATCCTGTCGGCGGCGGTGGCGGCGTGGGAATGGGTGTATAGTCGTTGATTGACCTGACAAGGCGGAAACCTGTATTGCTGTGATTGTTATAGAGTTGGATGAATTCCCGAGACGCCGACCGGCAGTAATTTGCTTTGTTGAGCCAACTACCGCCACGAACCACCTTGATCGAACCGGTTGCCGGTCCTTTCGGATCCGTTACAGATCCCGATGGATACAACCAATCATACCAGTCCCAACACAATTCAAACACGTTGCCGTGCATATCATACAATCCCCACGGATTGGAAAGCTTGCTGCCGGCAACTTCTGCTTTATCTGAAGAGTTCGCACAATATACGCAATATTGTTCCAGTATCGGATGTGTTCCCGCAGCGCAGGATTCACAATTATCGATTTGGTAATTCAACTCATTGCATGAAAACGGCCCGGTCGTCTCCGCCCGACACGCATATTCCCATTCCGCTTCAGTGGGCAGGCGATACCCGTTTGCGTCGAAATTACAAAAGAATAAATCCTCGGTGTAATTCGTCACATCCACAGGCACCGAGAATCCTGCATCTTTATAGTAGCACTGCGTATACCCATCCCGCAGTGACATAAGATTCGCAAATAAGACGGCTTTATACCATGAGACGTTCTGAACCGGATGATGCATCGTCGGACTGACCGTTGTATCGCTCAGATCAATCGGCAGCGTCGGCTGAACGGCTTTCAGATCCGCCCACATCTGTCGGGTCACTTCTGTCTGCATCATGTAAAATGCATGCGTTAACGTAACTTGGTGTTGGGTTTCATCAGAAACACGACATGGCTCATCGCCCGGTGAACCCCTCAAGTAGGTTCCGGCGGGAATATAAACAAACCCTGTCGGGATCGGCGGTGTGGGGGTATTCGTCGGTGTCGGAGTCGGCGTACATGTAGGCGTATTGGCGTTGGTTGTTCTCAAAAGGCGAAAACTCCGAAGGGAGTTGCGGAAATCAGGAGAACTGTATCCCCGATGCGCCGATCGGCAGTGCCGTGGATAGCTGGCCCAACTGCCGCCGCGCACCACCATATGTGAGCCGGATGTCGGTCCCTTCGGATTCGTCACTGGTCCTGATGGATACGGCCCATACCAGTCCCAACACCATTCTTCTGCATTGCCGTGCATATCATACAATTCCCACGTATTGGGAAGCTTGCTACCGACAACTTCTGTTTTTTCCGAAGAGTTCGCACAATATACGCAATGCGTTGCCAATGTAGGATGTGTTCCTGTTGCGCAATTAGAACAATTGGCCTCTTTGTATTTCAGCTCATTGCATGAAAACGGCCCGGTCGTCCCTGCCCGACACGCATATTCCCACTCGGCTTCTGTGGGCAGACGATACCCGATCGCGTAGAAATTACAAAAGAATGAACCCGTTGTGTAATTTGTCGCATCCACAGGCTCCGTGAACCCCGCATCTTTATAGTAGCACTGCGTGTAACCTTCCTGCACCGACATGAGATTCGCAAACAATACCGCTTCATACCAGGTGATACCCTGTGCCGGATGATTCATCGAGGGGCTTTTCGATATATCGCTTGGATCATCCGGCAACGCCGGCTGAACGGCTTTGAGGTCCGCCCACATCTGCCGGGTCACCTCTGTCTGCATCATGAAAAATCCGTTGGTCAGCGTGACCTGGTGTTGGTTTTCATTTGTATCACGACATGGTTCATCCTCCGGTGAACCCCGCATATAGGTTCCAGCGGGAATATAAACAAATCCCGTCGGAGTCGGCGACGGCGTGAAAGTCGGCGTATTCGTCGGTAGAGACGTGTTTGTCGGAGTTCCTGTCGGCGTACCGGTCGGCGTCGAACCGGTCGGCGCATCGGTGGGAGTCGGAGTCGGTGTATTAGTCGAGCCGGGGCTCGGCGTATCGGTCGGCACAGGAGTCGGCGTATTAGTCGAGCCGGAGCTTGGCGTATCGGTCGGCGCTATCGGCGTATCGGTCGGCACAGGAGTCGGCGTCCATTTGTGCTCGGAATCCAGCCAAAACTCCTGAAAATCATAATTCCAAGTCTCCATGTCCAAAAACCAGGCGCCCCAAAACCGCATCGGACCAAACGGGATAA
>JBASEY010000061.1:0-8133 GCA_049652745.1 bacterium | reverse complement strand
CCAGTTCGGCATCCAGTTCTTGGGTGGCTCGGCTGACCTGCGTACTGGTAATATCGAATCCGCAAAGCTCTCCTACAATGGCGGTGACTTTCCGGGTGGACACGCCTTTGAGATACATTTCGGCAATTGCGAGTTTGAGAGCCCGTTTACTTCGGACTCCCCGTTCAATAACTTCTTCCATTACGCTACCATTGTTCTGACGGGTCATTGAGTGCCTCCTTTGTTGATAGTGGTAGAAAAACTCTTGAGGTATTTCAAAGACCCGTTTTTTCAGGCCGATCCTGCCTGCCGGCAGGCAGGATACCTCTCCGAGGAAGCTTCACTGACACTGCTTACCCAGAAAGGGAATTTAAAGAAAGAAGGTTACATCACCAACATTAATGAAATAGTGGAATAGTAGCCAGATAAATAACAGTTTCCATTTGGCACAATCAAAAAGTGAACTTTTATGATTCTTGTAATGTTATATGGTTGAGTGAGCTAGTTCTCCTCGAAAGGTTAAAAGTAAACCCAACCTCCTCCTTTTTAGCCCGGCCGTTAAAGCCGGGCATGTTTTATCTACTTATTAAAAAATAGGCATTATAAGGCGAATTCAAAGAATAACCCGGAATTTTTTTCTACAACTTTGGAAAAACGGCTATAAAAGGCATTTATTTGAGTAGATTACACCGACTAAGTAATTCTTGGCAAAGAGAATAATGTTCTGATATGGTTTTCCCGGTTTGTTTTTTAATTTAGAGGTATAGATATGAGCCAATTAAAAAGAGTCAAAAAACCGATCCAAACAGATGATTTCTACAATTTACTGACCATAGAAGCCCCTCATATTCACCCAGATAAAAAACTTGCTGTTTATGTGCAAGTTTCACCAGAGTATGAAGGCCAAAAATACAATAGAAATCTTTGGACAATTGATCTGAAAACTAAACAGAAAAAGGTGATCTCTTCTGGAATAAAAGGAGGAGATTACATGCCAAGATGGTCGCCTGATGGAAAAACATTGGCATTTATTTCTAGTAGAAACGGTAGGCCTCAAATATATATTTTAAAAAATGCTTGGGGCGAAGCTTCTCAACTAACATCTGTACAAAATGGTGTTCAATTATTTGCGTGGTCTCCTGATGGGTCACAGATCGCATTTTCTTCACGAACCCGGGAAGAAGAGAGAGAGTTAGAGGACAATCCTCTTAAAAGAAGAAGATCATTAAATAAAATAGAAGAAAAGCGACTTGAAGAAGATCGCGAAAATGATGAAAAAGATCGAATAGATCCAAGAGTTTATGATCGAACAGTGTTTCGTCAGGGGACAATTTTTAAAGACGACCGAAATACTCATATTTATATTCTCCGGCTTGGGGACAGACAACCAAAACGTATCACTGATGGAAACCGTGATTATGGTATGTTTTTTTGGGATAATAAGGGCAAGTATATCTTGACCTCAACAAACAATAAAGCGGGAGATCCCGATATCGATATTCGGAGTGATTTAGTAAAAATAGATATAAACACTAAACAAGTCGAGTATTTGACAGACGATGAAAACGGTAATTTTTTTCCGAAAGTCTGTCCCCAAGGAAAATGGATTTATTATTTATCGTTTCAAAACGAAGAACGTTATAAACAACGAATGAAAATTCGTAGAATACCATTCTCCGGAGGAACCCCTGAGGAGGTGTTGCCGGATTTTGATTTTGATCCTCATGGCTTTGAACTGGATGAAAAAGGTGAATGGTTATACTTCTTGTTTTGTGTTCATGGTAGAGACTCTATTGCTAGAGCAAGTGTTTTGGGAGGAACACCAGAAATCATTGCTCAGTTTGATGGAATGATCAATAATTTTCATTTATTGGGGGACAGACTTATTTATATTGCAGAATCCCCCGATATGCCTTCTGATCTTTTTTTAATGAATCTCAATTCTTTAAAAAAAAGAGAGTCTATCAGCAGCGATAAAAAACAACCTCTCAATTCAGCACATATGCCGTTTCCTATATTGACATCACCCACAATCCGTTTGACTAATCTGAATAAAAAATTGATCAGTAATCGTGATTTCTCTATGCCTAAAGAAATTTGGATCGATAGGCCTGATGGCTACAAAATTCAAGGTTGGTATATGCTGCCTCACAATTATGTTGAAGGGAAAAAGTATCCTTGGATTGTTCAGGTTCATGGAGGCCCACATATTATGTGGGGTTATTCTTTCTGGCACGAGTTTCAGACGATGTGCGGTAGAGGATATGGAGTGTACTTCTGCAACCCTCGAGGATCGGATGGTTACGGTAGCGATTTTAAAGGCTCTATTCATTTGAAGTGGGGAGAAGAAGATTCTAAAGATATTTTGGCAGGAATAGAAAAAATGGTTGAAATGGGTTTGGCGGATCCTCAGCGACTATTCCTTACGGGTGGATCTTTTGGCGGGTTTATGACAGCCTGGATTGTAACGCATGATAATCGATTCAAAGCCGCCGTTGCTCAACGTGGAGTATACAACTTTTTGAGCATGTACGGAGCATCTGATGCATTAACTCTAATTGAATGGGAATTTGATACTCTGCCATGGGAGAACACGGACTTACTCTGGGATCGGTCTCCTTTGAAGTATGTAAAAAATGTTACTACTCCAACGATGATCATTCACTCAGAACTGGATTTTCGAGTTGGTATTTCTCAAGCAGAGGAGCTTTATACTGCACTGAAACGAGAAGGTAAAAAGACATGCTTTGTTCGTTACCCTCGAGAAGGTCATGAGCTTTCGAGATCTGGTGAGCCAAAGCATCGAGTTGATAGAATAAATCGAATTATCGACTGGTTTGATCAACACAATCATTGATTTAATCACGATAATTTGGGGACACCAGTTTAGTAGTCTGTCCCCTAGTTTGTTTAGTAGTCTGTCCCCTGAAGTTAAGTTCGTTGCCCCCTGAAGCTGATTGTCTGGTAGTCGATAAGTTGCATACCAGCAATAAACATGTTAAACATTTTCTAAGATTAATAGCGGCCCTGTGACCGCCAATCAGAAAAGAAAGGGGATAGATAGAAAATGAAATTGAGCAAATTGACCCAGACAATCGCGACAGGCTTCATGTTTCTTTTGGCAATGGGAACGTTTGCCGAAGATACTTTACCCGAATGGACGATCGGCTCTTGGTGGGATTTTACCACTTCGATGGATGTTCATATGCAACAGGAAGGAAGCACCGACTATTTCGATATGGTGATTACCGACCAAGCAACCCGTCATACTTTACAATCCATAGAAAGAAAGACTCTGACACATGGCACACAATTAACCTATGATGTATGCGTTCTACCTTTTAGTGGAACCGTCAATGCCAACGGCATTTATCAAATGAGAGACCCTATTCCTCTGGCTCTCCCCGTCGAAATACGTAATGCAACCCTGACCGGCGAATGGTGGGTGGACGTTGATTCTCTCGGCACCGTATACCAACTAAGAGACTTATCAGGACCCCTCTGGGCGGAAATTCCCTACGTTGGTTGGCAGCAGATCGGCTCCTTTGCCATCACGTTGCATGAAGAATACGAACCAATGCGGGATGCTGTGAATTTTCCCGTCGAGACAGGGAATGCATGGCAGAGCAATTTCACTTTATATACATTTGGAGAATATGTTTTAAGTGCTGACCTGTTCGGTGAACCAACATATGAAGAGGCTCCCTTCGATAAATCTTATGGGATCACATTAAACATGTCTGTCCCCAAACAAGAGCTTTTTGGAGGCTTGCTGGTTTACGTTATAGAAGGTCAAAGCTCTTCCGGAACCGGATCGACACTGTCTCGTTACGCTCCCGATGCCCGGACCCTTGTTTATGATTACCTGGAAGGTTTTGTTTCCCAAGGAGAATTTCAAATTAATTCATATGAACGAACTATGAACAACTTTCATCTTAACCCAGGGCAAGAACCCACATCGACACCTGAACCGGATTGCATCAATGATGGTGATGTCAACCAAGATAGACGAATTACGTCTGCTGATGCACAATTGGCCTTTTTGATTGTTCTGGGACAGTTCTCACCGACACATAAAGAGGAGTGCGCTGCGGATTGTAATGGTGATGATAGAGTGACTTCTGAAGATGCCCAGTTGATATTTCTTACAACTTTAGGCAGCGCTTCATGCGTTCATCCTTTGCCTTGATAGGCATGAAGAGCTTTTTGCTTCTGTTTGATTGATTTATCGGAGAAATAACATATGAAAATCATCATTGCCGGTGCTGGTTTAGTTGGGTTGAGCTTGGCTCAGCATCTATTGCTTGAAAATCATGATATTACACTGATCGAAAATGACCCTGAACTATGTAGGGAGATTGAAGAAAAATTCGATCTTTTGGTCATACCCGGCTCTGGCTCTGATCCGGATGTGATTGCGCTTGCCGAACCCGCTACAACGGATATTTTACTGGCGGTCACACCTTACGATGAGATAAACATTTTGGCCTGCGCTGTTGCCAAGCAATATTCGATACCCAAGAGGATCGCCAGGATTCGTAATTCTGCTTATTTGGACAATCCGGCATTTGATCTGGATTGGATCGGCGTAACGCAAATGATAGACCCTGAAAACGCTGTCGTAGAGGCTATTTACCAGTATATTTCGACTCCTGGGGCCATCGAAGCGGTTTCGTTCGAAAAAGGTAAAATTTGGTTGCGGGAGTTCAAAATCACCAAAGACATGCCCGTCGTCGGTAAGACATTGAAAGAAATACGAGAAGAGTATGCCCAGGACAAAATTCTCGTTATGACGGTGGTTCGAGACGATCGGGCGATTATTCCAACAGGTGATTTGGTTGTGGAAGAGAATGATGACATCCTGGTGATTTTTCCTTCTGAATCACGAATGTCATTTATGCAGATGTTGAATCTTCAATACCGCCAAATGCAAAAAATCATTATCAGCGGTACCGGTCTTACTGCGTTCAAACTGGCTAGATTCTTGCAAAATGATGCCAATGTCACCTGGGTGTTACCGGATTATGAATATGCAAAACAATGTGCTGACCAGGTTGAAAACGTATCGGTTATGTATGGTGATTGCGTTGATGAAGATATTTTGAAGGAGCTTCAAATCCAGAAAGCATCCTTTTTTATTGGAGCCGGTGCGAACACCGATCACAATATCTTGACATCGCTATTGGCTAAAGCCAAGGGAGTAAAAGAAACGATAATTGTATCGGATCAACCGTCACGAAATAACATACTGTTTCGTTCCATCGGTATCGATCATATCGTCAACCACCGTATCACGACAGCGGCATCGATTATGGATTTGATTCACCATGGTCGAAAAATCCATGAAATAAAACTCAAAGAATTGGATTTAGAAGCGGTTAGAATTCTGGTGAACCCTGGCAGCAAAATCAGCAAGAGCCCTTTGAGCAAATCCTGGAAATCATTGGCGGAAAAAGCTATTGTTGGCGCGATTATTCGAAACGACGAGCTGTTCATTCCGACAGGAGATACAATTGTTGAAGCCGGCGATCTGGCAATCGTTATCACTCGATCCCGGTCGCTCGACGCTGTTATGAGTCTATTCAGAGAGAGATAATGAACAAGTTGCCGATTGTCCAAGCCGTCGGCAAGTTGGCGGTGATCATGGTTTTAATCATGATTATACCGGCGGCAATAGCGTTCTTCGTCGATACTCCAGCCAAAGGTATCTTTTCTATTATGCATCCCGCAGCAAAGGGCTTTTTTCTGACTATCCCTCCAGCGTTGTTGATCGGTTCTATTCTCGTATTTATAACCAGGAAAAACGGAGATGGAATCGGGGTCCGCGAGGGGTATGTAATCGTCACTTTTGGTTGGATCATACTGTCAATCATTGGGTGTTTACCCCTCTTTTATTATTTTTATTGCACACGCGGCGCCGAGAATCTCTTGGCAATTTTCCACTTATTTACCGATGCTCTTTTCGAAACAGTCAGTGGTTTCACAACGACGGGATCGACAATCCTGACATCGGTTGAAACCTTGCCGAAAGGCCTGCTTTTCTGGCGTAGTATGACTCACTGGCTTGGCGGTATGGGCATCATTACGCTGGCTCTGGCCTTGTTTCCAGCAATGGGCGTTTCGGGTTACAGTATGTTTAAAAGCGAAGTCCCCGGCCCGACTAAAAAGCGTTTGATGCCTCGCTTGTCAGAAACAGCAAAAGTATTGTGGGGAGTCTATTTAGGTTTTACGGTTGCTCAAACCTTATTGCTGACAGCGGGTGGTATGCCACTGTTCGATTCGCTTTGCCACACATTCGGCACCATAGCCACCGGTGGTTTCTCGACTAAAAACGGATCTGTCGGCCAATATCAAAACCCATATTTTCATTGGGTAATCACGATTTTCATGTTCATAAGCGGTATTAATTATGTTATTCATTACCAAGTCTTATTTCGGAAAAATTCTCGGATTATCCTTAAAGATCGTGAACTCTTATTTTATATTTCAACCGTTTTCACGGCCATTATTTTTATAACGGGTGTCCTTTATTGGAGCGGTCTTCCTGGCAAACACGAATCATGTCTCTATACCGGACACAATAATTTGAGTGTCTCTGACTACCAGCACCATATCCAGGTAGAAACAGGAAAAGTGCAAACGTTATACGGTGCATTTTCTGAATCGGCGTTTCAAGTTGTTTCCGTAATAACGACAACCGGTTTTTGCACGGCTGATTTTAATCTGTGGCCGGACACCTGTCGATATTTGTTGATTGTCTTGATGTTTTGGGGAGGCTGCGCCGGCTCGACGAGTGGCGGCGTAAAAATCATACGCATCTTGACAGTGTTGAAATCATCGTGGCAGGAACTGGACAAATTGGCTCGTCCTCGCTTGGTTCATCCGTTCAAAATTGGTGATGAAATTATTCCCGAAAATCGCTTGATGAATATCCTGGTACTGTTCAACCTGGTCATGATCATTTTTGTCGGAGCCTCCGGTATAATGTGCTTTTTTGTCGATGACATGGTCACCGCTGTCACCTCCGTTGCCGCCACGCTGTTCAACGTCGGCCCCGGTCTTGAAGGCGTCGGCGCCATTGAAAATTTCGCCTGGATACCATTGCCGGGTAAATGGGTGTTGACGTTTTGTATGCTGCTGGGTCGTTTGGAAGTTTTTTCCGTATTGATTGCGCTCCGGCCGGATATCTGGCGAGAATGATTCGCTAAAAAGCTTGTTTTTTTGGATTAAGAGCTGTTTGATCCCCGGTCGGTTAACCGCATGGATAGGCTCTGGAAGAGATTCAATCCTTCCAATTCCACCATTTCAATTTCTCGGGATCCTGTTTTTCTATTGGAGTTTCCGCGTAATATACTGCACATCTAAATACATACAGCACGCATCTGTCTTGTTTGCTGCCAGAGAAAACGCATAGATCATCGTAGAGCTGCTCAGGGTTTTTTTCTATCAAATCGGCAACACTGTTGATGCCTATGCTAACAAGATCGTTGGCTGTCGATTTTCCGACACCGGGAATCACCATTAGTTCTTTGATGGAGTTTAAGCGAGAGTTTTTCATTTTCATTCATCCAGGTTAAAAAGTTCAATTTAATTTATGGCAGCGAGTTGTGCATAAGTTTGAGCGAGTTATCCGTTATCGAGCTCAAATTACTATGATCACGGTGAGCTTTCAAATAAATTGGGCAGACTTCGGAAAAAATTTGGGGACAGACTCCCAAAAAGCAGGGGCGAGAAGTTGGGAACTGGAAGCAAGGAGCGGGGTTGAATATCCAACATCCAACGTTTAATCACCAAGTGTTAGAATTCAGAATTTATAGTCATCCACCTTCTTTGATACAGCTTATCAAACCTAAAATAAACGAAAGGTACAACCAGAAACTCGGAACCGCACCCGAAGAGTGCCTCTTAATTTGGGGACAGACAACTAAAAAGGTTAGGTAAAGGTTAAAGGTTGAAAGGTTAGTCATTGTCACAGTAAGGGACAGAGCACAACACAATTAAATCTGGCTGATGATCTCAATGAAAGGGGTGGTGTAACGTTCTTTCTGTAAATTCCCTTTCTGGGTAAGCGAAGTCAGTGGAGCTTCCCCGCAGGGGTATCCTGCCTGTCGACAGGCAGGATCGGCTTGAAAAAAACGGGTCTTTGAAATACCT
>JBASEY010000060.1:0-38706 GCA_049652745.1 bacterium | reverse complement strand
TCGCATCAAAGGACCCAACAAAGCAGGAGAAAAACACCATGTATCAGACGATTAATAGAATGACTTCAACTAACTGGGGAATCTTAATGACCGCTAAAAAAAACCGGGCCGGGGCGGCATGCCGCCCCCCAGTACCACCTGGGAGCTCCTTGACACAGAGAATACACCTTGGCATCCTCCAAAGTGGGGAATCTTATTGGCCAAAAAGTGGGGAAATCTTAATGGCCAGTCACAAGGATTCTGTTCGTTCTAACCCCAGTGCCGCTTTACCGTATGCGCCGATCCAAGAGATGTCTCAATCCTCAGTGAGGATTCTGTTCGTTCTAACTTCTAGCGAGTGGCATTGTGCTGCGATAGCTAGAAAGTCTCAATCCTCAGTGAGGATTCTGTTCGTTCTAACAACGTTCTTTGTTCCATGGTTTTTCTCCTTTAGAGAGTCTCAATCCTCAGTGAGGATTCTGTTCGTTCTAACTTGACAGGCGAAGGAACTACGCTTTATTCGAATAGGTCTCAATCCTCAGTGAGGATTCTGTTCGTTCTAACCTCTACATGGGAATACTAAAGAGACTTGGGAGAAGTTAGTCTCAATCCTCAGTGAGGATTCTGTTCGTTCTAACTACGTAGGGGGGATGGCGGGGATATCGCTAGACCACATCGTCTCAATCCTCAGTGAGGATTCTGTTCGTTCTAACTTGGATGATGGCCGAGTGGCAGTATACGAGATAGTGTCTCAATCCTCAGTGAGGATTCTGTTCGTTCTAACTAGTCTGGTCTTTACACCCAGCATACATCTCACACCCGGTCTCAATCCTCAGTGAGGATTCTGTTCGTTCTAACCGCCTATAACTCATCAGAATTACTTCTAAGATTACTGTCTCAATCCTCAGTGAGGATTCTGTTCGTTCTAACTCTTCCACGGTTGCTGGTAACACCCATGCACCTATGTCTCAATCCTCAGTGAGGATTCTGTTCGTTCTAACTAGTATTTTCTTCGTCCCGCTCCCCAGCGCGGTCAGGCGTCTCAATCCTCAGTGAGGATTCTGTTCGTTCTAACTATTGAGAGATGTGAAGAGCTCGATTCCCTTGTAAGGTCTCAATCCTCAGTGAGGATTCTGTTCGTTCTAACTGAGATTGATTATCTGGTCACGCCAGAGTATCTCGCGTCTCAATCCTCAGTGAGGATTCTGTTCGTTCTAACAGGAGACATTCAGCAATGATGACCTCGATGCTTTCAAGTCTCAATCCTCAGTGAGGATTCTGTTCGTTCTAACAGGTTGGAAACATGCGACTGCTCCCACTCTGTGGGAATGTCTCAATCCTCAGTGAGGATTCTGTTCGTTCTAACTAGAGTGGTTCAATAATGAAGTAGAAGAGTTTTCACTGTCTCAATCCTCAGTGAGGATTCTGTTCGTTCTAACCTCAATGAGGATGTATACCCAGTGTCAAAGTGGCATTGGGTCTCAATCCTCAGTGAGGATTCTGTTCGTTCTAACAGTGGAGGTGAAATGATGGACTGGGAGCGCCTAAAAAAGTCTCAATCCTCAGTGAGGATTCTGTTCGTTCTAACATGGCTCCGGCGAGAATCACCTCGGTAAGCTCTTGAGTCTCAATCCTCAGTGAGGATTCTGTTCGTTCTAACAAGCAGTAAAGGATTCGCTTGATTGGTTCCGCCGTGGAGTCTCAATCCTCAGTGAGGATTCTGTTCGTTCTAACAACCCGTCAAAACGCGTATAACGACGAGAAGCGCTAGTCTCAATCCTCAGTGAGGATTCTGTTCGTTCTAACTGAGTGTACCAAAAATTGAATGCCTAGTTGCTCAGATGTCTCAATCCTCAGTGAGGATTCTGTTCGTTCTAACGGATGTTTTGAAGTTTTAGTTCTTCTTCGTTTGGTTGTCTCAATCCTCAGTGAGGATTCTGTTCGTTCTAACTTGATGTTTTGAATATGGTGCCGTCAAGTGGTTCGCATGTCTCAATCCTCAGTGAGGATTCTGTTCGTTCTAACTCCTTTATAAGGAGAAAAGATATGACAAAGTACCAAGTCTCAATCCTCAGTGAGGATTCTGTTCGTTCTAACCAGTAATGATCGGATCAAGTACTATGGGACGACATTGTCTCAATCCTCAGTGAGGATTCTGTTCGTTCTAACCCACCAGACAAAACGCTCATAACGACGAGAAACGCTAGTCTCAATCCTCAGTGAGGATTCTGTTCGTTCTAACTCCAATGTATATCGTGAACGTAAACCCGCCGATGAGGTGTCTCAATCCTCAGTGAGGATTCTGTTCGTTCTAACCCAAAGGAGATTTAACATGAAGACATTTGAATTAGACGTCTCAATCCTCAGTGAGGATTCTGTTCGTTCTAACAACCACCTCGAACTGGCTCTTGCGTTGAAAGACGCAGTCTCAATCCTCAGTGAGGATTCTGTTCGTTCTAACTGGATGATATCATGGATAATACTCAATCAAAATTTTAGTCTCAATCCTCAGTGAGGATTCTGTTCGTTCTAACTGCGTCCAGCTTGCGACCCGCTCTGATATCTTGACTAGTCTCAATCCTCAGTGAGGATTCTGTTCGTTCTAACCAGCATATCAAGATATCTTGATATGTTCGATGTGATGTCTCAATCCTCAGTGAGGATTCTGTTCGTTCTAACAGATACTCCGTGTCCTGTAGCATAGGCCGGTGTATCGTCTCAATCCTCAGTGAGGATTCTGTTCGTTCTAACCTACCATGGAAAATCGTACGGAAATAAAAAGAAACTGGTCTCAATCCTCAGTGAGGATTCTGTTCGTTCTAACACGAGTACCCCATGACAACCGAAGAGTACGACGAATGTCTCAATCCTCAGTGAGGATTCTGTTCGTTCTAACATTGGGCTCGGATTATTACTGCTTAAGGTGTTGGGCAGTCTCAATCCTCAGTGAGGATTCTGTTCGTTCTAACAGGAGTTAAAAATCTCGGGGAAGGCATCTATATTCTGTCTCAATCCTCAGTGAGGATTCTGTTCGTTCTAACACGGTTTACTTGGATGGATCGGTACCAAAAAACATAGTCTCAATCCTCAGTGAGGATTCTGTTCGTTCTAACAGACTGAAACGAGGATTACATATGTTATATTGCTGGTAGTCTCAATCCTCAGTGAGGATTCTGTTCGTTCTAACCAAGTTATGGCCGAATTGTTCGAGTCGGTTAATTCCAAGTCTCAATCCTCAGTGAGGATTCTGTTCGTTCTAACCATCCCAGAAATTGAGTCCAAGTTCCAGGCAAACCAGTCTCAATCCTCAGTGAGGATTCTGTTCGTTCTAACAGGAGGAAGGAATACTATACAGTAACTCCGACGGGGTCTCAATC
This sequence comes from bacterium, assembly GCA_049652745.1. GTDB lineage: Bacteria > CSSED10-310 > CSSED10-310 > CSSED10-310 > CSSED10-310 > JBASEY01. The sequence continues at coordinate 35,350 of JBASEY010000060.1, read as the reverse complement.
CTCAGTGAGGATTCTGTTCGTTCTAACTGACAAAATGCCTGAATATGTAAAAGCAATGATGCGAGGTCTCAATCCTCAGTGAGGATTCTGTTCGTTCTAACATTGTTTGGGATAATTCTTCTAAATCAACCGAACAACGTCTCAATCCTCAGTGAGGATTCTGTTCGTTCTAACCCTACCCTCGCAAACCCTTGATTGTCAAGGGCTAAAAAGGCACTTTGCGAGCGGCTGTTTTTCGTGTCATTAATTATCCGCATGTCCGCTCAATATTCCAAAAAATTTAGAAAAATTATTTAATAATCTCAAATAGTTAAATCCGTTGCGAGCGGCTCCTAGGAAAATCCCGGTTCCCGCGCTGCTCGCAAGGCCAAAAACTGTTAGACCCGGAAGCAGAAACTCGGAACCAGATACTGCTGAGCGGAGCGTTCAGCCGATCGGGATTTTATCCGTTCTAAGAGACTTTTAAGATCTACCAGTGCTTCCATCCGATAAACCAATCTATTATTTCATTTTCAAAGAATATTAATACCTGAGTTGATAAAACCTCGATATCAAAAAGTCATTCCTGCGCGAAACACAATTCCCAAACCGTGAACTGCAATCAACCGAAAACAGGCCATTATCCGATATGCCTACAAAACTCTCCTTTGGACCAGGAGTCAGCAAGCTTAATAACTCGAAAAGTTCAAGACTTATGTCAGCTTTCTTAATCACCGTCAAACATCTCACACAAGAAAGAGTTTTTGATCTGACTAAAATCATCTAAAAGCCTTTTTAACAAGAATTCCATCACGCTCATACCCGAAGAATAGAAAAAAAGACTTAATCAGTCAAATCAAGAAATCCGCTCATTTTGATAATCAACTTAGGGAACGGATATCGACCGGTGAAACAGTTTGAAAATATCTCGTTAAATAATCCCAATTCGTCATCATCGATATTTTGATATTATCAATTCTGATGATGTTTTTGGTATAGTAGCTTCATTGGCTACGTCTTTATGAGGTGATCTATATGCAGGAAATATTACCGGGAACAGAAGTTATGGCCAGGGGGCTTCGATGGGAAGTGGTTCTAACCCAGCAGCTCGGCTCCCAGACATTGTACAGATTGAGAGGGCTCGAATCGGCTGTTGCGGGCGATGAAATCGATCTGCTCACTCCTTTCGAGAAGATCGATCCCGTCATCCATGAGATTCAGCCACGACGAGCCGCCCCTCTGAAAAACTGGCTGGTCTATCATCAGGCGTTCCTTCTGGAACAGGCGCTGGGGACGGATGCTCTCCTTGCTGTCCAACCCGGTCGGCTTCGGATCGAGCCTTATCAACTTGTCCCCGTTCTCAGAGCCATCCAGATGAGCCGCCCTCGCCTACTGTTGTGTGACGATGTGGGGCTCGGAAAAACGATCCAGGCAGGACTCATCATCACGGAACTGGTTGCGCGGCGGATCGCACACCGCATTCTGATTGTTTCCCCCGCCGGCCCTCTCCTGGATCAGTGGAAACTGGAGATGTCCGAGCGTTTCGGGCTGCGTCTGGATGTGGTTGATCGTGCCAGGCTGGAGGAAATCCGGAAAGGAACCGAACTTGGTGCGAACCCCTTCGATCATATCTCCCTGGGACTAGCCTCCGTCGATTTTCTCAAGCAGGAGCAGATTTTGGAGCAGCTTGAACGCAGCAGTTACGACATCATCTGCATCGATGAGGCTCACCACTGCCAGGACCTGGGTGTCGCCGGGGATCGTGAAGATTCACAGCGCAGGCGGCTTGCCAAAGTGTTGTCCCGACGTTGCGATGCCCTGCTGCTGCTGACGGCAACACCGCATGATGGGTATGATCGTTCGTTCGCATCGCTTTGTGAACTTCTGGACCCTTCCCTGGTGGACGGCCGAGGAGTTTTGCGTGAACAACGATTCAAACATCATGTTGTCCGTAGGCTGAAGAAACACATCAAGGATCCTAAAACCGGGAAACCACTGTTCAAAGAAAGAGAAGTGCGCCCGGTGGCGATCAAACCCGAAGAACAGAAACATTCCCATTTCATCGATCTGCACAAATCCCTTCTGGCATTCGTGGCTCAGCAATTGAAACGTGCCGCTCGACAGAATCGATACACTGATTTCCTTTCTTTCTTCGCATTGCTTAAACGCAGCGTTTCCACGGTTGCCGCTCTGAAAAGCACTTTACAGGTGGTCTTGGAAAGATACCTTGCCTTATTGTCCGAACAGGCGGAGAGCCGGGAGAGCACAAAACAGCGCCAAAAATCCATCCGTGATTATGTTCGCAAGATGGAAAAAATCGGTACGGCTTCTCAGGAAGAGGAATATGAACAACAACTCCTGGAAGTGGAGGATATCGCTCAACAGCTCATCGCGTTTGACCGGGAAATCCGGTCCGCTAAACAGAAGATCGTTCGGACAACGGATATTGTGGCTGATCTGAAGAAAATGATCGAATTGGCAGAAAAGGCCGGGACTGATGATCCCAAGATTGCCCGCGTGATTGAGCTGGTCGAAGAAATCAGGAGCGAAGAACCGGGTACGAATATTCTGATTTATACGGAATACACGACGAGTCAGAAGGCATTGGCAGAGGCTCTTGTCGAGGCATTCAAAGACAAAGTCATCACTATGTCAGGGGAGGATAACGATGAAAAACGGAAGCAAACCACGGATAAATTCCGGCGCTCCGACGGGATCATTCTGGTCAGCACCGATGCGGCTGCCGAAGGTTTGAACCTGCACGACCGATGCCACCATCTGATTCATCTGGAACTACCCTACAATCCGAATCGTCTGGAGCAACGAAACGGGCGGATCGATCGGTATGGGCAGAAACTGACACCGATAGTCCGATATCTGTATCTGCTGGGCACATTTGAGGATCGCATTCTTCTTCGCTTGATCATGAAATACGAACGACAGCGGGTTTCCCTGACATTCGTTCCGAACACGCTGGGCGTCACGCTCACCTCAGAAACCGCGGCGCAAAAACTGATCGACAGTCTTGATCAGGATGAAGCCTCGCTGTTCAAAGGCGAGGATATATCAAAATCACTTTCCCCGAACGAAAACGAAGGCGTCGATAAAGCGACTCTGGAACTGCTGGAAGAGATCGACCACAGTCTTCAGAAATTCAAAAAGACGGCGAAAACAAATACCTGGCTCAGCCAGACCGGAATGAATGCGGATTCCCAACTGCTTCGAGACGCGGATTTGGCTCATTTGGAAGGAAAACGCGCAGGCATCGCCGACGTTGTGGAATTCGTCCGGAATGCGGTGCTGCTGGACGGTGGTGAGGTCAACGAAACCAGAGATAAGGAGATATTTGAATTGAAACTACCTCCTCCATGGCGATTCGGGCTTGACGATCTCCCCGGATACGATCCTGAGCATCATCGGATGCTGGTGACAACGAATATGGATCTCACCAGGGATTCCGATGATCATTCCGTTGGATATCTGGGACGAGCGCATCCTCTGGTTCGGAAAGCCCTGAACCGCGTTCGAAATATCTCGTTCGGCGGCATGGCGAAAGTCAGCCTCGACCCGCGTGCGAGCGCCGTGAAATACGACGGGAAATCGCCGGCTATACTCTTCACGTTCCTGGGTAGAATGACAAGCCGGTTCGGCAGGGAATATGAACAGATCATCGCTGTTCAAGTCAATGCGAAACAGAAGACGATTTTCTTCCAGGATTCGGAGGAATGGCTGCCCCTGACCGATCCGGCCGGAGCAATCCCTACGGGTGATCTGTGGGAACGGACGTTCCAGAGCTGGGGTCAGGCCGCCCGAGACACGGCAAAGAAGTGTGCGGAAAGGGAATTCGAAGCCATCGCCGGTGAATTTCATTTTGTGCATATCACGACCTTGTCAGATGAAAAAATCGATCTCGTCGCCTGGCTGGAAACCCGCTGTAAAGAAGTGACATCTGAGTTTGAAGTCATACCTGTGCAAAGAGACCTTTTCGGATCAGTACCGGTTATGAGCGGCAACAAAGATAACAGGGATTATCAACCATGGATGTCGATCAAGAAACCGGATGAAAAACTCGCGGCCTTTTACGCGGATCGCAGTATCCCCATCGCGAAGCGGAGTGAGGCGGATGGCGTTCTGCGCCTTTTCAGACAGCGTATGGATTTCCTGGAGGAGCGGATGGATCTTAACGAACCGGAGATCCTTCCTCTCGGAATTCTGATGCTGGTGCCGGAGGCATAGTCATGACGTGGGATGTATTGGATCATGCAAAGTTCACCGGACCGGCGTTTCCCTCCCCGTATGTCAGGGTTGATCTTGAACAGGAATTGATCAAAAAGAAACTGCTGCCCAAGACTACCGGATCAGAGGGCAAAAAGCTTCAGGACTCCTGGGATGCGTACCGAAGAAAACTGCGGAATTTGGTGTCCCAGGGCGGATCGGTTAGAGTCTGCAATCATGTGTTCGAACCTCTTGTGGAACGGTTGAGTTTCAAATCCATCGCGAAAGCTGACGATGTCGGCACTCGCGAGGGTCTTGAATCCGGCGGATATTTATTGACATCACAGGACGGCGGCCCCGGTCTGCGTGTCTGGGCAACGGATATGAACGATGATCTCGATGCGCCGGCACGACGCGGTCGAGCGTACCGTTTCAGTCCTGTCAGGATTGCTCAACGAGTGCTTCCGGCTACCGGCGAAAGGCTCGGGTTGATCTCGAACGGATCGGAACTGCGTATCCTGATATGTGATCCGGCTCGCCCCGATTCCCAGATCGAGATACCCATCGATCCGTACTGGAAAAAGAGCCGAAAAGTACCGGATACATACCGATTGCTTCTAGCTCTGGCGTGTCCGGCCGGGATCGGGGCTGTTCCGGAGCTTGTGGAGAAAGCTCGACTTCAGCAGAGCGCCGTCACGAAGGAACTGCGAGTTCAGGCTAGGCAGGCTATCGTTCGATTTGTCCAGAGCGTCCTTGATCATCCGGCAAACCAGGATAAAATCCAGGAGTTCGAAGACAAGCAGAAACTCTCCGTTGAACTGTGGCGTGAGGGTCTGATTATCATTTACCGGATACTGTTCATTCTGAAGCTGGAAGCCGGCAGCGATCCCGCACGTGCATTCAGTTTCGCATCGACAAGTCTATGGCGGAACACGTTTTCACCCAGTGTGGCGCTGGCGCCTTACGCTCGGAAAGTTCTGGACAAGGGTGAGGAAACCCGAAACTTGCTGGAGGATGGTCTTCGGAACATGTTCCGGATGTTCTCCGAGGGATTGGAATGCACCGAGTTGAATGTGAAGCCTCTGGGCGGCGCATTGTTCGGTGACGCCTCGACGCCGATACTGTCAAACCTGCATTGGGGAGAACATGCGGTTGCCCATCTTCTGGATCGACTCCTGTGGACACCGAAGAAAAGAGGATCGGAAGCCAGAGAACGAGTTCATTACGGGCCTTTGGATGTTGAGGATTTGGGGCGTGTGTACGAAGCCCTGTTGGAACTTGAGCCGGGATATTCCACCGAAACCATGTGCAGATTGAGGCGACAAAAGCTGGAAGTCGTGGTTCCCGCGGCTCAGGGTGAGACATATCGTCCTGTTGAGGTTCGAACAGGGGAAGATCCAGAGTTTGAATCGACGGACGCTGAAGAAGACGAGGATGAGCCGGTAACGGGCAAAAAGACCAAGGTCGAGTGGGTCGAAGAGATACCCGCCGGGCGGTTCTACCTTCGCGTCGGGCTCGGGCGGAAAGCCAGCGGGTCATATTATACTCCTCATTCCTTCGTTCGCTTTCTGGTTCAGGAAACGCTGGGGCCCCAGGTGGAAGAGCGAAGTCCCAAGGATGACCCGAATCCCAATGAAATTCTGAAGCTGAAGACGCTGGATCCGGCTATGGGCAGCGGTCACTTTCTGGTGGAAGCCTGTCGGTTTTTGGGTGACAAGCTCTATGAGGCGTGTCGGTTGTGTGACGAAATCGCTACAGAGACCGAGAAGAAGATCGAAGATGCGGGAACGAAGGATTCGAAGGCCGAATTAAAGCGGCGCTTGGAGACGTACCGTCAGCGGATTCTTGATCTACCGGATCCTGAAGACGAGATCATCCAGTATCTTCCCAGCCGGGCGCCTGAGGGCGAGGAATCCGGATTGTCTCAGAAAAAGGCGGAAGCGCTTTGTCGGCGTCTGGTTGCGGTTCACTGCCTGTACGGGGTTGATAAAAATCCTCTTGCGGTGGAACTTGCCAAATTGACGTTGTGGATCGAAACCCATGCTGAGGGTATGCCGCTGACCTTCATGGATCACAGGCTTGTTGTCGGTGATTCGTTGACCGGAGCATTCTGGGACAGACTCATCTTCAGACCCGGGAAACCGGATGAACCGATTCGGAACCTGTTTCATGAGGATCTGGACATCAAGTTCAGCAGGGCATTGGGGGAAGCATTGAAGTATGCTCGTGACCTGGAAGCAAGTGTGGGCGTCAGCGTTTCGGAGATCAATCACAAGCAGAAGACGAAAGAAGAACTGGACATGAAAATGCTGCCTTTCCGGATTGCGGCGGCAGCCTGGAGCGGCGGGGTGATGTTGGGGCCGGACAAATGCGATGACGAAGCGTATTCACGGATGATGCAACACATCGCTGATAATGGCCAATTGCCGAACACATTTGATTCTGCGATGCTGAGGGGAATGATTGCGAGAGGTCTGGGAGCCGATACCATCCCCTCAGACCGTGAAAGCCTGTATGAGTTCGTGAAATCAGGCGGATGTGTTCCGGCTTTGCCGTATGATCTGACCTTTCCGGAGGTCTTCTATCCGACAGGGGTGCCGCATGGAAAACGAGGTTTCAACGCTATTCTCGGCAATCCGCCCTGGGATACAGTCAGAAAGAATGATGATCAATTCTTCGGTGCGTTTGACTTTTCTTTTTTGAACCCTCCAGCCAAACCAGAAAAGAGTTCTATCAAAAAAAGGTTGCTCCAAGAACCAAAGATTGCATCAGTTTATGAAGAATACGTCGAAACCCTAAAAGCAAGAGGGCGTATAAACGATCTGATCTATTTTACACATAAGGTAAAAGTGAAAGATCAGCTAGCAGGGCGAGGAACGTATGATGATTACATGCTATTCGCAGAAAGAGGATCACAAATTGTTAGAAATTCAGGGCTGATAGGATTTGTCCTTCCATCAGCATTCCATGCTAACGAGGGAGCGACGGGTGTTCGTCAATTATATCTGGAAAAGATGAAATTGACGCATTGCTATTCGTTTGAGAACAGGCGGAAGCTGTTTGAGATAGACTCCAGGATTAAATTCGCATTGGTTGTTGTTAAGTCTGGTGAAGTCTCGGATGAATTTTCTTGCGCCTTCTATCTCCATGATGATGAATGGTTGTTTGGTGAACGAAAGGAACCGGAACCTCTTAAATATAAGATAGACTTTATTCGCAAAACTGGAGGCGACTACTTGAGCTTATTGGAGCTTCGGTCTGAAACTGATCTGAAGGTTGCTGAAAAATGCATCGAGAAGGGAGAACCCTTTGGTGATGTCTGTGACCGATTAGGAATCAAATTGAGTCAGGAATTAAACATGACCTATGATTCATGGCGGTTCACGCCAACGACTGAGGTTTTACCGGGCGGCGAAGACCCACGTGATCCGGATATAACAAAACAATTAATAGATAATGGACACTTTATTTTACATGAAGGTAAGACATTCTGGCATTATGATGATCATTGGGAAAATCGTCCTGTGTATTGTGTGCCCATATTTCAAATCAAAGACAAACCTGATTGGATCGAAGCCGGCAGATATTTTAGAATTGCTTACCGAGCGGTTGCTTCCGCAACTAATGAACGTACCGTAATATTTAGTTTGATACCGCCGGGCGCGGTTTTTGGCAATAGCGCTCCGGTAGAACGGGAGCCCAGCGCCTCCGCTCGCTTCAAATCGGTTATGCTGATGGCAGCCGTCAACACGTTCACATTTGATTGGACTGCTCGAGTTCGTACTGGTTCAAATATGAATAAGTTTATCCTGTTTTCTTGCCCACTTCCGCCACTACAAAACATAAAAACATTTTTGGTTCATTCCGCGGTACGATTAAGCTGCAATCATAAAGGATATCTTCCTCTGTGGATTGAACAGCTCAAAGACGCTTGGCGAGAAGCAAAACCCCGTTTTTCATGGCCTGTTTTGGAATCTGACGATGAACGATGGGAGATTCGAGCGGCGATCGACTCCGTTGTCGCCGACGCTTATGGACTGAACCGCGATCAATACCAACATATCCTCTCCAGTTTCAGCCATGCCGGTTACGACAAAGCCCCGGAACTCTGTCTTACCAGGTTCGACGAGTTGAAACAGATCGGCCTGGAGGCATTCACAAAGAAATACGATCCCTACTGGGATATCCCGCTAAACGAAAACCTGCCTCAGCCTGATCCGGCGGTGTCGGCGGCAATTGAGAAGTATTTAGGAGAAGCGGGAAAGGCGAAAGGTGGGAAGCGGAACATAGGAGAAGGGCAAAAAGAGCTATTCGAGAAACCTTTGGAACCCAAGGAAAAGGAAGAATGATGGAAAAAGTTGCCTATATTCTCGGCGCTGGTTTTTCGGCTCCACTGGGGCTTCCTGTGATGAGCAATTTTCTCGATACTGATGAAACAATCTGAATCTGTCTGGGGAACGAGGGTCAACCTGAGAATTATGCATGCACCGAGTAACAACCGGGTTGGGTGTCAGTTCCAGATTATGTTAAGAGAAAACCTGTATCGCATTGACATAAAATAGTGGACAGATACAGTCCACTTGTGATAGTTATTATAAATATGAAGGATTCAAAATTATCTCTCTCAGAATGGGTTGATCTCCAACAGTCAAAAGGAAGCTATACGTTTACCCGTGACCTTGCTGAGAAAGTCCTGAATATGAAACCTCAGACGCTGACCAAGGCTTTGCAGCGGCTGACAAGTTCAGGAAGGATTCAACAAATCCGGCGGGAGTTTTATACTATTATTCCTCTTGAATACAGGCAAGCAGAAGGTCTTCCTGCGGATTGGTATATCGACGCTCTGATGAAATCGATGAAATCACCTTATTATGTAGGTGTGCTGAGCGCCGCAGCGCTTCACGGCGCAGCGCATCAACAACCTCAGGAATTTCAAGTTGTGACGCCGATATATCGAAAAATTATCAGGGTCGGTCGGATTCGCATCCGGTTTTTCCAACACCGTGCAATCGAGAAAGTCGCCGTAAAACAAGTGAAAACATACACCGGGTATATTTCTGTTTCTGATCCGGTATCGACTGCTTTGGATTTGTTACGGTTCAACAGGCGAATTGGAGGTCTGGATACCGTAATGACGGTTTTGTCGGAATTGTCCGAGAGTTTTACTAAGGAAGATGTCCTTGAAAATTGCAAAAAAGAATCGGATCGAAGCCTGGCGCAAAGATTGGGATGGATGTTGGACAAGCTGGAACATACGAATCTGACAACTCCGCTTTCTGAATGGCTTAATCATCAAAACCCAAGCAAAGTCCGTCTCGATCCCTCTAATCCTTATAAGGGAGGAATTTTGAACAGAAAATGGCATTTGATCGTGAACTGCGAACCGGAATCTGAAGTATGATCCCCGTAGCGGAAATAACCAGATGGCGAGAAAATCATCCTTGGCCTGAAGATGCACAAGTCGAGCAAGACCTTGTCATCAGCAGGATTCTTGTAGAGCTGTTTTCGCGATCATCGATAAGAGATAACCTGATGTTCAGAGGCGGAACAGCTCTTCATAAATTATACTTGACCCCTTCGCAGAGATACTCCGAAGATATCGATCTGGTTCAGATACATCCCGGATCTATCGGCAGCTTATTCGATCTCATACGCGAAACGCTTGAGCCATTCATGGGTAAACCGAACCGGAAGCTGGGACCAAATGTTGTGAACCTGGTGTTCAAATTCAATTCAGAGATGTCGCCGGTCAGGAGATTGAAGCTCAAAATCGAGATTAATACGCGAGAACATTTCAGTGTTTATCCTCGGGTTGAAAAACCGTTCCACGTGGATTCAAACTGGTTTCACGGGTCATGCACACTTCCGACATATAGACTTGAAGAGCTGTTGGGAACGAAGATGAGAGCTTTGTATCAACGCAAGAAGGGACGCGATCTCTTTGATTTGTGGATGGGATTGACACACGGAAATGCAGATCCCGCCGGGATCATCGAGAGCTTTAATAAATACATGGAAAAAGAGAATCAATCAGTATCAGGAAAGGATTACCGGCAAAACCTGGAATCAAAGATCAAGGACACTCAATTCCTATCTGATGTGTCTCCTCTGATCAGATCGGATACTGAATATAATCCGGAAACTGCGATGGAACTCGTTATGGATGTTCTTGTAAGCAGTTTGTAACTAAGGAGATCAGTGATGGCTCTACATCCTATTATTGCACTCGATAATGTGATCCGGGAATACCGGGATTATCTCCAGACCGAATTCCAGGCCAAAGATCCGGAACTCCGGAAAGCGCTGGAGAACGAGCTGGACGCGCCGCTGTTCCTGGCCCAAGAGCCGTTCTTTCAGGCTCACCGTCCATTCAGACAGGGCAAACGGTGGCAGGATCTTCCGATCGATCCCAGGCTGGCAAAGGTCATGGAAACCCGATCACGCAGCGAGACCGCCTATCTTCACCAGTCCCGGGCCATCGAAACCCTTCTATCGCCTGACTCGCACCCCGTTGTCGTGACCACGGGAACCGGTTCCGGTAAAACTGAAGCTTTTCTCCTTCCGGTTATCCAGAACGCTGTCACGGATTCGATCCATTTTAAGGAACCCGGTTTGACTGCTCTGCTGATATATCCCATGAACGCTTTGGCAAATGACCAATTGCTCCGGATCAATGAATATCTATCGGAATCCGGATTCAAGGGCGTGGTATCGGTTGCCCGCTACGATCAGAGCACCTCTCAGCAGGAACGGGAAGACATCCGGAGCAATCCGCCTCATATTCTTCTGACAAACTATATGATGTTGGAATACCTTCTGGTCCGTCCCAGCGACAGGGAAAGACTGTTCACCAATCATCGTTGCCGGTTCCTCGTGCTCGATGAGGTGCATTCCTACCGGGGATCTTTGGGGAGCAATATCGCACTTCTGGTTCGCAGGCTGAAAATCCACCTCAAAAATGCCGGGCAGACTTATAAAACTCAGCCGGATGAGCGCGAAAAACGTCTCCGCTATCCCGATTTGGTCACCGTCGGGACCTCAGCAACGATAAAGAGCATCTCCGAAGAAGGGGGTTCGCATGCGGACGCTGTCCGTCGCAGAGATGAAGCTGTTCAGGGCTTCTTTTCCAAGCTCACGGGAGATGATCCGGGTTCAATCCGTGTGTATGGGGAAGAACTCCAGGATATCAACGCTCCGGATGATACCGTTATTTCAAAAGTCCCATACTGTCCGGAGAATCTTGAGTTGGATTCAAACGAATCTCTCAGAAAAGCGCTTATAAATCTCACAGGATTGCCTGCAGATACAGCGCTCCAGGAGGCTGCACGGAGAGCGGGATTGCTTTGGGAATTGAACAAATGGCTGATCAAAGCCCCGTCATCATTGAGCCAACTCGTGAACCGGATCAAGGACACCATTGCGGAACGGAAGAACACGCCGCAGGAAGATTTGACCAAAGAAGTCGAAACCGCGCTTGTGATTGGCGCCGCTCTCCCGGATGATGTGGAAAACGGCTTGAAACTGAGGGCGCACCGTTTCATCCGAGGCGGCTGGCAGTTCCATCGATGCCTGAACACCGATTGCGGGAAGCTGTATCCAATGGGCGAAGAACAATGCAGCGTGTGTGGCTACCCGACAGCGCCCCTGTTCCTGTGCCGTAATTGCGGAGCCGATTACTATCGATTCACAAGCGAAGACCCGGAAGCGCAGCCATTGAAACCTTCGGCGGTGACAACGGAAGGGCCGGAATGGCTGCTTTACGATTTCAAGCGGATGAAGGGCTTGATCGAAGAAGGCGGAGAGGAAGCATGGAAAGAGGACGATGAGTTCGAGTCTTCAGAGGATATGGATGCGATGCCGATTCCGGGAAAGCAGTTTCCGGAGCAGATCAAGAAGAGGCCGGTGATAATCGGATCTTTTGATCCCCAGACACTGCGATTCAGCGCCGATGTCACGGATTATCCCATGCCGGCAGCGCTGTCGCCGGCCAGGACGCGATGCCTTTGTTGCGGCGCATCAGCCAGCAGCCGGAGCGTCATCACTTCGGTTGCTCTGGGAACATCCGCTGCGCTTAAAGTCATCGCAGAAGGATTACTGGATGCCCTGAGTCATGCTCATCGAAGCGATCCCGATCACGATGGAAAAGAACGCCTTCTAATATTCAGCGACAGCCGTCAGGACGCATCTCACCAAGCCCGGTTCATACTGTTCTCATCACGATACGACCGGATGCGCCGAAGACTGATCCGGATTCTGGAACAGGAAGGTGCGATCAGCATTCAAAAAGCGGTGGAGCTGTTCGGAAAAGAAGGGGTTGATAACATGGACAATCCCTATACTCCATCACGCAAGATGTTCAAGATACCGGCCGCGACACTGGCGCGGATCAGAGCGTATGAAGAAGCTCCGCTGCTGGATGATCTGGCGACTACGACCGGATATCGCGGAACCATTCTCAATCTGGGTTTGGTGGGCGTGCAGTATGAGGACTTGAATGAAATCGTTCATACGCATGGAAACGCGCTTGCTGCGTCATTGGGAATTTCATTGGAAAATCTTGTTCACGTCTGCCGCTGTCTGCTGGATGAGATGCTACGTAGTGCGCTTCTGTCGCGACCGATGCTGTGCTACCACCCTGCAAATCCCGCCTATCCCGACTACATGCAGATGGCTGAATGGGAACGGCGGATCAAGTATCCTAAAGGTCTGCCATACGGACAGGATGAGTCTGTTATCCCTTTTATGAAAAGAGAAGAGATTCCATACGGTATCGTTCTGCAAAATGCGTGGCGAACGCCCAAATCCAGTCTGGCTCCAAGCCTGGAAAAGATACTGCGCCGTTTGCTCGATCGTTTCGGCGGTGTCATACCGACTGCCGATGAGATGACATCACTATTGGAATTTCTGCTTCAAGGCGGCTTCGTCACCCCGTCCGAACTCCACGGATACAACAAGAGTATCAAACTGCTCCAGCTCAATGAGGAAATAGTGCTCCTGAAGCGGCTTGAATCCGATGAAAGGTTTCGCTGCGATCTGTGTGAAGCGCCGAGAGCGTTTTCGTCAAAAAATCTGCCCTGTCCTCTGTGTGATGGAAAGATCGTGCCTTGGAGAGATGAGGAGATATATCGCAACCGGTACGTCAGGCGTATCCTTGCTGACCGTCATAACACGCTTGTTGCCGGCGAACACACTGCTCAGGTTACCAACGATGAGCGGATGTCCTTGGAAGAGCGTTTCAAGGCTCCCGTTAAGGAATCGAAAGTAAATGTCCTGGCCTGTTCACCGACGCTGGAGATGGGAATCGATGTGGGAGGTCTCGACGCAGTGGCTCTTCGGAACATTCCTCCGCGTCCGGATAACTATGCTCAGCGTGGCGGACGCGCAGGTCGCCGGAAGCGCGTGGGATTGATCGTCGGGTATGCGAGGAGTACGCCGCATGATCAGTATTTTTATGATAAACCGGCTGAAATGATCGCCGGAGAGGTGCCCGCGCCTTCACTGGCTCTCGGAAACCGGGATGTCATCCTCAGGCATCTGAATGCCGTCATTTTCGGCGTAGCGGAGCCCGGTCTGTCCAGTCAAATGATCGATTATGTATCCCCCAAAGGCGAGATCAAGAACGAAGCCGTCAATGAGTTAATTGAGGGGATAAAGGAAAAAAGCGATTATGGCGTTCAGATGGCGCTCGACGCTTTCGGTGACGGCATTTTGCGGGATGCGAAGCTGGATGAGAATGATCTGAAGATTTTTGTTGAAAGACTTCCTGAAGCCATCCTTGACGTGATTCAGCGAACCAGTCGTCAGGTTATCGAATTGCGTCAGGCGATAGAAACTTTCTCGGAGAAACTGGAAGGCAAAGGTGCTGCGACACGGGCAGCGATGCTGGTCGAGAGACTTCTTGGATTCAGTTCCGATAAATGGAGCCGGACGGAAACGGCGGATACTCGTTCCGATGGGTATCCCATGCGTCGCTTTGCGGAGTTCGGGATACTTCCTGGATATGAGTTCCCGACTCAGCCGGCAGCCTTGAGACTGCTTGGCGATGTGGATGAAGGCAATACCGTGAATGTGGGACGTATCTTCGGTATCGGTCAATACCAGCCCGATGCCCAGGTGTATGCCAGAACCCAGCGGTGGAGAGTCGTCGGACTGGATACATCCTCGCCCTGGAACCCTCGGAGCGATGAACCGAGCTGGATATATTTCCGGTGCAAAGAATGTGGTTTGATATTCAATGCTCAGAACAACAGTTGCCCGCGGTGCAAGGACGCAAGCATCGCAAAAGATCATGCGGCATTTGAATTTGGAGGGTTCCTGGCGTGCCGCGATGAAAATCCCGTCTTGAATGAAGAAGACAGATACGCTGAAAAGAATCTTGTCCGGACGCATCCGCAATGGGACGGAGATGTGAAAGGTCGCTGGTCCATCGGCGACAGTTGGACGATACGCTTGAACCAGCACGAGGAAGTGCGCTGGATCAATGAAGGGAAACCTCCCAGCCGGAAGGATTTGAAACAGGGTGTGCCGATCATTCATCAAGGAGCCAAAGGATATTACCTGTGTGAATCCTGCGGGAAGATGCTCACGTATCCGGATGACGACGCGGGTTCCGGTAAAGGTAAAAGCCGTAAAAAGGTAAAAAGAGGTGATAACAAATCCGATCCATACGGGCACAGTAAAAACTGTATCAAGAAAGGGACGCCTCCAAGACCGGTGGCTATCGTCACGAAACAGCGGACGGATGTATTGCGGATTCTCATCCCGGTTCCGGAAACGATGGAAGCGAAGGATATCGAGACGTGGGGATTGTCGATGGGGTATTCTCTCCGGATCGGCATGCGTCACTTGTATATGCTGGATGGTTCGGAGATAAACTTCGAGTTGGAAGGTCCGTGGAAAGCATGTCATGATCAATCGAAACTTGGGATGATATCCCTGACCTTCATCGATCCCAGTATCGGTGGTACCGGTTACCTGGAGCAGGCTGCTCATGACCTGCATCGGATAGCAGGACGTGCTCTGGAGCATCTGAATCATAAAAACTGTGAGACAGCCTGTTACCGGTGCCTGAAATCATACGCGAATCAGAGATTCCACGATAAATTGAACTGGACATTGGTTCATCCGATTCTTCAGATGTTGTCGCAGGAAAAACCGGTCAAACAAGCTGCAAAAGCCGGTGATATCAACGATCCCAAACCGTGGCTGGAGGCGTACAAGGCCGGGGTTGGGTCACCGTTGGAATTGAAGTTTCTCCGGATATTTGAAGACCGTGGGTTCCATCCACAGAAACAGGTACCGATCGTTCTGGAGGAGGGCATGGGACCGATATCCATTGCCGACTTCGCTGTCCCGGAAAAGAGACTTGCGATTTATGTGGATGGGTTGGCGTTCCACCAGGGAATGAATTTACGGCGGGATCGTTACATAAGGGATCGGATGCGGAATGCGGAGAAACCATGGAGAGTGGTTGAGCTAGGCATCAGGAATTTGAATGAAATCGATGATGTGATGGCAAGCCTGGAAATGTAGTGTTCGTGTAGAGAAGAGTTGGCAATACGTGTAACGGCCATTTTGGGAAGCCGGCGTCCTAATGGATATAGATGGTGGCTGTGGGATGAATACTTTTACATATGCTGCAAGAAATGCTGCCTATCTGGTTATGGCGGCATACGCCTACGCCGGCTCATAACGCGTGGTCATGTTTGGGAAGATCATTTCTGATTTAAGTGTTTTGAGGTTGTTTCAAACTGGTTTTAATTTTTTCTTCTATGTTGGTTTTCTCCTCCGGGTTTAAGATTTCAATTTCTGATTCGTCTTTAATCCGAGAGTTTTTAATATTCGTTACAGCTTCCGTCAAATCATCTAATTCAATCATTGATCTGTTTAGATTAGCAACTTTTAGTGCGGCCTCAATAATCGCATTTTTAATATCTCGGCCACAAATTTCATCAATCTCTGCCAAAGCACTGGGTGAAATATAAGGTGACAATGGCAATGATTTCGGAAGGTGTACTTCCCAGATTTTTTTTCTACATTCTTGATCTGGAAGAGGGAAGAAAATATTTCTCACTCTTGTTTCAAAAGCCTTATCGTAGTTTTTAACTAAATTTGTTGCGAAAATAACTATACCATTAAATTTCTCCAAGCTAATTAAAAGTTGGCTTCTCATAGAATTTATAGCTTGTTCAGACCCTTGTGTTACGTTAACAAGACGTTTTGATAATAATGAATCTGCTTCATCAATGAATAAAAGAGCATTATCTTTGTTTGCGGAATGAAATAAAGCCTCAACATTTTTAGGACCTTCACCGTGATACATACTTTCAATATCAGAATAACTTGCAGCGATGATCGGTAAATTAAGCTTCGATGCGATAGCATGTGCAGCAAGAGTTTTTCCTGTGCCTGGACTTCCATGAAAATTGAGAGCCGTTCTAGGGTAGGGTTCAATAACTCGCAATCCCCATTCATCAAAAACTTTTTTTTCAAGCTTAATCAATGAGATTGAGTGCTCGATTTGATTTAAAACAGAATCCGGCAAGATTAATTGATCAAACGTATATTTGGGGTTTTGCGTGTGATACCGTTTTGCACGATCTTCAACGCTTAATTCATAGTCATCTCTTTTCTTTTGACCGCGGTATTTGAGTTCATCATTATTTGAGCTGGATTGATCAGTTAATACGATATTAAAATTTTTAATATTCGTCTTTTTAATCAGGCTTTCTACTGCATGAATAAGTCTTGAGCGGCATACTGCCGCATCCTTTTCAGGGACTTGATCAGGGAAATTGAGTATTTTTACATTTTTCAACATGTCTTATATCTTTAAATTATATGGTCCAATCCACAACTCGGATTCGACCATAGTTATGAGCTCTCTCGATAGAAGAATCAACTGAAACGTTGGATTGTGAATTGGAATGAATAAATCGATGATCAATTTTATTAAAAACGCCGTATCTCACGTTATATTTTCCACTCGAAATTGAGTCAAGGATAGTTCTTGCCACAGTGTTTTTATTATCAATTTGCGCTCTATATCTGTTGAACCAATCAAAAATTTCTTCCCTGTATTTAATTGCAGTAAATACCCCTGCAGCAGCAGCCAATAAATAAAGAAATCCTCTCAAGCTCATATCAATTCCTCCCAAACTAAGAAAACAACGTTAATACTTCATCGGTAAATTCTTTATCAATTCCCTTTTCACCTTGAATGCGCCAAGCATCTTTAACTTGTCCTGTGCTTTTATTGAACACCCCGGAAACAGTTTGATATTTACCGTTATTTATTCCTTCGTTTATTAAAAATCCAATATCATCTTTATTAACACTATTTTTTAATTTCCATTTGTTGAATAAATCGGCAACAACTAAAACGGTAATAAATACACAAATATAAATATATAAGGCTGCTCCAAAAACTGCCAATCCCATCAAGACCGCAGCTAATATATCAATCATTGTTACCCCTCATTCTACGATAATCAAGTTATTATCACCAAATGCTTCTTTGAGTTCATCGTCTATTTTTTTAACTAAAATCTGTCTTCCGTATACATTATCACTATTATTTCGTCGTATTAATTGATTTTCTTTATCAAGAAAAACTTGAATGATAGTATACCCCTTTTTATGCTTTTGTAAGATAATAGCTCCCTTTTCTGCAATAGAATTATCCGGTTGCTCAGTAACAAAATACTCAATAGCAGATTCATATGTTAATAAAGGAATCGGTTTTTTAGTGAGATCAGGGAGATAATTATTAATGGTACTTAGAATTGAGCTAAACCAAACAGACCTTCCAGATTTAGACCATTCAATTTTTCCAATTTCAACGCCTTTTTGCCGGGCGGCTGTTAATTCAGATTCTGATGCTGATTTATCAGATTTAAAGTAGAGATTTGCCGCATGTCCAATACCATGTGTCCAAGCAAAAACAAAACTAGAACCTATGAAGCCGCCTAAAAAAGGTAATCCGCCTTTAAGAAGAGCTAAAATAGTATGTTGTCCAATTAATCCACCATTGACAACTTCGAAAACTTCTTTGATTGTATCTTCACCTATTTTAAACCCATAAATATTTCCAATCGCTCTAACCATAACATGCTGAATAGGAATGATTATCCAGTAATCAGCAATAGGAATAGGTTGAGGAGTAATTAAAGCGGCTGTTGATGCACAAATCATGCGTACTTGAGAAGAGTTTTTCTCTCGTTCACTGTCATCGAGATCACTGAAATCTCCGGTTAAAAAAGCATTGATCTCTTCCCATCTGTCACCAAAAGATGCGCTGACATCCAGCATTAAGCACCTCCGATTTTAATTATATTTCTCAACATTTTCTTGCCTAATAACAACATCTCCGTCGCATTCTAAAGGCAAAGCAAAAACTAAGTCAAGGCATTTTCTGCCGGACTTAGTTTTAATCATTTGATCGCCTGGATTATCATCTGCGCAAGCTGATAGCTTCTTGCCACGTTATTTCTCGATACACCGAAGCAGGTCTATTACCTTTCAGCGATTGACGCGGACGGAGCTTGTTGTAATGATGATGCCGGCTAATAAAAACCCCCAGAATTTGGCCAATAACTTTCCCCAGTATTGAGATTATATTTAGGGGAATTTTTGTGTTGAAGGGTTAACCACGACAATTTGATCTGATTTTATTTTAAAGATATGCTTTCTAGAATGTTCTGCTATAAATTGTGGTCATTTTCTCCGCATAAATTGTGTTAATCAGGCAAACCACGTCCATTTAAGGCGGTGGTTGGGATAGCAACCAAAAGAGTTGCCGATCGGCGAATCGCAGCAGGCGCTACGCATCGGACACTAGTAACAACATGGGTTTCCGTATCATTATTATAGATTCGCGCTGATGAATGCACCCAGACCGGACATGATTGTATCGCCATTCGCTATCATGTTGTCGGTAATTACGCATCATACCTTTGAAGATTTTCTTTATGCGCCCGGCAAGAATAGAACTTGCGGCCTTATGATTTGTAATTAAAAGGATTTTTATAAATATCTGTTGATAATTGTCGTTACATTTGCTTTATATTCAATTAAGCGCTGCTTCTAGCAGAACGACAAATATTTGGTTGAGGTGTATTTTCTATTGTTTTACCAAGCAAGAAGGAGGTTTAGATGTTTACAAATGCTGTTGTGACCAAACTTAAGAAAATGGTGTCTGAGTCTATTGATGCGACAAGATCCAAGTTTCCTGATCGTGATGCGTGGCGAAAGCTTGACGCCGACGGCATATGGAAAATAGTTGTTTATCAGGTTGCCGTAGTAGGTGGTTCAGCAAGTTATGAAAGACTTGTTAATTCAGCAACGGCACAAAGCTCACTTCATTATGACAATCTTGATCCTGACGATCCCGGCTGCCTGGAGCAAATTAATTACATTTTGCGTAGCCATGGTGTCAGATACGCATCTTCAGATGTAAAAAAATGCGCTAAATCGAAAGCGCTGTTACGAAACCTGGAATTTCTGAAAAATTTTCCTGGAGGCCCGACCGGATACATGATCCATTTAAGCAAACTTCCGGAACCGGTTAGAATTAACAAAGTAATGCAAGATTTTTCTTATATAAAGCATAAAGGAGCCCGCGATCTTTTAGCAGAATTAGGTCTGGCAGTTGATATAATAGCTCTTGATACAAGAGTGCTGGGTATATTACGTGGTCTTGGTGCAGACGTTCCTGAAAATACCCCTAATGACGATGAACAGTATCTTGCAATTCAGCAAGCCCTACTGACACAGGTATGTAAACCGCTTGGGATTACTGGGGTTGAACTTGACAGAATTCTTTATTGGAATCACGATAAGTTTAAAAGTCGGCGATATTGAGTCTTTACGCTTGCAACATGTTTGATACACAGGATGGCTTAGTCCAAATGATTGGCTGTCGGTCTTATCAATGCGGAGCGAAAGGAGATGATGCGTAGCTTAATCAAAAAACCATTTTCCGCAGCGAAAGCTGCATGATCCCAGACCAATTTTTACACCAAAACCTACACTACAATGGAATGATGTCTCTTAAGAGGCGTATTTGGCTAGTGTTTTTTTATAACCGTGTGAAAAACACTGATTTTCGACCATGAAAACGGAATTCAAGGCGGGTTTTCAGAAAAATGACCGCAGGGGATCCCGCGACAAAATAAAAAAGGGCTATAACTGAAATAGATCTTTATTGAAAGCCATTGACAATTAAGTCATTTTATGGTATTTATGCGTCGAAAATAGAAAAAGCTTCAGTGTGAAAAAAACAGACTGAGGCTGGTTACTAATCTACTATGAAAATTTAACATGTTTTAACCATTGCAAAAAGAAGCTAAGTTACTCAGGAAAGGAAAAAATGAAATGGCAAAAAGAAGAAATTTACCGATAACGGATGAAGAGCACAATAAGGCATTATCTTTATTGGATTCTAAAATCAGAGAATATGTTTCAGCGATTGAGCAGACGGGATTATATTCCAGGGCCAAAATTCATGATATGGACTATGACGTCTGTGTTTATTTTTTTCGTGATAAAGAGCATGGTCAAATTCGTAAGAATCCTATTTTGCATTTGAATGGGAAATTCATAAACAACAATATCTATTTGGTTTTTAGATATCTAAAAGGTGAAAAGCCCATTACAAAGAGTGAATGGGATAACTTGATGCCTGTTCCTCGTCATCAGAGTAATGAAAAATGGCGTGCTTTTGAGATTTCTTCGAAAGATGACTTGGTGAAAGCAAAAGAACTGGCTAATGAAGCCATCAAGACATTTGATAGAGTTTATTACTAAGACTACCCCTTAATTTCTCTCTTTGTTTTTTTAACGCTCTAGGATTCTTGTGAGTGGTCACCAAGTTTTCCCTACTTTTGGCCAATAAGATGCCAAATTTTTGAGGATACTAAGGTATAAATCCAGTGCCAATGCATTCTCAGGTGCTTAGGGTAATCAGTATGCTGCCCCGGCCCTGCTTTTTTGGTACATTTTTAAATGTGAATTGTCACTTAATTCAGCTATAAAGTAGTTTGAAAATGGGAACCGCTTCAGTTTTCTATTGACCGAAAATATCTTTCAATTTCATCGATCAAGTTGTCAATATTGTAGTTTTTAACAAACCGTAAAAAATTTGGATGAATAGTCCATAATAATTTTGTTTTTGATTCAGGTAAATAATAATAGGTAAATTTACCATTTACTATATCAATATTTTGTTCTTGATAGACGAGGCCTTCTAAAAAATTTTGAGGTTGGCAGTATTGTTTATTCCAGTTAAAAACAAACACTATATCAGGTTTGAAGGCATCAATTGTGCATTTTAGTCTATCAAATTTTTTTGATTTCTTTTTTATTGCCCGATATTTTTTTTTGTCAAGTGTTTCCCAAAGGGATTGATTTTTCTGGCTTTGATCAGTTTCGATTGCATTTGTGTTACCCCAACCAAAGTCATTAATATATTCATAAAAATTTTTGGGGAAATCCTCACCGATCTTTAGATTTTCTTTGAAGCCTTTCAGCCTTAAATGTAGCCGAATTACCAAAGTCCAAAAGCCATATGCTTGATTTTTAGTGTATTTAAAAAAACAAAAATCGTTTGCCCATTGTTTAGTGTTTTCAAAAAAACTTGATAGATCATTTTTTGAGTAAGCTCTCATAAGCTCACCAGTTTCTAACCAGCCGTTAGTATCTCTGCCAAAATAGAATATTTTTCTTTCTGCGTTTGAGTAGTTGTTCATTGTATGAGGCAAAAATATTGCCGGAAAATCGTCATTAATTTGGATGGGCTTGATTTCCCTGCAAAACTCTGTGAGCAGTGGATGAAAAATTTGCTCAAATGCGTTATTTGTTTTCATGATACTCCTCCTTCTTTTCGATAAAGCGAGAAAATAAAAATATAACTAGTTCAATTCCGTGATGTCAAATTCAGAGGGAGCTCAAATCAAATTACAAACATAACTTCACACCAAAATTTGAAATAAAGAAATTATTATAAAGCTGAAAAATTATCGGAATATCGGGAATCAAACTGTTTATTCTTCTCGAATCAGCCTTAATTCGATTCTACGACGTTCTTCATCCGGATTTCTATTGACATGAGCCAACTGACCGTTGGGGAGTAGTATTTGCCCTGCAGAATAGGGCCGAAAATGAATACCAAGGAGACGCCCTTTGGTTTGCTCGAGTTGAAAAAATTTAATTACAGATAACGCACGCATCAATCCCAAATCTGCGTTTGATGCAGGGATAAGAGTATCAATCGCCTCAACAGAGCTGGAATAAACAACATTTTCCAGCTCATCATCCAAATTACCTTTACCCGATTTAATGATTTGTCCATCGGTGTGACCAATGACTTCGATGACATTGACATTATAAACCTTTATATGGTTCTCAAGCTGTGGAATTATTTTCGTTGATAACAGCGTTTGAAAAGCATCAGAAAGCTTGGCGCTTCCTGATACAAATCTATAACCAGAGGCCTCCGGGAGAGTAATTATTGGAGGTTTATCATCAGCTTCATCCGTATCCTGTTCAATCAACTCCATCGGTTGTTCATCTTCAGTCTCATCCAAATTTTCTTCAATCGATTCCATGGGTGATTTCTCTTCGGCCTCATTCACATTCAGCACGATCAATGCAAAAAGAAGGAATAGAAAGAGGACAAAAAATATTTCGGATTGCTGTAAGTTTCTTACCGAAAATTGTGACATTTAAATGCTCTTCGCTTTCCCGTCAAATACTATATCGATAAATTTTCCTGTTTGTTCAATGACTTTCTGAGACTGAGTAGTTGCTTCTCTGACAGATTGCGATAAATCCTTAATATTTTGAGCTGTTGAGTTAATATTATTTGTAATTTTCTGAGAATAATTTGACAAGCTCACGAATTCGTTTGAACAGGCATTGAATTTATCCAATCCTTGTGTAATGCTTTTATGCAAGGCATCCGTAACTACTACAATAGACTCGAATTTTGTTTTCGTTCCAGTAAAAGCCCTATGAATTTCTTCTGCCAAATTTTTTATATTTGTACTGGCGCGCCCAGATTCTGTTTTAAGTGTTTCGATATTTTTTACAGTTGTTTCGATGGCATCAGTCAAATCGTTTCCAACTTTTTCAAGGCGAGAATTTAGATAAGTTATCGTCCGTGCGAAGTCATCCATGGCTCCTCGTGATAAATCTCTATGGGTTGCCTGAGTTCTATTTTCGAGCCATCCCCCTGCTAACCAGCCAATTATTGAAGTTATAATCGCTAAACCAGCCCCTTTCAGAAAAATTCCTATCATTCCAGGATCTATATTTTCCCCTTTAAAGCTTAGAAGTATGGTTCCCATTCCTATTAGTGTCCAGATGTATCCGGCAAATTGCGTGTCAACACCAGCTTGGCTCTCGTAATCTGGACTGACAATAAATGCAGCGATAATCAAGACGAGCATGTGAAGAATACCGCACCAGAAGAGAAAAGCATCATAGGCACTGTTTCTAAGGAAGATCACTGTAAAGATCGGCAAACCGAACAAACCACCGAAATATATGCGTTGAAATGTGTTTTTATTAATCATTTATTTTTTTCCTTTATTTTTGGATTATTATGATCTCTTAGATGTTTTCAATTATTCTCCAAGAAGTTTTCTAGCTAATTGTTGTGCCCCCTCACTGATCATCCGTGACGGATCAGCATGTTTTTTAATAAATTCTTCAATTGCCTGTTTTCCGCCTGTTGCAAAAATTGTTGCTACTCGGAGTCGATCCGTGAAATCAATTCTCGAATCAGGCGAAAATTTATCATAAACTCCTCCCGAATTTTCAGCTATAATCTTGTAGTCAATCTCTGCCTGCGGTCGGTCCCCTTCTTGAAAAATAAAAACAGGAATATTTTTCTCCCCTAAATCCTTCGCAAGTTGATAAGCAACGGAACGTTGTCTTGGCACAACCGGTTCGTCACCAATCAAAATTATAGCATTCACTGGAGGATCTTGTTTTAATGCAAAATCCAACGCTTCATCGATACTTTCACCATGATTACCACCTCCACCATAACATAAGATCGGTTCCATGAATGATTGAAGATAATCACCGTCTTTAGACCATTCACTGTGTTCTAGATATGTCGAATCAGTAAAACGATCCCGGTATACAAGCACCATCATTTCAACATTCCCGTATTGCAGCGATTCAGAAAGCATTCGTGACTGGATAGATTTTGCAAGTTCCCATGAAGGTTCACGACTTCCCGTCGCATCATAAGCGAAAATTATACGTTTCGGACTATACCTTGCGGCTACTTTTTTCTTTATTAATGCAAGTTTCTTTTCTACTTGGTCATTAATGTTCGTGACAGCAGATGACTCCATTGATCGTGGAACTAAACTTTTTTTGTCATTAGACATGTACAAATTCCTCCTTTATATTTTTATAATATTTACATAACACTTCCCATGCATTGTTCAAGTCTTTCATCTTTTGTTCAGCATCGCGGCTTTTGTTTCTATCCGGATGATATTTAAGTGCCATTTTTCTATATGTTGACTTTACTTCAGTAAATGGTGTTCCGAACTTTAAACCAAGCAATTGAATTTCTTTAACTACTTTCTCTCTAATTTGATCACCGGCGTTGAATGTATATCCACCGATTTTCTTGAGGAGATCATTAAGAGCCATAAAAACGCTTTCCAACATACCTAATCCCTCCTCAATTTCCAATTCAATATCTTCATCAGATGGTGGGTCACACAGCAATGATTTAATGTAATTAAGAATATCATACTGGTTAACAACTTCTTTCTCGATAGAATCCCAGTTTTTCGATCCTTTTAGTTTGGTAAGAATTTCAGTTATATCCTCTAAATGGCTATCGAATCGGATTTGATACCTATTGAATTTCTCCGCAACATCAAACGCCTTTTGAAGTTCGGTGGAGTCATATTCTTCCCAATGCTCCAATTTTTCTTTAACTTCTAGAAACCAGCGTTTGTATTCAAAAAGCACCTTTTTTTTGGCTGACATTGTCTTTAATAGACTGGCAACATCTCTCATTTTGTCTAACAATAACTCAGCTTCTTCAATTGATATCCTAAGTGCTTTATAGATCGGAATTGGCGACACATTGAAACCTCGCCTAATATCATCAGCCTCTAAAAGGATACCAATAGTAGTCTCGAATTTGACCCTTTCTATTACCGAATCTCTAATTAAAAGCTCATCGGGATCGATGTTGGTCCTTGAAAGAAATTCGAAAAAGCAGGAGATCGTATCCTGACGTGTCTCGTCAATAATATCGGTACAAAGCATTGGAAGATATTCGATACCCAAACATCCGAAAATATATCTCATACAGCCAATTTGAACTTCCCTGATGTTTGGTGATGCACTTTCGAGTATTAGAGGAAAATCTTCTTTGATAGATCGTGGTAACTCCCGCACGGATTGTCGGATTTTTCTACCGATCGTTTTTTTCTTATCACTAGGCATTGTTCTTGGATAGTTAAAAGCGCGTGGTTTTTTAGGTTTTACCTCTGTAGGAACCGAATCAGTGATGGCGAATCGATTCCAAATAAACGATCCTATTCCACACCCAATTGAAAATTGAACAAGCATAAGAAAGATTAGCAATCTTGGCCGAAGCAATAAAATCGGGAGTAATCCAAGAGGGTACATTACTATAATTTGGAGTAATCCTATTCCGAAAACTCCGATAAGTACTCCGCCGAAAACCAGAATAAACGTCTTCTTTTCCAAGAATTGAAAGTTCACGAGGTATTCTTAAGTTTCCTTGACTCCAAAGATTAAGATTCCAGGATTAGGCCATCGGGGAGAATAATGGGCTGCTTTATTTTCAATAAATATCCCCATGATTTATGATCCATACAACTTATTCGCATGTTCACTCACCTATGTTTATTCAAAAAGCTCATTAACATCTTCCACGAAACGATCGAGATCTTCTACTTTGAATGCTATCACCCATGCCTTTACTGCGCTTTTTCCCATGGTCGCTTCGCTATCAGAAATATAACGCTTCTGGTATAATCAGGCAAATGTTAAACACTTAGTTTGCCAGAAAGCTTAATTATCGACTGTTCTCTTTGTGTCAATATGAATGAATCACCGAGTCTATGAAAGATTAGTGTAGTAAACTATGAGGGCCAGATGGCGAGATTCATATGGATTCAGAACATTATATCAATATCGGTCAAGTGCTAGTATTTTGTGTTAAGTAATTTTTGCAATTTTGCATTCTCCTAACTGGGGTTAATTATTGGCCAAAATAAGGGGAAAATTTGAAGGTCAGTCAAAATGTTTCGTTTTGTAAGGCCATGAGCTTTTATACATTGGTATCCAATTGATCCCAAAGGAACTTTATAAGGTCTCTGTTAAAGACGAGCTTTGCTTGTCATCCTCAAAGATACTGGTGATATGAATTGCATTTGCAGCATCGTCGCCTGTGAGATAAAGCTGCAATGCGTAAAGCAATTCGGGCGTACGCACTCCATCAGGTTTCTGAACGTCGATCTGGACCCGGGAAAACAGTTTTATGTTCGATTTCACGACAATGGCATTCACCTGATCAAGCCGATCTGCAAGCTCTGTCGTAATTTTCTGATGAGGCTGGAGAAGCATTCTGATATCAGGATCAACTGATTCGCGTGTACGCAGTAGCCCGAGCAGAAGCTCCAGCGGTTCAGCAATTTCACGAGCTAATGCCCATTTATTCTTTATCGCTTTCACTTTTTTGATATTTTGCAATTGGTGCGACAGTGAATTGAGCAGTGCTTTCAATTCGTTTAATGAGAAATGCTCAAAAAAGTGGCGCTCACGCCAGATAGCGTAAGCGAACACCTTGATTGCCATACGATTTGGATGTGAGGAAAGCTTTCTAAAAATTGATCGCTGCCATTCCTGCGAAAGATCGCCATGTGAAAAACCAATCGCACGCGAATTATGAATATTACCGTTTTCAACTTGGTCGGCAATCCATTGGAAACAGACTTCCGGTGCGTCTTTGTGAAGACACGCAAGCAAAAACAGCAACCTTTCTCTTATGGGCTCTGGTATTTCTGTCATATCTACCAGATCTGAAAGGTGTAAGATCTGTTCTTCTGCTTCTTCTCGAAAGATCTTCGGACAGTGTTTGTCTGTTATCGAGCGCCCATCTCGCCATATTTCTATAATCGGAAAATAAAGACCTCTATGGATACCTTTAACAATTTTATCAGTTGCGCTTTCACTCAAATTTCGCAATTGTATTTCTTCTCTATAATAAGGTTCAGCAATTTCTCTGCCAAAGGGTTTGTCATTCCTGTCTAGACACAATTCAAATGACAGCAGGCTGCCCTCAGGAAAATCCATGAAATCGACATCTTCCATAAAATTGCTTTCATGAATGAAAACTAATGGGTCGACTTCTTCACATTCAGCGCGTGCAAAGTGATAGCCGTTTCTATCCATAAACCACCCTTGAACTACTTTTCCAATATTTCTTTGACTTGGCTGGATGAAAAGAATGTGGTCTAGTCGCTTTAATCCCTGTATAGACCAGTCTAGCAAGTCACTGGTTCCTTCGCTATCCCGTTTGGGCTCTCGCCGTAAGTCGAACCACATTTTTGGCTCTGGATAGTCCGGCGCAGGGGCATCTGTGATAATGAGTTCCTTGGTACGCCACCATGTAGCTCGGAGGGCGGGGAAGGATTTGTCAAGCGGAATGAAAAAGAGTTTGTAGGGTTCGTCAACGCCATATTCAAAGGTAAGATTGAGGTTGTACATCATGTCTTGCTTGAGTGGAAACAAGGGTGAATCAAGACGAGCGGAAAAACCAATTTTATCGTCGTTTTCGCCCTGGAAAAGCGGGAATTGATAGTATGACTTTCCAGCTTGAAGAAGTATAAAGCTGTCTTTTACAGGGATTGGAACCGGCTCACCACGAATGGGCTCAACGGTTGTGTCACGTGAAACAAGATCAATGGGCTGATAGTGCCCGTCTTTAATTCCCTTTAGCCTTAGCACAGGAATTTGGTCACGCCAGAGCGGAATACCGCCCGCTTTTTCCTGCAGGGCGTGGAGGCGTATGCCGCCCACAACAGGGCTTTGATTCACATCGATGCGATGATCGAAAATTCCGATAAACGGGTTTTTCTTAAGTATGCTTTGTTTTATAGTTTGTGGTTGTGCTGATGGAGCGGCGTCAAACCACTGATCATTACTGTCTACTGTGATCATTTTGTAACGAAGTTCTTCTTCCATGGCTTGCTTTGTGTCACGGCGCGAGAGGATCACTGGTGGGCAACGCTCCCAGTAGAACCCGTGGGTCTCTGGGAGGCATTTTTTGATACGTTTGTCGTATTTGGCGATAAGCTTGGTGGCAGAGGTTACCCCGCCAATCGTATCAATGACAACGACAACATAATCGCTTGTGATTTTTGAATAATCGACCTGCGCGAACACTGCCGCAACACTGCGCGGGAGGGGTTCCGCGTCCGGAAAATGAGCATTCAAGTTACGCCGGATGATTTCAAGTTCAAATTCGTTGAGGAAATCAGGTGTTAGCCAGACTATCTTGTTGTCTTTGAATGTTTTACGTAATTGGGCAGCGAATGTTCGAGCGGCACGATCAAGGAAATCGGTAGTAGATTTGTCGCTGCTGAAAAAAAGATCCGGCAAAGCTATGCTGGTCGCATCAGGGTGAATATACACTGCATCGGAATTGAATAGAGCGATATCAACGTGTTCAGTTTCATTGCTCCAGCGCTGCCAGAGAAAATTCTCATTCAACACCTGATAATCTTTTTTTGTGACTGCATAGTGTGGACGAATTTCGGTGAGATCAACGCACACTGGTTGTAAAATTGCTTTCTTGTCGAAGGATCGGGTAATCCTTTGTGAAACACTCTGAATTATGGGTTCAGGACTCCACGTTTTTATTATGAATTTTTCGTAATCGAAAAGAATGGGTATTTCCGCAAACAGATGCGTTCCTTCACGAAATATATGAGCATAATTGATCCAATACTGCATTGTTTTACTGCGGAAATCCAGCCGGGTTAAGTCGTACTTTATATCTTCATCGAGTGTTTGTAGTCGTCGCCAAGAATCCCAAATGCGGCGATAGTCACGGTGGGAAAGAAGAGTGTTGTTAGGTGACAGGTTATCCCACCTTCCGATAGTTTTCACTTCATCAGAAAGAAGCCAGGATTGGATTCTGGGGAGGAGTTCATCTTCCTCTTCATCCAAGTAATCTTTGCGCAACTCGAGTAACTCCGCCAAGCGGGTGACGTACGCTTTTAGCAGTCTATTCTCAGGGAGATTAATGGATTGAAAGCGTCGAACAGCCTGCAGATATGGCTTGTTGGCTAGCTTCTCCCGAATGTTGCGCCCGGGTCGAGCGCTGAGCTTAATAAAACTACCTGCATCCAATTCACGTACGGCACGAACAGGTAACTGTGCGTGTTCGCGACGCGGGCTTTCGTTCAGTGTGCGGAATAGTCGCTCCGCAGCCGGACGCGCGTGTTCCATGATTCTATAAAGGCGATCTTGAAGTTTGTCACATGGTTTCTCATTGGAAACTTTAGAAAGAAACACGGATAGCAACTGTGGAAGAGCATCACCTGACTTGGGGTCAAAATCAGCATTGATCGTAAACCAATGTGTTTGGGTGAGCAATTCACGGGCTTTCTCACCCTTTGATCCTTCCGTTCTATATGACTGATATAGTTCAAGTAGGGTCATTTTTTAGTCTTCTTGGAGTGCGAATTAATCTCTTGTATCTCATCAGACATCGTGTCCTCAATCGGTTTCTATTGTCTGCTCATCTTTAAGATAGTTCGCCGACTGCCAGATGAATTGTCCATAGCCGAGTTCACAGGCTAGGTTGAAATCCTCTGCTAGATTAAACTGTTGGCCACCAATACCGATATTGATCTGGCCGAGAATCTTGTCAAGACAATCGGTTTTGCTCTTACCACGCGTATCGATGCCACGCAGTTTCGGCATTACCTTCTGAACGAGTTGGTCTTCGAAGGCGATATGGAGGGCTTTGGTGAGTGCATTCTTGTCACCCATTTTTTGTGCAACACGGACATCGGGATAGTTTGCCATATAGTATTCTACTGATTGCCAAACGCGATGCCCAATGGCACGCCCGACAACCGCGAGGGTTCTGTTCATGTCTTCGATAAATTTCTTGAACGGCTTAATATCATCTTCTGAAAAGAAACCTTTCTGTGCTAGCCAGCCTTGCCAGGACGCCTTGTGCAAAAGTGGTCCTCGGTTGTTCTCATCGAGCGGTGCAAGTTTCAGCCGTCGTTTGAGTTTGGTTGGACGCGGAAAATATATAATGATAGACCGATCAAGCACTTTGTCGGAAAGTGACTTGGTTGTTTCGTCCTGATTCATTGTACCCGTCCAAAGGACATTGCGGCCGAGAGGGAGTTGATAGGCAGGCATTCCAGCGCCGATCTTTACCTGTAAAGATGGCACATCCGTGCCTTTCATGCCTCGCCTCAGTTCCAACTTGCTCAAAAACTCAGCGAAGTAGAGTTCTGGGTGAGCCAGGTTCATCTCGTCGAGTAGGACAAGACAGACAGCGTCTTGCAAACCTGGATAACCCTCTTTATTGCCATTTTTTTTGATCCATTTTTTTTGGCTTTGGGCTAGGAATCTAAGCACCGGTTGAGCATCGAACTTGTTGTCAATAGAGTTGAAGAATCCGAGCATGGATTCCTGTGAATCCCAGTTTGGCTGGACGGACAGTGGCTCGAACATCAACCCGCCGAAGTGCGAATATAGGCGTGGCAACTCGGATTTGCCAGTCCCTGAGACACCGGCGAGAATAGTGAGTGGCGACCATTCCGCGGTTTTCAGCGCGGTGTGGAATGCCTTTAGAATTCTTGGATGAAAATAGAATCCATAGTTCTCACAAGCGTTTCCGACTCCTTTTAGCCATGTGATTTCATCAATATTATCATCCTTCACGGGCTGAATGAACTTGTCTTCCTTGATATATGGCAGTTCAATTTCCCTGTATCTGGCCTCGACTTCGGCAGGGCGCTCGTATGCAGCACGAAGACGCTCGAGTTCCGCCTGCGCCGCATTGGCAGCACCCTCCATTAGGATCGCTTTATGTTGGAGCATTTTGTTGTCAGCTTCCAATGCGCTGTTGCTGCGACGTAGATTTTTTACCTCGGCCGCAGTTTCGGCGTTCTCGCGCGCCTGTCTTCTAAGGTTTTCAATGGCATGTTTCTGCTGCTCAATCTCAGACTCCAATTCTCTATTCTTCTCGCGCATCTCTTCAACCGCACGGGTCTCGTAATTCTCGCGCATCTTCATGAAGTCACGTGTTTTATTATTGATCTCTTTGAGAACTTCTACTGGATTAAGATCACCCAATTGCCGTTTAAGTTGGTCGAATGCTCCAACCAAATCCATTTGGATACGGAGTCCCTCCCGCAATCGCTCATTTTCAGCTTTTAACTCCCGCTTCACGCTCTCCATAGACTGGCGCTCTTCCTCCAAACGGTCTGCAATTACATTTTCAATCTCATCAATTCGCTTGTTCCATTGCTGTTCAAGGCGGGCTTCTTTTCTTTTCAATACTCGTTCACTTTCTTCAAGCTCAGCCCGGCGACCTTCCAATTCACTCTGAAGCGCGATAACCAGGCCGTCTTTTTTTTCCACTTTCAAACGTTTGATTTCAAGTTGTTTAATTTCGGTTTCACGTTGTTTTTCCCAGTTTTCTCTTTCAGCCAAAATTTGTGCCTGAACACGTTCCCGTTCGATATTCACAAAGTTTTCAACCTCTTTCAGGCGCTTCGCTCTATAGTTCTTGAGTTCCTCATCGATAATGGCCAGTTTCTCAGCGTGGAAGTCCGCAATTTCCGAATCGATCTTTTGGCGTTTTTCAAGCAGTTCGGTATCTAGGGCAGCACGTTCATCAGCAAAACCAGCATCGCGTCTTCGCTCTTCAGCTATGATGGCTTGCTCTCGTTTGACTAACTCAGCTTTATTTAATTCATACTGCTGCCGATCCGCGGCAAGGGCGTCTGCTTCGACTTGCAACCGTTTCGCCTCTGCTTGATTTGCCCGATGATTTCTTGCAGTTTCTTCGGCCAGTGCTTTTGCCTTGTCAGCGAACCCTGCATCTGCCTTCTGTTCCCGTTCGGTTACTGCGAGTTGACGCATCGCTATTTCGCTCTTTTCGGTATGCAGGTTCTTTAAATCCAAGGCTAACCGCTTTTCCAGCTCTTCCAATTCTTTTTGTCGAGCGTCCAGTTCAGCCATACGATTATCGATTACCTCCTTGAACGCTTCTCGTTGACTTTTTACAAATCCAGCCTTGGCTTCAGCCTCGAGTTTTATGATTTCGAGTTGGCGCCCCTCAAGAGCAGCATTTTCTAAAGCAATGTCTTCTCGTTCCTGCTTCACTTTATCCCGGAAAGCCTCTCTTTCAGCATTGAACTGAGTTCTTGTATTGTCAAGCAGGGCCTTTTCATGCTCCATATTTGACTGCTTTACTGTTAGTGTGCTTTCGAGGCTGTCCAGCTCACTCTGTCGCTTTTCCAAGTAAGCGGCGATTTGTTTGAGTTCTTCTTTGCTTTTTCCAAATAAATTCATATCAGGACTCCTGTCGTGTCTTGACGGTTGACATAGCCGATGAACGAGGTTTGCCGATATCTGCTCTAGGACAGGGTAAATATTGGTTTCCACATCCGCACTTGGTATCGATATTCACAACATCAGCAAGAAAAGAAGGCTGAATACCCGCGATCATACACAAGGTTTCCGCATCCGATACGATAAGAAATATTGATAACGCTTGTGGGAGCGTTTCACCAGTCCTGGGATCGAACTCAGCATTAATCGTGAACAAATTCGTTTGAATGAGCAGTTGTAAAGCTACCTCTTTTTTTGTACCACCTGATTTCAGTGAACGATTTAGTTCAAGCAACATCATCACTTAGCTCTTTTTTTTGCTTTCGAAGTCTTTTTAGTCACTTCCGTTATTTTCTCATCCGTATTTTCAAAAATTTGAGTTGATTCTTCTTTTAGATAATTGGCCGACTGCCAAATAAACTGGCCATATCCTAGTTCGCAGGCAAGATTGAAGTCCTCTCTCAAATTGAATGGATTACCACCGATGCCTCTATTGATCTGCTCAAGAATTTTGTCGAGACATTCGGTTTTACTTTTACCCCGAGTATCGATACCACGAAGTTTCGGCATGATTTTCTGAACAAGTTGATCCTCGAAGGCTGTATGGAGCGCTTTGTTCAAAGCATTTTTATCTTTTTCATTTCGTGCAGCACGAACATCCGGGTAGTTCATCATATAGTATTCAACAGATTGCCAGACTCGATGTCCGATTGCTCGTCCAACGACAGCCAGAGATTCATTCATGTCTTCGACAAAATCTTTGAATGGCTTGATTTCTTCGTCCTTGAATTTGCTCTCTTTTGACAACCATTTCTCCCATATATTTCTTTTCATAAGTAAACCACGATTTTCTTCATCAAGTGCTTTGAGTTCAGTTCGTCGTTTAAGCTCTTTCGGACGAGGGAAATAGATTATGATCGATCGATCCAATACCTTATCGGACAATGATTTTGTTGTTTCATCCTGATTCATGGTACCGGTCCATAGAACATTACGACCCAGTGGGAGTGGATAGGCCTCCATCCCTGAACCGATCTTTACCGGCAAGATAGGTACATCCTTTCTTTTCATGCCTCTTCTCAGCTCTAACTTGCTCAAAAACTCAGCGAAGTAGAGTTCGGGATGCGCGAGATTCATTTCGTCAAGCAAGATAAGACAAAGGAATTCCTGCAAACCAGGGTATTCATCTTTTATATCCCACTCTTTTTGGCTTTGAGCGAGAAATCGAAGTACCGGTTGAGCGTCGAATTTGTTCTCAATAGAGTTGAAAAAACCTAACATGGATTCCTGTGAATCCCAGTTTGGTTGAACAGATATCGGATGAAATAGAAGTCCGCCGAAATGTGAGTAAAGGCGGGGTAATTCTGATTTTCCAGTCCCGGAAACTCCAGCCAGAACAGTGATTGGCGACCATTCTGCAGTTTTTAGAGCAGTATGGAAGGCTCGCAAAATTCTTGGATGGAAATGTAATCCATATTCGTTACATTTTTGCTCTATCCCAGTTAGCCAAACGTTCTCGTCTAGAGTTTCTTCTTTGCAGGGTTTGCCAATTTTCTCCATCTTGATGTGTGGTTCTTCAATTTCCTTATGTCTGGCCTTAATCTCGGACGGGCTAGCATATGCGGCACGAAGACGCCTAAGTTCTTCATGCGCTTCGTTCGCTGCACCTTCCATCCTCTCTGCTATCTGTTTTAGAACTTGATTTTCATTTATCAGATTGTGTACTTTGAGCCTATCTTCATTAGCTTGTTGAAGAATTTCGGCATTTTCTTGATTCTCCTTGAGAAGCTTCTCATTACGAGCATGTAGACGGTCTCTTTCTTTCTTTAAATCCTTATACCGCTCTATTTCCACAACTGGACGAGTCGAGATCTCATTTTGTAAATTTTTGATTTCTTCTGTTTTGCTGTTCAATTCCTTGATAACATCTGCCGGGTTTTGACCGTCTAATTGCAGTTGAAGATGTTCAAATGCAGCAATTAATTGACTCTGGGTATTATTTCTTTCACTGAGGTAATGATTTCTGTATTTGAGATCTTTCAGATCTGCTATTATTATCTGGTACTTATCTTCTACGCGATTTTCTACTTCCTGATCCAGTTGGTCATTCCGCTTATGCCAAAGCTGTTCGAGCCGTTGTTCTTTATTCTCCAGTTCCTTTTCTCTTTTTTCCAAAGCTTGTAGTTTTTCTGTTACAAGTTTGCGCTCGGTTTCCACGCGCTTTTCTACTTCTTCATTAAGTTGGTCATTGCGCTTATGCCAAAGCTGTTCGAGTCGTTGTTCTTTGTGCTCCAGCTCCTTTTCTTCCTTTTCCAGCGCTTGGTATTTTTCTGTTATAAGTTTGCGCTCGGTTTCAACGCGCTTATCTATTTCTTCATCCAGTTGGTCATTCCGTTTTTGCCAAAGCTGTTTGAGTTGTTGTTCTTTGTTCTCTAGCTCCTTTTCACTTTTTTCCAGCGCTTGATGTTTTTCCGTTATAAGTTTACGCTCGGTTTCAACG
>JBASEY010000059.1:0-25621 GCA_049652745.1 bacterium | reverse complement strand
TTCTCGAAGAATTCCATTACTATCTTTTCTAGCCATCGTTCTCTCCTTTCTAAAAGGTTGTTCATATTTTTGGAGTTTACGATGGCTCTTTGGTAAAACCAAATTGCAAACTTATTTGTACTCTATCCTCGATCAGGAAAAATATCTTTATTCTGCAAGAAAAGAAACAGTGAATAAGATATTGATCTGTTTCTTGATTTTTCCTTTGGGGTGACAATCTGTCCCCACCCTTTGGAGAGTTCGGGATCCCTACTTCTGACTTTCTTTATATATTCTTTCGCATTTACCGTATCCGTAAGCGCTTCCACAACGTCGTTGACGACAAACCACCATTCATTATTGTGAATGGTTTTCCGGACTTTCTTACCTTTGAAAACTGCAATTCTAGTATCCATAGTCCTAGCCTGTGTTTATGTTAAAAACCTAACAATCATAAGCCTTTGTAAAGGCTGCAATACTTGTTTTATGGAGGAATTCGGGTGATTGGTCAATTCGAATAAAACGACAGCGATTCTTTTTCTCTTGGATTTATATTCGCCTATAATTTTGCGTCAATTTGAAAAGAAATCAGAATCTAATCGTGCCCATCTTTGTAATCTTTGGAATCGTGTTCAAACTGTTATAGTGGATGCGAGGTCAATGTCCAATAACCAACCACTAAGTGTTAGAATTCAGTATTTATTGTCCTCTAGTTTTGGATCGAAAACAAACCGACCACAATCAACTGAAAATCCCCCAACTCAGCACTCAGGACTCAGCACTGAAGCACTCGAAGAGTGCGTCTATCTCAATAAGACATCACAGGTGAATCGGATTTTGCGCAGTAATTTACCCAACCAATTTTTATGGATGTTTTGGCGAATGATATGCAATAAACGACGCTCCCAAGAAAACGCATTCATTTTTTTCTTCGACTTTTTTTTCTTCTTTTCACCGGAAGCCGTCGGTGTTTGTGCTGATTTAGCCCGATACACTTCAAGCGGCTCGAACAACATATTGGGATCATAACCCAGCGTTCGAAAATCTTCAGGATCACAAAATCCGATCATTTTCTCCAAAAGCTTTTGTTTTTCAACATCGGCGTCAACCGTCTTGACCCATTTGTCCACCGAAGACGTGACAGGCCGCTTGTGCTGATCCACCCCTATCGGGTCGCCTAAGCCTTTCCGCTTGGTCTCACCGGCTGAACCATATTCAACAGTTTGTGGTTCATACGGCAACTCCAAAAATGCACTGACATCCTGCATGTACTTTTCCGGATCCGTTACCAAATCCTCATATCTTATATGTATAAACGGTGCCTTGGTTTCCCTTATAAAGCGCGCCATAGCCGGCACATACCGCTCGATAATCGGGTTGTAATCATGGGCCGCTTTCCAGTCATTTTCAAAGAACGACTGAGCGTATGACGCAAAAATCGCTGCCGGATGCCGCGCCAGAAGAACATATTTCGCTCGAGGAAAAATTTTGGTGATGAACGGCAGGACCAAGGCATAAGCCGGTGTTTTGTCTAAAACCCGCTCCTTGCCGTCTCCTGCGGCTTCCAGTTGCCTTCCATATAGATGAAAACAATACGCCTGCAAGGCTGTGATGTAATCCTTCTCGCCATCCGGAAGAGCCGCGACAAATTCCCGCTGCGCAGCAACCGCACGAAGATGATCATACGGCGCTTTTTCTATGTTTTCATAATACCCCAGATGCGCCAACGGTGTCAGCAAATGCGGCTCCGGGCCACCGACCACTTTCGAATGAGCGCTGATCATTCTCTCCAACAACGTCGATCCTGAACGCGGCGAACTGACGATGAAAATCAGCTTGTCGGACATATCCGTAATCTGTAACATTTTTCTCCCTCCAACCGGAACGAACTAGATCAAATATCATCAGGCCAAAATCGCCATGATGATAATGCGTTTAACGCTCTTTGGCAATGTATCGATCTTGAAACTCTTTTAATCACTCTTTTCCATTGGCTTCAAAGAAAAGGATTGAACTTTTTTTCATGCCCTATTTGTGTTTCCGGGCCGTGGCCGGGAAAAACGCGGGTTTGATCAGGCAACGTCAAAATTTTTTCAGCAATCGATGTCAGCATCGTATCGGTGTCTCCCCCCGGCAAATCGGTGCGCCCCACCGATTCGTGAAACAACGTATCACCGCTGATAAGTTGACCGGTTTCTTCAGAATACAGACAAACACCTCCAGGGGAATGCCCCGGTGTATGGATCACTTTGATAGTCAAGGCTCCCAAAGTGAGCAAATCACCATCCTCTATGTAGCGCGAAACCATCGGCGGGTTCTGAGCTTCCAATCCAAAAAATTCCATATGATCCGGCATTTCTTCCAAAACTTTCCGCTCATCTTTATGGATGAGATATTCAACACCCAATTTACATTTCAATTCCTCGACGGCGCCGACATGATCAAAATGGCCATGGGTATTCACGATGTACGCCACCGGCCGACCCAGTTTTTCCACAGCTTTTAAAATTAACTTTGCATCGCCCCCAGGATCGACAATCCCTATCGGACCTCCCTTGTCATCTCCTATCAGATAACAATTCACTTCCAAAGGACCCACGATCAGTGTTTTTAAAACCATTTTTCATCCTCAATTCTGATGCGTCTTTCCACCGAACAATCACCTTTCCAAATTCATTTCGATTCGCTTGACGATATGATCCAATCTGGTTTTCTGTTCCATCGAAAGATCGTCAATTTTTATATTTTTCAGAACATCCAGAGCTTTTTCGAATTGATCCAGCTCAAGGTAAACCACTGCGAGCGCCATACGAGCCTGTGTCAAGTCCGGATAGAGCCGCACTGCGCGTTCCAGCAGGCGCTGCGCTGATTCATATTGCCGCTTTTCGGTATATACCAATCCCAAGTTCAACAACGCCTCATAGTGATCCGGGTTCTGGACGAGCACGTTCTGAAAAGATGTCTCCGCTTCTGACACGCGGCCTGTGTTCATTTGTATCAGACCTAGCAAAAACCATGTTTTCATGGAGTTGTCTTGTTTTAAAATTTCTTGAAGACATGCTTCCGCCGACTCGGTGTCTCCTTTTTCCAAAAAAATTTGTGCCCGATTGAACCATCCCGGTAAATCATTTCTTTCTTCCAGGGTTTGATAGACAAATCCCGTTGCGAACACCAACAATAGTCCGATCGATCCCAATACACGCCATCGCCTTCGCTGTATAAATCGTATGATCTCCGATATACAAAAGCTTGCGAACATTATCACCCACGGCGTCGCCGGTATTCTATAACGCGCATGAACGAAAAAAACGATGACTGCCGCCATTGTTCCGATAAGCATAAAGGCCGGCAACAACGCTTTCTTTTTATTAGGTGTGAAAAGAAGGAAGATTAATCCGACCAGCGCCAAAGGCGCTATCCATCCGAACCGAATCAACGGAAAACGTAAAATGGAATGAAACTGGGAGTCGAAATCCAAACCGTATTCACTTGGAATTTCAAAAGCATTCCAGAACAGTGCGATTTTTCGCCCTTGCAAAGCAATAAATGCCACAGGGTCTTTTTTCAGGAACTCAAGGCTTTTGTTAGCCCAGTATGTTGACACTTCCGCATTTGTTGCCGGCCGCCCCAAAGCTTCCGAAGCAATTTTCTTTGAATCCAGCGCCTGCTGCCCGGGATAATCCGAAATTCCCGGAATGGACATATAGGTTCCCGTGGCCTGGTCATGATTGCCCAGATAGAAATTAATGCCTCCGTGCGGTGCGACAAATACAAATTCTCCATCTTTCAAGGCGTGATAAACCGTGATCGGTGAAACGACCGCCAGGGCACAAGCGATGTATACAGCCGCATAAGCCATGGATTTTCTGAAGCGAACCCCGGAGCACGTCAGTAACCACAACGCAGCGGCGGCCATAACGATCAGGTAATTCGGCGCAGCCAGCAGAACCACTCCCATCAGAAGACCTGCGGACACGATACGTTTCCATGATGATGTTCCAGCTAGACACGCTGCCGATACCACCAAGCAAAAAACATGTAACGTCGTGGCCATCAGTATCCCATCGTAATAGATCAAGGGAAGATAAACGGCACAAATTATCGCTGCCATCAGGGCGGTGCGCCTGTTGAACGCAAATGCGGCAATGCCATATATAGGAAAAACCAGAAACGCTCCCAGCACAGCTTGGACCAGACGAGGAAAAAACAGGTCTGTGCCGAAAATTTTGTATATGACGGCTAAAAAGAGCGGATATAACGGGCTGAACAGATAGGTGCCGGAAAAGAAGGCGCCTTGAAGAATTTCCCGGGCACGCTGATCAAAGAAGGTAAAATCTAAAGACGGGGTGTCGAAAAACGGTGATGCCTGGTATTGAACAATCCAGGCTATCCGCAAAATCAGCGCTGATAAAAAGATCCATAACAAAGTGACTCTATGTCGATTTAACGGTTGAGTCTGCATTATTCATGAGATGGGTTATGTTTTTGCTCCCCGTCCCGCCCTTCTGTCGATAAGCGTCTCCCAATCCCGCCCAAGGAAGAGACCTGTGAACGTATATGAACCGATCAGGTGCTTTATGTGCCTGGATGGCGTCACAAGCTGATTTTGTTCGATTATCGATCGATTTGTTATGGGCTTGGCAGAGCTGTCATCGTGAAAACCATGACAAACAACGCCACCGTCTCGATGACGCCCAGCACCATGATATAGTTACCGAACCCTTTCCCGGTTTCGCCCAGAGCGTCCGAAGCTGCCGCACCCGCTTTTCCCTGTATAACCGCAGACAGTCCGATTGCCAGGCCGGCGATGATACCCAGCAGTATCT
Organism: bacterium; assembly: GCA_049652745.1. GTDB lineage: Bacteria > CSSED10-310 > CSSED10-310 > CSSED10-310 > CSSED10-310 > JBASEY01. The sequence goes on along the minus strand of JBASEY010000059.1, from coordinate 20,816 downwards.
GCAGGGGATAGGTTTCGACCGGCAGGTTTGCGCTCTGAATGGCGTTCCGTAGAATCATTCCGTAAATTGTCTGTGAAAGGGGCGCTCCGACGAAAGCGATCATAATAAAGGGTGCGGCTTTGTTCAGCATGAACGCCCGCTTCCAGGCGCCGATGGCCGCCATGCCGGCATAACCGATACCCAGCGCCGAACCGATCGCGGACAATGTCAGCGAAAAACCCAAATCACCAAAGCCGGTTGTTGTCACTTCCGAAAACATGGTATGTCCTCCTTGATCCAAATTGTAATATCTGCCCGTATTCTCATAGTGTTTTTATCTTTTTATAAAAGGTCGATAGGCTTTCCCGGACCACTGCATACTCAAATGCCCGGAAAATTCCAACATGTTCAACCTGATTCCATGAACCACAACAGCCATAACCGCCAAAACAATGTTTATCGTATGGCCGAGAAAAATTGTCATCGCTGCAACGGCTGTCCCAACCACTCCACCCATCAATTCCGACGCCATTTGATTGAAACTGCCTGCTACGATGAACGTCGCGACCCCCACGGCAAACAACCGCAAATACGATACGACATCGGAAAACGCCGAAATCACGCTTAAAGGAAGATTTGCCAGTGAGGACAGAGCGCCTTTGATCGCCGCATTTTTCTGGTAATTTTCAAACAACCCGATAGCAAGAAAACCGGCGATTAAAAGCGGAAGGACAAATGGCCGGGACGGCCTGCCCAGCACCAGAGTCTGGGCGACGAAAAAAAGACTCCAGATCACCGCAATCCATCCCAGTTGCGCCACTGCATTTGGTGTGCGGATGATTCGGATGGCGATAAGCGAATGAGCGATCGTCAAATGCACTGCACCGATGAAAAAGCACAGAAGCATCATGAAATCCTGACTTCCGTTGATACTGCTGATCGGCTCGATGACAAATGCGCCTAGAAAAGCCAAAGGTTTCCATTCAAGTATACCAGCCATTCCGAACCACGTGCCGGTAATCGTGCCCCAAATAATCGTCGCACCGCTTAAAACAAACATCAATCCAAAGGGTTCCCAAGGCAGATTTTTTAATTTTATTCGAGCTGCGATGGTTGCCGCCAGAAAAACCAGACCATACCCGGCATCGCCGACAAGCATGGCGTAAAACAGGCTGAAAAAAAGTAAAAACCAAAAGCTGATATCGAATTCGGCATACCCCGGTATCGTGCCCATGAAGGCATATACCGGTCGAATTATCCGAAGCCATTTGGGGTTGTGCACCAGCGTCGGCGTTTCATCCGGATCGTCAGGATCCTGAACGATATATCCCCATACTTCACGCTCAGACAACCTTTTTACCGCTTCCACATCATCGACAGGACAGTAACCCTGCAGATAGACAAACGACTCCACCTCACCCATGCCGTATTTGGCCAGCGCAAACTCCCGCTGGGTTTCCAGTTGTTTTCGATATGAAACAAGCTTCGCTGATTCTGCCGCCATTGATTTCAGTTGAGTGTCAATATCATCGATAGATTGTCGATTCTTTTCCATGTCCCGACGCAACGACGCTATCTCTATCGGCGGCATTGGGTCTTCCGCCAGATCCAGGCCCGGCGATGACATATCGGTAAAATGAACCAAGTGAACCGTATCTTTCGTTTGGTTCAATACAACTATCGTCTGGTCAACGGAAATATTTTTAAGAGCTTTTTTGGTGCAAACGTGAAACCGAATCACGATACCGGCATTCCGCAACGCGTCGATCGATGCCTTGGATACCGCTCCCCATTCATTGAACCATCTTTCCTTGGTTTTCATCTCGTTCAGATCACCCTGCAGCGATTCTTTTCTTGCTGACAACGAGACGATGGTGTCGACGATTTTTTCGGCGGCTTTGGCATCTATCGATTCTGAAGAAGCGTCGCCGCCCTTGACGGCAAGCAATGCCCTGTCAACCTTCGCCAGTTTTTTTTCGATCTTCGGCAATTCTTCCGATTCCGGCGCCTTGACATTGCTGATATGGACAACGCCCAAATCACGCAGTTTGTACAATGCCGCATCATGATCACGTGCACTGATCACAAGCGTCATTTTTTTCATCGGAACGATCATTGTATACGTTCCTCCATTTTCTTCTTCGCAATTTTGGTTTTGGCTATTTTCCCGCGAACAACCGCCGCCGTCTGCTGGTCTCCCAGAAAAATTTGTATCACCCGTATATTTTCCAGCGCTTCAGGAATTTTCACCTCTTCAAATAACTTGATACGTTGAACGGTGATACGCAGTTCCTCCCCCAAAATTTCTTCTTTACGCCCCAAAACAGCTATTTCGGCTTTCCGTTTTATTTGGACTTTAACCGCGTTGAGTCCTCTATCGACCCATAAAGGGGTTCGATACAAGTCATATTCTTTTTCTTTGAACAGTACGGTATCGAATACCGGCACATTGATACCCGCAATATTATCGTAATGAAGAACAACTTTTTCTATTTCGAAGAATCCTTTCAGATCGACATCCTCTGCAAACACACCGACCCATTCACCAACATTTTTTTCAGTGATGTTATATTCGTTTCGAACGTATTCCATTTCTTCCTGAATCTGCCGAATTTCTGCAATCAATTGCATCTTTTTCAGTTCCAGAGTCGGCAAGAAGCGCCTGAATCGAGCCAGGTTGTCTTTCTGTGTTTTCAGCTCATTTTTGGTGTATTTGATTTTTGCCATAATCTCGATTTCTCATATTCAGATCATCAGTTCACATTCATCGATCTGTTATTCGCTGTCTCCAGTCTTAAAAGCCGATCCTTTTCCAATTTCTACTTCTTCGGTTTTCTCGTCATCTTCGCCGCCTTCAGACGCGACAGCGATTTTTGATTTGGGCCAATATTTATTGATCAGATCGGAACGAAAACCGCTTTCTTCCGGTTGAAAACATTCGGCCAATATTTTCCATCCGCTGTCCAGCGCATCCTCGAGCGAAATATTGACGGTGAGATCCATCATTTGGGAGGCAAACATTTGGCCATATTTCAGCAGTTTTTCGTCCCAGTCCGTCATACGAAAACCCATGGCCTTTTTTTCTTCGGTTTCCCGGTATTGTGAATAGAGCTGGATCATGCCGTCCATGATAGCTCGGTGATCCCCTCTTGTTTTACCGTTCACTTGTTGTTTCAGCCGGCTCAGCGAACCGAACGGATCGATGACGCCGCCGTGCAGATAAAACTGGCCTTCGGTGATATATCCGGTATTGTCGGGAACCGGGTGAGTCACGTCATTTCCCGGCATGGTCGTCACGGCCAGCACGGTTACTGAACCAGCCCCTTCAAAATCGACCGCTTTTTCGTAACGTGCCGCCAACTGACTGTAAAGATCACCTGGATACCCTCGATTGGAGGGCACCTGTTCCATCGTGATGGCGATTTCTTTCAATGCATCGGCGAAATTGGTCATATCCGTCAAAAGCACCAACACATCTTTGCCTTGCAGAGCGAAATTTTCGGCGACAGCCAGGCACAAATCCGGAACCATCAAGCTTTCGACAATAGGCTCTGCAGCCGTATTGATAAACATGATGGATTTATGCAACACTCCACCTTCTTCAAACGTGTTTTTGAAATACATGTATTCATCGTATTTGAGCTTGATTCCTCCCAAAACGATCATATCGACCTGAGCCTGCAGAGCGATTCGAGCCAGCAATTCATTATAGGGTTCCCCGGACACGGAAAAGATCGGTAGTTTTTGGGAGACGACCAATGAATTGAACACATCGATCATCGGGATATTCGTCCGAATCATGCGGGAGGGAATGATTCGTTTTGCCGGATTGACGGTAGGTCCGGCGACTTCGATCAGGTTTTCGGTGATCGATGGTCCCTTGTCACGGGGTTCACCGGCGCCGTCAAAAATCCGTCCTTGCATATTATCGGAAAACGCCACCTGCATCGGTCGACCAAGAAAACGGATTTCGTCGTTGACCGATAATCCTCGGCTTCCGGAAAACACCTGCAACGATACCGTGTCACCGTCCAGCTTGATGACTTGCGCGAGAGACTTCGTGCCGCGCAGAGTCGTAATCTCGGCGAGTTCTTCGTAACTAATTCCTTCCGCCTGAACTGTTATGACATTACCGACTATCTGTTGTATTTTGTTATATACTCGTCTCACTTCACATTCTCCCGTAACAGGTCCGAAATTCTTTGTTCCTGTTCCTTGAACGAATCCGTGTTCATAACCATATAATTCCAATCCACAAACAACTGTCTCAGTTGATAAAAGAATTCCCGAGCTTTCGCTTTGGTTTCAAAGTCGAAGTCTGTAGCCAAAACCCCATGCACCTTTTCAAATACATAGCGTTGTCGTTCCGGCGCCGAAGCCGCATCAACCTCGTCGAAAGCATTTTGTTGAAGATAAACGGCATCCAGAAATTCTGATTTCAAATAGATTTCATAATCGTCCAGTGATGTGCCTTCTTCACCGACGACCATCATCATTTGTCTGACATTGTTGCCTTTTGACAGTATGGCCCGTGCTCCGTTGACTTTTTCCGGTTCCATCATCGTTTTATATTTTGACCAACTGTCGAGCGGATCGATGGCAGGGTAACGGCGTGCATAGGCTCGGTTATATGAGAGTCCCAGAAACGCCCCGACAACTTTTAGAGTGGACTGTGTGACAGGTTCTTCGAAATTACCTCCTGCCGGGCTGACGGTTCCACTGATAGTCAAGCTGCCGAATTTTCCGTTATGGAGTTCGACAAGGCCTGCTCGTTCGTATAGTTCCGCTATTCTTGATTCCAGGTAAGCAGGGAAGGCTTCTTCACCAGGTATTTCTTCCAGTCGTCCCGACAACTCCCGCATGGCCTGACACCATCGTGACGTCGAATCCGCCAGCATCAATACGTCCAGACCCATCTGCCTGTAGTATTCCGCCAAAGTCGTTGCCGTATAAACCGATGCTTCACGCGCAGCGACAGGCATCGAACTGGTATTGCAGATAATGATCGTTCTCTCCATCAATGTCCGCCCGGTTCTGGGGTCGATCAATTTTGGAAACTCTCTCAATGTTTCAACCACCTCACCCGCCCGCTCACCACAAGCGGCGATAACTACGACATCGACATCCGCATGCCGGCTGATAATCTGTTGAAGAACGGTTTTTCCTGAGCCGAATGGGCCGGGAACACAAAAAGTGCCCCCTTTCGCAACAGGAAAAAACGTGTCGATTATTCGGGTTTTCGTGATCAAGGTATCCGACGGCAGCCATTTTTCCCGATAGGCTTCAACAGGAATTTTCACAGGCCAATCGAAAGTCATCGAGACCGTATGTATTCTTCCTCTATTATCTTTAAGTTTGGCTATAGGCTCTTCGATGTTGTACATGCCTTCCGACACGATTTCCTGGACGGTCAAATTTCCAACAAATCCGAACGGAACCATGATTTGATGTTCAAAAAGCCCTTCCGGCACATGCCCCAACGACATACCGGCAACAACCGAGTCACCTGGTTTCGCCGTCGGCGTAAACTTCCATTTTTTTTCGCTGTCCAACGGGTTGATTTTGACGCCTTTCGGAAGAAAAAATCCATATTCTTCAGCCAGCGCCGGCAAAGGGTTCTGTAGACCATCATAGACTCTTCCCAAAATACCCGGCCCTAATTTTACGGCCAAAAGCTCACCGGAAAACTCGGTCCTATCACCAACTTTCAACCCCTTCGTGCTCTCGAACACCTGCAAAAACGCAACGTCACCGTCAATGCGCACGACTTCCGACTTCAAACGCTGGCCACCATAAATAATATCCGCAACCTCGTTCTGCATGACATTGCCATCTACCCTGACAGAAACCATATTACCGTTTATACTTGTTATTGTTCCGGATGTTCGATCCATATCTCCGCCTCGCATAATGATTGATATTTCTTCAAACCTCGCTCACTGTCAAAAGACTTCAGCTTGTGCAAAATTTTCAACTTCATAAAATATATGATCAAAAATTCCAAATCGAAATGATGCTTGTATTCCTGCTCTTCAATTTCGTCCCACTTCCATTTCAACATCAAACGTTCGGCATCCAGCGGAGTCCCCTCCTTCAGCAAATGCAGTGGAAACAGGTGAGATTTGTATTCACGTTCGGTGGTCTTGCTTTTTCTCCACAAAACCAACTCTTCCAAAAACACGGCCTGATTTTTTTTATAGTGTTTTAACACTTCAGGATCGTCTTTTTCGGGTGTTATCTCCACTGGATCGACTCGTGATAAAATCGCAAAATCCGATTTGCTCAACCACTTTTCCGCTTCAATAATAAAATTGTCGATTGTAATAATCGGATCCCTATCGAACTGCAACGCAGGCAATTGCGAGACAAAATAGAAATATTTATCCATTGTTTTTATCCAACAGCGAACGCAATGTCGGACTCAAGAATTCTTTCATGGTTTCAGCGATCGTTTCATCACTGAAGTCGTAATAAAGGCTGCCGTCTTTCAACGCAACTCTGAATCCTTTTGCCAATCCGGGCAACGCGCTGAGCGTGACGGATTCTTTCAATGTTTCACCCAGTTTCGCAAAAAATGTCCGCTCCAGATTTTTCTGTGTTTCCGGGTTGACCATGATATCCACGGCACCTTTTGACGACCATTCTTTGACCAGGGTCAAAATGAGATTTTCAAGGAATTCAGTTTGCAGCACGTCCCCGACAGCCTGCTTGAAAACCCTGTCAAATAAATTTGTTATCCGTTCTTTCAACGACAATTCAATATCCCGTGCCGCCTGCTGCAAGGCCAATATGGTATTTTCATGGGTTTTTTCAGCCTGTATCTTGGCCTTCTCCAGGATAGACCGAGCCTTTTCTTCTGCATCCTGAACAATGGTTTTCGCTTCTAACTGAGCATTTTCAACCAGTTCCAACGCTTGTTTTCGCCCTTCATCAACAGCTTCTTTCCTGATTTTTTCGATGAGACTATCCAGTTTCACTTCCATCAGATTTTCTCCTTGTTCGCCGGCAGTTTTTATAAAAAAAACAAGGTGATTTCAGGTTTGATCACCGCGCCCTATGTAATCCGAAACAACACTATTTTGTCAAGTTTTAAAAAAGGTTCGTTAGAGCTGGTAACCTCTGCGTATCGACTCCTAAACATTCAGATCCATCACTATTCATGCCGAAGAGCGGGCTGTGTGACTTCGGTTCGTCCAACGTCTTGCCTGTTGACGGAATCGCTTGACCTTAAAATCGGATTTTCCGGGAAAAAGATTTCAACTCATCGATCGCGGTTCAAGACCACCACGCCATTTGCCGGAGTTCCGATTAGAACACCGTTATCGCTTGCAAATAGCGACCAAGCATCAAAGGGGAGTTTCAGCAGGAGTCGCCAAGCAAAATCGTCGGTTTTACGATGGTACACACTATGGTCGCTCATCAGCACATAAACGTCATTGCCTTTGACCGACACATCCAAGCAAGCGCCGGTCGGACCGGCGCCGGTATACCTGGAGAATCGTTGACCGCTGTCATACGAGACCATCAGGCTTTCGCCCGTCGCGAGATAAATCTGCTTCCCATCCTCCGTACCGGAAATACGATTGATTCTGACTTTTTCGGAAGGGAGTGGTATCTGAATCCATTTTGCAGTGCCGGATACTTTTTTATACAAATTCGTGTCGGAGCCGGCGAAAATTTTACCGGTTTTTCGGCATTTCCATAAGGTGTTGATATTGGTACCTTTAATTCCTGGATATGCGGCATGTTCACCGTTCATTGTATTTAAAACATAAATCCCATCGAATCCACCCGCCAGAATCGTTGTACCGTCGTCTTCCAAGTAAAGGGTTTTGATTGCGATTCCTTCTAAAAACCTGACTGAATTCTCAGTTTCCAAACCGGTATCCGAATCGAGTTCCAGGCGGAATATCCCGTTGGCCGTGCCGGCGAAAAGGCTGTTTTCCGTTGCGAGTAAATCTCGGATGTTGGCGCCGTCACATTCAACGGACACCTTGTTCCATTGTAGATCTTTGTATCGCCACAAACCGCTGTTTGATCCCTGATAAACCAGCCCGGTCCATAGAGTATCTTCAAGCGAGCCGGCGAGGGCTTTGGGCGATGACGCATTCAGGTTCATGTTGATAGGAATCGTTTCCATCGGATAATGTCGATGGCGCAAAATTCCCAGTCCTTCCGTCGCCACGAAAACGTTGCCGGATTCATCCAGTGCGATGTCTTGGATTACGACATCGGGAATAACAGGAAGCCAGGCATCGGCGACTTCCTGAAAAACATGTAGTCCATTATCGGTGCCGGCAAAGATCACGTCTGCGGAATCTTTTTTAAATACTTCGATAACGTGGATCCGTTTTCCTTTCAGGCCCGTTTGTTTTTTGACCCATTGGCCGCCTCGATCCGCACTTCTATAGGTATAACCACAGGTGCCTGCCCACAGTCGATTTTTTCGGTCAAAAACCATGGTGAACACGTCGCTGTCCGGGGCCATGCCGGTGTGTATCGGAGTCCATTTTGCGCCGTAATTCAAAGATTTATATGCTCGTTGACGCGATCCGGCATAAATCAATTTCGGATTGTCAGGGTCGATGGCCAGCGATTGAACTTCCGTATTTGGCATCTGTGACGCCGCCGCCTGCCAGGTTTTCCCGCCGTCAAGACTGTAATGCAGTCGTTCATCGGTGCCGACGAAGATCTGTGGCGGATCGGCAGATGACAAAACTAGCGACCGAATAGGTTTGTCACGGAACAACACATCGAATTGTTGCAGCCCATCCAAAACATCCTGGTACCCGGCACGAATCAACATCCCATGCTGTAGATTTCTGGCAGCTATATAGACTGTTTCCGTAGCCGATTGATAAACTATTTTTTGTACGACCATTCCTCTGGTCAGCGCCTGAGGGGTGATATCGGTCCAAGAATCCCCATAGTTGGTTGTCAAATAGAGATGTCCGTTGAAACCACCTGTTATCAAGGTTTCGTCTTTTAAATACTCGATGGACTTGAAACTGCCCCCCGTCGGGCCGATCAGTGTACAGTCCAAGGCCCGGGTCACGGTCGTGACCAGGGCCAAGATACTTAAAACACAGACAATCAGTCGGTTATGCCGCATCAAATGGAGTTTACTCGACCGGCATTTCCACCATCATGATCACTTCAACACGTCGATTTTTGGCTCTTCCGGCAGCCGTGCCGTTATCGGCGATCGGCTCAGATTCACCTTTACTGCTCACTTCCAATCGCTCGGGTTCGATGTGGTGACGGTCAACAAGGTACTTCTTGACATTCTCCGCACGTGTCTTACCAACTTTCAGATTCGCGGCTTCCGAACCGGTTGAATCCGTGTGGCCGACAAGCTCGACCGTCACACCAGGATACTCTTGGATTTTCACGGCTATATCATCCAAAATCGCTTTGGCGACGTTGTCGACGCGAGTCCCGCTTTTGAAAGGAACCAGCGGCAGATCCAGTTTGACGATCTCTGTTTCAGGCTCAGCCTGCTCGACTTTGATCAACACACCACACTGATTGGAATAGCCGCCTGAATTGGTCACAACGACGTTGACCGCATAGGTTCCGGGCTCGCACTCATCAGCATAGAAAACAGCTTCGTTCTCGACGGATTCGATTCGGCATCCCGACGTAGTCCAATCATATGTCAGCTCACCGCCGAGCGGATCGACGACATCCACCCGCACCCGGGTGAACTCACCGACACTGATAACCAAATCCTCTACAGAGCATGTTACTTCTGGAATAGGCGGAGGCGCTGCCGGGGTTACTTTTGGGGCACGTCTACTGGTGGAGAAACCGAGTTGGACAAAACCGCCGATCGGGCAGTTGGTGTCTTCCATGCCGAAGGCATACCGAAGCCCGCCGCCGAAGACAAATCCGCAGGGATTGTGATAGCGGAACCCCGCCGTCAAATCCATCGGATCATTGGGTTCAAGGTCATAATACGATGTTTCCCCTTGAAACTCAGCGATAAACTGCCATTGATCCGCAATATCCGTTTCCAGCCCGAGACCATACAGCACCTGATTATCGAAATCCGCGCCTTCGGGTTCGCCGACAATCCGATAACCCACATTCAGATGCAAACGGGTTGCATCCCAGTATTTGGTCGCCAACAACGTCAAACCATAATCGAGTTCTTCCGTGCCGAGACCTTCATCCCTGTCAGCCGTGCCGATTTTAGCTTGTACAAGTGCACCGAGTCCGAACGTGTCATTATGGATAATGTTGGCTTTCAAATTGACGTACAAATCCCCGAAGCCGTCACTGTCATCCCAACCACGATTTCTTCGGATATTCATGTAATTCGGGCTGATCGACAGCTCCAGTTTATCCGTCAGACCAAATGCGACCGGAAGAAGAAAATACGAATAATCCAATGAAACTGCTTTCGTATCCCAGGGGAATTTCAATTCACGGTCGATGTTGGCGAAATAGAAACTGATGGCAAAATTTTTTGCCGGTAATGTATCCGCACTGTACACGCCAAACCCGCCGGTCGGTCCCATCCACGTGTTATCTTGAGCTAAAACAGCAGGCATCAGCGCCAGTGCAATCAAACTTAACATTATTTTTCGAACCATTTTTAACCTCCTTTTATAGGTAAAGCTTGTTTAAAAGCATCACTATTATTATATTCTTTTCGGAAAAAGTCAATCGAAAAAAGCTGGAAGACGCCTGACCTTCGATAATTCTTAATCTCAATTTCTTAAATATCATTACTTTTTTTATCTCTGCTACCTTTTCACTATTATAATAGAGAAATATATGCTTGTCGGCATCGAAAAAGAAGCTTCTCGGAATACCTCATCGTTTTCGACGTTTTCAGTTCAAATTGGATACGATAAGACCTGGATAATTCATCGTTATGAGCCGGATATCTCCAAGCCAAACTCGAAAGGCGTTGGACGCGGATCGAAAAAAAGAAAATGGGTAAATAGAGTTCTTGCAATATGGGATCGGCGTGTATGATTTTCTTGACCTTTGATTACAGGATGGATATAGTCTTTCGGGCACTGCTTTGGATGACGGGTTGATATGGAACAGGCCTGTCGTCGAGGTTGTAATGCGTCGGCAGTGCATGGTCGATGATGATTTCGGAGAGGTGTCCGAGCTGGCCGAAGGAGCACGACTGGAAATCGTGTTGGTGGGCAAAACCTGCCACGTGGGTTCAAATCCCACCCTCTCCGCCATGAACGAATGAATGGGTTTCCGCGGTTCGCCGTTGAAACTCGGGTTGCTTGGGTCGTGCTAGACGGGGCGGTAGCGGCGCTCTGAACCCGAAATCCGCTATAGCGGGGTTGAATTCCCCCTCGAGGGTATCCGGTTCCCGGCCTGGAGTGGAACCGCCGGTGTTGATGATCGGGTCCTGCGCAACGAGAACTTCCGAACCATGTCAGGCCTTGACGGGAGCAGCATTAAGGAATCATTCTCGTGTGCCGCAGGGCAGCCCGGTTTGAGCCGGTTGTTGCAAATTCCGCGACGATCCGGAATTCGACAGGGGGTGCACGACCGTTTTTTCAGGATGGTTATGGCACGTGTCCTTTAAAGTTCTTGCCCGAAAACGTCGACCCCAGACCTTTGAAGAGGTTGTGGGGCAAAACCATATCACGCAAACCCTCGTCAATTCGATAAAACTCAACCGCCTCGGCCACGCGTTTCTGTTTTCCGGCTCACGAGGCATCGGCAAGACCACAACCGCTCGCATCCTGGCCAAAGCCCTGAACTGCGAAACCGGCCCTACACCGCAGCCTTGCAATACCTGCCGACATTGCACGGAAATCACCGCCGGCGTCTCGATGGATGTCATCGAAATCGACGGCGCGTCAAACCGCGGTATCGACGAAATCCGCGAACTCCGCGAAAATGTACGCTATTCCCCAGTATCAGCCCGATATAAAGTCATCATTATCGATGAAGTGCATATGCTGACTCGGGAAGCGTTCAACGCTCTGTTGAAAACCCTGGAAGAACCACCCGATCACGTTATATTCATCCTGGCAACGACCGAAGCACACAAAGTGCCCGTCACGATCCTATCTCGTTGCCAACGCTACGATTTTCGCCGCATCGACGTCAAAACTCTCAAAGAATACCTGGCCGAAATCTGCCGACTGGAATCCGTCACGATCGAAGAACGAACCCTGGATGCCCTGGCTCATATGGCCGACGGCGGAATGAGGGACAGCCTGTCCCTGCTTGACCAAATCATCTCGTTTTGCGGAAATGTGATCGATCACGACCAAACCATGCAACTACTCGGCAGAATCGACCCGGAACTTCTCTTCGACGTCTTCAAGAGTATCGCCTCCGGCGACGGCTCGACGGCATTGGATCGTTTTGCGCACTATATCGACAGCGGGGGAGACGAAACCGTGTTCAATCGCGAAATGATGGAAGTCACCCGCGACCTGATGGCCGTCAAACTCGGCGCGCCGCCCCATTCCCTGCTGCCGGATAACCTGGCGGACAGTTTTTCGATCGATCAGCTCGAGCGGATGTTTCGGATCATGCTGGAGCTGGAGCAATCGTTTCGATTGACGGAATTTCCACGTCTGTTGATGGATGTCGCTATCGTCAAAATGTCTCGCATTCAACAGCTTACACCTATATCAGAACTATTGAGCGAGCTGAAAAAGCTCGAAGCCCGATTGACCACCGGAGCCGTCTCGCCACCGGGATCACCGGACATATCAACAATACGGCAGCCCCAATTGCGAACACCCGAAAAACCTCAACAATCGTTTCCTAAACAGGACACTGCACCTTCCCGATCGACGCCGTCACAACACCCATCCCCATCATCCGATACGCCATCCAAGCCGGAAAAAAAAACCTCAGGCAAATCCGACGATCATCCCTGGAAACAGACGCTGAAAACCCGGATTCCATCGGATGATGAAAACAATGCCGCATCTAACGATGTCAATCCTTCGGACACTGCAGTATCGGAAGCTCCTGGAACAAGACCTTTTGTCGATAATACCGCTCTGAAAAGATTGATCGAAGCTTTACCGGATAATGCCGCTCCGCTGAAAAGCCTGCTTTTTTCCGCTGCGGTTGAATCGTTTACAGACACTGAATTGGCTCTGGTTTTCAGCCCGAACCAGATACTGCAATATAACTTGATGAGTAATTATGATAATCTTACCGAGCTTTTCGCCGATGCCGGTCAAAAAGCGTTCGGCAGTGAACGGATTGTGAAATTTAGATTGGGTGGCGCATCCGCGCCGTATTCGATTCAGGAACACGAGCAGATAGAGCAAAAGCGGGAAAGAGACGGCCGATTCAATATGGCTCAAAATCATCCGGCCGTCAAAAAAGCGCTGACGATGTTTCAGGGCAGAATCAAGGATGTTCGACTCAAAAACAAATCCGCACCCGCCGATGCTGAAACTGATGAATTGGAGGAATCCATCGATGATGAATAAAAAATTGTTTAAACAGGCTCAGGATATGATGGCCAAGCTCGAGCGACTCAAAGCGGAAGCCGCCCAAAAAACCGTTGAATCCACGGTTGGTGGCGGCATGGTGACGGCTGTCGCCCGCGGTGATACCACGCTGGTTGAAATACGCATCGAACCGGAGGCGGTCGATCCTGACGATGTCGAAATGCTGCAGGACCTGATTGTCGCCGCCGTCAACGACGCACTGAAAAAGGCGCAGCAGATGATGGCCGACGAAATGAGCAAGCTTACCGGCGGTTTGAATATACCCGGATTGATGTGACCGAACTATGGCCCGACAGTTGAAAGCATTGGAAACCGCCCTTGCGGAATTGGAACGTCTGCCGGCGATCGGGCGGAAATCAGCCCGCCGCATAGCGTTTCACCTTCTGAAACAACCCGCCGACAGGGTGAACAGACTTGCATCGGCTCTGCAAGCGCTACATGAGCAAATACGGCCATGCAGCCGCTGCTTTTACCTGGCTGAAAACGAATTGTGCGAGATTTGTCAGGATTCCTATCGCGAAAACATCATCTGCATCGTCGAAGATGTCGGCGATGTCATGGCGCTCGAGAGCACCATGGAATATCGCGGACGCTATCACGTGCTCGGCGGCGTCATAGCGCCGTTGGACGGTATCGGGCCGGAAGATTTGTCTATCGAAGCGCTGATTCAACGGATCGAAACCGAAAAACCGCAGTACATCATCATTGCGACCGGATTCACCGTCGAAGGGGAAGCGACGGCTCTATATGTCAGCCGCTTGCTGAAACCTCTGGGTGTCAAGGTCTATCGCCTGGCGTATGGGCTGCCGGTCGGTTCATCGCTCGAACACGCCGACGAAGCCACGGTGGTACGGGCGCTTGAAGGAAAAATCGAGCTGTGACGATCCGCCTGCTGCCGGAACGCCTGTTTTTCCCGATCATCATCTATTTGTTTTGCATTTTCCACCGCCGACATCTGTTTTTGGCAATAATCGGCGGAATATGATAATGAGGCTTTGGCGAATTCTTAATTAACTTTTTATAAGGAGTTATATGTATGAACAAACAAATAATGGAACCAATGGACGGTAACACTGCCGCCGCCCATGTCGCTCATGCTTGTAACGAAATATGTGCGATATATCCGATTACACCGAGCTCCGTGATGGGTGAAATAGCCGATGAAAAATCCGCTGCCGGTGAGACGAACCTTTGGGGAGTCATCCCCGAAGTCGTCGAGCTGCAAAGTGAAGGCGGCGCATCCGCTTCGGTGCACGGCGCATTGGCTGCCGGAGCTCTGTGTACGACCTTCACCGCTTCTCAGGGTCTGTTGTTGATGATCCCGAACATGTACAAAATCTCCGGGGAATTGTTGCCGACAGTGTTTCACATAGCGGCCCGGTCGATTGCCAGCCAGGCACTGTCGATTTTCGGTGATCATCAGGATGTCATGGCGGCTCGAGCCACCGGGTTCGGGATGCTGGCCGCCGGATCGGTGCAGGAGGTCATGGACTTCAGCTTCATCGCTACCGCTTCGACCCTGGAAACCCGAGTCCCGATGCTGCACTTCTTCGATGGATTCAGGACATCACACGAAATCAACAAAATCTATCCGCTGTCACGGGAAGACATGAAATCGATGATCAAAGAGGAATTCATCCTTGCACACCGTGAACGTGGATTGCGACCGGATGCTCCGATGATCAGCGGCACCAGCCAAAACCCCGACGTGTACTTCCAGGGTCGCGAAACCGTCAATAAATTCTATAATGCCGCGCCCGATATCATCGAATCCTATATGCGCACGTTTGCCGAAAAGACCGGCCGTTCATACGAGCTGTTCCAGTATTACGGTCATCCGGAAGCGGAACATGTCATGGTCATCATGGGTTCAGGCGCCGAAGCCGCCCACGAAACCGTCGATGAGCTGGTTGCGGAAGGCCAAAAAGTCGGTTTGGTAAAAGTGCGTCTATATCGACCGTTCTCTATTCGCCATTTCATCAAAGCGCTCCCCGTAACCGTAAAACGAATTGTGGCCATGGACAGAACCAAAGAACCGGGAGCCAACGGTGAACCCTTGTATCAGGATATTCAGGTCGCTATCGACGAAGCATATACAAACGGTACCGCTCCGTTCAAAACACGCCCCTTGATCATCGGCGGCCGCTATGGTCTGAGCTCGAAAGAATTTTCACCGGGCATGATCAAAAGCGTGTTCAAAAACCTGGCTTCAAACAAGCCCAAAAACCATTTCACGATCGGTATCATCGACGATGTCACCAATTCTTCTCTTGACTGGAAAATGGACTGCCTGAACCGATCCGCCGATGCGTTCCAGGCCATGTTTTACGGACTGGGTTCCGATGGAACAGTCGGAGCCAATAAAAACTCGATCAAAATCATCGCCGATGCCACCGACTTATACGCTCAGGGATATTTTGTCTACGACTCCAAAAAAGCCGGCTCTCAAACCGTCAGCCACCTTCGATTCGGCCCCAAACCCATTCGCAGCACCTATCTGTGCAACAACGCTCATTTCCTTGGTGTCCACAATTTCGGATTTCTTGAAAAATACAACATGCTGGACAATCTGCGGAAAAACGGCACGCTGCTGCTGAACAGCCCCTACTCCGCAGCGGAAACATGGGACCATCTGCCCGCGATGGTGCAAAAACAGATTTTGGATAAAACTCCGGAAGTCTATGTGATCGATGCGGCGAACTTGGCTATGGATCTGGGTTTGGGTGCTCGTATCAATACCATCATGCAGACGGCTTTCTTCAAAATTTCCAAAGTTCTGCCGGAAGCGGAAGCGATCGAATTGATCCGAGACGCAATTCGCAAATCTTTTGGTCACCGAGGTCCAGAGGTTGTCAAAATGAATATGAAAGCTGTCGATGCCGCTTTGAAGGCTGTTGAAAAAATGGATTATACCGGCAAAAAAGTCGGTACGATCCCGATGATGCCGCCTGTTCCTGACCATGCGCCCGATTTTGTCAAAAATGTTCTAGGCAAAATCATCGCGAAAGAAGGCGACCTGGTAAAAGTCAGCGAAATGCCCTGTGACGGAAAATATCCGGTCGGAACGACTCAGTATGAAAAACGCAATATCGCCATGGAAATACCCGTCTGGAAGAGCGCCAACTGTATTCAGTGCGGTCAGTGCTCGTTTATCTGCCCACACGCAGCGATACGCGTCAAAGCATACCCGGCGGAAGAGTTGAAGAACGCGCCGGAAACCTTCAAGAGCGTCGATACCAAAAAACCTTATGAATCTTTGAAATGGACCGTTCAGGTAGCTCCGGAAGACTGCACCGGCTGCGGTGTCTGCGTCGAGATATGTCCTCCGAAAGAAAAAGCCCTGGCTCTGCAACCGCAGATTCCTTTGCGCGAACAGGAAGTCAAAAATTGGGACTTTTTCCTGACGTTGCCGGAAATGAACAAAGACAAGATCAACAAGAATTCTGTCAAAGGCAGCCAGTTGATTCGACCGCTGTTCGAATTTTCCGGTGCCTGTGCCGGCTGCGGTGAAACCCCGTATATCAAATTGATGACCCAACTGTTCGGCGATCGCCTGTTGATTGCCAATGCCACCGGTTGCTCATCGATTTACGGCGGCAATCTGCCGACAACTCCATACTGCTCCCGCGCAGACGGCCTGGGACCGGCCTGGACCAACAGCTTGTTCGAAGACGCCGCTGAAATCGCGCTGGGATTCCGAGTTGCGGTCGATAAAAAATATGAACAAGCCGTTCAACTGCTGAAAGAATTGGATATTCCTGCAGATGAGAAAGAATTCATCCTGAACATCGATCAGAATTCCGATCAGCAGGTTGAAATTCTCCGCGGTCGGGTCGCCGATCTGAAAAAGCGTTTCGCCAAGACCCATCCCGCGTTTGTCAGCCTGGCGGATTATCTGGTGGACAAATCCGTTTGGGGTGTCGGCGGTGACGGATGGGCGTATGATATCGGCTACGGTGGTCTCGATCATGTCATGGCAAGCGGCAGAAACGTCAATATCCTGGTGCTGGACACGGAAGTCTATTCCAATACCGGCGGTCAGTGCTCCAAAGCGACTCCACGAGGTTCGACGGCAAAATTCGCTGTTGCCGGCAAGCCGCAGCCGAAAAAAGATTTGGCTATGATTCTGATGTCTTATGGCAACATTTACGTAGCGAAAATCGCGATGGGCGCCAACCAGAACCAGGCAGTGAAAGCGTTCATGGAAGCTGAAAGCTATCCGGGCTGCTCGATCATCGTGGCTTATTGCCCCTGTATTGCACACGGAATAGACATGCAGAAACAGATTTACGAGCAGAAAAAGGCCGTCGATTCCGGTCATTGGCCGCTGTTCCGCTTCGATCCCAGACGCATCGAGAACAAGCAGAATCCTTTACAGCTTGACAGCAAGGCGCCGAGCATCGACTTGAAAGACTACATGTACAGTGAAACCCGTTACAAAGCTCTGACACGAACCGATCCGAAACGGGCTGAAGAGTTATTGGAACTGGCGCGCAAAGACGTCAAACTGCGATACAATATTTATAAACAGTTAGCGGAGTTGGATTTCAGCGAATAACCCTCATCTGATAAGTAATGAAAGGCCCCGCCGGGATATGCCGGAGGGGCTTTTTTAATCTATTGTTGAGGACATCATCCCCCAGCCCCTTCTCCATGAATAGAGAAGGGGGGATCAATTTTCTATAGGCTAGGTGTCTCATTCATTTCGACACAAAAGGGCAATTTTAATTGAAAATAGTGGCTCGTTACACCAATCTAAAGAAAAATTACTTATTGATATTATTGAATTCCTTAAAGAATTTAGGCGCTTCGGCTTCTATTATGCGCAAAAATCTTTTCCTCCATGGGACAGGAAGTGATTGGTAAACGTCATATAACTTTTGCACTTGCGCGGGAATTGTAAAAAGGAATAAGCCAAATTCGGTTGCTATTCGTAAATCATTAGCCTTTTTGTCTGGGTTCTTCCTTTCGGCAGAGCAAATGAGTTTCTGAATGACAAATGCTGCCGGCTCTGGAACGATCACTGGAATTCCTTTGAAATCACTTTTAAGTTTATTATTCTGCAATATGTTCACGTATCTCAGCCTTTGAGGTAATACCTTTAATTGTGGGATATGCTTGTTCTTGTCTTTTGGCGGACCAACTTCCGGTATTAAAAATTCTATCTCCACATCGCGATGAAGATATTTTGTTATCTGATTGATTACGTCAAATTCCTCTATAAAACCCAAACCCTCTAATACTCTGGGAACATCCACATGAGAGGCTATTTGGGGAGGATAAGGAATCATGAAATCAATATCAGTTGTCCGAAATACCGGAATCCCGGGTAAGTCGTCAAAATATTTCTGATATACGATCAAACACCAGCTTCCTATCAACATTATTTCTTCTAGAATACCTGTCTCAGATAGCTTTCTTAGGATATCGGCTACCAGATCAGTCAGGCCATTCATTCAGCACCTTCTTTATATTTCTGATATCAGCCATTACTTCATCTAATTGTTTGGTTTTTTCTTGACGTTCTTTTATTAAAGCAGAAATTTCAACTGCCTTTGGAGATGATTCTTTGCCCACGTACTTAAATTTCATTTTTTTGCCTTCTCGATAAGCGATATACACGTAGGCATTGCCGTTACGCTTCTTCAGGGAGACAGATCCTTTCGGCAAATTCCCTATTTCTTTTTGATAGAGCGCTGCTAATCTTTCCAATCTATCGTGCTCTTCTTTTAAAATATAATGAATTTTACTCATTGTTGTTGGCTTCTTTCTTATTTGCCTATCAAACTTCTTAAAATATAGATTACGCTAGGCAAAATGTCAATAGGAACATTGCCTAGCAGTATTGTGAGAAAACTCCAGTTGATAGGCAATTTTGTCGCCTTCAGATAATTTTTGAATAGTTGTTATTTTAACAGAAAAATCATACATTCCCTCTGTCTATATGAATGAGACACCTATCCTATGAAAGATTCGTGTAATAAACTTTAAGGGCAAGATATGGAGATTCATAAAGATTCAGAAGAATCAGAAAAGGGTGACAGGACAGAGGTCGAGAGAACGATCTAAAAGATGACCGGTTCGCAAATACCGGACTTGGAGATCAAGGAGCGTGCCCACTGTCGCCATTTTACACGGTCCTACAAACTGGTGATCCCTGGAAGGCATCGCTTAATTAATAACTCATCTTCTGCAGCATAGTTACTAACGTTTAAAACCTTTGTCTGAACATGATTAGGGGATTAAAGGATTAACAGGATTAGTCTTTTCTTTCTCGGAATCTAATCGTGTCCATCTATGTAATCTTTGAAATCGTGTTCAAACAGTCACCATCGCTTCACCGTTCATTAGCTTTGGTAGCAGTGTATTACTAAATTTTTCGTGGGTGCGGATTCGTATGATCGGCATGATCAAAAAGACACCGAAAGTCCATTGCATCTTTCAGGGAAAGCCCATGGATATTCTCACGATCTATCGTTCGCTGAAGAAATGCCGGGGGCGAGCGACAAGCCTGGCATCCGCCATGGCACAATTGGAGACTGGAGGAGGCCTCGTCAAATTGGTTTTCGTCCGGAACCGGTACAAAAAAGGAGACTGGCTGGCCCCTGATCAGTGCCAAGGCGTCTTTGGGCCGGACGTGGAAATCACCCGACTCTACGACTACCGTTGGAATATTGAAGTCTTATTCAAATCCATTCGATCCGTTCCCCCTCAACTACTTGAGCAGGGGTACGGAAGTTGATATAATTAATTAAACTGTGGACGAATTCGGAAAAATAGAAGTTGAACGACGGCACGTTAACAAAGGCAGGTAGTTATGTTTAGACAGCGGAAAGGTCTTTTGATGGTGATACTGCTGTTTTGCACGTCGAATGCAGTTGCTGATGTTATGATTAACGGATATGTATTTCTAGACGATTCCTGTGTACATTCGGGTATAGACGTCAGAATGTATGTTTATAATGATCCCACTCCGCCGACGCCGACAGCGTGTAATCATTCGCCAATCCCTAAAAACCAGGAGGATCGCATTCATGAACATGATCAAGTTAATTAGTGTGCTGTTGGTTGCCGTTATCGTCGTCTTGCCGGGGTCGGCAACTGTGGATGGTTCAGAAAACAATGATTCGGATGGTCCTGAAATCCGACTGAACACAACGATAGCCACCATCAGATCGACGCTGGCCCAGGCAAAAAGCGACGAGTGGACGCATCCGCTTGACTGGACGGTATATGGAGACGCCTTTTTATATCTTTTCGAGCACGAAGAAGACGTGACATTTATTCATGAAATGATTGACTGGCTGATAAGAGATACTCCTCTTCAACATTGGGAGACACCTGAAAAAGCCATTCGTCAGTTTCTGATGG
>JBASEY010000058.1:0-7316 GCA_049652745.1 bacterium | reverse complement strand
CCCTTTCCCATACATCGGTCAAGGAAATTTTCCGTTTACAAAATAATTAAATAATTTTGGGGACAGACTTCTAATTTTTTTCTCCGCAAATACCGCTATTCTTTGTGACAATTCACAAGTGAAATTTTAAGGCTTGTACATTATTATTGATGTGTGTAAAAGGCCGACGAAGCTCGTCACTTCTCAGAAACTCACGGCGAAACCATTCAAAGAAGTAAAATACGGAGTTTGGGGGACAGACTTCTGGAAGAAAGAAAGAAGGAAATGTGGGGTAAGGGCTGAGGCAGAAGGGGTGAGGGGTGTGAGATTCAATATCCAATGTCCAATAACCAATCACCAAGTATTAGTATTCAAAATCTATTGTCACCATAAAGATATTTCAGCAGGTATAGATCAACCAAAAAACCTAACTAGAAACTAGAAGTTAGAAACCAGGAACGGCTCTCGAAGAGCATGGACAGACATCTGGAAAGTTAGCAGAACCTTTGAAATACACTCCGATTTTTGTATGATAAATGGCAGTTTGTTTTGTTCGGACCGGATTGAAGTCAAAAGAGCTATCCAGGATTTTGCTTTTAGATTAGCCGAAGTTCTCAAAAAGTTCAGGCGGCATCAAAAGCTGTTAGGACAGGAGTCAGTAATGGAAGATCGATGGCTTTCCGTAGATGAAATCGCAGCCAATCATGGCATTGAGCGGATATGGTTTACTAATGGATACCTGAAAACCCCATTGTCAGCGAACCCGCTGTCGGCAGTGGAGATTGACCTGTGATTCAGAAAGTAAGACCAATGGATGGGTGCAACTATGAAGGTCGGCTCTCCCGTGCCCAAGGCTGTCTGCTTGGCCAGCTTGCAGGAGACTCGCTTGGCAGCCTGGTCGAGTTTTGGATTACGGATGAAATCCGGC
The DNA here is from genome assembly GCA_049652745.1 of bacterium. Lineage (GTDB taxonomy): Bacteria > CSSED10-310 > CSSED10-310 > CSSED10-310 > CSSED10-310 > JBASEY01. The sequence goes on along the minus strand of JBASEY010000058.1, from coordinate 6,409 downwards.
AGAAATATCCCAAAGGTGTCCGTGAACTTGCCGACGGGGGTACCTGGAACACTATCGCAGGTCAACCCACGGACGACTCTGAAATGGCGCTTGTGCTGGCCCGCCTGCTGGCTGATCAGAGACGATATGATTCCGATGAAGCCAAAAAAGCATATATCTTTTGGCTGGATTCTAGGCCCTTCGATTGCGGATCGACCGTTTTCAGTGGTCTGCGTGGACATCCCAATCCGAACAGCCAGGCTAACGGCGCAATGATGCGAATCAGCCCGTTGGGCATCTTCGGAACCAACTATGCCCTTGAGTTGGTTGCCGAGTGGGCACGCCAGGACGCAGCGATCACTCATCCTCATCCAGTCTGTCAACAAGCCAACGTACTGTATGCGATGGCGATTGCCCATGTCATCCGCCAGGGGTGCGATGCTCTAAGTCTGTACGAGCAGATCGTTACCTGGGCGGAAGATATGATGGTGGAAGAAAGTCTCCTCGATGTCGTTCGCGGGGCTACTGAGGCACCTCCAGCAGATTACGTTCGCCAGCAGGGGTGGGTTCTAACGGCATTCCGCAATGCCCTCTGGCAACTCCTGCACGCCCCGAACCTGGAAGAAGCCGTGGTGGATACCGTCATGCGCGGGGGTGATACCGACACCAACGCCGCCATTTGTGGAGCGCTTTTGGGTGCAGTGTACGGCCGGAACGCCGTTCCTGACCAATGGGTCAAATCTTTGCTCAAATGCCGCCCTGCAGCGGACAGGCCGAATGTGTATCATCCCCGACCCGAATGTTTTTGGCCAGTGGACGCATTGGAACTGGCGGAGCGATTGTGTCAGGTCGAATAGCGGGTTGCAGCCTGAGTCTCTATATCTGGTTGATGGCGTCGGAAGTAGTTCTTTAACTCTAACTAACCATATGGGCGACTAACTCCTAGTCGCTTTAGTAGCATAACATGAGTTCACCAGTTATATATCCTACAGTAGAACGCTTTACATATCTGTGAACCGAAGCTGTATGGCTCGATCCATTTGGCTGAAGGGCTTTCACGCACGAGGTAAAAAAATCAGAATAATTTTGTGGCCGTACCAGGTCTGGTTAAGAGGCTTTACTGTAACCCAGCAAACATTCCGCGCCCCCACCCCTTTGCTGTAGTTTTCACATATTCCTACAAGTCCCAGGTCTTCAGGGGTGCTGGTGGCAACCTTTAGGGTTGAAAGGAGATAACGTTATCATAGACGCAGACGTGGGAGTAAGCGTATCCGGCGTAGTGCTATCTATCCGTATAACCGAATACGACATGCCCGTAATCGCCTATAATATTCGTCATTCCTGGTGTCAGTATGCCGGCATAGAATTCCAGACCGTTTGCATGCCCTTCAACGGCAGGCCATGTAAAAGGTTCGAGCCCATAAAATGTTGTCAAGCCGGGATAGAAATCCATATCCAAGTAATCCCAGTCCATTGACCATGACGGCCAAAACCAGAAATTACCGTAAACACCCAGAAGGATCGCTGTTGGAACATGTCGCATCGGTGCATCGGTATTGTTGCATACATGGCATTCCAGCCAGAAAATGTCGCCGGCTCTGAACGGATCTTCTTGTGAAATCACCAAGCGGCTTCCCAGGTAGTCACACTCAGGAATTTCGGGAGAATAATGATAACCCATATCAACCTGTCCCGAATCGTTAACACCATCGGTACGGGTTGTGTAATTGTTCATACACAAATTTATTCCGGCAAAGGATTCACATATCAGTTCAGCCAAATCGCTTCCTGCATCGACACAAGGGCTATTCGAGAATTGTCCGGAAGCTGTTTGGCTTAAATAGTAGTCACCGCCCGGACCTGATACAAATTTAGGATTCGAATTCATCATGTATTCTTCCGCCACAGAATACCCGCCAGTACCGTCGATGCCGGAATCACCGTGTTCCACGTTACTATAACTGAGATTAAGCAAGGCACCATTTGAAAGATATGCCACCTCACCTGCACCGAAAGCCGTGTTACCCCACAAAATGCTGTTAAAAATAGATATAGTGCTGGAATTAGCTGCAAATAATCCCCCACCATTAAGATTCGATCTGTTGTTCAAGATGGAACTGTTGATAATGGTCACCTCAGATTCATCAAAGCAAGAAATACCGCCACCGTTAAAGCCGGTGTAATTATTGTCGAGAAGACAATTAAACATGGTGAGCGATGATCCATATGCGCATTCGATTACCCCTCCGCCGCTCGGTGCTGAGTTGCCGATGAAGACGCAGTCTAAAATTAGTGGGTGAGAACCAAAAATATAAATTCCACCCCCAATTTCTCCGCAATTATTTTCGAAAACACAGTTCATTATTAAAGGATTAGAGCTGTTTGCGCACCTAATTGTGCCACCATAACGACCGGCGGAATTATTTTCGAAAACGCAGTTTATTATTGAAGGACTAGAGCCGTAATCACACCAAATTGCGCCACCATCTGTGGTTGTGTTTCCATTTCGAATCGTGAATCCTTGTAAAATTGACGAGTTCGTTTCACCGTATTCGAATAAAACTCCTCGACCGCTGTAATTACAGTCTATGATACTGGTCTGTGGACCATTTTCTGACCGGACACTGATTTGTTTACCAAGAAAAAACAGGTTTATATTTCCTGGACCCGTCCATATGCCATCATCTACCAAAACGGTATCGCCGTCAGATGCAGCATCGATTCCGGCTTGAATGAATGGTTGATCCTGGGGTACATGAATTACTGCCGCAAAAGAAATTTGTGATAGCAGTAAAGTTGTTACTCCAAGAATCAAACAGAAACTTTTAGCGAAAGTCATGATTAACCTCCAAAAACAGTAATTCATAGTAGAGAATTAGTATAACCCCAGAGATATTCCTAAACACGTTACCTCATCCTGATCATGTATCCGATATTAATAAAGCCATTATGATTGCAATGGTGATAATTGCTTCAAAAATTATAAATATGATGATTGTAGAAAAAACCCTCCGTCTTGCTCGTGCTCTCTAACCTATAATGTGTAAACTCTTTTATTAGGTCAAGTCTCTGAGACCATTTTTTCAATAGTCCATTCCATGGGCACGCAATTCTGCAAGATGACTCAGAAATCACGTTGTGACTAAAAGATTGTTTACGTTTACATCAAATAAATAAATCGCAAATCAATACTGCCCCCACCCCTTTGCTATAGCTTTCATCTATTCCTGCTAGTCCCTGGTATTCAGGGATGGCTGTACCCGCGATATTCATGGTTGAAATGAGACGAAGTCGGTTTAGATACAGACGCTCAGACGTTAGTTTGGGAGCAAGCGTATTCGGCGTAGCGCTATCTATCCGTATATCCAAATGTCAGATAACCGAAATCCCCAATCAAGTCCGTCATTTCTGCATTGATCAACCCGCTGTAAAATTCCAACCCCTCTGCATGACCTTCAACATGAGGCCAGATAAACGGTTCTAACACCTGGATTTCTGTCAGACCTGGCTCATAGTGATGATATTCCACCTCAAAATTCTGAGTCCATCCCGGCCAGAACCAGAACTCACCGTACACGCCGAGCAATACCGCAGTTGCAATCTCTCGCATCGGTGCATCGGTATTGTTGCATACATGGCATTCCAGCCAGAACGTGTCGCCGGCTCTGAACGGGTCTTCTTGTGAGATCACCAAGCGGCTTCCCAGGTAGTCACACTCAGGTGTCGGTTCGGGTGTCGGTGTGTATATCGGAGTAGAGGTCGGCGTTGGCGTTGGTGTGGGCTCAATAACATCGAGATTATTATGATAACCCATATCAACCTGCCCAGAATCGCTTACACCATCGGTACGAGTTGTGTAATCATTCATGCAATAATTAGTTCCGGCAAAGGATTCGCATATCAGTTCAGCCAAATCACTTCCTGCATCGACACAAGGGCTGTTCGATGATTGTCCGGAAGCAATTTGGCTTAAATAATAGTTACCATCCGGACCTGGTACAAATTTAGGATTCGAATCTATCATGCCGTCACCCCAATTAAATGTGCCACCCCCATAACAGTAGATTCCTGAGGTGCCATTTTCAACATTACAATAACTGAGATTGAGCGTGACATTTCCTTTAAGGTATGCTGCGTCGCCTGAATTGGATGCCGTGTTACCCCACAAAATGCTATTCACAACAGATACGGTGCAGTTTCTTTCTACATATACTCCTCCACCCTGAAACGATGTGTTATTCACAATAGAACTGTTGATAATGGTCATCTCGGGGGATTCCCAATAGCAACCAACACCACCACTTTGACCGGCAGCGGAATTACCATCGAAAAGACAATTGAAAATAGTGATAGATGAACCTCCGCATTGGATTCCCCCTCCGGCGCCCTCTGTTGAGTTGCCGATGAAGGCGCAGTCTAAAAGTCGTAAGTGACCGTCTAGGAAAAGAGAAATTCCACCTCCTCCATATCTTCCGAAATTATTTTCGAAAACACAATTCATTATTGAAGGGCTACAGTTGTTTTGACAATAGATTCCCCCTCCGTCTTTCTGCGCTGAATTGCCGATGAAGGCGCAGTCTATAACTAGTGGGTGAGAACGGTAAAAAATAAATATTCCCCCTCCCAAACCTGCATGATTCTTTTCGAAAACACAGTTCTTTATTGAAGGGGAAGATCTGTTTGTGCACAGGATTGCACCACCATCTCCATCTGCGCCTGCTGAGAGCCCATTTCGAATCGTGAACCCTTGAAAAATTGAAGCGTTCGTTTCACCCTTATCGAAGGTAACTCCTCGACCGCGTTTTTCACAGTCTATGATACAGGCCTGTGAACCATTTTTTGACTGGACACTGATCGCTTTACCACCAAATTTCAGAACTTTATTTCCTTTACCTGTCCATATGCCATCATCCACCAAAACAGTATCACCATCAGATGCAGCATCGATTCCAGCTTGAATAGTTGGTTGATCCTGGGGTACACGAATTACTGCAGCAAAAGAAATTTGTGACAGCAGTAAAGTTGCTACCCAAATAATCAAATAGCATCTTTTGACGTAATTCATAATTAACCTCCAAAAATGTTGCTTATGCAGAAAGCCTTTTTTCCTGCTTATATAAATTCAGCATAAAGAAAACTTGTTATTATGTCAAGTCTCTCATTCCATTTTTTTCCACACTCCACTCCCTGATTACCTAATTCTACAACATGGCTCAAAAATCACATTGTAAATAAAAGAGTATTTACGCATGCATTGAACATATAAAGCGCAAATCAACACTAATTCAGGAAATAAATTTTTGTCACGTTGATGTGAACAAGCAAACCGCTTCACACGCGAGGTGAAAAAATCAGAATAATTTTTTGGGAGTACTAGGTCTGGTTAAGGGGCTCTACTGTAACCCAGCAAACGTTCCGTGCCCCCACCCCTTTGCTATTAGCTTTAATCTATTCATCCAAGTCCCAGGTCTTCTGGGGTGGCTATATCTGTAACCATCATGGTTGAAAGGAGGTGATTCCCATGATTGTTCTTAGTCTATAAGTTTCATTCACAATCTAAACTGATCGCCTGTTATCGTATAGGTGGTCCTAAACCTGGCCGGAGTATCACTCACTCCGGCCTTTTTTGTATATCTGGAGGTTTTATTTATCATGAAAACACTTCAAACTGTCCCGTTCCATACCATACCGGAGACCATTGCTCTTGGTGAGGCTAGCTCTATTCCGCTTCATCGGATAGTCGGTCACGAGATCCGTCACTATTTGAACATCCTAACTGAAGGGCTTGCTCAATTACGGTCACAAGTATCGATCAAGGATCAAGACTCTGTTATTATCCTGGAGAAAGCATCAGAGCAGATCGGTAGTCTGATTCCATTGTTACAGGTTGATAGAACGGATATCCAAAAGGTGCCGGTCAATCTTAACTGTCTGCTATGGATGCAGCTTCATCTGGTTGAGCCATTATTAAATCCCCGCGATATTACGCTTACAACAAATATTCCGAGTGATCTGATTCATATCATGGGCGATAGCCGCCAACTCGGCCAGGCCTTTCTGAATGTCATCAAGAATGCAATCGATGCCTGCAATGAGTACGATACTATCTCAATAATCTGTGAGTCATTCGCGTCTTATGTGATCGTTACCATTCAAGATACTGGAATCGGCATGACATCAGAGCAACTATCACATCTGTGGCAACCCCTTTACACAACCAAACCTGACGGCATTGGTCTCGGTACCTGTATAGCCCGTCAGATCATCTGCAATCACGGTGGTTCGATAGCTGTTGAATCCACTCCTGGAATCGGCACGACCGTTACGATCGAACTGCCATTATCTAACCCTTTTCCGTTTTAGGAGGTATCCCATGAATTTTCATCCCAAAGTCAAATCCACGCTGGATCAAATCCTGAATCTATTCCGA
>JBASEY010000057.1:0-12601 GCA_049652745.1 bacterium | reverse complement strand
CGCAGGCTTCGAACAACCAATATGCTGGAACGGATCCACAAGGAAATCAAACGCCGAACGCGTGTGGCCACATTGTTTCCCAATGAGGCGGCACTTTTGAGATTAGTAACAGCTATCCTCGCTGAGGTTAGCGAAGAATGGGAATCCGGTCGAAAATACTTGATAATTGAGGCAGATCAAACCCTATGAACCAATTTACAGAAAAATTGTTGCTTTATCGTCTGTTCTCCCCTCATTCAATAGTAAAACGATTTCACATTTCAAAGAACTAACGCTGTCATCGTGATTATAATACCATAAGAATAACCACGTCAATAATATGAGATTTTTTAAAAATTTGTTTTTTGTTCGAACTCATGAGTCGCAAAAAACTAATATTGACAATTATTAAACCAATATCATCAGGCTAAAAAAACAAAGCCACTGTAAGAGTTTTATACAACCGAAAAACAACTCTATTATTTTTGAATCGACGCTTGTTCAAATATTTATTCAACTTTGAGGCGATAAATAAAATTACAGGACTTCTCACAGCGCATGAAACACCACTTCGCTGCTGAAGGCGCTTTTGACGGCCTCCACCACGGGTTTATCTTTGGTGAAAAAGACAAGCTGCCAGTTTGTTTTATCTCGAAACGCTTTCAGCAATTTCACCGCCTGCTGCATCCGATCATCATCGAGCGTGTGAAACGGCTCATCCAATACAATTATACCCGGGCCTTCCGGCCGCGCTTTTCTAGCCAGAACCAGTCGGGCCGCCAACCAAAACGCATCACGGGTCCCGGACGACAGATGGTCGACTGATCGATACTTACCGGTTCCGTCCTTAATTCTTAGGTCTTTTTCGTTAAGCGATGTTATTTTTATCATTTCGTCACCCGGTAAAAATTGTGCGAACATCGCAGCAATTTCCCGGCTCAACTGACCAAATTGGAAAGATGAATCGTCGGCAATTGCACTGAATATCTCAGCAGCAAATGCTGCTGCACGGCGATCCTGATCGATCGCGCGGATATCCTCGGCTAACTCAACAATGTCTTGTTTTAAATTCATTATATGCTCCGGCAAATCACCCAAACTGCCCGAAATCCTGCCTGCTTCTTTGTTTATATCGAGTGCCAGTTCCTTCTCTTTTTGCCGAAGCTGTTCGATTTTCTGAGTGCGCTCGTCTAATTCTCTCTTGTACCTCGCCAGCTCGCTATCGGATACTTTTTCGATACCACTCAATCTCTCCTCAAGGCCTTCCACCAAAATCCCGGCCTTCGACCTCAACGCGACCAAATCATCACACTGATAATCCGCCAACGACTTTTGTAAAACTTGCTCCAAACCCTTTATTTCTTTATGTAGACTTTGGTATTCCGCTATGCGTTCACCATATTGTTGAAGATTCTCGACCTTCATATTTTTCAGCCAGTCCGCATGGTTTTTTTCCGCTTGCTCACGTTCTCCTTCGGCTTTATTCAGAACTTCTTCCGCTTTTTTCAAATCATCTTTCTTCTCACTAAACTTTTCCTGCAAATCTTCAAATGCACCTAACAACTGTTCATAACCCAATTTCTTTTTCAAGACGCTCTCCCGTAAACTATCAGCAGATGGAACGTCTTCGTCGCCGAAAATTTCCCGCCATCGTTTCAATACGGTTTCAACAAATGCATCCCTATCGGTCGTGTCTTCGACCAAATCCTTTTTCCGTGTCAAAAACAATATCAATACACCAATAACAAGGGTCGCACCCATCAGCATGTACCCAAGCAAAGATACTGATACAGGACCATCAGGAGCGGCAAGGCTCACCAGCCCGATGTTTGTCAGGATCGCCTCAAATAGCGATAATCCGGTTACAATTCCCGCTGAAATGCCCAGCAGAATCATAACTATCCCGGTTATAACACCCCAAGTACTCCAACGAACTTTCGTGAGCATGACTGGCTGCGGCATATCCCGCGATATCCGGTCACGTAGATCTTCTAATTTATCAATGGCCTTAGTTGCAGTATCAGCTTCAACTTTGAGATCATTCAAATCTCTTTCTATTTCCGATACCGCTTTCGATAACAAATCGACTGTAGTATCCTGCCGAGCATATACGTCATTAGTCATTCGAACTTTATCTTGTATAGCAAGGGCTTCGGATGATCGGTCTTCAGCATAAACTTCCAATTTTTCCTGTTTACTCTGTTTATCGTTCAGATCATCAATATCCTTCACCACTTTGAACAATTTATCTTTTTCTCGAATTTTTTCCTGGTGTTCCACAATCTCCTGATACTTTCTAAATTCCGCCTCCTCGTGTTTTATCCGTTTCTCCAAGTCGGCCAGGTGCTGCTTACCTTCATTCAATTTCCTTTCACTGGATAAAATTGACGCTCGTCTATTCTGGATTTCTTGAAGTTCCGATTCTTTTCTAGCCTTTTCATCCTGTTTTCTTAGAAATTGCCGCATGTGCGTCAGAGTCTTTTTATCCGCTCCTTTTTTCTGTAGGTCATCTTTCAACACTATCGGATCGATCCCACCGGTAAACAGTGATGTTTTTACTTTGTCTACCCAATCACTTTTCGACCCGATTTGCGTCGTAAAATCTCCGGATTTTACCGCGTACAAATTCAAAAACTCTTCGTCATTGCATATAAGCTCATCATCTTCATATTCAACGATTGAGCGTCTTTTATCTTTGTCTCCGTAACGTTTTCGCAATTCTTTTCCAGCCGTTCCGGTCCCGATAGGTTTACAGAGTGCGTCAAACAGCGCGTCAAAAATCGTGGTTTTACCCGATTCGTTTTTGCCGTAAAAAATAGTCACAGGGGAAAAATCAAAGGTTTTATCCCGAAATTTTCCGAACTGTTCAAGTATTAATTTGACAATCATGACCGCGCCTCCAGGTGTTCTTTGATTGCTTTGAGACCGATCTCCCGTGCCCGTCTCCACACATCTCGTTCATCGCCAAGTTCGGCTGGTTGCCGTGCTTCCCAGATTTCCAGAAATTTTTTGACGATATCTAGACCGGAAATTCCTGCACATGATTCAACGTCGTCGTCTTCAATATTCAATCGACGTACTCGGTTTTCTATGTCACGCCTAAAGAATTCTTTCAGTGTTTCAACTTTCAGTTCATCTTCGACAAGTCCGAGCAGTTCCAGCCATACCCAGTCCTGGGGTTCAACCTGTTCCAAAGTTGATTGATCCGACTCCGATTTTAAAGTTGATAGATCCGTCTCCGGTTCCCCATTCAAATTGAGGTTGACGACAAATCTTTTAAACTGGCCGGCACTCTTGATCGGTATAGGTTTCAGCTCAACTGTATCGGAGAGCTCAACCATATTGACAACCCGAGGACCAGTTTCATCCTTTCGCCAAACTCGGGCCGATCCGGAATAGGCCATCCGAACACCGCCGATGATTTTTTGGTCAGCTTTATGAATGTGACCCAGTGCAGCATAATCCACCTCAAACCGCTGGAATATGTCGCTATCGATGACGCCGGCCTTGTTTTCTTCATCTAAAAGCCCGATAAACGCCAGATTTTCATTTGCAGCATGTGCCAACGCAACCCGAAATTTGGCTCGCTTTTCCGGTACCTTCCAGTCGGTATAACCACTGTAATTTCCTTGGTGCGGTATCGCCAGGATTTCCAATCCCGGTCTTTCAATCAAACGATACGGCGCATCTATTTTGTCGATTTTGTCGATGATGTTATCGGATGGTATGCCCAAATCGAATGACGCGATCCGCCCATCTTTGCGGTTCAAATCTTCATGATTACCAGCTAACAAAAACGGCTCGCAACTATCACTGAGCCGGCGGATAAGCATCTGAAAATCAGTTTTCAGCTTTTCGATCTCCGGAAATGAATCGAAGATATCGCCGGCCATCAGTAGATAATCCGCTGATTCCCGATTGGCAATCTCGATAATTTCGCTGAAAACAGCCAGTGAATAATCCTTTTCTTTTGTTGCAAGGTGAAGGTCCGCGCAGTGGATAAGTTTTATAGTCATCCGTTTTCACCCCCCGACGAATAGTGTTCTTTTATCAATCAGCTTTTTCAAGAAAGCTTCCACCCGATAGACCTTTTATACCAGTAATCAGAATCCTCGGCAAGGGTGTGCAGAAAACAAACGGCAGCGAACTCAGACGAATCCGCTGCCACAATGAAACAAACAAGATTTATCTGTTAATTTGTTTATTTTTTAATTTTACTCATTGGAATGCCTAACGCCTTGGCCACTCCTTTTCCATAGTCCGGATCCGCCATCATGCAGTTGCGGATGTGCCGGATTTTTATCTCGATCGGCGCATCGCCCATATTGCGAGCGGTATTCTCGAACAGCGCTTTTTTCTGTTTCTGACTCATCAGGCGGAACAGTTTGCCGGGCTGAGAATAGTAATCATCGTCATCTTCACGGAAGTTCCAATGATCGGCGGCGCCCTCCAGCGGCAGAGGCGGCTCTTTGAACTCCGGCTGTTCCTGCCATTCGCCATAGCTGTTCGGTTCATAGCCTAGCGTGCTGCCGAAGTTGCCGTCCACACGCATCGCTCCGTCTCTATGGAAGCAATGCACAGGACAACGCGCCCGGTTCACGGGAATCAAATGGTGATTCACGCCGAGCCTGTAACGCTGCGCATCGCCGTAAGAAAACAAACGGCCTTGCAGCATTTTATCCGGCGAAAATCCGATGCCGGGAACAATGTTGGCCGGGTTGAACGCTGCCTGTTCGACATCGGCAAAATAGTTGTCAGGATTTCGATTCAGTTCCAACACGCCGACATCGATCAATGGAAAATCTTTGTGAAACCAGACCTTGGTCAGATCGAACGGATTATACGGCATTTTTTTGGCCTGTTCTTCCGTCATGACCTGAATTTTCATGTTCCAGCGCGGAAAATCCCCTTTTTCAATACTGTCATACAAATCCCGCTGATGGCTTTCACGGCACATACCGACAACTTTCGCCGCCTCTTCGTCCGTCATGTTTTTGATACCCTGCTGGGATATCAGGTGAAACTTGACCCAGACGCGTTTGTTCTTTGCATTGATCAAGCTGAACGTGTGGCTGCCGAAACCGTGCATATGCCGATACGTTGCAGGAATACCCCGATCGCTCATCACGATGGTCACCTGATGCAGTGCCTCCGGTAGCGAACTCCAGAAATCCCAGTTGTTTTTAGCGCTTCTCAGGTTGGTGCGCGGATCCCGTTTGACGGCATGATTGAGATCGGGGAATTTTAACGGATCACGCAGGAAAAACACCGGTGTGTTGTTGCCGACAAGGTCCCAATTGCCTTCTTCGGTATAAAATTTGATCGCAAAACCTCGAATATCGCGTTCAGCATCAGCCGCGCCGCGCTCGCCGGCAACCGTCGAAAACCGGACAAACACATCGGTTTTCTTGCCTTTTTCCGAAAAAATCTTCGCCTTGGTGTATTTCGTGATGTCATGCGTCACGGTGAAGGTGCCGAAAGCGCCCGATCCTTTCGCATGCATCCGTCTTTCGGGTATGACTTCGCGGTCGAAATGCGCCAGTTTTTCAAGAAACCATACATCCTGAAGCAACTGCGGCCCACGGGGACCTGCCGTCAAAACGTTTTGATTGTCGACTACCGGAGCGCCGACGTTGGTGGTAAGCTTCTTTTTCTCCTTTTTTGCCATTACCTGTCTCCTTCTTCGCGCTTAGCGCTTTGAGTTTGTTTGATTGACGCGTTACACGATGAACAAATCCCCCTGACCTCCATTTGTCTCATCTCAACCGTTCCCATCGCTTCGACCTCTTTGGGCAACGCGATGCGATCGACTTGTTCACAATAAAAATCCCGTGTCAGCCCGCACACTCCACACACAAAATGGTGATGCGGCCGATCGTTGGCATCGAATCTCATTCGATCTCCATGGGTGCTCAAGGAGCTGACAAGACCCAGATCGACAAACAACGACAGTGTTCTGTAAACCGTATCGAGCGAGATTGTCGGCAACCGTTGGCGCACGCCGTTGAATACGGTCGCGACATCGGGATGCTCACAGGAGTTTGCAAGTTCTTTGAAAATTTCGATGCGCTGGTGAGTGCATTTGACGCCGGCGTTTTTAAGGCCGGTTTTAAATCGATCGAGTCGCTTTTGTTGTTCTATGTGATCAGGTTTCATCATTTCTTGTCCAATCGTAGAAACTTTCCTAATTAGGAAAAATAACTTGTTAAGAATCACTTGTCAATATAGAAAAATTGATTATCACGAGAATGGTTGAATTTTCCATCAAATCCAGTCCATCTTGAAACACCTTGTTCACACGCTGTCAGTCTGGCGCGCACAGTGTGAAACTAGAGGTGGAGACCCTTTAAAAACAAGTGTCGACAGGTATATAAAAATGATCCAGTTATGGGCACAAAAAGTGTAGCTACCGGGTATGGCATTTAGAAACTAACCATGGATCATATCCAATAGGTCCTGTGCGAAAAAATCATCTGTAAAATGCTTTGCTACCTTCCTTTACTGAAAAGGCTGGAATGACCAAAGACCAATTGATTCAAAATATCATCGATACTGCAGTGTCAATTAAAACACTTGGTGGAACACAGATTTTATTTCTCGAACCATTGGAAAATTTGAAGCTGTTGCCGGGCGAAACGATATCGTCTTCCGATTCAATGCCGTCGACGTGAAACCTGAGGACCGATTGGTGTTGAAAGATCGTCTCTGATACATATCCAATCGTACGAATCTGTTATAGAGCGTAATATCGTGAATGTCGTTCCGCTAGGCAGATCCAATATCACCGAAAACAAATGCGAACTCTCGGATATGAACAATAGCGCGCCTCAAATATCATCTTTAGATACAGCACGAATCCTTGAAAACACACCACCGATTTCCTGGAAAATTACTTTTTACGCAAGCATCATGATTGAGGTTTGTCAAATGATCATTCCGCTGCTTCGGGAGTATCAAAAATTTCGACAATACCCATACCGGTCCGACTATCTTTGTCATAAACATGAGCAACCCAGGCTCCTGCCGATAAATTCAGGACAAGAACGGCATCAGTGGAATCCAAACCAATATCCAGGCCGACACTAGCCAAATATTGTCTGTCTGAAGAACTCAGCATTCCCCAGTCGTCATTGTAGCCACCTGGGTAGGGGCTGCCATTTTTGTAAAGCTGGATGACTGGATTCTGAATTTTGCTGCCTGCGCCGCCAACGGATTGGCCTCTTCCTCTCAGAACAACGGTATTGGTCCCGCCTCCTTCTATTATAAACCCTCCTGCTATTTGCTGATAAAGAGCAGGTCCGCTGGTATATGCTTTAGTGGATATGTTTTTCAGTTTCCGATTGCCTGTCGTATCGAATTCAAACACTTCAACAATTGCCATTTTCGTTTGAGTAGCTCTGGGATCATATACATGAGCAACATACGCACCTGCATTAAGAGTCAAAACAAGAACGGCATCATTATTGTGTAAACCGACATCCAAACCTTTTTCTGCAAGAAATTGTCTATCTGAAGAACTCAGCGTTCCCCAATCGTCATTATATCCGCCGCTGACCGGACTTCCCCCTTGATATAATTGCAAAACCGGATTGGACATTTTATCGCCGGCTCCCCCTACAGATTGCCCTCTTCCTCGGATTACAACTTTCATCGGACCACCTTCAATGATAAAACCGCCGGCGATTTGTTTATATAATTCCGCTCCGGATAAGGCAGAGGCCTTGGTTGATATGTTGTGTAGCTTTGAGGGGGGTGGAGGTGGTGTCGGCGTCGGCGGTCCCGATGTCGGCGTTCGTGTTGGCGTTGGCGTTCGTGTTGGCGTTCGTGTTGGCGTCGGTGTTTTCGTTGGTAGTGGTGTCCATGTTGGTGTTCCCGTTGGTGGTGGTGTTGTGCTCATGAACTGTGAAACAGCGACCACTATATCTTTATTGATTCTGGTGCCGCTCGGATCAGGATATGTGTGGCAACCCAATAAAAAACGATCACCATCATAAAACCAAATCGGACCTCCGCTCATTCCTCCATATGCCGTCCCATTGTACCACACTCTGCGATCAGATGCTTGCCAGATTTTATCACAATTTTGCCACATCTCTTTGCCGTGACCAGCCCATTCTTCGGGATATCCGGCTATATTTACATACTTATCAATGTACCAATTGGGATCATCAGAATATCGATATTTCATCCAACCTAATCCTGCACTGTTACTAAGTTCGACCACTCCATAGTCATAATCAGGGTCATGAGGAACTCCCCATCCCTTTGGCACAGCAAATTTAGCCGCTACATATTGGCCATAAGGTTCATAAGAGCCACTCTTTCCAGGTACAAACACTACCTGGTCTGCATATGACCAACTACCATGTATTTTAGTATAGAGGCAATGACCTGCAGTGAAAAGTATATAGTCTGACATCATAAATGCCGCTGAGCCCACGCACCAGTCGGTACCCCATCTCATGTAAAGTTTTCCAATTGTTCGGTATGGAAAATCAGTGGTATTTTCAATTTGAGAGAAACCTCGGTCTGAGCAGGATTCATCATCGGTTGTCATTTCTATTTCATTCATCTCTGGAAAAGTATAAGGCAAACATTCAACCGGATCCAAAACGTGGATCATGAGTTGATCTAAATCCTCTGAAATCTGATTTGGGGAAAAATCATAGTCCGGGATAGGTACAGGGATTGCATTTTCAAGAACCTCTGGATCAACATAATAGCAGCCTTTTCTGGGGAAGAGTTCTCCACTGTTTCCAGGCAATTCATAAACAGTTCCCAGAGCATAGTTTATGCCGATTAATATGGAAACCATTATAAACGTGTATTTGAATAGTTTTTTCATGGTGACTCCACCTTTCTGTTGGTATGCTTAACCGACGATATTTCAAAGTTAAAAACGTTTTCCACACGTATTTATAAATATTTTTTTCCAATTTTCTATTCATATCCGAATTATAATACTCCTTCCTGAGTATGTCAATAGCTTTGAAACACCGGTTTCGTTGATTTAGAATAGATTTCTTTCTTGACCATCGGGATTTTCCGGCGGATTGATCCAAGTGGCTTCGGGGAACTTAGGAGCAGTTGAAATCTTGTTGGCGAATCGCTTCGGAAAGGTCGGACGATACTTCAATGCCTTTAAACGAGATTCTGAAGCAGACCGACTTTTTCAGACCATACAATAATCTTCACTTTAACCGGTCTCAATATCATTTTTTAATGCTTATCCTTCCATCTTTTTTCCTTTAGCTATCACACAATAATCGACTGGTCAAAACGGAATTAAGCAGGCGTTTTGCGGCAAGCTAAACATCTTAATCGAAAAACCTTTTCCTTGTCTGAAGCCACCTATTAAAACAAGTCGTTCGATCGATTCCAATTTGTCGGTGGATGTTCGAACAGAAATAGTTGAATTTTTATTTTGTTTTTGACAGATTTAGCCGCGATCGGGCTTTTTGCCTGGTAGTGACTTTTTTTAATCCAATGGAGAGACTTCGATGAAAAAAATATTATTTGCTGTCGTGATCGCATGTATACCTTTTGGTGTGTTTGCTCAGCAGATGCTGGGGCCGATCGGGGACAAAACCCCTATTTCGATTGGTGTCATCGACGGTAAAACACCGGTATTCTCTTATGCCGAAGAGGCGCTGGGTCAGTTTTTGTATACAACCAAATATTACGTCTCATTTGGCGGCGAGATTTCAGGTCCGTATGAAGAGTGTTCTCTTTTGACGTTTTCATCAGACGGCAAAGCCTTCGCCTACAATGCCACAATTGACGGAAAGCGTTATATTGTCACCGGAAAAGACAAAATCGGGCCTTTTACCCTTTGTTCCGAACCCATGTTTTCGCCTCATGACAACACCTTGACCTATATGGTGGAAATCGACGGCAAGTGGTATGTCGTCTATGGAAAGGACAAGTTCGGTCCTTATGACAACAGCGGGGAGCTGATGTTTACGCCTGATGGAAAGACTCTGACTTATACCATGGAGATCAACGGAAAATGGTATGTTTTTGTGGGTACCGAAAAGGCGGGGCCTTTTGATATGTGTGGGGAGTTGACCTTTTCGCCGGATGGTAAAACCCTGGCATATAAAGGAATGGTCAATGAAAAGTGGTATGTTTATGCCGGCAATGAAAAATACGGTCCTTTCACTGATTGTTATTGGCTGACCTTTTTCCCGAATTCGTCCACACCGATCTTTATGGCGAACACCGATGGTTTTTGGTATGTCGTCTCAGGTAAAGAAAAATTAGGGCCGTATAACAACACCGCGTATTTATACCCATCTCCTGATGGAAAAACCTTGGTTTACATGGCTGAAATCGACGGAAAATGGTATGTCGTTGCCGGAAATGAAAAAGCCGGGCCATATGATGAATATGGTGAATTGTTGTTTTCCAAGGATGGTAAAACCCTCGCCTACGCTGCTTCGACCGGAGGAGAATGGTATGTTTTCAACGGCAAAGACAAAGCCGGGCCGTATGATACCGCCTATTCGCTGGTCATGCCGCCGGACGGTAAATTTTTGGCCTACATCGCAACCATCGATGGCTTGAGTTATGTCATAAACGGTAAAGAAAAGACCGGCCCCTATGATACCTGCGCTGAAATCATGGTTTCGCCCGATGGAGAAACCCTGGTTTACGTGGCGGAGCTTGGTGAGAGTTGGTATGTTTTTAGCGGTAAGGACAAGGCAGGACCGTATAGATACTGTGGCGAGTTGACGTTTTCGCACGATGGAAAAAAGCTGGCTTATTCCGCATTCATAGACGACAAATGGTATATCGTTGATGGTAAAAACAGAATCGGTCCTTATGACACTTGTGGTTTTCTGGACTATTCACTGGATGGAAAAGTGTTGACGTTTCAGGCGGACATCAACGGTGAATCCTATAACAAGGTGATGATTGACGGGAAAGCATACACGGGTTCGATCGTCAACAACGAGGTTGTTTACATCGATAACGGCAACCTGATGAAGAAGTAGCGTCCCGCCGGCGCGGCTCGCCGGTTCCTGGTTTCTGGTTCGGTTTTTCGATTTATTTCAATTAGAGAGATTGCTAGATCAAACTGGAAGACTATTGATCGCGAATTCTAATACTTGGACATTGGATATTGAAATGGATCTATTGATCTCGCCCTAAATCGTTTTCATATAATAGACTTTGAGTATCAGTCCCAGCATCAATTGTGCGGCACTCGTGATCAAGAGCGTATAAAAAATAGTGATATCGAAATAACCTGCAGTGATTGCCGCAATAAGGATTGCTACTGAGCAGATCATTAAAACAGGCATGCCTGCTTTGGCACGGATCACTTTCATACGCTCATCGTTCTCGCGATTACAGAGCAGTTTCAGTTCATGTTCATCCTTTAAAGCGCGGGCAAATCTGCTTCTATGAAACCCGGCGACACCACCGAGACCTATAATCAACCCGATTTGAAATCTTTGCATCATATTCCCAGGAGTTTTAACCACTTCAGTTTGTGACAGAAAAAACACATCGTAAATGCCTATAAAAACAACGAAAACAATAAATATGGACAACCAAACGACCCGTTTTTTGACTTTATTCCTATAATTATCCATAGCATGACTCCTTTAATCTTCGAGATCTGAAAAATCGAACACCTCTTCGATACTCAAACCAAAATACCGAGCAATTTTATATGCCAATGCCAAAGAGGCTGTATAGCGTCCATTTTCAATTGAATTAATCGTCTGGCGTGTCGTGCCGACCGCCATAGCCAATGCCTGTTGACTCAATTTTTCCTGCTCTCTAAATTCCCGTATATAATTTTTCATCATCGTCCTCAACACTGAAGGCCATCTAACAAATGTATAGCAAGCTTTACACTTAATGTCAAGCTTGTTTTACATAAATATGCAAGGAATAACATTTCGAATCAGTGCAGCGCCATGCCCATCACTCAAGACAGAAGCGCTCACAAGGTGAGATCAATAATATCCAATGTCCGCGCGTTGAAAAGAAAGAGGTAAGAGGTAAGAAGTAAAGGGTGAGGGGTGGGAGTTTTCAATGTCCAATATCCAAGTATTGGAACCCAGTATCATAAGTTTTCTAGTTTTGGTCAGAAAACCTACAGACCACAATCAACTGAAAATCCCCCAACTCAGCACTCAGGACTCAGCACTGCGTTCGTAGAACACTCAACCATAACCAGGAACCAGCGTGCCGCAGCAGCGGCACGCCCTCTCAGCACTCAGGACTCAGCACTGAAGCGCTCGCAGAGCGCGCTAGCGGGACGGCCCGTACCCCCATTCTTTAAAGGCAAAACCACCCATGATATCGTTCATTTCCGGATTCAGCATCGCCCCGTAGAAGCCCAGTCCTGTTACGATATCTTGACCGGTGTCCGGCCATTCAAATGTCGGAATGACAACGATCTCGGTCATGCCGGTTGGAACATCGATGTTTTCCCAATCGATCTCAGCGTATTCCGGATAATCAAAATAGGCCCAGGATGGCCAGAACCAGAACTTGCCGTAAACTTCCAGGATGAAGAATGTCGCAACATCCGTCATCGATTCACCCGGATTGTCCAAATAGCCGATAATGGAAAACTCTTCACCAGGATGCGCCATATCCGGCA
>JBASEY010000056.1:0-15042 GCA_049652745.1 bacterium | reverse complement strand
CGGATCATGACGTATTTGGATGATCTTAACGCAGAACCCATCATATTCAGGTGGAAATACCAACCTGAAGATGTATCGATAACAGGTCAACACCATTGATATATCATTTAGGAATCAAAACACTAGACTGTTTCATTGTAAATACCTCCTTGCTTACAGACGGTTAACTAACTCCTTAACGTAATAATAATACAACAAATACTATTCAAAAAGCAAACTATCTACGACTTTTTTCTCGATTTTATCCAGCAGCCTCACGTTATCGCCCGGAGAGATTTCATCCTATCCCACGGCCCCTTCTCCATTGCAGGAAAAAGAGACTTGTGAGGTGGTCAATTAAAAACGGCCGCGACTCAAATTGTTTTTTTTTTCCACTTTTACTTGCTTTTTAACGCTGCGATTATTATAAATAATTCTATGCGTGATGCATGCGTAGAAAGTAATTTTCAGGTAAATCGATGTCGTGTTTTTAAAGGTTTGCGAAGGGGATTTGGGCTAAAAACAGGGTTTTTACACTTGCATCATGCGCACGGATTCATCTGTTGATATGAGGACTATTATCAACAGATGACTTCGAGACGATTCAGCGGTGTTTTATCGCCAAGTATTTGATTTTTTTGAGGAGGAACACCATATGAGGAAGCATTTATCGATCATGCTCTTAGCAACGACACTGATGTTGATCGTTCCGGGATCGGATTCCTTTGCCATCGGCAACGCCCGATCTTCACCGGTATCGGATGACTCATTGGATAATACCGGCATGGCTGATACGCGGGAACTTGACATGCTGTATCCTGTCGGTGATGGCATTGTCGTTCCGGAGCCCGGAAAACATAACTTTTCACTTGGCCAAGACATTCGTTTGGGCGCTATACCGTCATCAACCTGGTATGCGTTCTGCCTGACTCCCTATCTCCAACCATTTATGTTCGATCCCGCTGATTTGGGGGATATAACGTTTATAGGAATTAATCCGGATAAATATATATTTGGTGGAACATGGGCTGACGGCAAGTGGTACGCCATCAGTTACGATCCCCACAATTTGTATACGGTAAATCCTTCAGATGGGACGATGACACTTGTCGGCTCGACGGGTCAAGTCATTCTGACCGGAATAGCATACGATGACGTCAACGATATCATGTATGCCAGCTCTTCAAATTTTTTGTTCACGTTAAACAGGTTTACAGGCGCAATCACGCAGGTCGGGCCGTTTGGACCGTCCCTCTCGATCATCGATATTGCATACGGTGACGGCGTTCTTTATGCGCATTGTATCGCCACGGACGCCATATACACAGTCAATGTCAGCACCGGCGAAGCAACGTTAATCGGCCCGACAGGTTTCAATGCCAACAATGCCCAAGGCATGGAATATGACAAGGATCATGGCAGATTATTCCTGACGCTTGTCCCGGATACCGGGTATGCTTACCTTGTTGAGATCGACAAGACAAACGGAGCTGGTATCTCCTACTTTAAATTCAATGAAGCCAGGCAGGTTGACGGGTTCGCAATTCCTTACGGCATACCACATTTATGGACATTCGATCGTTGGGAAGTCGACGGCATCCTGTATTCAAATAAGCCGAACATAACGCTCAAAATGGATGCCAATCACACCGCTCAAGCTTTCTTTACGACCTCCGCTTCGACTAAAACGCTGACCATGCTCACTCCCGGCGGAGAAGGATCTGGAATCGTTGTACCTGGAGTCGGAACCCACCTGTATATCGAGAACACCACGGCCTCTATATCCGCGACTCCGCATTCCTTCTCCATCTTCTCTTATTGGGAAGTCGACGGCGCTTATTATTCCTCGAACCCCAACGATACGATATCGATGAGTAACGATCATACGGCTCAGGCGTTTTTCAATATCGATACGACTGTGTTGTGCAGCTCTAACGCACTATTCGGCATAGTGCCGGTAGCAGAGACTCTTGTCGCCTTTTCAGATGAATACTACACCTATTACTGTGCCGATGATTTCACTGGCCTTGGCCAACCGATTGTCGGCATCGAATTCTGGGCTTGTGAAGTTACCGGTTATATGGAACCGTGTACCAAACCTTCCAAAGATTATATCATTCGATTCTTTGAATACGGCCCGCTTCCCGGCAACCTCGTCCACGAAGAAACCGTTACCATGACTGCAATCCCCTCAACGAAATATCTTAAAGGTGATCCCTCTTATGGTCCTATCTATAAATATACCGGAATGCTTTCCGCTCCTGTCACTCTGACAGACGGTTGGTTTTCCACCCAGGCTATAGACACCGGTATATGTGGATTTGCCTGGGTGGATGGCGGCACGAATTTTGGGGGCTATGATTGTGCATTGAATTGGGAAGGCTCCTGGAGCTACTTCGGCTTGAACTATAACCTCGCATTTTGCCTGCTCGGCGCATCTCCAACACCGACGCCGACACGTTCGCCTACACCTACAAACACACCGACACCGACAAACATTCCGACCAATACCCCGACTCCAACTCAAGTCTCCACAGATACACCGACACAACTTCCGACTTCCACTCCAACCGGGGTGCACACTTCCACGCCGACACAACCTCCGACGTCCACGCCAACCGGGGCGCACACTTCCACGCCGACACAACCTCCGACGTCCACTCCAACCGGAGCCCACACTCCCCCACCGACTGAGCCGCCTACGTCAACACCGACTGGGGCGCACACTCCCACGCCAACTGAGCCGCCTGAACCCACACCAACGGAAACACCGGAACCGACGCCGAGCTATCCGCTGGGTGTGCGTCTCGATATGCCGGATATGGCGCATCCCGGAGACGATTTTTATGTTATCGGTTATCTGGATAACCCGGATGAGCCTCTGAGTAAAGTGCCGACATTTTTCATCCTGGAAGTTTACGGTAAATTCTGGTTCTGGCCGTCTTGGGCCTATTTCGACTATCCGGATTACACTGACATCGATTACGAACTCATCTACATTCCAACCGGCACGACCAGCATCACCGTCATTCCGGCGTTTACTTGGCCGGATACCGGGCAGGATATCGTGACGGGCCTGGGATTCTACGGCGCGATGCTGAACTCGGAAATGAGCGGCATACTGGGTGAACTGGCTGTCAAAGAATGGGGGTATGGACCCTAAATGCTGAGGACTGAGTGGAACGCTGCGTTTTCCGACTCTTTGAGGAATTGGCGGCTTTTTACTGACTGGTTTTTAAATATTCCGAGGAGGAATCATCTATGAAAAAGCTTCTGGTATTTATAACATTGGCAACAGTTCTGTCCTTGATTACTCCAGGATGGACAGCCACTGCCATCCTCAACGTCCGATCTTCACCGGTATCGGATGACTCATTGGGTAATACCGATATGGCTGATACGCGGGAACTCAACATGCTATATCCTGTCGGTAATGGCATTGTCGTTCCGGAGCCTGGAAAACATAGCTTTTCACTCGGCCAAGACATCCGTTTGGGCGCTATACCGTCATCAACCTGGTTTGCGTTCGAAGAACATCCCGATCACTACCTAATTATGTTCGATCCTGTGGATTCGGGGCTCACAGCGGTTATAGGAACGTATTTTTCTGGATTTGATTTCATAAGTGGTGGAACATGGGCTGACGGCAAGTGGTACGCCATTAATTTCTGGAACTCCAATTTGTTTACGGCAAACCCTTCAGATGGGACGATGACACTTGTCGGCTCGACGAATCAAGACCAACTGACCGGAATTGCATACGATGAAGTCACCGATATCATGTATGCCAGCTCTGAAACTGATTTGTTCACGTTAAATAGGTCAACAGGTGCGGCGACGCTGGTCGGGCCGTTTGGATCGGACCTCATGATCGTCGATATAGCATACGGTGACAGCGTTCTTTATGCGCATTGTATCGCCACGGACGCCATATACACAGTCAATGTCAGCACCGGCGAAGCAACGTTAATCGGCCCGACAGGCTTCGATTCCAACTATGCCCAAGGCATGGAATATGACAAGGATCATGGCAGGCTATTCCTGACGTTTGTCCCAAACAGCTTGTCGGAAGATCCTCGACTTGTTGAGATCGACAAGACAAACGGAGCTGGTATCTCCTACTTTACATTCAATGGAATCAAATGCATTGACGGGTTCGCAATTCCTTACGGCATTACTCACCCATGGGAATTCGATCGTTGGGAAGTCGACGGCATCCTGTATTCGAATGAGCCGAACATAACGCTCAAAATGGATGCCAATCACACCGCTCAAGCTTTCTTCACTTCCGCCGCTTCGACTAAAACGACGCTGACCATGCTCGCTCCCGGCGGAGAAGGAACTGGAAGCGTTATACCTGCAGTCGGAACCCACCAGTATATCGAGAACACCACCGCCTCCATAATCGCGACCCCGTATTTCTCCTCCGTCTTCTCTTACTGGGAAGTCGATGGCGCTTATTATTCCTCGAATCCCGACGATACGATAGTGATGAGTACCGACCATACGGCTAAGGCGTTTTTCGAGATTGATACGTCTATGATTTGCAGTTCCGACGCTCAATTCGGCGTGCTGCCGGAAGCGATGACTCTTCTCGCCTTTTCAGATGAATACTACAACATATATTTTGCTGATGATTTCGAGGGCCTTGGCCAACCGATTATCGGCATCGAATTCTGGGGTTGTGAAGTTGACTATGATATGGAACCGTGTACCAAACCTTCCCAAAATTATATCATTCGTTTCTTTGAATATGGTCCGCTTCCCGGCGACCTCGTCTACGAAGAGACCGTTACCATGTTTGCAGCCCCTACGACGAAATATTTTCAAGGCGATCCGTCTTATGGCCCTATCCATAGATATGCCGGCATACTTTCCTCCCCTGTCACCCTGACAGACGGTTGGTTTTCCGTGCAGGCTGAAGGCACCGGCATATGCGGATTTGCCTGGGTGGATGGCGGCCCGAGTGGATCGAGCTATGATTGTGCTTATTATTTTAATGACTCCTGGAACTACAGCGGCTATAACTATGATCTCTCATTCTGCCTGATCGGCACTTCTTCAACACCGATACCGACAAGTACGCCTACGTCTACAAACACACCGACAACCATTCCGACCAATACCCCGACACCAACTCAAGTCTCCACGGATACACCGACACAACCTCCGACATCCACTCCAACCGGGGCGCAAACCTCCACACCGACGGCACCGCCTACGTCAACACCGACGGGGGCGCACACTCCCACGCCGACACAGCCTCCGACGTCCACTCCAACCGGAGCCCACACTCCCCCACCGACTGAGCCGCCTACGTCAACACCGACTGGGGCGCACACTCCCACGCCAACGGAAACACCGAAGCCGACGCCGAGCTATCCGCTGGGTGTACGTCTCGATATGCCGGATATGGCGCATCCCGGAGAAGATTTTTATGTTACCGGTTATCTGGATAACCCGGATGAGCCTCTGAGTAAAGTGCCGACATTTTTCATCCTGGAAGTATACGGTAAATTCTGGTTCTGGCCGTCCTGGGCATATTTCGACTATCCGGATTACACTGACATCGATTACGAACTCATCTATATTCCAACCGGCACGACCAGCATCACCGTCATTCCGCAGTTTGTGTGGCCGGATACCGGATCGGATATCGTGACCGGCCTGGGATTTTATGGCGCGATGCTGAATCAGGAAATGAGCGATATCATGGGTGAGATTGCGATCAAGGCATGGGGCTATGGGCCGTAGTGCTGAGGACTGAATGAAACGCTGCGCTTTCCGATTCTTTGAGGAATTGGCGGCTTTTTACTATCTGGTTTTTAAATATTCCGAGGAGGAATCATCTATGAAAAAGCTTCTAGTGATGATAATATTGGCAACAGTACTGTCTTCGATTACTCCAGGACGGACAGCCGCTGCCATCGGCAACGCCCGATTTTCACCGGTATCGGATGACTCATTGGATAATACCGACATGGCTGATACGCGGGAACTCAACATGCTGTATTCTGTCGGTAATGGCATTGTCGTTCCGGAGCCCGGAAAACATGACTTTCCACTCGGCCAAGACATCCGTTTGGGCGCTATACCGTCATCGACCTGGTATGCGTTCGATCTAACTTTCAATCTTGAAACCATATTTGCGTTCGATCCTTGGGATTCAGGAAACATAACGGCTATAGGAACTTATTCGGGTGATTACATATGTGGTGGAACATGGGCTGACGGCAAGTGGCACGTCATTAATTACTATAACCGCATTTTGTATACGGTAAATCCTTCAGATGGGACGATGACAATTGTCGGCTCGACGGGTCAAGATATTCTGAGCGGAATAGCATACGATGAGGTAAACGATATCATGTATGCCAGCTCTAAAAGTCATTTGTTCACGTTAAACAGGTCAACAGGCGCAACCACGCTGGTCGGACCGTTTGGACCGTCCCTCTCGATCGTCGATATTGCATACGGTGACGGCGTTCTTTATGCGCATTGTAAAGCCACGGACGCCATATACACAGTCAATGTCAGCACCGGTGCAGCGACCTTGCTGGGCCCGACAGGCTTTGATGCTGACTATTCCCAAGGCATGGAATATGACAAGGATCATGGCAGACTATTCCTGACGCTTGCCCAACTTAGCTTGCCGGAGGATGCTCAACTTATTGAGATTGACAAGACAAACGGGGATGTTATCTCTTACTTTACATTCAATGGAATCAAACATATTGACGGGTTCGCAATTCCTTACGGCATTATTCACCCATGGGAATTCGATCGTTGGGAAGTCGACGGCACCCTGTATTCAAAGAAGCCGCACATAACACTCAAAATGGATGCCAATCACACCGTTCAAGCTTTCTTTTCCCCTTTGGCTACACTGACCATGCTCGCTCCCGGCGGAGAAGGAACTGGGAGCGTTATACCTGCAGTCGGAACCCACCAGTATATCGAGAACACCACAGCCTCCATAATCGCGACCCCGTATTTCTCCTCCGTCTTCTCTTACTGGGAAGTCGACGACGCTTATTATTCCTCGAATCCCGACGATACGATAGTGATGAGTAACGACCATACGGCTAAGGCGTTTTTCGAGATTGATACGTCTATGATTTGCAGTTCCGACGCACAATTCGGCGTGCTGCCGGAAGCGATGACTCTTCTCGCCTTTTCAGATGAATACTACGACTTATATTTTGCCGATGATTTCGAGGGCCTTGGCCAACCGATTGTCGGCATCGAATTCTGGGGTTGTGAAGTTGACTATGATATGGAACCGTGTACCAAACCTTCCCAAAATTATATCATTCGTTTCTTTGAATATGGTCCGCTTCCCGGCAACCTCGTCTACGAAGAAAACGTTACCATGTTTGTAGCCCCTACGACGAAATATTTTCAAGGCGATCCGTCTTATGGCCCTATCTATAGATATGCCGGCATGCTTTCCTCCCCTGTCACCCTGACAGACGGTTGGTTTTCCGTACAGGCTGAAAGCACCGGCATATGCGGATTTGCCTGGGTGGATGGCGGCCCGAGTGGATCGAGCTATGATTGTGCTTATTATTTTAATGACTCCTGGAACTACTGCGGCTCGAACTATGATCTCTCATTCTGCCTGATCGGCACTTCTTCACCACCGATGCCGACAAGTACGCCTACGCCTACAAACACTCCGACACCGACAACCATTCCGACCAATACACCGACTCCAACTCAAGCATCCACAGATACACCGACACAACCTCCGACATCCACGCCAACCGGGGCCCACACTCCCCCACCGACGGCACCGCCTACATCAACACCGACTGGGGCGCACACTTCCACACCGACACAACCTCCGACGTCCACTCCAACCGGAGCCCACACTCCCACGCCAACTGAGCCGCCTGAACCCACACCAACGGAAACACCGGAACCGACGCCGACCTATCCACTGGGTGTGCGTCTCAATATGCCGGATATGGCGCATCCTGGAGACGATTTTTATGTTACCGGTTATCTGGATAACCCGGATGAGCCTCTGAATAAAGTGCCGACATTTTTCATCCTGGAAGTATACGGTATATTCTGGTTCTGGCCGTCCTGGGCCTATTTCGACTATCCGGATTACACAGACATCGACTACGAACTCATCTATATTCCAACCGGCACGACCAGCATCACCGTCATTCCGACGTTTACTTGGCCGGATACCGGGCAGGATGTCGTAACAGGCTTAGGGTTCTACGGCGCGATGCTGAACCCGGAAATGAGCGGCATACTGGGTGAACTGGCTGTCAAAGAATGGGGATACGGGCCGTCCCGCTAGCGCAGGACGCCGGTTCCTGGTTTCTGGTACTGGGTTTCTGGTTGTGTTTTGGATAGATTTTTCTTGGTGAGAATTCTAAATCAAACTGGAAGGCGATATATTCTGAATTCCAAAACTTGGTGATTGGATATTG
Source organism: bacterium (assembly GCA_049652745.1). GTDB lineage: Bacteria > CSSED10-310 > CSSED10-310 > CSSED10-310 > CSSED10-310 > JBASEY01. The sequence goes on along the minus strand of JBASEY010000056.1, from coordinate 6,613 downwards.
GATATTAGATATTGGATATTGACCTTGCATCCTCAATACCTGTTTGAACACGATTACAAAGATTACAAAGATGGGCACGATTAGATTACAAGAAAGAAAAGACCAATCCTGTTAATCCTTTAATCCTGTAATCGTGTTCAGACAATAAAAAATGCTGAAAAGGTAAAAATACTCTTTCTCCGTCCCATCGTCCCATACGTCCCATTGGTCCCATAACCCGGCGTTGAGCTTTGATATTATCACGCAGCGTCCGAACGTTGTTCTTGATATAGGCAACAAATAGATTCGCACCCACACTTTATTCGACTACCTATTTTTAACTGTTTTTGATAGAATGAGCGAGTAAATTGGAGGAGTGGTAAAAATCCTCTGTTGTTTGTACATACGAGGGATCTGTGATGGTAACTGAAGCCTGGACAGGCCTGCGGCTTATCGACAGGAAACTGATCCCGGTTAGATGGAATATCAACGTGTTTGAAATCTTTAAACTGCTCGCACCGGCTAAGACTGTCAGGGTGATATAGATGAAGAAAATTTCCATCCGTTTTTTTGATGATAAGGAAGTGCGTGCGGTTTGGGATGATGTAAACTCAAAATGGTGGTTTTCTGTTCTGGATATCATCGGTGTTTTTCGGGGCGTGGATGATTACGAGAAAAATAGAAATTACTGGAAATACCTCAAAGCAAAGTTAAAGCGCGAGAAAAATCAACTGGGTAGTGTGACTACCCAGTTCAAATTCACTGCTCCTGATGGCAAAAAACGTGCGGCAAATGTGCTTGATTATACGGGTATCATTGAACTCGCAAAAAACTTTCCGAGCAAACAGGCGAATCGTTTTATTGAATGGTTTACAGTCGGCGATGAAACCATTGACGGAAAAAGTAAATCCAAGGCGTATGCTCTTTTTGAAAGTTCTTTACTCGATACAGTTGAAATCGGTACTATGAGAGGTTTACAGCAGATTCATGCTTATTTATTCGGCGGTCTGTATGATTTTGCAGGTCAGATCAGAACGCAGAATATTGCAAAAGGCGGATTCAGATTTGCACCGGTTCGGTTTTTGGAGAATACGCTTAAAACCATTGAAAATATGCCCGAAAACAATTTTTGTGAAATAGTTGAAAAATATGTAGAGATGAATGTTGCCCATCCGTTCATGGAGGGCAATGGCAGAAGCATACGCATTTGGCTTGACATGATCTTGAAAAAAAATCTGAAACTTTGCGTTGATTGGAGCAAAATTAACAAGAAAGATTATTTGACGGCGATGGAAGAAAGCGTTATAAATCCTCAAAGAATAAAGGATCTTCTTCAAAACGCTTTGACAGATAAAATAGACGACCGTGAGATGTTTATGAAAGGCGTGGACTATTCTTACTATTATGAGCAGGAAGACTTTGTCATAACAAGCGATGAAGAGTGAAGGGATAAAGACGCTCTTCGAGCGCGGTTCCTGGTTTCTGGTTTCTGGTTTATGAACGGCAAAGCCAAGGTGGCTGTTTGAACACGGTTTCAAGATAGACAAAAATCTTGTTAATCGTTTAATCCTGTAATCAAGAAAAGGTAAAGACACTATTCCTTTGTCCCATTGGTCCCATGCGTCCCATATCCCTTGTCCCCCTTTGCCACATAGTAACGCCACAATTTTCTTGAAGGTATCCGGGGAACCCATCACAAGAATAGGCTGGAAGCCCATCCCATGGGCATATTATATTGACAATGCTGTGGATATAACGCAGAGCGTCCGGTCTCGTCCTGATTGCCGATTGTTGCGATGCCGGAGGCTAGCGCCCCTCTTCGGCATTCGCATCGTCCATCTGCGGACGAAACCGGTTCTCGGCAGCACACATCAGGATGAAACTGTCCTCACGAGGCGGAAGCCCAAGAAGCTGCTCGCGTACGACGGCGAGTCCATGTAGCGAAACGCCGACCGGCAGCACCTGGCGTCGTCGTCCCAACTGCCGCCCCGGAGGACGCGGTCGGAACCGGAACCCGGGCCGTCGTAGTCGCTCACCGTTTCCGTTGGATAATTTGCATACCAGTCCCAGCACCATTCCCACATATTTCCATGCACATCCTTCAGATTCCAGGGATTCGACAACTTGCTCCCCACAACTTCTGTACCACCGGGATCGTTGGCGCAGTAAACACAATACTTCTCCAGTGTCTGATGTGTTCCCTGTTCGCAGGAATTACAATTACCGAGGGTATAAGCCGTTTCGTCACACGAAAACGGACCACTGGTGCCGGCTCGGGTAAAGTATTCCCATTCCCCTTCTGTCGGCAAGCGATACCCGTTTGCATTGAAATTACAATAGAATGGACCTGTCGTATAATTCGAAGCCGTCACGGGTATCGTATATCCGGCATCCGTGTAATAGCACCGCGTGAAACCGTTCTGCAACGATGACAAGTTCGCAAACAACACCGACTCATACCAGGTACTATACTGCACTGGATGATCCATCGTCGGGCTGTAAAAGGTATTACTTGGATCATTCGGCAATGACCCCTGAACCGCTTTTAGATCTGCCCACATCTGACGGCAAACCTCCGTTTCCATCACCGCGATGTTCCTCGTCAAAATGTGCGTGAACTGAGGCCCCTCCTCGTAGTGTCGACAGGACTCTGTATCCGACGATCCCTGCGTGAACGATCCGGCAGAAACAAAACGCATGTTGCCCACAATCGGATCTATGGCGTACAAATCACCGGAGACAGGAGGCGGAGTCGGGGTCGGTGTTTCCAAGGAATCTTCACACGCACCCGTTCCCAACACCGTTAGAAATATCAACTGAGCGTCCGCCGACGTCACTTTACCGCTGCCATCGCAGTCCGCCGCACATTCCTCTTCGTATGTCGGCGAATACTGACCTAATGTAATGAAAAACGCCAGTTGAGCATCCGCAGCGGTTATCCTGCCATCCAGGTTAACATCGCCATGATGGATGCAATCAGAGACGGCCGATCGGGAGATAATCCCTGAATAACCCACAAACACAATAACCATGCAGGCAGCTAACGCTTTCAAAACTATCGTATGAATCCTTGACTGCTTCATCGGCAAAACCTCCTCATTGACAACAATTCTACAAATTTTCATACACTTCCACGATTATATACACTTTTTCTTAATTAAAATAAAGCATTTTACAACTGGTTTTCAGCAAATTCACCTGACATCCTGACGCTATCGCCGATACTTGATGAGTAGCGTTTCGCCGGCGTAGAATGCCGTGGACATAGCGCGGGGCATCCGGTCTCGTCCTGATTGCCGATTGTTGCGATGCCGGGGGCTGACGCCCCCTAGCGGCATTCGCATCGTCCACCTGCGGACGAAACCGGTTCTCGACAGCACATATCAGAACGAAACTGTCCTCACAAGGCGGAAGCCCAAGTCGTTGCCCGCGTACGACGGAGAGTCCCCGTAGCGATTCGCTGACCGACAGCTCCTGGCGACTTTGCGCCAACTACCGCCCCGGATGATGCGGTTGGAGCCGGAACTCGGCCCGATATAGTCAGTCACCGTTCCCGTTGGATAAGAAGCCGCATAGTCCCAGCACCGCTCATGGACATTCCCATACACATCCTTCAGATTCCAGGGATTCGACAGTTTGCTTCCTACAACTTCCGTCTTCCCGGGATTGTTGGCGCAGTAAACACAGTATTGCTCCAGCGTTGGATGCGTTCCCAGCGTGCAATCAATACAATTACCGGTATTATAATATGGTTCGTCACACGAAAACGGACCACTTGTGTTGGCACGGGCAAAGTATTCCCATTCCCCTTCTGTCGGCAATCGATATCCGTCCGCATTGAAATTACAATAAATTGGTTCAGTTGTATAATTCAAAAATGTCACGGGGTTCGTATATTGAGCATCCTTGTAATAGCACAGCGTGAAACCGTTCTGCCACGATAAAAGGTTTGCAAACAACACCGCATGATACCAAGAGTTTCGCTGCACAGGATAGTTCATGTTCGGGCTGAAAGAGGTATCACTTGGATCAGCCGGCAATGACCCCTGAACAGCTTTAAGATCCGCCCACATCTGACGGGAAACCTCCGTTTCCATCACCGCGAGGTTCCTTGTCAAAATATGCGTGAACTGCGCTTCACCGGGGTCTCGACAATCTTCCCTATTCGGTGATCCCTGGGTGAACGATCCGGCTGGCACAAACCGCATGTTTCCCACAATCGAGTCTATGGCATACAACCCACCGGGCTCAAAAAGCGGAGTCGGGGTTGAAGTCGGGGTGCTGGTCGGAGTTCGACTGGGGGTGTAGGTCGGATAAGGGGTCCAGGTAGGTAAACTTGTAGGTGTCCGAGTCGCTGTCTCCAGAGGATCTTCGCACGCGCCCGTTCCCAACACCGTTAGAAATATCAACTGAGCGTCCGCCGACGTCACGCTGCCGCTGCCATTACAATCTGCTGCGCACCCCTCTTCGTATGTTGGCGAATACTGGCCCAACGTAATGAAAAACGCCAATTGAGCATCCGCAGCGGTTATCCTGCCATCCAGGTTAACATCGCCATGATGGATGCAATCAGAGACAGCCGATCGAACAATCTCTGAATAACCCGCAAACACCATGACCATGCAGACAGCCAACGCTTTCAAAACTATCGTATGAATCCTTGACTGCTTCATCGGCAAAACCTCCTCATTGACAAATATTCTACAAAAGCTCAAACAGGTCCACAATTATATTCACCTTGTCTTAATTAAAAGAAGTATTTTGCAACCGTTTTTCCAGCAAATTCACCTAACAGCCTAACGCTATTTCCGATACATGATGAGTGGCGTTCCGCCGGCGATGAACGTAGTTTCTAGTTGGAGCGCTCTTCGAGTGCGGTTTCTGATTACAGATTTCTAGTTTCTGGTTGTGGTTTTTTGGTTGATCTTAATCAAAAAAGTTAGCTGCATGGTGGTAAATGACTATAGTTGCTGAAATTTAATCACTTGGATATTGATATTGAAACTCCCCCACCCCTCTCTTTTCAACACTTGGTAACTGGTTAGTTGATATTGACCTCACATCCTCAATGCCTGTTTGAACACGATTCCAAAGAATACAAAGATTGGCACGATTAGCTTCCGAGAAAGAAAAGACTAATCCTGGTAATCCTTTAATCCTGTAATCGTGTTCAGACAAAGTAGCGCCCCCTTTCGGCATCCGCATCGTCCATTTACAGACGAAACCAGTTCCAAACAGCACACATCACAACGATACTTTCCTCACGAGGCGGAAGCCTCTGTTGGCGCTCACGGACGACGGTTCTCTCCAGAGGCGAACCGCTGACCGGCACTCCCTGGCGTCGTTGGTCCTACAGCCGCCCCGGACAACGCGTTCGGGAGCAGAATTCGGGCCAATGTAGTCAGTCACCGTTCCCGTCGGATAAGAAGCCGCATAGTCCCAGCACCACTCCCATACATTTCCATGCACATTCTTTAGCTTCCAGGGATTCGGCAGCTTGCTTCCCACTACTTCCGTCTTATCGGGCTCGTTGGCACAGTAAACACAATACTGCTGCAACGTTAGATGCGTCCCCGGCGTGCAGGTTTTACAAGTACTGGAATTATAATTCGGTTCGTAACACACAAACGGACCACTTGTGCCGGCACGGCAAAAATACTCCCATTCCCCTTCTGTCGGCAAGCGATAGCCGTTTGCATTGAAATTACAATAGATTGATTCAGTCATATAATTCGAAGCTGTCACGGGTATCGTATATCCTGCATTCGTGTAATAGCACCGAGTGAAACCGTTCTGCAATGATAACAAGTTCGCAAACAACACCGCCTCATACCAGGTGATATTCTGCACAGGGTGGTTCAAGTTCGGGCTGATACTAGTATCACTTGGATCAGTCGGCAATGTCCCCTGAACGGCTTTGAGATCCGCCCACATCCAACGGGAAACCTCCGTTTCCATCACCGCCAGGTTCCTTGTCAAAATGTGCGTGAACTGAGGCCCTTCATCGTCCCATCGACAGGGTTCCGTATCCGGCGATCCCTGAGTGAACCATCCGGCAGAAACAAAACGCATGTTTTCCACAATCGGGTCTATGGCAAACAATTCACCAGACACAGGAGGCAACGTCGGGGTCGAAGTCGGGGTGTTGGTCGGAGTTAAAGTGGGGGTGTTTGTCGGAAAAGGGGTATAGGTGGGATAAGGGGTCCAGGTAGGCACATTCGTAGGTGTCTGAGTGGGGTAAGGAGTCTGGGTAGGCAGATTTGTAGGCGTCTGAGTCGGCTCAGGTGTGTAACTGGGGGTTGGGGTCCACTTATGATCGGAACCAAACCAGAAATCCTGATAATCATAGTTCCAGGTATCCATGTCCAGAAACCAGGCGCCCCAAAACCGCATCGGACCAAACGGGATAAACGCGTCGATATTCTCGAAATCAAACTCCAGAAAAAGTATATGGGATTCATCAGGATGAATATCATGAATTTCAAAATTCACGTCCTGTGAGAATGATGTTACTGGCCAATAAAAATCCCCAGAAATTGGCCAATAACTTTCCCCAGTTTTGGGGGTATATTTCGGGGATTTTTTGTGTTGAAGGGTCAGCCACGACAATTTGATTTAAGGTTATTTCCGATTC
>JBASEY010000055.1:0-55414 GCA_049652745.1 bacterium | reverse complement strand
TTCATCCCAGTAATACCGCACATACTGCGGTTCCTCGGCTGAAACACCAAAAATAATCAATACTAAATGAATCGTTACCAGCCATTTTGACATAATCACTCCTTATAATCGATGATTGTGTAAATAGTCTTTCATTCTGCTCAACTCACATTTTTGTAATACAGAAACCTGCTTATCGTGTCAAATTTGATGCGGTGTTTTCAAGAGTTTACAAAGGGGCTGAGGGATGGGATGAATTTTCTCCAGATTCTGAATTATTCGCCTAACGCTGTTTTTTTAGAAGATGCTCTCAATAATATATACTGGCCAGTTTTGGGTGCTCCCGAGAATTCCACAACTTGGTGATCAAGCAAGTCTTTAATGTCTCTTCGTGCGGTTTTTAAGGACACATTAAATTTTTTTGAGATATCTGCTGCTTTAACTGAAACTCCTTTGTTGAGCTGCTCCAGAAACCATTTCTGCCGCTTGTTTACAGGGACTTTTACAGAGACATTTACAGGGTCATCGTTCATTCCTTTTTCATCTATGATTCGAATTGAGTGAAACTTGATCCTCATCACCGTGCTTAATTCCTGCCATTCAGGATATGGATATCCGCCGCTATCACAATCTTCGATGATTCGCCTGTAACCAGTTCCCCATTTTTCCATATAATTGAGTTCTCGAAGTACCCTGGCGATTACCGGATTCCGGATGTCTGTCCCTTGAGACAAAAATCAATTCTAAAATACAAAATTGGAAGTCTGACCCCCAAATTATTTCAATATCTGAACATGATTGCAAAGATTACAAAAATGGGCACGATTAGATTTCGAGAAAGAAAAGACTAATCCCGGTAATCCTTTAATCCTGTAATCGTGTTCAGACAAAGTGGCGTTCTGCGAACGCCTCAGTGCTGAGTCCTGAGTGCTGAGTGCTGAGTTGAGTGATTTTCAGTTGATTTTGATTTATGAGTTTTTTTAACCAAAACAAGAAAACTTCAGATACTGAATTCCAACACTTGGTGATTGGACATTGGATATTGAACTTTGAAACTCCCCGCTCCTTGCTTCCTGCTCCCTGCTCCTCCTTTCCAGATGTCTGTCCCCCAAAAATGGGACTTATGGGACGGATGGGACATGGGACGGATTTAAACAACTTAAGATCGTAGATTTTCATTTCCGAAAGCAAAAATCTGCCGCTGAATATCTTTTTACTCAGCTTGACGCCAGTCTTGTAATTCAAGACAATGACCGGCATGAAAACGAAACGCACCATATTAATTATTTTATCCTTGACCTGCTTCCCGGCCCTTTCCGGCGCCCTGGCTGCAGAATACACCGTTCCTCTCCGCTTCGACTTGCCGGTTATAGCGGAAGACGGCACTGATTTTCCGTTGAGCGTTCAGAACGCTCCCCAAACCCTGCTGGTAAACAACTGGCCGGCAATTCCTTATCGTTTGCTGCTGGATGAATTGCCGCCGGGTTCGCGTATTGTCGATGTCACCGAGACTTCCGACACACCGCGGATCATTCCGCTGGCTGAGCCGCTGCCTTTCACAAAAGGTTTGCGGATCTTGTCACAGCCGGATCGAAATATTCATTACGAAGCCTTCGATTTCGACAGGCCATTTCCCCAAAAACCGATCGAATGGCGGGTGTTTGGCGGCCTCGATCCGCTGACCCTGACTCATAAAACATGGCTGGTCATCAGAGTCTTTCCCGTCCAATACCAAAATGCATCCCATCTGTTGTTCCGAGAAAATATTACCGTGACAATCCGAACCGAAGACGCATCGCCCGAAACCATGTCTTTACCGCGAAAACAAGACGAGCAAGAAACCCTGATCGTCATCGCGCCTGAAATTTTCGAGGCTGTTTTGCAGCCCTATCTGGCTCACAAAACCGCCGCCGGCTTGAGCTGTTCGCTTTATACCATCGAATCGATATTCGACTCGATGACCGGGAAAGACGATGCAGAAAAACTTCGCCTGTTCATTCGCTTGAAAGTGGAACAAAACGACACGGCTTTTGTGTTACTGGCCGGCGACGCCGATGTGCTCCCAGTGCGTCGATGTGCGTTGACGCATGATCCTTTGGGCCAAGGACTGCTGCCGATGGAGGATTATTTTTCCGACCTGTTCGACGGCTACGGCGACTACCATGATTGGGACGCAAACGAAGACGGCAATTTCGGAGATTATATCGATGATCTGTCAGCCATGGACATTGTCCCTGATGTGTTTACAGCGCGCATCCCGGCTTCGACGCCTGAAGAGATGAAAGCCGCCGTGGATAAAATTATACGTTATGAAACCTCATCTCAACCACAGGACGACTGGTTCAATCACGTGATTTTTGCTGCGGTCGATACCTTCAATGAGCGGGATCATGGTGAAACGTCCGGTATCCCGGAAGGCGAATGTATGGCTGAATTTTTGGCGGAGACGATCTTTGCCGATCGTGACATCGTCCGACTGTACGAAACGGATACCTATCCGCATGACGCGCCTGCCGAGCCGGCTGATGTCGTAGGAAAGACGAACGATGGAGCTGGATTTATGGCATTTCATTGTCATGGTGCACCTGATTGTTTTTGGCTGATCAGTTCTTGTTTCGGGCATAGCCATGCCGACCAGCTCCGGAACGATTATAAACAGCCTGTGATGTTTGGTTTCGCGTGTTCGACTGCGGCGTTCGACAACGAATTACCCGGCTGGCCATACGGTTCTTCAGGTGAATCCATGCCCGAACATTTCATTTTGAACGACCAGGGCGGCGCCATCGGTTTTGTCGGAGCGACCCGTGTTGCGTTGGCATCAGGCTATTCACACGCAGATTACCGAGCGATGTCGGGAGCCTTGGAATACCACTATTTCAAGAGTTTCGACAAGGGTATGCAGACGCCCGCCATGATGCTTGCGGCCATGAAGCTGGGATACCTGCAGCATGTCGGCATGAACAGCTATTGGGATTACTATACGATCGCGCAATACGCTCAGTTCGGCGATCCGGTCGTCAGTCTTGGTGGTTTCAAACAGGAGATAGCCCTTCAACCTGTTCAAGTGCTTCAAGAGGTCGAAGGCGGTTTACCCGGACAGTGTATCGAACCCGGATGCACGGTCTTATTGACGCCCGTTCTGCTGAATACCGGCGCTGCGACGCCACTGGTCACCGCAGTATTGGAATCTAATGATCCTGATGTGACAATCCTTGACGCCGACGTGTTTTATGGAGACTTCGGTCGTTTTCAAAAGTTGGCCCCGGAATCCGCGTTCAAGGTGGCAATTGCGCCAAACACCGAAACAAACAAACACGTACAACTGCGCCTGAATCTTTATTCAGATGGCGTTAAAATAGGGAATTCGCCAATCGATATTTTTATCGGAAACGCGCCCCTTCTCGTCCTCGACGACTGGGACATCATTTATGACAGCTATAAAAACGGCAACCCCGATCCAGGCGACCACATCATGCCGTCCTTGTTCATTCATAATATCGGCTGCAAGACAGCGGAAAACATGATCATAACGGTTCAATCCAATTCACCGTTTTTGGATAAATGTCAAACCAACTACGACGGCGAACTCGGTGACCTGCCGCCGGATTACTGCCGGGAAACCGGCTGGGGAACAATCGAACTGGTCATCAGTGAAAATTGCCCGCACGAAACGGATATTCCGATCCTGGCTGAAATCAAATGTGATGGCGGACACAAATGGGATATACCATTTGTGGTCACGGTTCGTGACAAAAAAGGACCGCGCATGTGGGATTACAGCATCGAACCACGCTCTTCACTTCCGAATGAAACGATCCATATTCTCACAAATGCTCATGATGTGTCCGGTATCGAAAGTATCGATGCGGTCATAACGGATTCTCACACCGGTGGCCAGCGGACCGTTCGGTTGTTAGACGACGGAAACAACGGCGATGGAGCCCCCAATGACGGTATCTTTGGAGCTTATATCGACACCGGAGCCGTCCCGAGCAATTACATCGTCGACCTTGTGTCCCTGGATGGGCGAGGCAACCGATTTCAAATCAAAGAAGCCTCGGCATTTTCGACAATACCCATTCAATCGGCGTCTGTCCTGCTGATCGACACCTCCACCGATCCCGAAGCAAGCGAAACTGTTTCAACATCCCTGACCAATCTGGGTATAGACCATTTTCCGTGGGAAGCTCGCTATCGTGGAATACCGGACCCACAATTACTCGACATGTTTCATAACGGCATCATCATCTGGTTGTTTGGATGGACGAACAGTCCTGATAAATCGATGCGGGACATGATGGCGAAACACTTGGACAGCGGCGGAGCTCTGATGGTGTCCGGATGGGATATGGTCCGCAACGTCTCCCGCTTGGGAGGTTATGAATGGCTGCGAGACTATTTCGGTGTGGAAGTGGTCAATGGCAATACAGGCGCTTATTTTGTCGAAGGTATACCTGAAAATCCCGTCACAGAGGGATTGGGATTCCGTTTGAAACGGAAAAACGCTTCTATGGCGTTCACGCCGGATACAATCAAGACCGTCGCCAATGGTGAAACCTTCATGCGGTTCAAAGAATTACCGGAGGCGGCCGGCGCTGTCGTCACTCGGGATGCAGGCATGCGTTCTGTGTGCCTGCCGTTTGCGCTTGAGGGTATCCGCACAACAGGTGAAATGGAGCGCTTTTTGGAACGGATGCTCCCCTGGATGGCCGATCGACCCGACAGTGTCGAATTCGATCTTAACCTGTCGAGTGAAATATTTTACCCTGGAGATCCTTTCGTACTGTCGACAAGGTTGCTCAATCCATATCGAAACGTATTGGATGCAGATCAGTATATCGCTTTAGCGGTGGGAGACATGTATTGGTTCTGGCCCTCCTGGGTCGAGTTTCCGCCTGGAGTGGATCGCCAACCGATTAGCCTGGAGCCTTTTAGCACCACACACCAGACAATCCTGGATTTTATCTGGCCGACAACCGATGTTTCCGCTACCGGGATACTTTTTTACGGCGTGTTGATCGATCCGGAATCAGCAGATCTTTTAACGGATTTGAAATCGGTATCCTTTGGGTTTTAGGTTAGAAACTCAATTTCCGCAGATTGTTTTTAAACACATCTATAACCCATCAGCATCCCCACATCCCCTCTGCTCCTTCTTTGGGTCCTGTAAGACACCACCTGGAGAGATTTCATCCCATCCCCCGGCCCTTTCTCAATTGCTGGAGAAGGGGGATTGGAATGTGCAAAGGCTTCCAAGGAGCCCGTTTTGTTGAAAATGAGGGCCACAGCCGCTCAAACTACAGATCCATCCCGAGCTTTTTCATTTTGCGATACAGCGTTGTCTTGTGAATCCCCAGTTCTTTGGCCGCGGCGGCTTTGTTACCTCGATGCTGATCCAAAGCCGCCTGGATAATCTGAATATCCAACAACTCATGAGCTTTCCGAACATTTTCGATTTCGACATTCGATGCGCCACCGGTCGTCAGTTCAGTCGGCAGATGTTTGATATCGATCAAACCCTCTCGACATAAAATAAAAGCTCGTTCGATGATATTTTCCAGTTCCCGTATGTTTCCAGGCCAATCGTACGCCATCATCAGCGCCAGCGCATCCGTCGTCAGACCTTGGACGGATTTTTGCTGAATCCGATTGAAATGCGCAATCATCTGACCGGCCAATAGAGGAATATCTTCTTTTCGACGCCGAAGCGGCGGTAATTCGATTCGAACGACATTGATGCGATAATAGAGATCTTCTCTGAAAAGATTCGCCCGCACCCGTTCAGCCAGGTCTTGGTTTGTTGCGGCGATGATCCGAGCATCGGTTTTTTCGGTGCGGATACTCCCTAACGGTTCAAAAGTGCGTTCTTGAAGCACCCTAAGCAGACTTACCTGCAAAGACTGGCTGATATCGCCGATTTCATCCAGGAAAATGGTTCCGCCGCGTGCAAGAGCGAATCGACCGGGTTTATCGTGCGTCGCCCCGGTAAACGCTCCGGCTTTATAGCCGAACAGTTCAGACTCCAAAAGCGTATCCGGCAGAGCACCGCAGTTGACGGCGATAAACGGGCCGGCATTCCTGGAGCTGATTGAATGGATCGTTCTGGCAAGCAATTCTTTGCCCGTTCCCGTTTCACCCAAAATCAAAACCGTGCTGGGACTTGCCGCTATCGCCGGTAACGCCTCAAAAATACGCTGCATCAATGGGCTTCGGCTGGCCATATCTCCGACACGAAATTTTTCCCCGAGCTCTATTCTCAGTGCTTCGAGTTCCGAAAGATCCCGAAATGTTTCAGCGCCGCCGATCGCGTTGCCCGAAGCGTCTCTCAACACCGCCGTCGATAAACTGATCGGTATCCTGTCACCATCTGCATCGATGATCCAAGCGGATTTCCCGATCACAGGTTTACCGGTTTTCAACGTTTTACTCAAAGGACAATTACTACCGCATAGACTTGACCGAAAAACCTCTGAACACAAACGCCCGATCGCTTCTGAACGGGATACGCCGGTGATGACTTCCGCCGCTCGGTTGAACGATGTGATACGCCAATCGGCATCGACCGTAAAAACCCCTTCCGAAATGCTTTCCAGAATGGCTTCACACGGGGTTATGATCACTTTTTTCGGCGATTTTTTTGCTTGAGCCATCGGGAATTCTCCACCATGCGATTTCTTTTCCGCGCCCATCATTCTATCGGCAAAATGCCGATAACTCATGTATCATTCAGTATATTCAGCTATAGACCAGCTTATCTTTTTCTTTTCTGAACATAGACAGGCACGGTCACAATCGGTTTCTCCGGCAGATTCGTCTGAATTTCCAACTCTGCCTTGAACCGTTTTTCAATGACCTCCTCCAGCAAATGCCCTTCGATTAAAATATCGCCTTCTTCGGTTTCCGACACGGTGATTTTTATCCTCGGATCACTGCATTTTGTCGATAATACCGACAGTGGTTTACCTTCAGTCGATATCAGGCGAACGGAACCGAGATAAGGCGACTCTTTGTCGGGCGATTTTAGCGATAAAGTCGGTGGGAGAATATCGATCGGACCCAGTATTTCCCCTGAAATAGGAATCCGCACAGTCTCGTAATCCGGGTGATCCGTATAGATGATAAGCGTATCGTTGAAACGCCCGATCGGAATCTGTTCATTGGGAGCGACCGTGAACAAAAGAAGCCGGTCATCGCCGACGCCCTTTTCTTCAAAGCTGATACTGTAATAATCGGCATGTTCAGGATCATAGATGTTTGAAGACAAAATTTTGATAGTGGCCAACTGGTCTCCTGAACCCGTCAATGTCAAAGGAGTCATATCTTTAAATAGTTTTCGATCGAAATTCAGGCGTTGGGGCCTGAATGTAAACGGCGGAACGATTTCCAGGGTAACCGTCAAAGCAATCGATCGGTTCACCGGGTCATTCGTCGTAACGGTGATTTTTTTGTTTTGTCTGCCGTTGCGGCCGGCAGTGCGGAACGTAACCTCGATTGTGCCTTCCCCGCCCGGGGGAATGTCGCCGGCGGAAACCAGCGCCGCCGTACAACCTCACCCCGCGTTGATTCGTTCGATGACAAGGTTCTTGTCACCTTTATTTCTAAAAACCACCTCTTTGACAACGTTTTTTCCCGTCACCGCCTGACCCATATCTATCGTCGTCGATTCAAATTCGATAACCGGTCCGGATAACAGCTCACCGGCAAGCTTCTTCGAACTTGCGCACAAAACCGGCTTCTGACCGATAGACATCCCAAAACCGATCATCATCCCGAACACCGACGTCCATACCCGATAATTCCGTATCATCTTCATCTTTTGATCTCCGATTTATCCACTCTAAATACTAAGTCCGGCCCAACCCCTATCCCAGTTTATCATTTTCAGAAATCCCTTTCAGCATGCCTTTGATCGCGTTCAGAAGAGCTTCTTTCGAAAACGGCTTCTGTATGACAACCGCGTCATCAGGTATATCTTCAAGATAATCCGCTGAATAGCCGGTTGCGAAAATCACCCGGGCGTTCGGCTTCATCCGCTTGATAACTTCATAAACCTCCCGTCCGGAACGACGCGGCAGGATGACATCCAAAAGAACCAGGTCAATGCTGTCCGATTGTTGACTAAACAGCTCTATCGCCGTCTCGCCATCAGCCGCTTCGATGACCTTGAAGCCTTGCTTTTCCAGTAATCGAGTTGAAAACGTCCGAACTGTCAGATCGTCTTCCACCAGCAGTACCGTAACGGGAGGCACCCGACCATCTTTTTGGATTGTAGAAAACATATCTGGAGTATCTTGCTCCGGTTCGTTAGATACAGGAAAATACAGACTGATCGTCGTGCCTTTGCCTTTGTTGCTGGCGGCTTGGACATGGCCCTTGTGACGCCGCATCTCGGCATACACCAACGGAAGACTCATTCCCCGATTCTCATGATCGAATTTGGTCGTGAAAAAAGGGTTGAAAATCCGGCTCAGCTCCATTTCATCTATGCCGACACCTGTATCTTTGACGGCTATCTGAACATAACGGCCGCCTTTAGATAACCGGCCACGGATATCGATCTGCTCCGACAAGGTAATTTCACCAGCCGAAATATCCAGATTTCCACCTTTTTCCATCGCTTCTACTGCATTTGTCGTCAGGATATTCAGCATGTTTTCAAGCGATTTCGCATCGGCATGTATCGGTGGAAGACTTTCATCCGTTCTGACTGTAACCGTTATCGTATTACAGATGGATTGTCTAAGTCTGGTGACAAAATGATTTAAAAACTCACCGACTTCGACCGTTTGGGGATGAAAGTTTTTATCCTGACCGCTGAAAAGACGCATCTGATTCGTCAGATCATATCCTCTATGAATGGCCTCAATAATTTTATCCTGGTAAACATGAGACGATTTGTCACTGGATTCTTTCGACAAACCAACCCATAGATAGATCGCCTGAAGAAGGTTGTTGAAATCCTGAACAAGGCCGGCAGACAAACTCCTGACCGCCTCCATTTTTTTCTCGTCAAGCATATGCTGCTGTCGTTTTCGCATATCGGACACATCGTAAACCATCGTGATAATTCGGATACACTCTCCATATTTATCCAGATATGGAAATACCGACACATACAGGGATTTCGACGTCAGCTTGATTTCTCGCGATAGGGATTGTTTACGATGCAAAGCCTCAAGAACAGGACAACTGCGGCATATATCATCACCCGGCTTTAAAAGACGATAACACAACTCGTTCGATGCTTTTTCCGAATACTCGACATCATACATTTCAAAAATCTGTCGGTTTGCCCAGATCAATCGGCGCTCCGGAGTCCAAATTGCCAGACCGACGGGTATCGTATCGATTACCAGGTTTTTCTCGCGCTCTTTTTCTTCCAGAGTCTGTTCTGTTTTACACCGGCTGGTGATGTCTTGAATCAATCCATATCGTTCAACAACATTGCCGGATAGATCCCATCGATGTGCCCCAAAGAGTCTGAAATAAAAAATCTCTCCATCAGCTCGATTGAAGCGGAATTCCAGATCAAAGGGTTTTTCACTCGAAAGATCTTTATCCATGAGGCGACGGGTGATAGTGTCCCGATGCATTTTATCGACACGACTCAGAAATCTGTCGATATCCAGCTCTTTGTCTTCAATATTCGGAAAAAGTCTGCCGATAAAATCGTCACCGATCCAAATACGATTGTTCTCGAGGCATAGTTTCCATTCCGCCATATTCGCCAGGGCAAGAACTTTTTCTTGTCCCTCATTTGGAACAGGAGCAGGGATTTGAAAGCTCTCGTTTTCCATAAAAATACCGGCGGGCTTCACTTAAAGCCAAAGTTGTCGACAGGTTCCTGTAAAAAAAAAACCGATCAGCCGATCACTGGCGGCCAACAGGTTTTATTTCCGAATACGATCCGATCGGTCTGTATTTTTTAAACCGGTTTTCCATCAGGGCATCGATCGGTAAATTGGTCAATTCATTGAAATGGCGTCGGATTACACGCTTGAGTATTCCAATTGCCTGTCGAGGATTGCGATGTGCGCCGCCCACCGGTTCCCTGACGACTTCGTCGACCAGGTTCAGTTCCTTGAGTTGAGGTGCAGTAATTTTCAGGGCTTCTGCAGCTTCGGGAGCCTTGGCGTTATCCCGCCACAAAATAGCGGCGCAGCCTTCGGGGGAAATGACGGAATAAACAGCGTATTCCTGGATCAGAACGACATCGCCGACTCCGACGCCGAGAGCGCCGCCGCTGCCGCCCTCACCGATGACACTGACGATGATCGGCGTACGAAGCAATGACATCTCCCTGATATTGCGGGCTATCGCCTCCGCCTGGCCTCTTTCTTCAGCTCCAACACCCGGATAGGCCCCAGGGGTATCGACAAAGACAAGAACCGGCATGTTGAACCTCTCAGCCAAGTGAAATGCCCGCAACGCTTTTCTATATCCTTCAGGATGCATCATGCCGAAATTCCGTTTGACGTTTTCCTGCATGTCTGCGCCTTTCTGCTGCCCGATAACCACAACGGGCTTTTCATCGAAACGCGCCAGACCTGTGACGACAGCCAAGTCGTCCCGAAACAGTCGATCCCCGTGAATTTCAACGAAATCAGTCGTAATCGCCCGAATGTAATCAAAGGAATGAGGTCTTTTAGGATGCCGGGATACCAGCACCCGCTCCCATGTACTCAAGCGATCATACACCCGTTTCGTTATCTGCTGCACACGCCGCTCGAGCTGCCGGATATTCGCCTTCAATGTCCCATCTCCACGATCGTCTAATTGACGGAGATTTTCTATCTGCGATTCCAACTCGAGAATAGGTTTTTCAAAAGGCAGATCTTCCATAATACCTCCCTGATCAAGTCCCGCAACAATAAGAATCTTTCATGAATGAAGCAATTTGTCAAATATCCGCTCGTGATTGTCGCTTGACGTAATGGTCGATTTCAATATCCGACATTTCTTCCAGTTCACTGATAAACGCATCACCAAGATCGACATGGATATCCTTGGCCAAGTCGATGATTACGCGGTCGAGCTGAGTTTCGAAAGGGAAGTTGATTTGTAATGTAACAAAAGCGTTTCCGGGATATTTTTTGATCAGTTGTTGAAGCTTGAACAGCCGTTTATCCATGTTATCGTCGGCTTGCAGCGACAGCGTCACGCGGCCGATCAGCTCCCGGCGTGCGTCACCCAATGTCAGCAATCTGTCGGCTACAACCCTGATCTCATTCTCCTTGCTTTTATTGGTGCGGCCTAGAATCACCAGTGTTTCATCGCTTTCCACCAAATCTCTGTTTTGTTTAAAGAGTTCCGGCGGAATCATGATTTCCGTAGATCCTTCCATATCTTGAAAGTCGATGAAGGCGAGAGGTTGGCGTGGTGGGCGATTGACTGGCTTCACCGACGCTGAGATCCCGAACAGCGTGACAAAACTATCCGCTTCCAGCGATTCGATATCGGCGGATGTATGTGTTGCCAGGCATGATCTTTCCAAGTCGGCATTGAAGAGAGGGTGGCCGGTGACAAAATAGCTGAGAGCTTCTTTTTCGCCCCTAAGCCGTTCAATTATCGGCAAATCGGGAATATCAGGCAAATCCGGGTCGGTGTTCACTACAGTTTCCGCTTGCATCAGATCAAAAATCGAGCGCTGTCCAACGGCTTTGTCGTGTTGATACTGCTGACCGACTTCACAGGCTGCATCCAAAACCGCCAACAATTGCGCCCTGGAGCCTTCGATATCGTCAAAAGCGCCGGCTTTGATCAAAGATTCAACCGCACGTTTGTTGATGGCCCTCAAATCGATCCGCTTGAAAAAATCGAACAGGCTTGTGAAAGGACCCTCCGTTTTTCTGGCTTTGATTATCGCATCGACGGCATTGACACCGACATGCCTGACTCCCGTCAACCCGAACCGAATACCTTTGTCGACAACGGTGAAAGCCTTAAGTGAATCGTTGACATGGGGCGGTAAGATATTGATGCGAGCTTTTCTGCATTCATGTATCGATTTGACGATCCTGTTGCTGTCATCCGCGTCGCAGGTCATCATGGCCGCCATGAATTCTTTCCTGTAATACCGCTTCAACCAGGCTGTCTGATAGGCTAAAACAGCATACCCGGCTGCATGCGACTTGTTGAATCCATATTCCGCGAATTTTTGCATCAAATCAAAAACCATCGTCGCCAAAGCTTCCGAATAACCCCGCTTCAGCGCTCCGTCGATATTCTGTTTTGGGTTGCCTTTAATGAATATGTCACGCATCCTCTTCATTTCAGCTTCGTCTTTTTTGCCCATTGCTCGTCGCAGTATGTCGGCGTAACTCAAACTGAATCCCGCCATCGTTCGCGAAATCTGCATGACTTGCTCTTGGTAAACGATCAATCCATATGTTTCTTTCAGTATGGGCTCGAGGTCTTTGTGAGGATAATGGATGGGTTCAAGCCCATGTTTTCTGGCGATGAAACTGGGTATTTGCTCCATCGGCCCAGGCCTGAACAGAGCCACTGCTGCGATGATGTCCGCAAAACAATTGGGCTGCATCTGTTTGAGCATGGTTATGAAACCGCTGGATTCCATTTGGAATACGCCGTACGTGTCCCCTGCAGCCATGAGGGTATAGACTTCAGGATCGTCAAATATCAGTTTGTTGACATCGATCGGATCCTTGCCTGCAGGACGCATGGCATTGATGATCTTTTGGGCGGTGTCGATGACGGTGAGTGTTTTGAGGCCGAGAACATCGAATTTTATCAGTCCGGCTTTTTCAACGTCGTCTTTTGCATACTGCGTGACCAGATGACCGTCTTCACAAATGACGGGGACCTTTTCCCATAAAATCCCGTTCACTATAACGACCCCCGCCGCATGAACTCCTCTGTGGCGGTTCAACCCTTCCAAACGTTCCGCAATTTTGAATAACTGAGCATGCTCACTATTTTTCTGTATCAGCGACTGTAACCTTGGCTCATCATTCAACGCTTTTTCAAGCGTCATCTTCAACTCGTTCGGGATCAGCTTGGCCAGTGTGTTGACTTCGGAAAGCGGTATATCCAACGCTCGACCGACGTCGCGAACAACCAATTTAGCTTTCATCGTGCTGAAAGTGGCTATCTGGCCGACGCTCTGATGACCATATTTTTCAGCAATGTACGAGATGACCTCATCACGACGGTCTTTGCAGAAATCGATGTCAAAATCAGGCATGCCGATGCGGTCCGGATTCAGGAATCGTTCGAAAAATAGATTGTAGGGAATAGGGTCCAAATCTGTGATTCCAAGTGCATAAGCTACCAAAGAACCGGCTCCGGATCCGCGGCCGGGACCGACAGGAATATGATTGCCCCTCGCAAAAGCGACGAAATCACCGACAATCAAAAAATAACCGGAATAACCCACTCGGGAAATAATCGCCAACTCCTCACGTAACCGATCCTGGTACAGCGATTCATCAACCGTGTACGGCAAATTTTCAATCCGCTCAGCAAGACCCTCAAACGCTTTTCTTTCCAGATAACTGTCAAGATCAGAGCCGTCCGGCGTTTCGAATTGCGGAAGATCCGGCTTCTTGACCGTCAAATCGACATCGCAGCGATTCGCGATCTCAACCGTATTTCGAACAGCTTCCGGTAAATCACTGAAAAGTTCTTCCATCTCTTGACCGGATCGAAAATACAATGCCTTGGAATCATAGGTAAACCGATCCGGATCATCGATGGTTTTGGCATCCCGTATACAAAGCAAAACCTCATGCGCCTTATGGTCGTCACTGTCCAAATAATGACAATCATTCGTGGCCACAAGCGGAATACCCATTTCTTTGGATATAGCGACCAATTCGCGATTGACGACCTCCTGCTCCTTGATATCGTTACGCTGTATTTCCAGAAAAAAATTGTCCCGCCCCAATATATTCCGGTAACGATCCGCTATTTCTCGAGCTCTGTCTGTCTCACCCGCCATAATCGCCCGCGGAATTTCACCGCCTAAACACGCGGACAGGGCAATCAAACCCTCGTGATACCGCTCAAGAAGCTCGTAATCTATCCGCGGGTGATAATAAAAACCCTCTATATTCGCCAAACTCACCAGCTTGACCAGATTTAGATATCCGGTCATGTTTTCTGCAAGCAGCACCAGGTGATTTTCAAGCCTCTGCGACTGGTCTTTTCGGCTTTTTGGCGTGATGTAAATCTCACACCCAACGATCGGTTTGATTCCCGCTTTCCGCATCTGATGATAAAAATCGATCACACCGAACATGTTCCCATGATCCGTTATCGCAACCGCAGACATGTTGTACTCGGTCGCACGCGTTATCAGATCCGGTATCCGGATAGCTCCATCCAAAAGCGAATACGCCGTGTGCAAATGTAAATGAACAAACTCCGATTGCATTCAACTATTCCCATTCAATTGTTGCCGGTGGTTTGGACGAAATATCGTAAACCACTCTGTTGATACCTTTGACCTCACCGATGATACGATTGGCAAGGCGATCAAGCAGGTCATAGGGCAGATGGGCCCACCTGGCTGTCATGGCGTCGGTGGACTCTACCACTCGAATAGCACAGACATCTTCATATGTGCGTTGATGACCTTTCATACCAACCGTTTTCAACGGCAATAAAACCGCGAAAGCCTGCCAGAGAACCGGCATCAAACCTGCCGCCGCCGTTTCCTCTCGTACGATGGCGTCCGCTTTCTGAAGAACGGCAACCCGCTCCGGGGTCACTTCACCCAGTATCCTGACAGCCAGACCCGGCCCGGGAAACGGCTGCCGCCGAATCAAAGCCTCCGGCATCCCAAGCGCGGCAGCGACAACACGCACTTCGTCCTTGAACAACTCACGCAACGGCTCGACAAGCTCCAACCGCATCGCCTCCGGCAAACCACCTACATTGTGATGGCTTTTGACGGCGACCGACCCATCCCGAGCGGATACACTCTCGATTATATCAGGATACAACGTGCCTTGAGCCAAAAAGTCGATTTTGCCCAGACGATGCGCTTCACGCTCAAATATATGAATAAACGTATGACCGATGATCCGCCGCTTCTGTTCGGGATCCGTCACACCGCGAAGCGAGCTTAAAAATTCAGCGGATGCGTCCACCGCCACGAATCGATCGCCTAACACACTGGAAAAATAAGCTTTTACCGCATCCGCCTCACCGGCCCTGAGAACACCGTTATCGATAAAAACAGCTACCAGTTGATCGCCTATCGCTCTGTCCAGCAGCATCGCCACAACCGCAGAATCGACACCTCCCGATAACGCACAAAGAACCTGGCCGGTCTTCACATGGTTTTGAACGGACATAATTGCATCTTCGATGAATCTATCGGCAGTCCAGGATGGGGGGCAGCCGCAGATGTTTAGCGCAAAATTCGCCAATATCGATCCGCCATGTTCGGTTTGTTCGACTTCCGGATGAAACAGAACACCATAGATTCGTCGGGAGACATCGACAAAAGCCGCACACGAAGACCCCACTGTGCGGCCTAGAACGGTAAAACCGGCAGGAACTGAATTCAGGCTCATACACATCCATACGGGAGTGGTCGTGCCTGTTTCGATGCCTTGAAACAACCCGGCGGAATCCAAAATCTCCAGATCGGCGGAAGCACATTCCCGTTGCTCGAACTCATCGATCGCAGCGCCAACCCCCTTAATAAGCGGGGCACAACCGGCCCCAATTCCCAATATGGGTCGATCGAGAGAAAAAATATCCAAACGTGACAGAAACGTGTTCACAGTATGGGCATTATGAGTGCCCCCGGATAAAATAAGTCCCCGCACCTCCTTACGTAAAAGACGATCGGGATCGGCGTCGAAAGGCAGAACCTCGCAATACACATTCAATTCACGGATTTTGCGAGCTATCAGCAAGGTATGCGGTGAGCCGAAATCAAGAATGACAAGGCGTTCGACAGGTGCTTTCATGGTGATTCCCCCATTATTAAAATCGACCTCCTAACTTAATCATTCAAACAGAAATTCTGCAAATGTTTTTTCCTGTGAAAAATGTAGAATAATCAACGAATATCAACTCTTACCTATTTATTTTAAATGTTTTATCCAGTTAAGCCGTCATCCTGCCGGGCGAATCAATTGCTTTCTCCGGGTTTGCCGATTATATTTTCGACCGACGCCATTTCCCATTTCCCGGTTTTGAAGCGAGACATAACATATTATGAATAAAAACGTATCGAACTCCATTTTTCATGTTGCCATTCCGGCGGTTATACTACTGTTTTTGTCGATGGCCATACGCATTCCATATCTTCATCTTGTTCCCCCCTGGAGTGCGGGAAACGAAAACTTTCTAGCGCTTGAAATTCTTCAAGGTCATCGACCTTTGACCAACCAGAATCCTCACCTTGGAGCGCTTTCGCCTTATATTATCGCCTTGGCCTTTGCCGTCGCCGGTGTCAACCCGTGGACGCCGCGCTTGGTTTTTTTAATTTTTGGTCTTGCAACCGTACTGCTCACATGGCGCCTTGGCTCCTTGACAGGGTCACGCCGTTCGGGTTTCCTGGCCGGTGTTCTGATGTCTGCGGCATGGTATCATGTCGTATTTACCAGTCATTTCCCATGGTCAAACAGTTTGACGCCGTTCTTTACCATGGCCTTCCTCTCAGTGTTTTATTGTGTGATCAAAGAACGCACTCATCCCCTTTCAAAAAGCGGAGCTCTTGTCTTGTTTCTCGCCGCAGGTCTCCTGTTCGGCTTGGGAACGCAGACGCATCCCGAAATGATTACGCTGCTGCCGGCTGTCATACTTCTGATGGCCGTGCGCGATCATCACCCTGTCAAATGGCTGCGCTCGAAAGCGCCTTGGTTGATGGCCCTCGGTGGAATCGTCGGTTACGGCAATATGATATGGTACAACATACTTCACCGGGGCAGGAGCGTCTCGTTCGGGCTCAGTTACCCGGAATATGCTCTGACCAAAGAGTACACCGCTACGTCGGTTGCTGAAAATTACTGGCAGGAGTTTTTGTATCTTCCCCGAATCATTTTGGGATTTTGGGATGACGCCATTCCCTGGAGCGAATATGCTCGATACGGCGTTTTATGGCTTTTCTGGCTTTTTGTCTTGGTTGGAACCGTCATTTCTTGGCGAAGAAAACAATACCTCGTTCCAGCGGCTTTCTGGAGCATGTTTTTGATCGTTCCGGCGATTAACAGCAATTATACGCTTCACCTGGGCAGGTACCTGGTGTTCATGTTTCCCACTGCACTGATCCTGGTGTCGGAAGCATTGAATCTCGGCATGAGCCTAAAAACTCCGGTTTGGTTGGCAAGGATTTCCAAACTGGTATTCGTTTGTCTTTTTGCCTTGCTGTTTCTGATTCCTGTGTTCCGAATCAAGGATTATTATCGTCATTGCGAAATCACCGGAAAAACCAGGGAACGATATTTTTTTCTGGTAGATTTATTGAAAACATCAATTTTGAAAAACCCGCTTGTATTACTCGATGAAGATACAAGAGAAACATCGGATTTTCATCATTTTCTTCGTGAGAACAGGTTTGAATGCCATGTCGTCAAATTTAAAGACGCCAGGAAACAAGGCGCCGACCTGAAAGAGTTTGTGGCCAGGTCGATACAGGTGAAAGGTAACGAAAACCTCGATGGGATTATTTTAATTCTGAGCCCCAGCACTCGACGGTTTGTACTGTCTCAATACCCCGATTCAGCATTTTTAGGTCAGATCGATGCCAGATTCGAAAATACCATCGCTGATTTTTATCGTGTGTATCAAATAAATTCATAATCGACTTGTCTCTCCCCCGAACGATCGCCTCGCCGTCAATTCCGTAAAAACATATCCTCGATACCTCTTTGATCGTTCACTTTCAATCATTACTCAGATTATAACAACTAAATACGGGCATCAGCGGTCGGGTTCAAGGGAGCGGTCGGCGAAAGCAAATCTCGTCTATTCCCACTCCATACGGCCTGGGATCATCGGCAGCCAAACACTGCGCTCTAAAAAAAACAGGGGAAACCGCCAGAGACAACTCTACCGAACGACCGCTTTCAATGTCCTGAAGCATGGACGCACATGGGATCGACAACATGAAATATTCCTGTTCCAGCAGGAAATCGCCCAGGTTTTTTCCATTTAAAAACAGTTGCATGGTCTGAGCTTCTTTAACACATACAGTATCGCGTCGACCTTGGATATACAGCATCGTATTGTCCTGTGAGACTGGCAAGTGGACCGAACAGTTCGGGGCAGGCCAGAAATGATGGTCGACTTCGCGCGGCCCGTAAAAACCCATCTTGGGTAAAAAATCGTCTTTTTCCAGTTTGGACATATGAAAGGCCTGAGCCCGTTTATCATTGGAGCCTTGACAAATATTGGGGCTGAATGTTTTGTCACTGGTGAATTCAATATCGATTTCACCCTCCGGCCACGACCGATCTGTAACAGAACAACCCGACGCATAGATGCCCGGTTGAATGGTAAAAGTGGAATCAAAATGACTGCTTGTAATTGTCTCCTGGTAAATCTGAAAAGAATTTTGAAAGACCGTCAGCGTCCATTTTTCATCATCGAAGCACGTGATAGGAGCTGTGCCCTGCAGCCGAATTAAGGTTGGGAGCAGCGGTTGCGCCAAATGGACAACGCATCGACCATTGCATCGTCTGGCGAAATAGTTTTCGGATTCAATAGAAAACCAGCCGTCCGATAAATTCATCGAGCTGTGCAAAGCTGTACTTGAGATAATGTCATGCCAAAAATCGACACCATCGTTTTTCGTTGAAAACATTTGACCGTCTGACCTGCCGACGCCTGCTTGCAGAGTGACGCTACGGGATCCGGGAAGATTTTCCATTCTGAACAGCCGTGTGAATTCAATTGCGTTCTGGTCCGACGACGGAATCGGCCAACATCGACGATGGTATTCCCGGCCTTTCGTATCGATGACTCTCAAAAACACCATGCTGCCGGATGGAAGCTTATCGACCGGCGACAGGGTAAACGTAACGGGAAGTGCGACATCCGCCGGAATAAAGGGCGTTGATTCCATAGCATTTAGTTCGTCGGGAAGATGGATCTGCACATGCAGGTTGAATGGATCGAGAGCAGACTTGAAACACCCGGTTAAAAACAGAATGCATAAAACAAGCAACGATCGAGCCGATTTTTTCGACATCATTGGAACTATCTCCTACAAAAATAATACGGAACAGCAACGATCACCATATTGGACTCATAAGTAAGCTTTGAAGTGTTCCGAGTCCGATGGTAAGGATTGTCAACACTATGATCAGGGCGGATACAAAAAGCCCGATGCCTTTTCGAATCAAATCAGCCAGAAGACCTTTTGTGAAGGTTGTTTGGTAAACGTTCATGATGACAACGGCTGAAAGAAGGAGTCCGGCTCCAAACGAAAAAGCCAGGCCGACACGTGGAATGAAGCCGACAGCAAGACCGGCGAGAAGAGAAAGGAAAAAGGACGCTAATGCCGTTAGAAACGCCTTTCCAAAAGACCGATTCGGTATCGAAACACAGTAAGTTGCAAAGTATATTATGCCTGCATCGATCAAAAGAGTCAGAACAAAGAAGATGAGTCCAGCTATGATAATGAGTGCTATTATTCCTAGATATTCCATAAAGACTGCCTTTCCAGATAAAATTTGATTTATCCGAAAAAAAAAGTATGCTAAAAATATCATGGATTTAGAAGGATGTCATCAAGATAACAGAAGGGGTATTGAGTGGGTTCCAAACAAATCGATGGTTCATTGATATTGATCGATCAGCAGGGTCAAACCGTTGAAATCACCAAGAAAAGCGGGTGGGCGCTGGGGCGAGATCCCTCGAATACCCTTGTATTGAATGATATCAGAGCCTCCCGAAGACACGCCTCGATACGTTGGGAAGGGAAAAATTATGTCATCCGAGATATGGACAGCCGCAACGGAACCTTTGTAAACAGTAAGCGAATTCAGTCGGCGCCTTTGAATAACGGGGATATCATTCGCATCGGAGACTCGGAGTTCATGGTGCGGATAGGCGAGCAGAAGCAGATCGAATATGAAGTGTTATCCAAGCGACTCAAGATCAGTGAGGTGGATACCCACACAGAAATCGATGAGGAATTTCGTATTCATCTAGATGGTTTTTCGGGAAGTCTAAAGACTTTCTCTATGGGCGAAATTATCCAGACAATTATGCAGTTCCAGAAGGACGGTCGATTGAAGATAACCGGCTACGACAACAAAATAATTGCTGAGGCCTTTTTTTTGAAAGGTGAAGTCAAGCATGCGTCTTACGGTAAATTGTTCGGCGTGGAAGCCATGTACAGCATTTTAAGGCTCGAAAACGGCGTATTCGAGTTTGAAAACGGCGTGACGACACCTGAGCATACTATTGCAGAATCCACTATGGGCATTTTGTTGGAATACCATCGAAGACTCGATGAATCCAGCCGTAGACGGTAATTTTCGGCAGGAATACCACAACAGATTTTTAATATCCGGCAGCGATAAGAAGCTCCGCCGCTCGATCAAACAGCGCCGTCAGGTTGTCGGGATGATGTGCGTCCGAGTTGATCATGACAGGAATATGCAATTTTCTACAGTATTTCATGATAAACAATGATGGATAGGGTTGATCGACGAAACCTCGAGTCATTCCACCGGTATTGATTTCAACGATGCATTTGGAAGCGGCTACAGCCTCAAGAGTTTCATACACCGCCTCTCGATACCATCCGGCTGACTCGTCCAGAAATTTCAAGGTGCGGTTATTCTTTTTGATCAAGTCAAAATGACCGATGATATCCGGAGGCTGCTCAGATGCCATCTCACGAATACGGCGAAAATATTCACGGCCGGCTTTCTCCACCGAACCCCCGTAGAGAGCGTTTATGCCTGCAGCGAATTTTTCCGGTGAACAATCCACCGTCCACACTTTGCCGTCAGGCCATGTCCCGGCCGCGTGGACGGAGCCGATCGTATAGTCCAGGTTCAATTCCCTGAAAATCGGATGATCGGGACCCATGATATCCGGTATATAATCAACTTCCAGGCCCATTCTGATATCCAACCGATCGGCAAAACGATTCTTTAACTCCGTAACTGTTTCTTTATATTCTTGAAGACGGCTCAGCGGCATACACCAAAAAAGGTTGACCGCTTCAGCGCCGGGAGGATCAGGCACAGGCGCATGGCTGGAAAAACCAAAGGTTTTCAACCCAAGTTTAAGTGCAGCATCCACATATTCACTTGGTCGGCATTTTCCATCGCAAAAATCTGAGTGTGTGTGAAATGTGTGTTTCCATGGGGTCGTTCCGTCGAAAATTGGCAATGATTTCATCGTTACACCTTCTTTCCAGCGCCATCCTAGCTTCAAGCGGTCATGAATTCAATAATCGATAAACTCTGTTGCCGAGCAGGGCGGATCATGCTTTACTCAGACCGGGCGCAGTCATTTGAAAAGACGCTCGAAACCCGGGAAAGGATTTTGGCAAACCCCTCATGACCTTCATTGAAACCTTTTTGATTGCTTTGGGCCTGGCCATGGACGCATCAGCAGTTTCGATGGCAGTCGCGTGCGGTGGTTACGCCGATTCATCACGAACGACGTTTCGACTGGCGTTTCATTTCGGCCTTTTTCAATTTATGATGCCTGTTATCGGATGGTTCATCGGCAACCGATTTGTGAGTTTCTTTTCAACCTTCGGCACTCTTGCCGCCTGTATCATCTTGGTTTTTCTGGGAGTGAAAATGATTCGATCCGGATTGGGCAAGCCTATGGAATGTGCTTCCCGGGATCCTTCCCGCGGCTGGGACCTTATCGGCCTGAGCCTGGCGACCAGCATCGATGCTCTTGCAGCGGGACTTGGCCTGGGTTTTCTGGATATCGATATCTGGCAGCCTGCAGTGATCATTGGAATCGTCACCCTGGCACTGTCATCGGCCGCCTGCATCATCGGTAAAACACTTGGGGTTTTGTTCGGCACCAAAATGGAAGTTTTCGGAGGATTGGTTCTAATAATTTCCGGCATAAAAATCTTGATGGGAAACTGGGTTTAAACCACCGTGGTGTAAACAGGTCAACACATGAAAAAGCCGGTCGACAAATCAACGATCCATCTTTTAAAGTAACTGTGGAGGCGTTTTTAATGAAAGGTTTCATACATGTCTATACCGGTAACGGCAAAGGTAAAACAACAGCGGCTCTAGGCTTGGCGCTGCGTGCGGCAGGCGCCGGGAAACGCGTGTTCATCGGCCAATTTGTCAAAGGAATGCACTATAGTGAATTGAATATGCTGGCCCAAATACCGAACATCACTATCAAACAATTCGGTCGTGATTGTTTTATCTATCAAAAACCCGCCCCTGAAGATTACGATGTTGCACGGAAGGGATTGAAAGAATGCGAAAAAATTCTCCAATCAGGCGAATACGACGTCGTCGTGCTGGATGAAGCGACCATCGCTTTATATTACGGATTGTTCAGTTTCGAAGAATTAAAACGAATCGTCGTCAATCGAGCAGCTCATGTCGAAGCGGTCATCACCGGCCGGTATGCGCCGCAGGAGCTGTTGGATATCGCCGATCTGGTCACGGAAATGAAAGAAATAAAGCATTATTATTCCAAAGGCGTCGATGCCAGGGTGGGTATCGAGAAGTAATCATTCGAGATCGATCATTAAAAGAACAATGAATAAAACCTTTCCAGGAATGTTCTGTTTATGAGACAATTCAGAAGTGTGTATCGAACGCCGAAAAAGGGTTGAAGGAGTCAAAACCAAAAATGACTGTTTGGAATTTCAGAAACGATTACAGTGAGGGTTGTCACCCATATCTGTTGGACGCTTTGATTCGGGCTAATGAAGGGCAGCAGGAAAGTTACGGCGACGACGACTATACATGTGAAGCCCGGGATTTGATTCGAAAAGCGATTGGAAAGCCGGATGCGGATGTTTATTTCGTTTCCGGCGGTACCCAGGCAAACCTGATCGTGATTGGATCCGCGCTGAGACCTCATGAATCCGTTATCAGCGCTTCAACCGGCCATATCCATGTACATGAAGCGGGCGCGGTCGAAACGACCGGACACAAAATCAACACCATCGAAAACCCGGATGGAAAGGTCATGATCGAAGATATTCAGGCTGTTTTGGATGAGCATACAACGATTCCCCATATGGTCAAACCTAAACTGGTTTATATTTCCAATTCAACTGAGATCGGCACGATTTATACCCATGAAGAACTTCGGAATTTATCCGCTTTTTGTAAAAGATTGGGATTGTATTTGTTTTGCGACGGCGCTCGCCTGGGTTCCGCCTTATGTGCCAAAGGCAATGATCTGACATTGAAAGATCTGGCGGAATTGACGGATATATTTTACATCGGCGGCACGAAAAACGGCGCTATGGCGGCGGAAGCCATCGTCATCATCGATGAGAACCTGAAACAGGACTACGGTTATTTTGTCAAACAGAAAGG
Source organism: bacterium (assembly GCA_049652745.1). Classification (GTDB taxonomy): domain Bacteria; phylum CSSED10-310; class CSSED10-310; order CSSED10-310; family CSSED10-310; genus JBASEY01. The sequence continues at coordinate 31,955 of JBASEY010000055.1, read as the reverse complement.
CGGACTACTGGCAAAGGGACGGTTTTTAGGCATACAGTTTTTGGAGCTGTTCAAAGATGGATTGTTTTTCGACCTGGCTCGTCATGCCAATGCCATGGCCATGAAATTGGCCGCTGCAATTGAAAAACAGGGCTGCTCTTTCTTGACACAATCCACGACGAACCAAATATTCCCGATTCTACCGAACGCCGTTATCGATAAATTGAATGAAAATTACGGATTTTATGTTTGGAAAAAAATCAACGCAGAAGTATCGGCTATCCGGCTGGTCACGTCATGGGCGACACCGGAGATGATGGTGGATCGCTTTATTACCGATTTTTCGAGGGAAATCGGTCTGATTGGAGACCAGAATAAGGATAATGTTAGATGACAAATTGGTTTTTGCTGGCTATAGGTTTCATTTTGTTGGTAAAAGGAGCCGACTGGCTGGTTGAGGGCGCATCGGGGCTCGCACTTCGCCTGAATGTTTCAGATCTTGCTGTAGGACTGACAGTTGTTGCCTTCGGAACGTCGACTCCCGAAATGATCGTCAATATCTTTGCGTCAATCCAACAACATCAGGATATCGCCGTCGGAAACATCATCGGAAGCAATATTTTTAATCTGTTAGTAATTTTAGGGATTACCGGATTGATCATGCCTCTTGTCGTTCAATCCAGCACGACCTGGAAAGAAATTCCGTTTTCTCTGGCGGCCGTCGCTGTTCTTTTCTTTCAAACCCTCGATATCGGCACAACAGGACCCAAGCTGATATCGCGGATCGATGGATTTATCCTTCTGACTCTGTTTTGTGGGTTTCTTTTCTATATCTACAAGGTTCTAGCCCAGATCAATGAAATAGAAGCGCTATCACCCGTTAAAACGAAAATTGTGAATCTGCTGCTGTTTATTGGGATTGGGATTACAGCTTTGGTTATCGGCGGCCGATTCGTGGTCAAAAGCGCAGTTCAATTAGCGCAGGCATTGGGCGTCAGTCAAAAAATCATCGGCTTGACTCTGGTAGCCACGGGAACATCTCTGCCGGAATTGATGACATCCGTTGTCGCGGCATTCAAAAAGAAAGACGATATTGCGATAGGCAACATTATCGGTTCGAATATTTTCAACATTCTGTTCATCCTGGGCATCAGCGCGATTATCCGCCCAATTATCTACGACCCGCTGTTCAATACGGATTTGATTGTGCTCTCCGCCGGAACGATTTTTCTTTTTATCGCCATGTTCACCGGAGAAAAAAAACGGCTCGATCGATGGGAAGCCGGCGTGCTGCTGGCAGGGTATGTGGGCTATCTTTTATACTTAATCGCCAGGGAAGGTTGAACTCAACTGCCAATCGCATTATAAATCAAGTCGTTGATTACGGGAGGATGTCAAACTGAAAATTGAATGCCGAAATCCGTGTTTAGGTTTTGATATGGTATGTTTTCCAATAAAAATTATATTGGGAATGCTATAGGAGGTTTATGGATGAAAAAGACCGTATTGTTGACAGGCGCGGCAGGGTTTATCGGGAGCAATCTGTTACAGTATTTGTTTGATCGATATACCGACTATCATTTTCTTGTTCTGGATGCATTGACTTACGCGGGAAACCACAAAAATTTTCCGGATTATATTCAAAACGCCAAAAACTTCGAGTTTTGGTACGGCGATGTCACCAATCCTTATATCGTCAATGAATTGATGGGGCGATCTCATCTTGTCGTCCACCTTGCAGCGGAAACACATGTAGCTCGATCGATTTTCGACAACACGAAATTTTTTACCACAGATGTGATCGGAACCCAGACAATGATGAATGCACTGATGAAATACCCTCAGATTGAAAGATTCATACACATATCATCTTCTGAGGTATATGGGACGGCGGAAGGTGATTTTATGAGTGAAGAGCACCCTCTGAATCCACGATCCCCCTATGCCGGTGCCAAAGCAGGTGCTGACAGATTGGTGTATTCGTATTGGTGCTGTCAAGACTTGCCGGCAGTCATACTTCGACCGTTCAACAATTACGGTCCCAGGCAGCACTTGGAGAAAATGACGCCGCGTTTCATCACCAGCGCGCTGAAAAATGAGCCGTTGACAGTACATGGAAACGGCCTTGCGGCACGAGATTGGATTTATGTGGAAGATAATTGCGAAGCTATCGATAAAGCTCTACATATCAAAGATTTCGATAGGATTAAAAATCAGGTGATCAACATCGGAACGGGAATCGCCGGCCAGGTTTTAGATATGGCCAAACGGATTCTGAAGGAGATGGACTTGCCTGAAAGCCTTATATCCTTTGTCGGCAACCGCCCGGGACAAGTTGACCTACACCGTGCCACTACACAGAAAGCGAAAGAACTTCTGGGATGGGAAGCCAAAACATCGGTTACCGAAGGTTTGAAAAAAACCATTGATTGGTACCGAAATAACGAAGACTGGTGGAAAGAACTGGAATGGATGAAGCATGTTCCGATCAAAACCACAGATGGCAAAGTTGAAATGCATTGAGCGGGGATTTTTAGGATGAAAATCGAGTTCTTTCGACACAACCTGGACGATAACGATAAAAATGAAGTTCGAAACGTCCTGGATTCTCTCTTTTTGACGACAGGTGACTGGACAAAACGATTCGAAGAAAAACTGGCCGCCTATTTAAACATTCAATTCGCCGTCGGTCTGACATCCTGCACGAACGCTATGGAACTGGCATTGAAATATTTCAATATCGGACCCAAAGATGAGGTCATCACGACACCTATGTCATTTATCGCCACAGCGAACACAATCGAATACTGCGGCGCAAAACCCGTATTCGTCGATGTCGAACCGGAAACCGGCAATATCGATGCCGACTTGATCGAAAAAGCGATCACTCCCCATACCAAAGCCGTGATGCCGGTGCACCTTTACGGCCAAATGTGCGATATGAAAAAAATCCGGCAAATCGCCGACGCCTACAATTTGAAAATTATCGAAGACAGCGCCCATTGCCTGGAAGGCATCCGGGACGGCATTCAATCAGGCGAACTCGGCGACATGTCCTGTTATAGCTTTTACGCTACAAAAAGCCTGACATGCGGAGAAGGCGGCGCATTGACCTGCCATGACCAGGATATTTATGACTGGATGTGTAAAGCCCGACTGCACGGAATGAGCAAAAATGCCGCCGATAGATATACCAAGCTCTATGAACACTATGACATGGAGTTCCTGGGATACAAATGCAATATGAACAATATCCAAGCGGCGTTGATGGTCAATCAGATCGACCGCGTCAACTCCATCTGCAGCGAAAGACAACACATCGCGTCACGATTCGACGAAGCATTCAAAAACCATAAAGGCCTCGCTGCACCCGCCGTCCTGCCGAGATCGCATCATCCGCGCCACTTATACACAATCTGGGTGAACCCTGATCGAAGAGACCAATACATGCACGAACTTCAAGCAAGCGGTATCGGGGTCGCCGTCAACTTCCGACCGATACATTTAATGAGCTATTACCGACAGCGCTACGGATATAAACCCGGCGATTTTCCCCAAAGCGAACGAATCGGCAACTCGACGATAACTCTGCCCCTGTACCCTTTGCTCAAAGAAGAAGAAATCAACTGGATCATCGACGAAGTGCTTCGAATCGTCAAACCGGAAAGATAAAAAGCAAGATCACCCGACCGGCAAGCCTTTTTTCTCGCTTATTAACCAGAAGAGAGTATTCATATCGAAACACCGTCTATCACGATTTAACCGACGAAATCGATTCGGATCGGCTTCAACAAAAAATCCCTATTAAATAGTTGCAACATTGCTACTTTCTCAAATCACAAGTTGCAAAATTGCACCTTCCACGGATTGCGTTCAAAGTTTTTTCATGGGATTAATAATCAATAAATTCATTATGTTAAACCTCTTTTCACCCTCTCTGTAACCCCTTGGCATGCGTATTGCTCTAAACAAAGTGAGGAAAGGATGAACGGAATGACACTAGCCGCTTTTTCATATTGGAACAATCGAATCGCTCCTGTTTTCGACACTGCCGGATCTTTACTGATTGTTGAATCCGAAAACGGATGTCTAGCCACGCAGACCCGCATCACTCTGCCGGAAAGTTTACCTGTTCAGAAAGCGCTTTGGTTGATGGACAAGGGCGTTGATATTCTGGTTTGCGGCGCGATATCCAAGCCCATGCGTCATTTGATCGTCGCTTACGGCATCCATGTCGTCCCGTTCGTCGCAGGTGATTTATTGGATGTCGTCCGAGCTTGGCTGGACGAAACCTTGGAAACGGATTCTTTCACTATGCCTGGATGCCGACGATGGCGTCGAGGCGGTCATAAGAAGGAGATGATGCCGATGACGATGTTTGAACAAGGTAGAGGAGCCGGACGCGGGCAGGGAGCCGGCGGTCGAGGCCGGGGCGGAGGCCCGGGTCGCGGCAGAATGGGAGGTCCCTTGGCTGCCGGACCGGCCGGTCGATGCGTCTGTCCGAAATGTGGCAACAAAGTGCCGCATCAGCCAGGGTTGCCATGTGTGCAACGGACATGCCCCGAATGTGGAACGGCGCTGATGCGCGAATAATTTTACCTACTCATCTATGAAAGGAGACTGATGATATGCCTAGAGGTGATGGAATGGGACCTGCCGGTTTTGGACCGATGACAGGTAGAGGTGCGGGGTACTGCGCAGGGTTCTCGGTGCCCGGATATGCCAATCCTGTGCCCGGAAGAGGCTTTGGTATGGGTTTTGGGCGAGGTTTCCGCCGAGGCGGATACGGGCGCAGAAATATGTTTTATGGCGGCGGTATGCCCGGATTCGCTCGTTTCGGCGGCTATCCGCCATACCCCGGAGCCTACCAACAGCCCGATCCTGAATGGGAAAAGAATGCGCTGAAAAACCAGGCCGAAGCATTGCGCTCAGAATTGGATTTTATTAAAGCGCGGCTCGAAGAACTTGAAAAAGGGGCTCCGGAGAAATAAACGGTTTTTTCGCCGGAACCCGACGTGTCCGCAGCCGGTCGGCGTGAATACCGGGGCTGCGGGCCGTTCTGTCGACAAACAAGACTTTTTGATGCCGATGCCGGCATACGCACATGAATTCGAAAGGAGATTTTAGAGATGAAAATAGCGTTTACCACCTCAGGTGATTCACCGACCGCTCCCCTGGACAGCCGTTTTGGTCGAGCGCCGAAATTCCTTGTCTACGACTTGGATGACAATTCATATGTTGTCATCGATAACGCTCAAAATTTGAACGCACCTCAGGGAGCCGGTGTGCAATCGGCGGAAGCCATTGCCAGATCCGGCGCAAAAGCCCTGGTCACCGGCCATTGCGGCCCCAAAGCTTTCCGAGTGCTGGATGCTGCAGGTATAAAAGTTTATAATACGGACGCTCAAACAATCGATGAGGCGCTGGCTCTTTATCGAGACGGCAAGCTTTCGGCGGCAACTTCCGCCGATGTCGAAAGCCATTGGTAAAAAACTGATCGGAGACGATAGATGATATTGGCTATTGCTTCCGGCAAGGGAGGCACCGGCAAGACAACGGTCGCCGTCAATCTTGCAAGTATATTTGATAAACAAGTCAAATTGTTGGACTGTGATGTCGAAGAGCCCAATGCGCACTTGTTTCTAAAAACTGAATCCCCTGTCGAAACGATCGTCGAAGTTCCGGTTCCCGAAGTCGATGGCGAGCTGTGCAACGGCTGCGGTGAATGCGGCCGCTTTTGTGAATTCAACGCGATCATCTCATTTGGAGCCAAAGCCATCGTTTTTCCGGAAATGTGCCACAGTTGCGGAGGCTGCATGCGTGTGTGCCCGGAGAACGCCATCACGGAAATCGATTCCCGAATCGGGGTCGTCGAAACTTCCCGAGCCGGTCATATCCACCTGGTGCAGGGCCGTCTGGATGTCGGCCATGCGATGGCTCCCCCGCTGATACGAGCCGTCCAGGCCTGCATCGAACCCGGCGAACACGTGATCATGGATGCTCCGCCGGGAACGTCGTGCCCCGTTATCACCACTATTCAGGACGCGGACTATGTCGTACTGGTTACCGAACCGACACCCTTCGGTTTACATGACTTGAAGCTTGCCGTTGATATGGTTCGTGAACTCGATCTGCCATTCGGCGTTGTGATCAATCGGGCCGACAGCGGCGACGACCGGGTACACCGTTACTGTCGGGATCAAAATATTCCTCTGTTGCTGGAAATACCTGACGACCGCCGCATTGCGGAAGCCTATTCCAGAGGTGAACGGATTGTGCATGCGTTGCCTGAATACCGGCGATTGTTCGAGCATCTGATGGAAACCATAAAAGCAAAAACCGATTAAAAGGAGAACGACGATGTTGACGTATGTATATAAATGCAAAGCCTGCGGCCATGTTTTCGAGCATAAGCAGTCCATTGCCGACGAGCCTTTGGCGGAATGCCCGGATTGCCGCGGCCCCGTCCACCGCATTATCAGCGGCGGATCGGGATTTATTTTGAAACAAGGCTCGACAGGCCGTTCCCGTGCAAACCAAAGCGCCTGTTCATTACAAACGACCGGCTCGACATGCTGCGGCCTCGACTCACCTTGTGGAGCATCTTCTTGCAGCTTCGACAACTGATTTCATGAACTCTCCAAAAACAAGAATAAAAAAGGAAGTAACAAGTAACTCTATCGAAGCGCTAAAAAATCTGTCTCTTTGTAAATATGACCGGCGTCAATGGGTGATCAAAACAGTTGGTGTAACTCCGGAAAAAAGAAAAAGAGAGACCACAGAAATGGAGAATTGAATTAATATGGAAGAACTCGTGATCATCAGTGGAAAAGGTGGAACAGGAAAAACCAGTGTGGCTGCCGCCTTGGCGGTTTTGGCCGGCAATGCGGTGATTGCGGATTGCGATGTCGATGCCGCCGATCTGCACTTGGTGCTAGCGCCTGAAATCAAAGAAAAACACGATTTTTACAGTGGACATCAGGCGGTTATCCGAGTGGAAGAGTGCACGGCTTGCGGAATTTGTGCGGAATACTGTCGATTTGATGCCGTCAAACCCGCGACGAACAAAGCGGGTGACCCGGCCTATGTAATCGATCCGGTGTCATGTGAAGGCTGTGGCGTTTGTGTGCGGTTCTGCCCGGTCAAAGCCATCGATTTTCCGGAAAGGCTTTGCGGTGTTTGGATGATAAGCGATACGCGATGCGGCCCGATGGTGCATGCCCGCCTTGGTGTTGCTCAAGAAAATTCCGGTAAACTGGTTTCCACCGTCAGAAAAGAAGCACGCAGACTTTTGGAAGAAACCGGCCGTGATCGGATCATAGTGGACGGACCGCCCGGGATCGGTTGTCCGGTTATCGCCTCGATTACCGGAGCAACCCATGTTTTGATAGTTACAGAGCCGACTGTTTCCGGCGAACATGACATGGACAGAGTGCTGAAACTGGCCAAACATTTCAAAATTCCGGCTTCAATTTGTGTCAACAAATGGGATTTAAATCCTGAAATGACCGTACGTATCGAAAAGCATGCCCTGAAAAACAGCGCGGCTCTTTCCGGACGCATCCGATATGATATAATGATGACCCGCGCACAGATCGAAGGCGTATCGGTGGTGGAAACAGACGCCCCCTGTGCGGAGGACATTCGAAATATATGGAAAAATCTAGCTGGTGAAAAACAGCGTTAATCAAAAGGAGATCAATTATGGTGTCATTTTTAAAAAAAGCTGGTGATTCGGACAACGAAAACCATGCATCGCATAGCGAAAAACTTGGCAGTAAATCATCGAATCAAAAGAAGTTCGGTGAATCGGATGAAGATTTTGAGACGCGGTTGAGAATGGAAAACCGGCTTGGCCGGATCAAACACAAAATCGTCGTATTGTCAGGAAAAGGCGGAGTCGGTAAAAGCACTGTCGCCGTCAATCTGGCGATGTCACTGCTGCTGGAAGGCTTTCGTGTCGGCCTGTTGGATATCGATATTCACGGCCCAAGTGTCCCGACGATGCTGGGATTGACAAACGAAACGGTTCAAAGCGAAGAAGAAGGTCTGGTGCCCGTATCTATCGGTGAGTTGAAAGTCATGTCGCTGGGATTTTTGCTCAAGAATCAAGATGATCCTGTGATCTGGCGCGGCCCGATGAAAATGGGAGTTATCAAACAATTTCTCAGTGATGTGCTCTGGGGAAATCTCGATTACCTGATCATCGATTCTCCCCCTGGAACCGGCGATGAACCCTTGTCGATCTGCCAGTTGATCGATGATCTCGACGGCGCCCTAATCGTGACGACTCCCCAAAAAGTCGCCTCGGTCGACGTACGTAAATCGATATCTTTCTGCCATAGATTAAACCTTCCCGTACTTGGAGTGATCGAAAACATGAGTGGGTTTACCTGTCCGAACTGCGGTGTCACGACACATGTCTTCCCCTCGGGCGGCGGTATGCAGATAGCCAGAGATATGAAAGTGCCGTTTCTGGGATCAATACCCCTGGACCCCAAAATTGCACAAGCCGGCGATGACGGACGGGCCTATATCCACCAATACAAGGATTCGGAAACAGCGAAACTGATGAGAAAAATTATCGAAAAAATTAGAACGGCAGAAATATCAGATGGTTCAGATGATGAAAAAATGGATTCATCACCATAAAAGGAGATTATTGTTATGAAAATTGCCCTTCCTCTGGCTAACGGTAGATTGTCGCTTCACTTCGGCCACTGCGAATTATTTGCTCTGGTGGAAGTGGACGTCGCGAACAAGAAAATACTCAATCGGACGGATGTCAAACCCCCGCCGCATGAACCGGGTGTGCTGCCGGCTTTTCTGGCTGAAAACGGCGCCGAGGTGATCATTGCAGGCGGTATGGGTCAACGCGCACATGATTTGTTCTGCCGGCAAGGCATCAAAGTTTTAGTCGGTGCACCGGCGAAAACACCGGAAGAGCTGGTCAATGACTATCTTTCCGGAACACTGGTGCAGGGAAAAAACGTATGTGACCACTGATTCAGCCGACTGACGCATTTTTTTCGCCAATACGCGCCGATGCGCGGCATCGATGCAATCGTCTAAATATGACAAGAATATTTGGCATTAAAATTGTATATTAATGTCTGGCGCATCAGCGCAGATGTTTTTTTCAGGAGGTTTCAGTGATGAAGGTTTCGATCCTCAAAGGATTAATAACAATTGTTTTCTTTGCAATCGTTATGACGGTTGTATTGAACAGCGCTTCTTTCGCCGACGAACCGACGGTTTTATCGATTTCTTCGCTTTCCGATCAAGTCGATAATAGCGTCATCCTTCCGAAAAGTGAAACCGAAGAAGAAGCGCGTATGCGTGAACTGGGATTGTGGCCGATCCCGAACCGGGATGTGGACGCGCCTCCGGTTTACAATCCCGTATCGATGGCGGAATATTGGCCCATGGAAGGGATTCTGATTCGTTTCACCGGCTCCGACTTCGAATCGACCTACCGAGGTTTGATCGGAGCAGCTCAAGCGGAAGGCCTGGTCTGGATTTGGGTTAGTAATTCCTCAACCCAGACAACCGTCACCAACAAGATCATTTCCTGGGGTATCCCCATGACAAATATCCGATTTCTCGTCTCCGCCAGCAACAGTATTTGGATGCGGGATTATGGACCCTCTTGGATTTATAATATGCAGGGCGACCCTGAAATCATCGATTTTTCCTACGATCGACCCCGCCCGTACGATGATGGGTTTCCCTCTTGGCTCGGCACACAGTGGGATATACCTGTTTATAAAACCAATCTGTTATACGAGGGCGGTAATTTCATGGCCGACGGGTGCGGAACGTGTTTTGCCTCAAACCGGATTTATGATCAGAACAGTCACCAATACACCCAAGCGCAGGTCAACCAAATCATGCGGGATTATTTCGGCTGTGAACGCCTGGTCGTTTTGACGCATATGACAGGGGATGGCACCGGCCATCTGGACATGTTTTGCAAACTATTGGATATCGACACTATCCTGCTCGCCCAGGCCAATCCAGGCCATCAGGATTACACCATCCTTGAAAACAATGCCGCATTGCTGGAATCGTTGGTCGCCTCGAACGGCAACCCTTATAACATCATCCGGATACCGATGGGCAACAACTACCGATGCTACACCAATTCTTTGATCGTCAACAACAAAGTCATCGTGCCGACTTACGGCATATCCCTGGATTCAACCGCTTTGGGTATCTACGAAGCAGCGATGCCGGGATACGAAATCGTCGGTGTCGACAGCAGCAGCATCATCAATAGCAATGGAGCCATTCACTGTATTACCATGGGTGTTCCATTGCCCTGCCCGATCGCGGCCGCCCCGACGGACATCGAGATCGATCTGGTCGGACCCGATCAACTTTATCTGTCCTGGCCTGAAGTGGAGAAAGCGGAAGGATATAGGGTATATCGATCTGAAACCGGTTGTGCCGAAGACGATATGGAGTTTCTAGCGGAAATTTATGTCAACGATTTTTTGGATGATACGATCGATGAGACATTGTCGTATTTCTATCGAGTGTCGGCTTTTACCTATTGCCGGGAATCGGCGATGAGCGATTGTGCTGTCTATGAAGAATCGTGTATCCATAATGGCGATGTGGATTTCAGCGGGATGCTCTCATCCCGTGACGCTCAGTTGGCGTTCTTCATCGCGCTAGGAATGATGACACCGACATATGCCGAAGCCTGCGCCGCGGATTGTGACGCCAGCGGAAATGTGTCCTCGATCGATGCTCAAGCCATTTTCCTCGCCGCACTCTCCGGAACGGAAGGCTGTGCTGATCCGCTGGCTCATTAATATCAGTCTGCGATGGCTTTCCGTCGGCGGGCAAGAGAAGCGGGGAGCGGGAAGAACCGCGAATGGACGCGAATGAACGCGAATTAGGTTTAAAAATCAATAAAATTTTATTCAGCAAGCGCTATATATTTCTTTAAAGGTTAGACTTTAAAACCTTTAATTTTCAAGTTTGATTTAAAAATCTTACCATCAACCGAAAAACCAACCAGAAACCCTGTACTAGAAACCAGGAACAGCGCCTGTCAGCCCCCCTTCTCTATTCATGGAGAAGGGGGGTTTGGGGGGATGAGGTCCCCACCGCGGATTGAGACGGTATTCGCGTTCATTCGCGGAAAATTTAAAAGCGATCAAAACCTTACAAAATCCTTCTCCATCCCCGTGAGCGCGGCAGGTGAAAAAAAAGTGTTTACAAATTGTAAAAAAGGGTCAATATAAAGATTAAGACAACAGGATGAGTCCCTGCGCTGTGGGATCCTGTTGTATACAAGGAGGGTTAATAAATGTTCTGCCGGAATTTTTCAGTCATGATCATTCCGGGTTGCTTAAAACAATTGCTTCTCGATAAAGGAGCGGAAAGGAAAAATGGAAGACTCAAGCAACTTCATGAAACCCTCTTCTTCAGTGGTTCGCGCTGAAGAAGGGGAACCTCCGGGCGCAACCTCACCAATACATTGCGATCCGGAAGAACCTCCATCGATACAATCGACATCTCTTTTAACACTCAACGGAGTCCATGCCGACCTGGAAAAGGGTACGCGTCTCCCGGCCTTGCGGAAAACCCGCCGGACCGCGCCGCCGACACCACAGACCGGTAATTCATTTCAAAGCCGGTTTTATCCTGGTGTCACCCCGGCACAGTGGAACGACTGGCATTGGCAACTCCAGAACAGGATCACGACTCAGCAGGGTATATCACGCTTAATCAAACTGTCTGCAATCGAAAAAGCGGCTTTTGATCGGGCCGGCGGCAAACTGCCGTTTGCCGTGACTCCTTACTATGCAAGCCTGATCGATCCAGACAATCCGGATGACGCGATTCGCAGAACGATGATTCCCGACTTCAGGGAAGCGATCGCCGGCCCGGGCGAGGCTGTGGATCCGCTGTCTGAAGACGACACCAGCCCGGTTCCCGGCTTGGTGCATCGCTACCCCGACAGAGTCTTGTTCCTGGTCACCAACTACTGTTCCGCCTACTGCCGATACTGCACCCGAACCCGCATCATGAGCGATGCCAGCCGCCATCCATCATCGATGTCCAATTGGCAAGCCGCCTTGCGATACATCCAAGCTCATCGAGAGATACGAGATATCATCGTTTCAGGAGGCGACCCACTGACGCTGAGCGACCACAAACTGGAATGGCTGTTGAAAGCGCTTCGGGATATTCCGCATGTCGAGATCATCCGGATCGGCACAAAGGCGCCGGTTGTTCTGCCGCAACGGATCACACCGAACCTGGTGAAAATGCTGGAGAAATATCACCCGTTATACATGAGCATTCACTTCACGCACCCTGACGAACTGACACCGGAAGTTCAAAAAGCCTGCGAGCTGCTTGCCGGAGCCGGTATTCCGCTGGGAAGCCAGACCGTTTTACTTTCCGGCATCAACGATGACCCCGATGTCATGAAACGACTGATGCATGGTCTTCTCCGCTTCCGTGTCCGTCCCTATTATCTGTATCAGTGTGACCCGATTATCGGATCGGCGCATTTCAGAACATCTGTCGATGCCGGACTACAGATCATTCGTGCTCTGCGCGGCCACACATCCGGTTATGCCGTCCCGACCTACGTCATCGACGCCCCTGGAGGAGGCGGAAAAATTCCGCTGCTGCCGGACTATATTCATGGGTATGAAGGAACGGATCTGGTCATGGAAAATTATTCCGGTAACACATACCGATACCCGGATTTGAAAAGACCGTGCGCCGGGACACCATGTCAATCGAAACAGGACTGCTGCGACACCGATAAAGATGCGAATGAGCAGCGACAATGAAAATCGGTCTGACATACGATCTACGTGAAGAGTATATGGCTTTGGGTTTCGATCGCGAAGCCGTCGCGGAATTCGACTGTATCGAAACGATCGATGCGATCGACGCCGTGCTGCACGACATGGGATTTCAAACCTGTCGGATCGGTCATGTGCTGAATTTGATACGGCGTATCGCCGACGGTGAGCGGTGGGATTTGGTGTTCAACATCGCGGAAGGTCTTGACGGTTTCGGCCGCGAAGCTCAGGTTCCGGCTATTCTGGAAGCATGCGGTATCCCGTATACATTCTCAGACCCAATGGTGATGTCGCTGACTCTACACAAAGGCATGACCAAGCACATCATCAAATCATTGGGGTTCCCGACACCGGATTTTGCCGTTGTGCGCAAACCCGAGGACATCACGGCCATTCGGATACCTTTTCCGCTTTTCGTCAAACCGATAGCGGAAGGAACCAGCCGAGGCATTTCCGACGATTCTCTTGTCACCGACGCCGCCGCTTTACGTGACGTCTGCCTCAGACTGCTGGAAACCTATCGTCAACCCGTATTGGTGGAAACCTATCTGCCTGGAAGGGAATTTACGGTAGGCATTATCGGTACTGATGACGAAGCGAAAGCCATCGGTGTGATGGAAGTGCGATTGACAGGTGAAGCCGAATCGGGAGGTTATTCCTATTTGAACAAAGCGGAGTGGGAGACGCGAGTCAAATACAGCGTTATTTCCGGCGGGCTTGCTCAGGAGATGGAACGGCTCGCCCTGGGTATTTGGCGTGCGCTCCATTGTCGTGACGGCGGCCGTGTCGATTTTCGCCTGGATGCCGACGGTGGTAAGCCCTCTTTTCTGGAGATCAATCCTCTGGCCGGCCTGAATCCTTCGTATTCCGATTTGTGCATCCTGGCGAGGCTGAAAGGCATTTCATATGCCGAACTGATCGGTGCAATCGTCACATCCGCCCTAAAACGGTCCGCCCAAGCCGGCGTTTCAGCCGCCGCCCGCCTTGCCGACCAGATTTTGCCTTTAAAAAATGTGCCGCCGGCAGACCTGGATTTCACATCCTCAATCTCGATGCCATGAAAATCATCATCCTTTACAATCGCATCAGCGATAACCCCTTACCGGACGAATTGGATGTTTTGGAGCAAATCCGGTCAATAACTCAGGCGCTTACAGAAAACGGGCACACCGTGACGAAACTTCCTTTCGATCTAAATATGGAAGCCGTCAAAACATCGCTGCTGGATCATCGGCCCGACATCGTATTCAATCTTGTCGAATCCGTCGATGGAAAGGGATCTTTGCTGCATTTCGCGCCGGCATTGCTGGAATCGCTCCATATACCTTATACCGGTTGTCCGATGGATGCGGTTTACGTGACATCCAACAAAATCCTGGCCAAGAAAATTCTGGCTGCTTCCGGTTTGAACACCCCTGAATGGATTACCCCGAAAAACGGTGATGGTGGATGCAAGCCTATTCATGGAAAATGGATCGTCAAGTCGGTCTGGGAGCATGCTTCGCTCGGCATGGATCACGATTCCGTTATCGAAGTAAAAGACATATCTGAGATAGTGGCGGCCATCGACCGCAAAAAGCGTCTTTTGGGCGGTGATTGGTTTGCTGAACGGTTTATTGACGGGCGGGAGTTCAACATGGCGCTATTGGCGAACTCAACGGGTGTCGAGATGTTGCATCCGGCGGAAATTGTTTTCAAGAATTTCGGTCCGGCAAAACCGCAAATTGTGGATTATCGAGCAAAATGGGACACGGATTCATTTGAATATCGTCACACCATCCGGCAATTCGATTTTCCGGCATCGGATTCAGCTCTGTTGGAGCGCTTGAAAGCGATGTCGCTGGCATGTTGGCGATCGTTCAACCTGCGGGGATATGCCAGGGTCGATTTCAGGGTCGATCGAAACGGGCAACCCTGGATTCTGGAGATCAATGCCAATCCCTGCCTTTCAGAAGATGCGGGGTTTGCGGCTGCGGTGAGTAGGACAGGATACCGTTATGCTGCGGCTGTTCAACGCATAGTGGAGGATAGTGTCGATCCGACCAAAACGCCCGTTACACCGGATCGACCTGATTTATGAGTCAATTTTTTCGCAATTTGATCAACAGTAACGACCCGGAACTCATTCGGACCATTGTGCAATCCTCAGGGTTCTTCAACGCCGAAGAAGTCGCTATAGCCGTTGAGCTGGCCGAGACGGCTTTGAGCCAAGGCTGTGAAGTCAGCGGATATCATTTTCTATTTTTGGAAGTTGACGGCAGAACAGCCGGCTATTCGTGTTTCGGTCGTATTGCGGGAACAAACAACAGTTTTGATCTGTACTGGATAGCGGTTCACGATGATTTTCGGGGCAAAGGGCTGGGAAAACAACTGCTTGCCGAGACGGAAAAGATCATTGCCGATATGGGAGGGGGACGAATTTACATCGAAACCTCCTCGAAAGAAAAATATGCGCCGACCCAAAAATTTTATTTCTCGGCGCATTACAACCTTGAAGCTATTTTGAAAGATTTCTATGCTCCTGGTGACGGTAAAATGATCTTTGTCAAAGAATTGCCACCTCCAGGTATAGCCGTTTAACAGCAAAATTCTTCCATAAGAAAAGACTGCCTCAGAGAAAACGAGAGTGTTACTGTTACACGATTTCTTTCTTCTCCGAGTCTGCCTTCTTGACAAGTTTTCGGCGGGAAATTACCCTGATTTTTTGTTTCGTCAGTCGACGAAACGATGAGCAACCTGCGTCATTAGGAGCTATAAATGATTTCACTTAAACACTCGCTCTATCTAACAATCATTTTCGGGTTGATGGGTATGGTTATATTCAGCGCCTGCACATCGACGCCTGCATCGACAAATACTGAGGAACAGAAAAAAGTCGTCGAGTTGATCCCTGGAGCTACCGGTCCGGTTATTTCGTTCGAGACTTTGGAGTATGATTTCGGTCAGGTCGCGGCAGGTGATGAAGCGACAAATAAATTTATATTCGTGAATCGCGGCAGTGAAACACTCGTCATTGAAAAAGTCAGGGCAGGGTGAGGCTGCACGGCGGCGCTGTCATCCGCCGAAGAAATTCCCCCGGGCGGGGAAGGAAGTATAGATGTTACACTCAAAACAGTCGGCAGACATGGAAAATTGACCAAGAACATCACCGTGACTACCAATGATCCTGACAATAAAAATGTGCAGCTCAAAGTTTCTGCGGACATTGTGGTTTTATTCGCATTTGAGCCGCAGCGTATCAATTTGGGACGATTGAAAAGGCAGGAGATCGAGCCGAAAATTTTGACGGCCACCGGAGCCAAGCTACCGGACGTCAAAATACTGTCTGTTGCGGTCGATAATCAGCATCATGCCGAATATTATGATATTAAGCTCGACGACACAGGCGAGGGCAAAAACCGACAGGCCACGTTGACTATCACACCGACCGACGCTATTCCTATCGGGCGTTTCGGCGACAAGATCGTGGTGACGGCGGAATTGGACAAAGTGACCACCTATGACATTTATTTTACCGGTGAGATATTAGGCCCTGTCGAAGTGAGCCCGCAAGCTTTGGTGCTGAGATCCGCCTCCGAGAATGATCCGCTTGCCGGATCTATCAGTTTGAAGCGGACTGAAGACACGCCGTTCAAAGTATTGGAAGTGATATGCAATGATAAAACCGCCGTCGTCAGCGTTTCTGAACCGGATACGGAAGGAACCGTGACCATCGAAATGACGCTTCCGGTCGATTTCAGTGGTGAACGTTTCCAGTCGCAATTGATAATCAAAACGGATACGGCCGAACAACCCGAAATCAGAGTCCCGGTTCACGGGCGCCGAAATCAGCCGGCTCGAAATCCGGCTTAAGAGCGTTCAGCTGCATTCAGTCTTCTGAGATCTGTTGAATTGTCGTCTGAAATAAACAATAAAGGCTTCCGGCAAACGGTACAAACGTCGTTTTCTATGCGGGAAGCCCGATCAAAGGTGTTTTTATCGATAAATAATCAGTTTATCGACATGGCGTCAAGGCTGGAGAATGACGTCATCAATCTCCGACAAACACTGTTTTGCGTGTGGGGCGCGGGGCCTTGATAACCATGACGCGAAGCGGTTTGTCGCTTTCGTTATACCAGCAGTGAAGGATATCTTTTGGGCTTTCTACGAGCGTATCCGCTGAAACCTCCAGCTTTTCTTCACCGATTTCGACGATGCCGGTGCCGCTGAGCACGTAAAAGGCAACGTCCACAGGGGTGATATGGCGTTTCAGAGCCTGGCCGGGTTGCAGGGTAAGAATCGTAATAACCGCATCCGGTGTGTCATACATATTGCGGGCATCCACTTTATGGGCGGTCGGCATGATTTCAAGGTCTTGAAGTTTTCTAATAATCATAAGGGCGTCTCCTTTCCTAATAGCGTTTTAAGCTGGTGTTCATGTTAACCTGGCTGTTTTCGGCGATCTATGGATCAAGTCCGCCGATCACAGCGCAAAGACCGTTGAATCATAACCATCAATAAATCCGGAAGCAAGCCTCTACAAATACAGGTATTCAAGTCTATTGAAAAGAATTGTGCGATTGCTTATATTGCTGACGATTACATTGACAAATCCAAACAGGAGGTTGATCGAGATGGCTTACAAGTTTAGTTGCAGTAACTGTGATTCTACCATAATAACTCAATTTTTAAAAAAAGGAGAAGTGGCAGAGTGTAAAACCTGCGGCACGACAGTCACTGTTCCGGAGGACGCTCAACTGGTTAATTCTAATGAACCCATAAACATATCGAATCGGCGTGAAGAGGACAAAGTCTTTTCTTCTTATCATGAAACCTCTTATGAATTCAAAACTTTATTGGGTTACGGTAGCTTTTTTGTGGTACTGGGTTGGCTTGGAATCATAGGTGGTATCATCGCTTTCGCAGCCATAACGGCAAATACTCCTCGTTATATTGACTTTGAGAAAGCCCTCTTTTCAGGATTTGCTGTAGGAGCGCCTATTGTGATCGCAGGTATCATGCTTATCGCCTTCGGCCAAATGATTATCTGTTTTGTGTCGATAGAAAGAAATACCCGAGCAACCAACGATATATTGCGGTCAATGCTGTCAAAAAAATATCTATAATATTTTCTCTCCACAACCTGCCAATGTGATTGATCCTGGGTCTCTTTCAAAACGTCTCCTCTTATCTATTTAGCTGGAGTTTTGCGAATATTGGAAATAACAGAGTCGATAGCCAATCCGCTTTTCCTTGCGTTTTTTCATCGTTTTTGCTATAATTATTCGGCTTTTCGCTTGAGTTAAGTGGTGGCTTGAGCGGAAAAATAAACAACAAACTTTCCGTATTCTTTATATTCCAGTGGAATTTATTAGAAGGAAAGGATTTTATACGGTTTGAACGGATGGAGATATGAATATATATAAGTCGTTTTTGGATAACCTCTTCGATGCCGCTTATGTTGTGGATAAAAACAAGAAAATTCTGTATTGGAACAAAGCCGCCGAAGAAATCTCGGGGTTTTCAGCATCGGAAGTCATTGGGACACGGTGTGCCGACAATGTCCTGAGCCATATTGATTTTGTCGGGCTGGATTTATGCAAGAGTGGATGCCCTTTGCATTCAACACTCCAAGACGGCGAAAAAAGAGAAGCCATTGTCTTTCTGCATCATAAAGAAGGCCATCGAATTCCTGTCTATGTGCGGATATCTCCTATCAGAAACAAAAAAGACGAAATTATCGGCGCCATAGAAGTGTTTTCTGAACACTCAAAGGATACCTTTACTTTCAAAGAGCTGGAACGACAGACAAAAGAGAGCTTATCCGATCCCTTACTGAAAATCGGCAACCGTCGCTATGCTGAAAGGATGTTCGATGTCCGCCAAACAGAAATGAGAATCTCCGGCCGAAATTTTGGTGTCGTTTTTATCGATATCGATTATTTTAAGTCCGTCAACGACAAACACGGGCACGATGTCGGAGACAAGGTTTTACTGATGGTCACCCGTACCATCGCCAACTTGTTGCGTAAAAATGACACTTTGGCTCGCTGGGGCGGTGATGAGCTGTTGATTTTGCTGCCTCAAATCAACACTGAAAAAGAGCTGGTCACAATAGCCGACCGAATAAAGACCATCGTGCAAAGCGCCTATCTGACGTTGGACGACGAAAATATCTCCGTGAGCGTTTCACTTGGAGCCACGCTTTCCAGACACGATGATACGTTGGAAAGTGTCTTAAAACGTGTCGATACATTGATGTATGATAGTAAAGAAAATGGTCGAAACCAGTACACCTTGGGATAAAAGTCCTCTTCAAAATTAATCATCTTATATTCTGATAGAAATCAGGCTCAAAACATTAAATTTTTCTGTCTTCAGTATTGCTGGAAATTTATGTTTTCTGGTATAAAAATACCGGTAATGTTGAAGAAAATCGTAAATACCGGTAGAATATAGTGAAAAATGTGCTTTTTAATCTGTTTTCAGCACACTGAATCCATATTTGGCAGGAGAAAAACATGAAACGATTATCTTTCCTATTTTTGTTGTTTACCTGTTGTGTGTCCGTTTATGGCTATTGGGTTCCGTTCGAACAACGTTTCGATAACCGTTATCCATCAGTTGGATCCTTAAAGATGGTGGGGAACGATACTGTTTTCACCCTGCATGTACCCGGGATCGAGGCGATCGAAAAGACCAATGATTCCAATGAATACATCTTGCCGGAAATCCCTGAAAACGGCTGGTTGATGCAGACAGGCGCTCCCCAAATACCGGCGATACGAAAAAATATCATCGTGCCGCCTGATGCAGTCGTCGATCTCAAAATCGATGTTATCGACGCTGTTCAATTAGACCGTTTCACCGTTTGGCCGGTTCAACCCAGCACCAAACGATCTGAGCCCCTGCCACCCTTCACATTGGATTCCCAAATCTATCAACAAAACGCTTTTTACCCCGCTGATTGGGGCCGAATATCTCAGGATGCCTGGATGCGTGACTTTCGTTTTGTCACGATCGAGATCAACCCGCTGCGTATCAATCCTGTGACGGAAGAACTTCTCGCTGCAACGAATATGACCATCACTATTACCACGAACAGCCGGCAGGATATTGGCCCAAAACGTGTTTTTCCAACTTTCTATTCACTTTATAAATCTCATTTACTGAATTTTGATTTATTGAATATCGGTATCGAGACCGCCCCTGAGCCGATGTTGGTCATTTGTCACAGTTCTTTGATATCCGATATGGCACTGTTTATCGATTGGAAAACCAAGCGAGGTATCGATGCTCGTTTGGTGAGTTCGGACATTAGCGGAACGACAGGCAAAGCCATATATTCTTACTTACAGTACATTTGGAATACATGGGATTCAAAACCGGTTTACATTTTGCTTGTCGGTGACGGACCGCAGCTTCAGCCCTTATTCGGCATTGCCAGTTGTGCTTCCGATTCAAAATTCACGTTGCTCGAGGGATCGGATTTAATTCCCGATGCACTGATTTCAAGATTGAGCGCACAAAATTCCGATGAATTGAACGCTCAATTGGACAAAATTCTGACTTATGAACAGACGCCGCCGGAAGGGTTTGGAACCTGGCTCGACAAGTTCGCCGGTTTAGCGTGTAATGAGGGTTCCGGCCCGACGGACGAAGAGTATTCACAGGAAATGGAAGCCTGTTTATTGATGCATAATCCCGATGCGACGGCCGATCGAATCTATCAGTCGTTGGGGCATGGTGAAGACGAGATACGGGAAGCCGTAAACGAAGGTCGTTTTTGGGTGTCTTATCTGGGTCACGGAGGCAGTACATATTGGGTAAATCCACGTTTTCACAGTGATGATGTCGATGCTCTGACTAATGGATACTACACGCCCTTTGTCGTGGACGGTTCCTGTTCGAACGGATACTTTATCGGTCCGGTGGACTGTTTTGCTGAACATTGGATGAAAAACAGCGGTAAAGGCGCCATCGGTATGTTCAGTTCTTCGACCTCCTGTTCCTGGCATGAACCGGCACAGATGTTTTTGGGCCTGACCTATTCGCTTACCGGAAACACCACTGGAACTATACCCGGAGGTAACTATATCCTGGGGCAAATGATACTTGGCGGTATTCTACACATGTATGATTTCTATGGAGTTGTCTATGGCACCGAAGATGTCATGAACCAATATGTGCTGTTCGGTGACTGTTCTTTGATGTTTCGATCGGATGCCTACATGAGCCCGGTCGTTTCCCATCCGTCGACAATTTCGATGGGAAAAACAGAATTCATGGTTTCAGTCGGTGACGGCAACAGTTCCATCGAAGACGCTGTCGTCTGTGTCTGGAAAGACAATGATATTCACCAGACCCGCATAACCGGTCAGGATGGAATCGCAGTATTTGAACTTTTTCCCCAAACACCAGGCGATGTATTGATTACGGTTTCAGGTCAAAATATTTTTCCGCAGCAAAGCCTGGTAACCGCCGGGCCGGCAGAATGCGGTGTTATCGTTCTTGATCAACCGTTTTACAATTGTTCCGAAAACATAACATTGTCAGTTTATGATTCAGACCTGAATACCAATCCGACAAGCATCCAGACTGTTACTGTCACTATCAGCTCTGATTCAAATCCCTTACCCGTCGGCGTGTTATTGACGGAAACCGGTCCCAATACAGCAGAATTTGTCGGGACGATCATGACTTCGAAAATATTTTCCGGTAATGGATATTTACGGGTTGTCGACGGGGATATGATCCAAGCTGTTTACCTGGATCAGGATTGTGAAGGCGAAATACGTGAGATTACTGAAACGGTATTTGTCGACTGTCAAGGACCGATCATTTCCAACGTCACGGTCGCTGCTGTTACAGTCGATTCATTAACAGTATCTTGGAACACCGATGAACCGGCATTGACCGGGTTGATCTGGGGTGATCAGGCGCCGCCGGAAAACGTGGTGACCAAACAAAAATTTACTACTGAACACTCCGTTTTTATCAAGGATTTGGATGGTTGCAGTATTTATTATTTCTCGATTTTCGCGATCGATCGCAGCCGAAACCGCACGGATGATTTCAACAACGGGTCATATTATTTTGCTATTACGAAAGAATTGAAAGTGATCATGGAGCAAAACATGGATACGGATCCTGAATGGATTTATGAGAATCTTTGGGAGTGGGGTCCGGCATCCGGTATTCTGGGCAATCCTCCGTCCGGTTATACCGGCACCCACATTGTCGGCTATAATCTTGACGGATATTACCAGAATGATTTGCCGGAAACTTATTTAACGACGACGCCGTTCGATTGTTCGGATGTCGACGAGGTTATTTTTAGTTATTGGCGGTGGCTCAACCTTGAAAGTTGGTTTTTCGATCATGCATCTGTCGAAATATCCAATGATGGAGGTTCCACTTGGAATCTGCTTTGGCGGCATATAGGCGGTTCTCTTTATGAAACCCGTTGGTCCTATCATGAATTCGACATCACGGATTGGGCGGCAGGGTACAGTGATGTTCGGTTGCGTTGGTGCATGGGTCCGACGGATTACATGGCGGCGTTTTCCGGCTGGAACATCGATGATGTTCTAGTCAGTTGTACGCAGGATTGCACATCCGTCTCGACGCCCACACCGGCTCCAACCTATACCCCGACACCTCTTTGTATTCACAATGGCGATATCAACGGGGATGATGTGATCAGCGCCAATGATGCTCAATTGGCCTTTATGACGGCGATAGGGTTATATTCACCGACTTTTGAGGAGGAATGTGCTGCAGATTGCAACGGCGATGGAGTGGTATCCGCCGAAGACGCTCAATTGATCTTTTTGGCGGGCCTGGGTTCAGCATCGTGTTGGGACCCGTTGTAAATTTATATTAATTTATTGTGTGTGTGTGAACGTGCCATTGTTATGGTTGGTGGAAATAAATATCAACACTTATAGGTTTATGTAAGAGTCTCCTGAATCTCTATAGGCAGTGTTGGTGAACGTTTTTCCCAGAATACAATTCTTATATGAACCACTGATTTTCTGCTTTATGATTACGCTATCCTATCCTTACAGGTCATTCAGCCTCATCTCGCTTTTTCATGATCGATGCTTTAACGGTTTTGGGCCAAAGATCAATATCATCTCTGTTTTGAATATCTGATCAGGAATATCAATGTACTCTATTGCTTTGTCAACTTCCTCTGCAGCAGCTTCTCTAACCTTGCAGAAACGCTCTGGTAAAGCCGCTATCTGGTCATCACATGTACTCGGTTGCATGCTGTGATGTGATCCCAAAATCTCGTCTTCAGTGCGGGTTCTGATTTCAGAAACAACTGTCAGTTACAGGGATAACAGCAGTTCGTCTTTCTTTTCCAGGACAAGTTTCCGCTGGTTCTCGTCTTGTTTGAGTTTCTCGAACTCTATCCCACAGTTCTTCTGGTACGGCGCATGGTGTGTTGTCAGTTTAGCCCCCAAAACCTGTTTCAGATTGCTGCACAATCCGGGGTTGGGATCGGGTTCCTGAGCTGGCGCGTCACAGCCGTCGATTTGATAATTCCTTACAAGCTCAAGGGCCGTATCCCCACGAGACGGCGTCCCAGAAGCCATCGATGGCGCTGAGATCGGGTGTCAGAAAAGCCGCATAAAAATACAGGTTGTATACTGGACCTACCGCATCGCGAGGCCAGATAAACTCCGGAATAATGGTTTTTAATGTGAAGCCAGCGGGCACATCGATGAATTCACAATCAATTCCCTCGGGATATTGAATCCAACTCGGGAAGAAAAACAACATGCCATAGACATCCAGAATACAGAAAAACGGCACATCTGTACGCATTGAGCCCGGATTGACAAGGGTTGCATTGACAAAAAACTTTTCACCTGGTCTTCCCTGCAGCGGCAGATCCAGTTTAACACCGAAATCATCGACTATCGTTTTGACAGGAAGCAATGTGACCGTCACTTGTGCCGGCTCGCCGGTTACATAGGGATCACTGACATACAGAGTAAAAGTCAAATCGGTCACAGACCAGACCCTGTCCGCCATGAAATGCGGACAGGCGGAATCAGCATCGATCAGTGTTACTTCAGGGCCGCCCGTTTGAAACCACTGGTAGCTGATGATATCATCATCTGGATCATAACTGCCGGTTCCGTCAAGATACAATGGTCTTGATTCAACGATGATTTCGCTGTAATCCGACCCGGCGAACGCAATGGGCGGACGGTTTCCGCAGCCCGGCGGTATTCCAAAATACATCTCCGCCCAGCTTGAGGGGTTGTTTCCCTGCGCAGCGGGGGGCCATACATGATGTGAAGCTGACCCTGATACCGAACGATGATCTATCATCATTCCTGCCTGGTGATCCCAGCCACCTATCAGCGATTTATCGATTTTCATTTCCGCGCTCCACCTCGAACCTGTGATGGAAACAACCGCATCAAAACCCGGGACGGGTTGATCGGTAAATGGCATTGCCGAGCCGTTGCCGACAGCCTGGTACGTCAATCCCTCCTCATCGACAAAAAATCCGCGATCATCCGGTTGTGCATTGGGATCCATGGAGGCATTCGGATCAATTCTGATACCCACCATCATGGGGGATGAACCACTTTGAGCCTTTATCAATTGTGAAAAACAGGCATAGAGCGTGTTATCAGCATACATCAAACCCGCTTCAGCAACACTGCCATCAGCAAGTGAAACATAAATCCATTCCGCATTGTCCCATGCGGGATCAGAACTGATGCCGTCAAATTTCGGATGGCTACTTTCTGGTACGGCTATTGGCAGCACGGAAAAATTCAGCGAAAATTCCTGAACCATTCCATCGGAATCCTCAGCTCTCAGGGTTACAGTGTACGGACCGGGCGACAGATTCTTAAGAGTGAAGAGCGAACCAGTACCCGTGTAGGATGTCTTTCCGTACAGATACCAGGACAATCTTTCATCGGGGATGCTCCCATCTTCAGCATCCATAGCCATACCCATCAAATCCGTAATCTGGCCGAATTTGAGACACTGATTTTCAACAATTCCATCAATAAGGGGAACTGGTTTGTTATAAGGGATGGCAAATGGTGGTGTGATCGCCATCGAGGCGTTGATACCATCGGTCGCGATGACGGCAATACGTGCCTGGGGACCGCCAGGCAGATATTTGGTATCGATCCTGGCTTGTTGAAGGGTGTAATCCATCAGCAATGGAATCCAGCTAGAACCATTATCCGAGCTGTACAGGACGGTATAGGCTAGTGATTCGGTCTGATCGGTATCGAAAACGCTCCAACTGATATCAAGCATCTTAAGGGAAGGATCGATGTAGGGTGCGGTGACATAGATACTGGGAGCGTGAGACGTTACAGGTCTCTCAGCAATTACACCATAATCATCGACAATTTCAATGGAAGCGGTTCCGGCTGGAAATGCGATCGGTTGACCGAAATAAAATTCTTTTCGGTCATTATTGTCCCAGATATTGTATACATCAAGGTTTTGCATGCTCAGTAGGCTACCCGATGCATCGCGGAAACAAACTGCATACTCCGGTGTTTCACGACCGTTTGTCTGTTCTGGACGAGGTCTGATTTCCGGCCAGATCTCCATCAGTGCGGTGCAGCGTTGATCGTCGAATAGATAGGCAGGCATCAGATGGGCATACTCTTCATCTGGATAGATGATACCATTGAGGAACAGAACAGGTTGACCCGAAGACACGCCGTATTTCGGAAGATCTTGCAGTGATAGCGCAGAGGTCCCTGATGGCACTCTGTTATAAATCGCTTCCCATGTGAAACCGGACGTCCACTGGTCTGTTCCATAGGTCATCAGGTCTCGAGCAACATCCGGCCGAATAACCTTCCGGCAGATTGGATCAAATCCCCAATATTCAGTCCAGTCACCCAATGGACCCAGGTTACATGGGTCAAACGGAGGATAATCATACGGTTCAGGCGGACCGCCGCAGTTTATATGGCCCCGCCCATAATTGTGACCGAGTTCGTGAGCCACGGTTCGGCCGCAATTTGGTCGCGCCCAGTCATCACCTCTCTCGGCTATCGGCGGGAACATAGCAAGTTGAGATTTGCCGCATGCGCAACCGGGGACTCTCCATTTTGTTTTGCTGTGAACCATGCCCACGACGAAGATGTTAGACGGATGGCAATCTTCACCCCAATCGCCCATATACGAGTTCCAAAACTCGTAACTGTTGAGTTGTGCCAATGCCTGACTATCTCCCTTGGCATCTGGGTTATCTTTATGCGGAAAAATATAGGGATCAGCTCCATTCATCAAGAGCACCCCCACATATCTTGTCCAGAAACCGGGTATCGGCAGCAAAGATCCCACCCTGTTAAGGACAAGTTGGAATTGTGATCCAATTTTGTACGGCGTGTAAATACCCCCGCTGTCGGCCTTGACAGGTACAAAAGCCAGGCATGGACGGTATCTCATGTTAAATTTCACAGTCGTACTGATAAGATTAGGGGCATTACCGGTTTCAGGAATAGCGTTATAAGGGTTGACTGTCATCGTCAGTATAATCTCGCCCTCTTGTGTCCATGAATCAGGTAACTGGAAGAGAAAACTGGAAGAAAGATCATTTCTCAGATCGATCAGTTCCGGATTCAATGGAACAATAGCACTGCCTCCTTCCGTATTGATTGGAGATCCCGGTAGTAGTTTTCCGTTTTTTAATCCGTACAACAGAGCCCCAGGTCTCCTTGCAATACCTCCGGTGTTGTCCTGAATACAGCGCGAATATCCGCGGACAAATGTACGTCGATCTGCAATTAGGGGAATATCGTTCGATAACCGCTGACCCGCCTGCGTCACTTCCAGCCCGATTGCCTCGAAATCGATTTGAACCGGTTCTGCACCTTTTGAGATCGACATGATTTTCCATTGGTTATCACTAAAACTGTGCCTTATATAATATAAATTTTGATCGTCAACACGCAGATTAGATAATTCAGCCTCATCTGCAACCAGAGGTTCCCAAGTCGATCCATTGCCCCGGTAGATCGTAAAATTGGTAAAATAGCATAAATCACTGCATACTACTGTTCCAACGACGATAAACGTTGTGAAAAGACCTCCCGACATCACACTGAGCACCTGGTTTCTGCCGGAGGCCGTATAGTTGCGGGTTGATCCGCCGGAGGTCAATCCAAAACTCCACAGAGCGCCGGGACCTGAAGAAGGATCTGGGTACCATGTGCCTTCGGTCGCAAGTAGAAAGTAATTAGTCCCATGTGGAGAAAAAACCGATGAGAGTGCAAAATCGGAAAAATGTTTGTCTTCTGATAAGCTACGTTCACTTCCTGCTGGTTCCAGCGTACGGCGCGTTAAAAGACCGTCCCTATATAAAATAAACAGCGCTGTCTCAAATTTGCCCGAGGTGCCCCGATACCGATAATGTTTCATTTTTATGACCGGTGAACCGGTCTTGCCCGCATTAGGGAGCTGTTGGGCAGGCCGGCTCCCATCAATAGGCATGGTGTAAAGCTTGTTGGATTTGTCTGATAAATTGAACACCATAAAATACAACTGTCCATCAACCAGTTCCATGACAACCGGTGAATTCGGCGTTGGAAGACTGGGTGAATTATGAATCAAGTATTCCGGACCCTCTTTACCTGATGCAGGGGGTTTGCAGTGTAATCGTCCTTGTTTGAAAAAGTACAGGCAAACACCATCACGAACTACATTGTTTGTCTCGCCCTCCATTATTTCACAGTCGTATGCCGGTGTTCTAGTTGGCGCCCCCATGTGGCCCTTTAGCCTGATATGCGCCCAGTGCGGGAACTCTCCACTGCATCTGCCCGGACTTGACCACCAGAAAATTCCATTGTTGTATAACTCAAATCCTGTTATCCCGTTGTTGTCCGTCGCCACTGTAACGGGGGCGTCTAATGCGGCAGTCGTGTTGTGCCCATTAGTATCGGAGATCGCTGGCACAGCAAGCGACACAGACAAAACACTCAAAATGTAAAAAGCTAATCTCTTCAGCATGATGCAGTCCTCCCTTAATTAATTGTAAACCCGTGATCCAGTTGATATCTCCTCTGGAACAGCTCAGGTTCCTGGTTGGAATCATACAAATAGATCATGATCCTGCTCTTCAATTCCTATCGTAATTCTATATCAAGTCTGAACAATGATAATTGCTATGTCAATGAAATTATATCAATAATCGCGACTTTTCAGTACTCACCGCGGCCGCTTTCTGACTGATTTCCAGTCGATCGCCTGGAGCATCGCCAATTCCATTCCCGTGATCGCCTGATGCGTCGATACCGACGAAAACATCCGGGCAGATCCAAAATAACCCGCTCCAGGCACCGGCAAAACCCCAATAAACTCATCCCCGACCGATTCCAAAGGAACAGCATCTGCCGGGCTTGATACTCTCGCCACCTCTTGATCCTTCGAAATGACTCGATTTCCCTTTCAGATATTCTCCGATCTTCAGGCACCTCCTGCACGCGATCGTCGCAGCCTTTAACCCCTTTTACGAGATCTCGAATGCTTACATTAAACTTTAATTGTCTTTCCTCAGAACGTGATTCCGAAACGGATATCGTCTTGTTTGACTGAGAAAGTAAATTTCAGAAAGTAGTCAGAAATAAGTTGTTGTTTGAACTCTAGTTCGGCTTTTTCATTAATTCGCATGGAATCGATCATGGAGTTTCGGATTTGGCCCAGATACAGAAGGCCGGTAATGATTCCGACAGTCCATCCCCAGGAATTATCGCCCCGATCAAAGAGTTCTCGGCTCCAGTAAGCTCCTCCCAAAACAACACCCATGGCGGCTACACCATCCCAATAGCGCCTGTTGTAAAATTGGCCTGTGCCGGGAATAGCAGCCGAGAGAACAGCGCTGGTCAAAGGGCTTCTAATTTTTCGTTCTTCCCAGAAAACGAATTGCCTCTTCAGATCGACGGAACGGCTTTTAATGGGTTCTAAATCGGTCGCGATTGGCAGGAATTCCGCCAGGTCGCGACTGCCGGCATAGACACCCAGAAAACCTTTCATGTATTGACGCTGGATGCGCCCATCGATCGAAAGTTCGCCCAGATCGTCCTCCAGCCGGTCCAAACAGACATGGTAACCGGCTAAATCATCATTCAAAAACATCGACTGAATAGCCAGAAATGCAGCGCCCTCCCGTAATTCTTGTTCAATTTCACGTTCGTTCATGATCCCCAGAAAAGTGGATACAGCCCGGTCATGGCGATCCAGTTTCGCATAAAGGCTCCCGATGATGAACCGAGCGTTCAGTTGGCGCTGTGGATTATCTCCGAATAAGACATAGCGGCGCAGAAAGGTGATGGCTTCAGAGTAGTCTTCAGTTGATATTAAACTGGAAGCGAACCAATAATCGTCATCGCTGCTATCCAATGCTTTACAGGGATGAATGACCACAATGAATAAAATGACGGCGCCGATGAATAATGCTTTAATGATTTTCATGATGATTGGTATCCTGCTCGGGAGTTTTAAGTTGAAATACAGGCGTTAACTTTCTAACGTCGTTCCGGTAAAATTTAAAGCACTCGTGGGCCGGCGGGTTAAACCAACGGACACCTTCCGGCGCTTCCATGATCGGATAATAATGATCGAAGTTTAAATGAGCGCGTATGAGACGTCCACCGGTCATCCAGATACCGTTGACAAGACCGTGATCGCAGATGGCGAGACGACTGAAGTGGGAGCACGTGGGGTAGAACAGGCATGAATCACCTTTGACGCGGCCATAGATGTTGCTGTAAAGAAAAAACATGACTTTGACCAGAGGATCGGCAATAGTCGTGACGGATTCTGAGGATTTTGATGGGGCAATGAATGCTTCCGCATCTATTAACGATACGGTCGGCGCGAACGGAGAAATGAGCGCAGGTGACAAAATTCTAGTCGCTTGCATGACTACCGGTGAGTAATAATAGTCCATCGACAGCGCTTGATTTTTTCCGGAGGCTGGACTTATTGTGCTGAATGCGAGAACAAATAGTATTGTGCAGAAGAATTCGCGATTCATGAGAAAGATAGTAGGATTTCAAAGGAAGAGTGTCAATGAGATGAAAAATGTATTGCCTTCGTTGAGTGTCGTTTTCCTGAGCATCTGTGAAAGACGCGGTCAGCACGAACGGTTAAATGCGGGTGAGCAATAATACTCTATCGTTAATGCTTGATTTTTTCCTGAGGCCGGGCGTATAATTCAGCGCGTGCTGAATATTAAAACAAGCGGGATTTATGAATTGTGAAAAAGTGAGTGGGATTTAGAAAGGAGAGTTTCAATGAAAAGAAAAATGTTATTGCCTTCTGTTATACTGATGAGTGTCGTTTTTTTGGCAGGTTGTGCCAGCATAACGACCATTAATTCGAATCCATCCGGGGCCGAGCTTTGGTTGGATGGCATGAGAATGGGTACTACACCCTACACGCATTCAGATACCGATATTTCATTCTCGTCCAAAACCGTTCAATTGAGGTTAGCCGGTTACAGAGATTTTACCGGTGCTATCAAGCGAGACAAAGTGAACACTCAGAATGCGATTCTGAGCTTTTTATGCTTTTGGCCTACACTGTTATGGTCTTGGGAATATCCACCGTCTTACACATTCGATCTGCAAAAAAATACTGCCGGCCTATTTCAGATGGACTATGAATTCACACCAGAATTCATTGCGGGATTGTAATCCATCTCCCACCTTTATCCCAGGATTTAAAGAGCCCCCGATTTCAGTGGGGGCTCTTTTACATCAAAAATCGTGACTGGAAAGACTGATCGATGATGAGGGCTGGCTTGCCCAGACCCGTTCAACAGTCGACTAAAAGAAATATGATCCTCTGATCGCGATTTCGTCTGGATCATCAATTACAAGTTCACTGAATGCCGCTGATTGGCTGAAACGAAGTTTTACATCGATGAAATAGTCTTACGGATAGACGTTCAAGGAGATTCAATGACCTTTCAGGGCAGTAACATGATAATATTTCTGGATGTTTCATTATACGCCCGGCGCGATTCGAACGCGCGACCTCTTGCTCCGGAGGCAAGCGCTCTATCCGACTGAGCTACGGGCGCAAAAACCGAACCTGAATTTAACCACCCAAGCCGGTATTGTCAACGAGTTCTAAAAATAAACCGACTTTCACCGTTTTTAAAGAATGATTTCCAGATCATCCCAACAAGTCATATTAAAACTATTCAACATAAAAATATTTTTTTCAACTATTTATAGACAGCACTTTTGAACGAACAATTTTTTTCAAAAACGCGCGATCCTGATGCGTGTTTAAAAGTAATTTTCCAGAAAATCGATTCTTGTGTTTTCAAGGGTTTGCGAAAAGGATTAGTGTTCAATATAGAGTTTTTACACTTGTATCAATCCCTATTGACAAAATGTCCTTTCCCCAAAAATACAATTCTAGTTGTAGTATAATTTTTGACAAATGATAGTGATACCATCGTCTATTATTATTAAAAGAGGAGAAACTATTTATGACACACAAAAGATACCTGATTGCTGCGCTTATTAGCGTAATTATCTTGATTCGTGATTATCTTACAGACCCCATAACGGACCCGGTCGGGCCGGGTTCCGGATCACAAAGGGTGACACGAGGCGGCGGATGACCTCAAGCCGCACAGTATTCGCGATCGGCTTTCCGATGGGGTAGCGATGCGACCTTTACAAAACACGACTTGAGTTTCCGCATGGTTCGAACCGTTTTTTGATTTAAACGATTTGTGGGCGGTCTGTCGCCGCCCATGTTTAACATCGTCAATCCTTAGCATAACAGCTAAATACAGCAGGCCTCGTTAAGGTCACGATGTCTTTTTAATTAAAAACAAGGTGAAAAAATTTTATTCCACCACAAGTGTGTCTACTGCTGAATAAGCTTAAGATCTCTTTCATAATAATGAGAACACAATTTTTCTTGCCATTTTTATCATCTGTTCTATAATTTAGGTGTTTACATTATTTTCGGCCCTAAAATAAGATTTTACATAGCCATTTAGAAAGGTGTGATTGGCCATTAAGAATTCCCCACTTTTTGGCCAATAAGATTCCCCACTTTGGAGGATGCCAAGGTGTAATCTCTGTGTCAAGGAGTTCTCAGGTGGTAGTGGTGGGCGGCATGCCGCCCCGG
>JBASEY010000054.1:0-4553 GCA_049652745.1 bacterium | reverse complement strand
CCACGAATTCCTTCTCGCGCAGGCTCATCACCTGTCCCCTCACCACCCTAGCCACCTCAACCCACATGGTTAGACCCACAGCCACAAAGATTTGCCAGAATCCCTTCCCCAGAACCATGGTCAGTGCTATAACCATGAGCAGGGTGGGGATAGACCAAACCACATTTACCAGCCACATCACCACATCGTCGTACCAACCGCGGAAGTAACCAGCCGTTGCACCCAGTGTGATCCCGATGAGGAGCGAGATGGCCACGGCAACGAAGCCAACCGACAGGGATACCCTTGAGCCGATTATCAAACGGCTCAGCATGTCGCGACCAAACCTGTCGGTGCCAAGCCAAAATTTTCGCCTGACTATATGGTTTCTCTCAACCCTTTCAATCAACTCTTTGCGGGAGAATGCACTTTGCACACCATCAGTGTTGATAAACAGCGAATCGGTGGCGAATACCACATCGTCCTGCTTAATGTCAGGAAAGAGAATACCGGCCATGCCATAATTCGATACGATGGTGATGCTGTCATCCGGCTCAACGTATTCCGTGAGGACAATATCCCAACCCCGAAAAGCATGGGAAAGGATGGGAACCTCCCGATAGGGATTGCTTTGCCCCCGGAAAAACTTTTTAATAATGCCAACCCTTTGGGTTGCTGCCGAACCGGGGATGAGAAAAAATCGGCATGCAAAGCCGGGCTTCTTGGTAGCCAACTCCAAATGTTGGTTGTTGGTTCCGGGGGTTGAGTCGGGAACAATGAGGTAGCCAAATATGGCTATCAATGCCACCAGCCCTATGAATAGCGCCGATGCCAACGATAACCTGTTGCCCACAAACCTCCTTGCTGCAATACGCCAGGGCGAACCTGACCTACCTTTGATATCAACCATTAACCGTAATCAATACGTAAACTAAGCCGAATCCTGCTTCCACCTCACCGGAGCCATCCCCGAAAGGGCAAAGGCCAGGGCAATGTAGAAGGGGTATAACAACTGCAAAGGTATAAAAACCCACAATAGGGATGTCTTACCGTACCTTTTAAGGTAAATCCACAGCAAGGGAAAATCCACCAGCGTTTTTACCGAAAAGGCAGTAGCCAAAGCCAACGGCGCGCCATGGATGAAAAAGAGCGAAACCACGAGGAACAGTAGCATGAGATTGAATATCAACACTGTCAAGGCAACCAGAATGGCCACAACATCTCTATAAAGAGGTGCTTTGGAAGCCCATCTTGCCCTTTGAAACAAAAATTCCGTTAAGCCCTCCGCCGGCTTAGTGTTAACTAGTGCTTGTGGCGAGTGTACGCACCCAATGGCACCCCGCCCCTGTCGCTTGGCACCATGCAAAAGAAAAACATCGTCGCCCGACGGGTGCGCAGGGTTTAACATCTCCCTGTTGAACCCCACGCGTTCCCTGTGAAAAGCCAAATTGGCCGATCCGGCCATAAATGGGATACCCAGCCCGCATCCCCCAAATGTTGCTGCCTGAAGGCTTGCATGTTCAAGGGTTTGCATCCGTTGGAAGAAATTTGTGCCATATTTTATCATCACCGGGCCGATTACCATTTTGGTTTCCTCTGTATCAAATCCCTGTGCCATGGCCTCAAGCCATGATTTGGGATGGGAACAATCGGCATCGGTAAGTACAATAAAATCATACTTAGCCCTCTCAACTCCGACCGCCATTGCATTCTTCTTTCCTGTGGTACCATGAGGTAGGCCCACCATAAGCAGATTATCCATTTCGGGTCGCCAACTGTTTACCCTATCGCTGCTCGAATCGGTGGAATGGTCATTCACCATGATAACCTCGAAAAAATCCTTCGGGTAGTCCTGTGCGGCAAGCGAACTCAACAGGCCATCCAGATTGTGTTCCTCGTTGCGAATGGGGACTATCACCGATATCGGGATGGGTTGTCTCGTCGGAATACCATTCTCCCTAGGAATTCTCAGTAACCCCACAATGAAAGCAACCACCATCGCCCCGTAGAGCGTGGATAACACCACAACGAAAACCCATAGCAATGCCATGAACTATCAGTGAAATAAATAATTAGTAACTATCATAAATAATCCAAACTCCCCTTATGGGAGTTCGGATTACTATGGCACGCAACAAATGTAAAGATGATAAACTTCCTATAAAAAAGCCTGTTCCCAAATTCACCCATTAATATGCATCAGGAACAAAATTCTGGTCTGTAATGGGCGGCCGAACATAGGAGTGGTCCTCTTTCCTCGGGGGCAATTTAATTGGCGGAGGAGTGAGGTCTTTGTAGTCGATAAGACTTAGCAAGTGGTTGATACAATTCAGCCTTGCCCTCTTTTTGTCATCGGCATGAACCACGTACCAGGGTGCCTGCTTGATATCGGTGTGAGCAAACATATTATCCTTGGCCTTGGAGTACTCCACCCATCTATTCCTAGATTCGACATCCATTGGGCTTAGTTTCCAGCGCTTAATGGGGTTATCTATTCGTGCCTGAAAACGCTTTTCCTGCTCCTTGTCGCTCACTGAGAACCAGTACTTAACCACCATGATTCCGGAGCGTACGAGCATACGTTCAAACTCAGGGCACGACCTGAGAAACTCGATGTATTCCTCCTCTGAACAGAAATTCATAACACGCTCCACGCCCGCGCGGTTGTACCAGCTACGGTCGAAAAGCACCATTTCTCCTGCCGCCGGTAGGTGGGGTACGTAACGCTGAAAGTACCACTGGGTTTTCTCCTTCTCAGTGGGAACACCCAATGCAACCACCCGACAATAGCGGGGGTTTAGGCACTCGGTAATGGTATTTATCACACCCCCTTTGCCTGCGGCATCGCGTCCCTCAAAGATTATTACCATTTTAAGCTTTTCGTGTTTTATCCACTCCTGTAGCTTCATCAGCTCCACCTGAAGCCTTGCCATTTCCTCCTCGTAAAATTGTGTCTTAATCTTCTTTTTATCCTCTATGGCTTCGTAGTTTATTGTTCCATCATCATTAAGCGGTTTTTCCTTTTTTGGAGTTTTGTTTTTTTCATGTTTGGAAACCGATTTCTTTTCTTCATTATGCTTTGTCATATCCAAGAGTTTTGAGAATTAGTACTGTGTATTTGCAGAAAAACCATGGGAAAATATTAACTAAAAGTACAAAAAATTATTCCATAACTACGAAATCGCATAAAAAAAAACGGGATTATTCCCGTTTTTTCTTGAAAGGCCAATAAACGATTTACCTATACAGCATGTCGGCTATTTCCATCATCTTGAGACAATCCGCTCTGTAACCAAACTCATCCTTCCCAAGTGATCCTTTTGCCCGCTGTATTGACTGCGCAAATGAGGCGTTGCCCCTATGCTCCGATTCGCGCAGCAGCATGCCAAACTCGGCCACCGAGGAGGCAAACAGGAAGTTGTTGGTCTTCGTCAGCTTGTTCCACTCCACCTTTTGGGTGATGAGGTTGCTGGTGTCCTCGTTGGGCCTCTTGTAGCGGATCTTCACGTTCATCAAATCCTTGCTATTGCCTACCACCTGTTTGGTGTACTCCAGCGGGTCGATATCGGTAACCTGCTCATGCGAATCGGTGGGGATTATTTCGTAGAGGGCGGTAACCGTATGGCCGCAACCAATGTCGCCCGCATCCTTCTTATCGTCGTTAAAATCTTCCTTATTGAGTATGCGGTTCTCATAGCCAACAAGCCGATAGGCTTTCACCCTTGCGGGGTTGAACTCCACCTGTATCTTCACATCCTTGGCAATGGTGTAAAGGGTTCCCCACAGCTCGGTGCCAAACATTTTCTTGGCCTCAAGAATATTGTCGATATAGGCGTAGTTGCCGTTGCCGGCATTGGAGAGCTGCTCCATGCGCCCGTCCTTGTAGTTACCCATTCCGAAGCCAAGGATTGTGAGAAAGATCCCATCGTCACGTTTCTTCTCAATGAACTTCACCAGCTCCGAAGTGCTGCTAACACCCACGTTGAAATCGCCATCGGTGGCAAGGATTACGCGGTTGTTCCCGCCAGGGATGTAATTCTCCCTGGCCACTTTGTAGGCCAACTGAATACCCTGTCCCCCAGCCGTAGAACCACCTGCCTGCAACATATCGAGGGCTGCTTTAATCTTAGGCTTATCGGTTCCGGGAGTGGATTCGAGCACCAACCCGGTGGCATCGGCATACACAACTATGGATACCCTGTCCTCTGGGCGAAGTTGATCAACCAAATACTTAAAAGCCTGTTTCAAAAGGGGCAGCCTATTTTCGGGATACATCGACCCCGAAACATCTATAAGAAACACTAAGTTACTTGGTGGAATATCCTTTTCGTTCAGGTTTTCGCCCTTAAGGCCTATCATCACCAGCTGCCTGTCGGGGTTCCAGGGGCACTTGTCCCCCTCGATGGTGATAGAAAAGGGATGCCCGTCGGTGGGCTGCGGATAGTCGTAATCGAAGTAGTTTATCATCTCCTCAATTCGAACGGCATCCCTGTAGGGTTTCTGGTTTTGCGTCAGGAAGCGGCGAACATTTGAATAGGAGGCCCTGTCAACATCAACCGAGAATGTGGAAAGCG
>JBASEY010000053.1:0-11653 GCA_049652745.1 bacterium | reverse complement strand
AAATTCCAACGGCTCCCCAGTTACCGGAAGCCGTCTGGATCAACCCACCGGAAAACCCCGATGGCCAACAAGGAAATCTACCCTAAATGAACGCGGCAGGTGTCTCAAAGTTATTGACACATTCCGCTTTGTAATCTTGGGAAGCGCGTTGAAACAGTCATTGAGGATACGAAGTCACAATCAAATAACCAATTTCCAAGTGTTAAAAAGATAGGGGTAAGGCGTAAGGGGTGAGGGGTGGGAAGAACCACCAATGAACGCGAATATCGTCTTGATTACCTATAAAGTTTTGATTGTTCTTAGACGGTTATAAAGGTTGTTCACGAATCACTCAGCCTATCTCGAAGATATTGATACAGAAGAATTTAAAATGATTACAAATCAAATCGGGACTTTTTAGTTAGTGTCAAGTAATGTTTGCAATTTGATTTGAAGTTTCATCATAAACTCTCTCATACTGTTACAGCTTCAAAGCATTCCTTTAAGCCTAAGAATTCTCTCTTCTTGGATGTAGCTTCGATCCGTCAGCCAATCATCTGAGTATTCAATAAGACAGCATGTAACTAATCGGATATATGACTGCTGATTGGGGAAGATACCGACTACCCGGGTACGCCTTCGAATCTCTTTGAATACCCTTTCCAAGACATTGGTCGAGGATAATTTTCCGTTTATCAAAGGTAGGGAAGGCGTAAAATTGAAGAGAATCTTCAAGGCCGTCTTCAAGACAACGAATCGCATCAGGGTATTTATGGCGATACTCTGCTATAAAAAGCCGAGCGGTTTGAAGGGCTGAGGCCTTATCCGCTGAAGCCGAATCTGTTTCAACTTTTCAGCAAACCGCTTTTTGTCGGCGTGGTTAACTTTCGCCAGTATATTACGCATAAAATGGACTTTGCACCGCTGCCGACTACATCTCAGAAAACAGCGTGATACCGCTTTGGATATCCCTTGATGCGCATCAGATACAACCAGCCAGACTCGATTCACGCCGCGCTCTTTCAGCCTATCGAAAACGACTGACCAGCTCGCCTCGCTCTCATCATACATCGGCTCGACCGATAAAATCTCCCGCTTCCCCTTAAGCGTGATGCCATAGACAACCATGATTGCCATGGAAATGACGCGCCCATTGTCTCGGATTTTTTCATACAACGCATCCACCCAGATAACAGGATAGTCGGAATCTAATGGCCGGTTACGAAAGGCGTCTACCTGCTCGGTCAATCCCTTATTGATCTCAGATACCTGGGAGGCCGAGATACTCTCAATCCCTAATTTTTTTGCTAACTTTTCGATCTTACGCGTCGATACACCGGTGATAAAGGCTTCCTGAATAACGGAAATCAACGCCTGCTCCGACCGCTTATTCTCAGTGACGAAAAAGGGAATATATCCCCCTTTCCGAACCTTCGGAACGACTAAATACATGGTCCCTAATCGCGTATCAAATCGCCGTACACGCGTCCCTGAAAAATAGGTCTTTCGCTCACCGGAATGCTTTCCCTTTGCCGAGCCAACCTTGCTCTCTGCCTCGACAAGCATCAACTCGTGTACCAGCCAATTCAACAGGCTATACAACGGGTCTTCCTCCAGCACAAATCCCATTAGCATTTCTCGAAGAATTCCATTACGATCTTTTCTAGCCATCGTTCTCACCTTTCTAAAGAGTTGATTAAATTTTTGGAGTTTACGATGGCTCTTTGGTAAAACCAAATTGCAAACTTATTTGTACTCTATCATGGGAGGAGCTAATAATTATGAAAAACTTAAATTGGTGGATCAAAACAGTGATTCTTTTAAGTAGCCTGGTGTGGTGTTGGCTGCCGTCGGCAGACGCTGCTGTCGATATCGATGTCGAGATGCGTTTGAATGATGGCGGGTTCGTTTCATTTGACCATTTCAAGGCTGAGCTTTACCTGAACAATCATGGTGCGTTGACGCCGGGGGCGACCATCTTCGGTATTCTTGAAGTTCTGGGTGAATATTTTTTCTGGCCGTTATTCTCACAGGACGTAGATTTTGAAATTCATGATATTCACCCTGATGAATCCTATATACTTTTCCTGGAGTTTGATTTTGAGAATATCGACGCATTTATCCCGTTTGGCCCGATGCGGTTTTGGGGCGCCTGGTTTCTGGACATGGAATCCTGGAACTATGATTATCAGGATTTCTGGTTTGGTGCCGCTCAGAAATGGACGCCGACCCCCATGCCGACCGATACGCCTGCGAAAACATCTACTCCCGTTCCGACCAGTACGCCTGCGGTAACATCAACCCCTGTCCCGACCAGTACGCCGGCGGATACATCAACCCCGACTCCGATGCCTACCAACACCCCGGCTTCCACTGACACACCAACACCAACCTCGACTTCGATTCCGCCAATGCCGTCCGGCGATTTGTATTCCACAGACCCGATTGTGGGAAACATGCGGTTTGTGTCTGCCGGCTCGTTCACTCAGGGATCGCCGAATACAGAACCCTGTCGAGCCGACTTTGAGGGACCTCAGTTCACGCACATTTTGACGAGGGGCATCGCAGTAATGGAAACGGAGGTTTCCCGCCAGATGTGGGCGGATCTTAAAGCCGCTCAGGGGACATTGCCGGCTGATCCAAGTTATACCCCTTATAGCCCGACGATGAATAATCCTGTGCAGCGAAATACCTGGTTTGAGTCGGTGTTGTTTGCAAACCTGTTGTCGTTGGCGAACGGGTTCACGCAGTGTTATTACAAGGATGCCGAATATACGATACCCGTGAGAGCTTCCAATTATACGACGGAACCAATCTATTGTAATTTCAATGCAAATGGATATCGCTTGCCGTCAGAAGGTGAATGGGAATACTTTGCCCGTGCCGGCACAAATGGTCCGTTTTCGTGTGACGAAGATTATTATAATTCCGATAATTGTAATTCCTCGTGGCCGGGGACGCATCCAACGCTGGAGCAATATTGTGTTTTCTGCGCCAATAATACCGGTGGGACAGCTGTTGTGGGTAGCAAGCTGCCGAATCCCTGGAATCTGAAAGATGTGCATGGGAATGTCTATGAGTGGTGCTGGGACTGGTTTGCAGATTCTTATCCAACAGGAACGGTGACCGACTACGTCGGCCCTGGTTCCGGTTCCTCCCGCGTCGGCCGGGGCGGCGGTTGGGCCAACGGCGCCGGGGGCTGCCGGTCGGCGTTTCGCCACTGGGTGCTCACTCCGTCGGACAGGTGGTACAGCGTGGGCTTTCGCCTCGTGAGGACAGTTTCGTTCTGATGAGTGCTCTCGAGAACCGGTTTCGTCCGCAGATGGACGATGCGAATGTCGATTAGCTCCGGCATCGCAACAATCGGCAATCAGGACGAAGCTGAGTGCTCTGCGTTATATTCTAGGTTTTATTAATGTAATGAAACTATAGAACGGGCTTCCAGCCTGTGCTTGTGATGGGCTTTCTGGATACTTTCAAGAAAACAGTGGCGTTGTTATTCGGTAAAAGGGTGGTATGGGACCAATGGGACGTATGGGACGGATGGGACGAAGGAAGAGAGCCTTAGCTTTTTCTGCATTTTTGATTGTCTGAACACGATTTCAGGATTAAAGGATTAACAGGATTTTTTTAATCTTGCTCATCATGTAATCATCTTCAAACAGCCACCTTTGCTTCACTGTTCATTAACTAAAACAAGGAACCAGAAACCAGCAACGGCGCTCGCGGAGCGTTCCAATCACCAAGTGTTTGTCGTCAGACTCGAAAGTTACTTGCCTAGCATATAGATACTTCACCAATTAAAATCAACTGAAAATCCCCTGACTCAGCACTCAGGATTCAGCACTGAAGCGCGCATAGAGCGCTCCAACCAGGAACGGCGTTCCGCGCCAACGGAACGCTACTCATCATGTATCGGCGATAGCGTTAGGCTGTCAGATGAATTTGCTGAAAAAAATTGCGAATGCTTTATTGATTGTATATAATTTGCATAATCGTAGACGTGTTTGAGATTTTGTAGAATAGTCGTCAATGAGGAGGTTTTACTGATGAAACAGTCAAGGGTTCATACGATAGTTTTGAAAGCGTTAGCTGTCTGCATGGTCATTGTGTTTGTGGGTTATTCAGGGATTGCCGCTCGATCGGCTGTATCTGATTGCATCCATCATGGCGATGTTAACCTGGATGCCAGGATAACCGCTGCGGATGCTCAACTGGCGTTTTTCATTACGTTGGGCCAGTATTCGCCGACATACGAAGAGGAATGTGCGGCGGACTGCGATGGCAGCGGCAGAGTGACGTCGGCGGACGCTCAGTTGATATTTCTAACGGTGTTGGGAACAGGCGCGTGTGAAGATCCCCTGGGAACCCCGACTCCGACTCTGACTCCTATGCCCGGTGATTTGGTTGCCACCGACCCGATTGTGGTAAATATGCGTTTTGTGCCTGCCGGATCGTTCACACAGGGATCGCCGAATACGGAACCCTGTCGCGACAACGATGAAGGACCTCAGTTTACACACATTTTGACAAGGAACCTCGCGGTAATGGAAACGGCGGTTTCCCGTCAAATGTGGGCAGATCTTAAAGCCGTTCAAGGGACATTGCCGGCTGATCCAAGCGATACCGATTTCAGCCCGACCATGAACCACCCTGTGCAGCAAAACATTTGGAATGAGTCGGTGTTGTTTGCAAACCTTTTATCGTTACAGAACGGTTTCGCGCAGTGTTATTACACGGATGCCGGATATACGATACCTGTGACAGATGAAAATTATATGTTTGAACCAATCTTTTGTAATTTCAATGCGGATGGGTATCGATTGCCGACGGAAGGGGAATGGGAATACTTTGCTCGAGCCGGCACAAGTGGTCCGTTTTCGTGTGACGAACGGTATTATAATTTCGATAATTGTTTTACCTGCGAGCAAGGGATGCTTCCAACATTGGAGCAGTATTGTGTCTTCTGTGCGAACTCTTCCTGGGAGACTGCAGTTGTGGGAAGCAAGCTGCCGAATCCTTGGAATCTGAAGGATGTGCATGGGAATGTCTTTGAGTGGTGCTGGGACTGGTATGTAGATTCTTATCCATCGGGAACAGTGACCGACTATGTCGGCCCGAGTTTCGCTTCCGGCCGCATCTACCGGGGCGGCAGTTGGGACAAATACCCCATGTTCACCCGGTCAGCGTTTCGCGGCTGGAATTTTCCGACGCACAGAAGCTACG
The DNA here is from genome assembly GCA_049652745.1 of bacterium. GTDB lineage: Bacteria > CSSED10-310 > CSSED10-310 > CSSED10-310 > CSSED10-310 > JBASEY01. Next base: position 6,448 of record JBASEY010000053.1, on the reverse strand, counting down.
GCCTGGGCTTTCGCCTCGTGAGGACAGTTTCATTCTAATGTGAGCTGTCGAGAACCGGTTTCGTCCGCAGATGGACAATGCGAATGTCGAAGGGAGACGCTTCTTTGTCTGAACACGATTTCAGGGTTAAAGGATTACCAGGATTAGTCTTTTTTTCTCAGAGTCTAATCGTGCCCATCTTTGTAATCTTTGGAATCGTGTTCAAACAGTCATTGAGAATGCAAGGTCGCTTTCAAATAACCAGTTACCAAGTGTTGAAAAGAGAGGGATGAGGGGTAAGGCGTAAGGGGTGAGGGGTAGGAAGAACTGCAAATAGACACGAATAATATCTTGATCAACGATGGGATTTCGATTGTTCTAATGCGGTTATAAAGGTAGTTCACAAATCACTCAACCTATATTGCAAATATTGATACAGAAGGAGTAAAAAATGGTTACAAATCAAATTGAGACTTTTTCGCTCTTGACATTTTTTTTGATTTGTGAAAAAATCACAGCAATTCATGGATTCTTTGAAATGTTGTGGGAGAGAAACGTTACTTAAAAATAGTTTTTCCAAAAAGGTAAAGTTGATCTCTGGTATTGCTCGACATTTCTTTAGTCATCAGTCGTTTAAGTCGGAGGAGTGTATTAATTATGAAAAACTTTAATTGGCGAATCAAAACAGTGGTTCTTTCAAGCATCCTGATGTGGTGCTTACTGCCATCGGCAGACGCTGTCGTCGATATCGATGTCGAGATGCGTTTGAATGATGGCGGATTCATTTCATTTGACCATTTCAAGGCCGAGCTTTACCTGAACAATCATGGCGCGGTGACGCCAGGGGCGACCATCTTCGGTATTCTTGAGGTGCTGGGAGAGTATTTTTTCTGGCCGTTATTCTTACAGGAGGTGGATTTTGAAATTCATGATATTTACCCTGATGAATCCTATATACTTTTCCTGGAGTTTGATTTCGAGAATATCGATGAGTTTATTCCCTTCGGGCCGATAGTATTCTGGGGCGCCTGGTTTTTGGACATGGATACCTGGAACTATGATTTTCAGGATTTCTGGCTTGATTCCGCTCACAAGTGGACTCCAACCCCCAGTTATACGCCTGATCCGACTCAGACGCCTACGAGTGTGCCTACCTGGACCCCTTATCCCACCTATACCCCTTATCCGACCAACACCCCGACACCGACTTCGACTCCGACTCCGCCTTTTGAGCCCGGTGAATTGTATGCCCTAGACCAGATTGTGGGAAACATGCTGTTTGTTCGTGCCGGATCGTTCACTCAGGGATCACCGGATGAGGAACCCTGTCGAGGTAGCTATGAAGCGCAGTTCACGCACATTTTGACGAGGAACCTCGCGGTGATGGAAACGGAGGTTTCTCGTCAGATGTGGGCGGATCTTAAATCTGTTCAGGGGACATTGCCGGATGATCCAACTAATACCTATTACAGCCCGAGCATGAACCACCCTGTGCAGGAAATCACCTGGTATGAGTCAGTGTTGTTTGCAAACCTGTTATCGTTGGCGAACGGGTTCACGCGGTGCTATTATACGGATGCCGGATATACGATATCCGTGACAGCCTCGAATTATACGACAGGTCCATTCTATTGTAATTTCAATGCAAACGGGTATCGCTTGCCGACTGAAGGAGAATGGGAGTATTTTTGCCGTGCCGGCACAAGTGGTTCGTTTTCGTGTTACGAACCGAATTATAATCCCAGTAATTGTGATTCCTGCACGCCGGGGACGCATCTAACGTTGCTGCAGTATTCTGTTTACTGCGCCAACAATCCCGGTAAGGCGGAAGTTGTGGGAAGCAAGCTGCCGAATCCCTGGAATCTGAGGGATGTGCATGGGAATGTCTGGGAGTGGTGCTGGGATTGGTATGCAGATTATCCAACGGGAACGGTGACCGACTACGTCGGCCCGGGTTCCGGTTCCCGCCGCATCAGCCGGGGCGGCAGTTGGTACAGCAGCGCCAGGAGCTGCCGGTCAGCGTTTCGCAACTGGGGCACTCCGTCGGGCTCGTACAACAACCTGGGCTTCCGCCTTGTGAGGACAGTATCGTTCTGATGTATGCTGTCGAGAACCAGTTTTGTCCGTAGGTGGACGATGCAAATGCTGAAGGGGGAACGCTTCTTTGTCTGAACACGATTACAGGATTAAAGGATTACCAGGATTAGTCTTTTCTTTCTCGGAATCTAATTGCGCCCATTTTTGTAATCTTTGGAATCGTGTTCAAACAGATATTGAGGATGCAAGGTCACTTTCAAATAACGCGTTGTTACTGAGTGATGAAAAAAGAGAGGTAAGACGTAAGGGAGTGGAGTTTTCAATATCCAATATCCAATAACCAATTTCCAAGTGTAGGAATTCAGAATCTATAGTCATCGACCACCATAAAGAAAACTCAGAAAACATAAATCATCTGAAAATCTCACAGCTCAGCACTCAGGACTCAGGGCTCAGGACTGAAGCGCTCGCAGAGCGCGCTAACGGGACGGCCCGTATCCCCATTCCTGATATGCTATTTCCCCCATGATATCGTTCATTTCCGGATTCAGCATCGCACCGAAGAATCCCAGGCCTGGCACGGTATCCTGCCCAGTATCCGGCCAGGTAAATACCGGAATGACGTCAACTTCGGTCGTTCCGCTTGGAACATCGATAGATCTGTAATCGATGTCCGAGTAATCCGGATCGTCGAAATAAACCCAGGACGGCCAGAACCAGAATTTGCCGTACACCTCCAAAATAAAGAATGTCGGTACATTGCTCAGGGGTACACCCGGGTTGTCCAGATAACCGATAATCGCGAACTCATCACCGGGATGAACCATGTCCGGCATCTTTAATCTAACGCCCAGCGGACGGCCCGGTGTGGGTTCAGGTGTTGGCGTCGGTGTGCTATCAGGCGGCTCTGTTGGAGTCGGCTCCGGTGGCTCAGTGGGAGGCGGCTCCGTCGGTGTAGGTGTTGGCGACATAGTCGGAGTAGATGTCGGTGTCGGTGTTGAATATTCACCAAGCAGACAGAAAGCGAGGTTAACACACCGATAACCTTTACCCCAATAGCCTCTGGATTCCACTGCATAGTAACGATCAATAGAACTGGTCACAAAACCGCCGTCAACCCATGAAAAGATACATGAACCACTGTCGACCGCTTGAACGGAGAACCAGCCATCCGTCAAAGTGACGGGCTCGGAAAGCATTGCAGTGTACTTATAGACGGGACCGTAGCGGGGATAGTCGAACAGGTATTTTGCCGATACGGCTTTTGTCACCGTAATGATTTCTTCGTAGACCAAGGTTTCAGGTAGTTCATCATATTCATAGAAGCGGATGATAAAATCATATGACGATTTTTCACAAGGTATCCAAGATCGATCCCATTCCACACCCCAAAAATCAACGCCGACAATCGGTTCGGTCAAGCCGGTGAAATCATCTGCGCTAAACAAATCTAAGTAAACGTCTGAATCGGACTTGGTAAGAGTTGCATTAACCGGTTGGGAGAATATCTCGCCGGGACTGCAAAACTGCTGGGGGTCGACAGCGAAAAACGCCTGCACAATGTGGTCAGAGCTCATTTCCAGAGTGTTGACAGGGTCGTCGGAAACAAAGGCTCCGTCAATTTCCCAGTATTCGAAGCGAGATCCGTGGTTGGTAGCGGCGACGATTGTTGCCGTTTGATCTGTGCTGTAAACATGGGTTCCTGGGACAGGTGATACCGAGCCGGTTCCTGTGCCGCCGGGAGGAAGCATGGTCAGCACACGGGTCGGTTGAGTCGTTGTGAAGAATGCTTGGACGGAATAATCCGTATCCATGACCAAGGTTGTGACGGGGTCGTTGGAATAAAAAACGCCGTCAACTTCCCAACGGTCGAATTTCCAAGGATGATCGATGCCGTATGGAATCGCGAATCCATCGATGTCACCGCGTAAATCGAGCGGAGTCCAAAGAAGAACACTGCCGTTCGTCTTGTCGACCTCGCCCAGATAACACCGTTCGTCATTGCGGAAGTTCCATAATGTCATAAACAATCTGTCGTGATCTTTATCGTATTCCAGACCCTGATCGATACCTCTGAGATTGATTTGGAGTGAGCCGAGCGCCGTTGTTGCACCGGTACCGGTATCGATGGTGAAAATACAGTTGTTATACAGGCAATGACCATATAAAACGCCGTTGCCAAAGGCTAGATCGGCGATTGATCGATATTGGCCAAATGAGCCGACCAGCGTCAATTCACCGGTTGATCTGTTTATCGTGAACAGTTGGGTTTCTGAGCAGGCATACATGATATCGTTGACGTCGTCATAAGCCAGACCGCTAAGAGCGTTATGACCCGTCGGGCCGACAAGCGTCAGAGCGCCATTGGAAGGATTGACCGTGTACAAGTTCGAAGGCCGTTCGCTGGTGACATACCATGTGCCGGCAGCCCAGGTGCCGCCGCGAATCCAAAGGCTATAAGTTCCGAGTTCTTTTGTATATCCTGGATTACCGGGATCGAACAGAAAGGAAAAATTCAGGATATGGAACGCATACCAGGTTGATGAGGGCAGGGCACGCAACGTGATTTCTCGGTCCATCGGGATAACATGCTTTCCAATCCCTGGAGCGACAGAGCCCCTGCCGACAGGAATCTTCATCTCGCACTCCCGCACTTCAGCGACACAAATATCATCGATGCACAATCTTTGGGTTTCTTCAGTGTCTCCTTCAAAAACAAATGCAAGCACAAATTCCATGCCTGCAACTGCATCTAAATTGACGGAAATCTCACCTCTTCTGGATTCTGCCTGTTCCGACCAACGATCCTGCCAGGAGTTACCGTTATCTGTCGATGTTTGAACGTAAAGCCTCTTATACTCACCGCGATTACCACTATATTCAAGCTTGAATGTCAACAGAATCCGGGATGCCGACGTGCCGTCCAATTTTGGTGTAATCAATCGATATAAGTCAGGATAGCCGGGTGAGAAATCTATCAAGCTCATTTCAGGTGTAACGCCACCAGCGCTACTCGTACGATAAACCTGCCAATTCGTGTGTGATCTCTCCCAGTCGGCAGGGATGGCACCCGGCACCTGGCCGGAGAAATCTTCTATAAAGGGCAAAGGCTGGAGTGTGAACGGTTTGAAAAATGCCTGAAGCGTATGATCTGTGTCCATCAGAACAGTGTCATCACGATGATACGAGTACAATGCACCGTCAAGTTCCCAGTAATCGAAAACGAAACCGGCATTGGCGGCGACAGAGATGTTTGCCATATCATTCATTGGGTAATTGGTGGTTCCGGGAGACGGCGACACGGAACCCGCTTCTGGCCCTACGGGTGAAAGCATGGTCAACGTGTACGTCGATGTGTAAGGACTATATTCAAGCCAAGTGGTCGGCCAGACTGAAACGCAGCGTTTTGAAGGTCCGATGTCATCTGTCGTTAAATCGCAGTCGAGAGTAAAAGAGTCTGAGCACCGAAGACAGCCATTTTCGACAAATACTTGCGCTGCCCAATGTGGATAGGAGAAATCATTGCCATCCATCGTGTCACAGACAGAGATAATCAACGTGTGTCCATGAATATACATAAATGGTGTGTCCAGAGTCAGAAAACAGATAGGGCCGTCTTTCGTCAATGTTTTATCTGAAGCGACCAGGTTTGCATTGGCAATCTGGGTTGAGCACAAGCTGTTTAAATCGAAAAAGCCAGGAGTTTGGTCAATATACACATTCAGTGAATAGTTCGCTGTAGGCGGATTGGAACAGTTGTACCAGCCGATTTTTGTTATTAAAACTGGATCTGTTCCCAATACGGCACACTCATCTGCGGGTATTCCATACTGCGATTCGGAATAATTGAGTAAATGCCACCAGGGTAAATACGGCGTGCTCGTCTCACATGTTGTGTCACCGATGATTGTATTCAGTTGGCCGAAAGCAACCTGAGCCGTTATTAAACTCATCAATAATAAAAAATTTTTCATTTATTGTTCTCCTTTGAGACGTCCAGAGAACCCATATCTCATCAAAAGGTAACAGCTTGACTTATTAAAGCACAGTATAAAAACACACATCTCACATTCTTTTATAAAGAAGAAGAGGAAAAAGCGCAAATAATGGAGCAGAGAGCAAGGGGTAAGGGGGAAGGCGTAAGGGGTGGGAGTTTTCAATATCCAATATCCAATGTTCAATAACCAATTTCCAAGTATTGGAATTCAGAATTTATTGTCCTCTAATTTGGGGCAAAATTGGAAAATTGGAAGTCTGGCCCTCAAAAAAAAGAAACCTGTATTTTCTGCTTCGTTTTCGTTTATTTCTAGTGTTTTGATTCCTAAATGATATATCAATGGTGTTGACCTGTTATCGATACATCTTCAGGTTGGTATTTCCACCTGAATATGATGGGTTCTGCGTTAAGATCATCCAAATACGTCATGATCCG
>JBASEY010000052.1:0-87277 GCA_049652745.1 bacterium | reverse complement strand
GGCTTCTCCTTTCTTGATCATGAGCGCCTCCTTTCTGTCGCTCATGATCCACGTTTAGTTTCTCAATGCCATACCTGGTACATTTTTCGTGCCCATAATTGGATCATTTTTACATGCCCGTCGACATCCAGAGCAAAACTATCAGAGAACATCAACCGGACACTTAACTTTTACAATGACCAGTTGAGATTATTTAATGAATTAGTAACTGACAGAAAACAAATTGAAGTTGATGATTTTATTGATACAAATCCTTCCGAGATTAGTTGGAATCGCAATCTTAAAAATGATTTAATGGCGAGAAGGGAGCATGTATTTTCGATTCAAAGAATTGTTGTTGGATTGCATAGGCCTTTCATTAAAAACCATTTATATTTCGATAAGTCATTAAATGCCATGCATTATCAAAATACAAGATTATTTCCAGATACTAATCTAAACAACTTAGTAATTTGTGTTTCAGGATTAGGAGGAACCAAATCAAGTTCAACAATTCTATCTAATCAAATTGTTGATTTGAATTGTTTAGATGCCGGGACTCAATGTTTCCCTCTCTACTATTATGAAGTTTCCGATCAAACAAAAACCGATATGTTTACCGGCGCAGCTCCAAGCCCTTATACACGGAAAGATGGAATCACTGATTTCATTCTGAATAAAGCTCGGATACGCTATGGCGATGAAGTTACGAAACAGGATATCTTTTACTATGTTTACGGTTTCCTGTATTCACCGGAGTATCGCCAGGCATTCGCCGGCGATCTGAAAAAAATGCTGCCCCGGATTCCTCTGGTCGAAAATACGGATGACTTTTGGCATTTCAGCCGAGCCGGACGGCAACTGGCGGATCTGCATATCAACTATGAACAGGTGCCGCCGTATAAAGATGTCCAGGTGGATGGTGTGGAAAGCGGGTTTTTCCGGGTCGAAAAAATGCGGTTTCCCCAAAAGGGACAACGAGACACCATTCTATTCAACAGTAAAATCACGATCTCCGGCATTCCCGAGCAGGCGTACAACTATGTCGTCAATGGTAAATGTGCGATTGAATGGATCATGGAGCGATATCAGATCACGGTTCACAAGGCCAGCGGAATCAAGAACGATCCGAACGACTGGGCGGATGAAGTCGGCAATCCCCGGTATATCCTGGATCTGCTGTTGAGTATCATCAACGTGAGCATGCAGACAGTGGAGATCGTGAAGGGATTGCCGAAGTTAACATTTACTGCATAAAGCAAAAATGAAATCAAAAGATAAGAAGATTTTAGTCAGATTGGAGAGAGATGATTGGTGGCCTTCAACAGCTCGCGAGCAATTTTATAACTCAATCAAACACTGCGATGAAGACTGTTCAATTGAAGACATGCTAGCAGAAGGAATAGATCCTTGTGGCCGGCCTCCCACTTTTTATCCAACAAGTTTCGCCTCTTTTGAGGACAGCAAGGTATAAATATTGTGGCGAAGCTGCCCCGGGGAAATATTTTCTATTTTATAAGCTCTGTTTATTTCCAATCCGCAAGATTCCAGCTAAATGTATAGCCGCTTATCGACATAAAATCTTTTGGCTGCACAGGGATACTTCCTTGAAACGATAACATGGCAGGGTTCAAATCATCGTCAACAATTTTTGTTAAATGTCTTCTTTTAAGCTCAATATCGGCTATATCAAAACCATCCGAGTCGATGAGCTTGATGGTAATCTGCCTGGAATTATAATAAGAATCTTCCTCCCATAATGCTTCCATTTTTTCGAACAACATCGTTTGATTCCCAATAACTACATGATCCCCCATAAGTTGTTCAGTAACAGGCTTTAAATAACCTCGATAAAAAAGCTTTTGATCCCTGTATCTCAGTCGTAACCCGGTTATCTGAATGGGTGTTCCGGGGATTTGGGTTGAACGATATTCCTTTATTTGGACAACCTCTTTTTCTTTCGGAATTTCCACGAGTAACTCATTTTTTACAACTTCAACTTTTCCGGTCTTTGTGTCCAATATGTAAAAGTTTCCTTCCGTATCTATTTCTCCGGAATATCGTCCAGTCGAACTAATTTCACTGTTCCCACAGCCGATGAATAAAATGAGGTTTACCAAACACATAGCAAAAATCAATTTCCGCATAAAGCTCTCCTTTGAATAATCACAACACAAATTCATTAAGACTTGATAATAACAGGCGAAGTTCGGGATAGGCAAGATGATTAACTTTTTCTAGAAGCCCGTACGTATCAGTAACGTTGAGACACCTGCTGCGTTCATTTCGGGTGGATTTCCTTGTTAACTATCGGGGTTTTCCGGAGAGTTGATCCAAACAGCTTATTGGAAACGCTGACGTTTCTTTTGCATGTAAACAGATTTTCTGGTTTACTTTCAATATGGACAGAAGGTCACTAAAGGATGTTTTAACCCCATAAACAAGACCTGAAAGAGGACGAAGATTTTGGCGCGAACAATGGCTATTGATGAAAAGAAACCGATCATGTCGTATAAGTACAAGCGAATAGTGTTCAAAATCGTTGACGATACGGGCATCGCTGGCTTGAAGATGAGAGAGGTGAATTGATGGTGCAACGCATTCGTCACGTTAAACCAGAGTTGATCCGCTGGGCTCGTGAACGATCAGGTCAAAATCCGGATTACCTTGGTAAACGTTTCAAAAAACTGGCTGCCTGGGAACAAGGTGAAAGCTATCCGACGTTAAAGCAATTGGAAGAATATGCTAAAGCAACGCATGTGCCGCTGGGATATTTTTTTCTACCGGAACCTCCGATTGAACGTCTGCCGATTGCTGACTTGCGCACGGTTGGCAACCAATGGATCGGCAGACCCAGTCCTGATTTACTCGATACATTTTATACGATGCAGCGGCGTCAGGATTGGCTGCGAGAAGAAATAATCGCTTATGAAGCTGAACCACTGGATTTTGTGGGCGGCGCAACACTCAATGATTCCCCGCAAGGTGTGGGCCGAGAAATGCGGCGAATAATCGGCTTTGAAGAGGGGTGGGCGGCAACGGTCAATACCTGGCAGGAAGCGGTCAATGAGCTTCGCTTCGCCATAGAAAAAATTGGAGTGATGGTCTTCGTTAATGGTGTTGTCGGCAACAATACAAAACGAATACTCAATGTGGAAGAATTTCGAGGTTTTGCGCTTTGCGATGAATATGCGCCTTTGATTTTCGTCAATGGTGCCGACAGTAAATCGGCACAGATGTTTACGCTGGCTCACGAGCTTGCTCATATCTGGCTGGGAGAGAGCGGGTTGTCTGATTTGGAACTCATAACACGTCCAACACTGGAAATAGAAAAATGGTGTAACCATGCCGCTGCAGAATTTCTGGTGCCGGAAAAAGAACTCAGCAAATGTTGGCCGCACGTTAAACATGATGATAGGCCATTCGAGACTCTTGCGCGTCACTTTAAGGTCAGCCCCTTGGTTGCAGGGCGACGTGCAATGGAACTACGTCTGGTCAGCAGAGATATGTTTTTTGATTTCTACTCTGATTATGTAGAACGTGACCGTAAACAACGAACAGGCAGCCGAGGCGGTAACTTTTATAAAACTCAGCGAATCAGGCTGGGCGAACAATTTCCTCTGGCAGTTTTCCATGCTGCTAAAGAAGGGCGTATCGGTTTTAAAGAAGCCTATGACCTGACAGGGTTGTACGGCGGCACTTTTCAGGAGTATGCCGATCAACTTGGAGTAGCGCTACCTTGAACAAGATCGTATCGTACATTTTAGACGCAGATGTCTTTATCACAGCCAAAAACCGGTACTATGCTTTTGAGATTTGCCCAGGATTTTGGGATTGCTTGATACATTTTCACAAGATAGGAAAGGTTGGCAGTATTGATCAAGTTAAATCTGAACTCTTACGTGGAATAAAAACAGAGGATCTTGTTCTATGGGTTATTAACGATTTGCCGGCACCATTCTTTAAAAGCACAGCCGACGAATCAGTCGTGAATGCTTTTAGAGAAATAATGCTATGGGTACAACGCAACTCACAATACTATGATTCTGCGAAGGCAAAATTTGCCACCGAGGCGGATGGCTGGTTGGTAGCCTATTCTATTGTAAATGGTGCCATCGTAGTTACCAATGAACAACCACAACCAAAAGCGCGCAATCGTATTCCGCTTCCGGATATTTGCAGACAATTCAATGTGGACAGCAAAAACACTTTTGAGATGTTGCATGATCTTAAAGTCCGTTTGGAATGGCATGGTTCTCCCTAAATCCGGCGAGATATTGGATGAACTCATGACATATAAAAAAATTTTAGTGAGTGGGCAAATCGATTGGCTCCATTAGGAAATGCCGGTGCTTGTTTTCTTGATTGCTCACATAGATTTCATGCTCCATTATTGACGTTGGACAAGAAGCTGAAACAAACCGCTGAAGCGATGAATATTGTGGTATTGGAGGTATAACATGCGCATTTATACATATTCAGAAGCGCGTCTAAGTTCGAAGGTTCTAAATGAAGCGGAATCAAGCGGTAAAGAGATCATCCGCAGAAAAGATGGGAAAACAATACGCGATAATGCCGGAGAGACAAAAGAAATCACCGCTGGAAGTACCGTCGATTTCAGCGAAGATAACGACCGAGGAGATCGTCTCGATCATCCGTGACGGTCGCGAAAAAAGCGGACCAGAGATACATCACGAATCGTGAGGTGTCGGCAGAGGTTATAACTCAAAGCCCTTTTCCGTCAAAAGTTACCGAAAGAACACTGAAAAATAAGCCTCAAAAAGTAAAAAAATATTTTTTTTGAATCATTACAAAAAAAACAGCGACCGGCAGCATACCGGTCGCCGATAAGCTCTATCGTAAAAGGAATTAGTGATCCGTATATCCGAATGTCAGATAGCCGTATTCCCCGATTAAATCGTTCATTTCCGCGTTGATCAGGCCGCTGTAAAACTCTAATCCTTCTGCATGACCTTCAACATCCGGCCAGGTAAACGGTTCAAACACCTGTATTTCCGTCAGGCCCGGCAAATAGTCATGATATTCCAGGTCAAAATCCTGGCTCCATCCCGGCCAGAACCAGAACTCACCGTACACACCGAGCAATACCGCTGTTGCAATATGTTGCATCGGAGTATCGGTGTTGTTGCATACATGGCATTCCAACCAGAACGTGTCGCCGACTCGGAACGGGTCTTCCTGAGAAATCACCAAGTGGGTTCCCAGATAATCGCACTCAGGTGTAGGTGTCGGTGTGGCAGTCGGCTCAGGTGTCGGTGTGGCAGTCGGTGGAGTCGGTGTATTTGTTGGAATTGGGGTTTCTGTTGGAGAAATCTCTTCAACGATCAGAGTGATATTAACCCTGATATCATACTCGACGCCGGCTTCTTTATAGATTATTGTCGCATGATATTCGCCGGCTGCCAGACCGGTACTATCAAATGTCAAATCAATCGATTGGGTCTCACCATCATTCAGATATCCGGACACAGGTTCCGCTTCGAGCCAGTTCAGTGGCTGCGTGCCAAAGAATTCCATAATAGCGGCGATAGCTGCATGAAAATCGGATGTGTTTTGAGCAGCGGAAAATTCAGCGGTGGAAAAAACAGCTTTTGTCACACCGTTGCCAAATGCTATCACCGCATTAGCTGTTGAACCACTGGTTGCATTCCACAGCACATATGCATCGGTATCCGGTGTCAGGTCATCGATGAATAATTCGTTGGCAAGGAAGGGGCCGCCCACAGACTCACCTATGATCGTAAAATCCAGACCTTCGGCAAATGTACCGGCCACTCCTGTAAGATTAGCGGTGGCGACATGGTTGAGAACATCTTGAGTGACGGACTGTAGACCCAGGTGTGTTTTGAACCACCCAGCGGCTGGTCCCCATGTTGGGTGAGAACCCCACAGAACATCCTGACCAACCAGTAATACATTGCCGCCAGTATCTTGATATGCCTGTAAAGCGGCTTCATCAGCAGGTGTCAAGTTTTTGTTACTAGATGATTCCCACCAGTTTTCACTGGTCAAAACAATAGCGGCGATATATTCATTAGCTGTAAAGGGAGTCGGGAACGGTATATTGCCGCCGGCCGGCGCACCGATTGTCGCTGCCACATTGTAACCAGCGGCTGACAGAGCTTCAGCATAGGCTGATGTCGGATTATAAAAACCCGCGTTACCATCCAAATGAACAGCGATCAGAACATCACCGTTTCGCTTTCGATCATGGTATTCTATCGTTGAGGACCAATTAATAGTATCCGTGCCTACGTACTCAAGTGTTAGAGCGTCCTGAATGGTTTCAATGACGTTTTCGTCCTGGGTATGGGAGAAATCCGTCGGATCGACCCCCAATCCGTTTACGGTCACGTTTGTTTGCGCCAGAGAAGCCGACACAACCACTAGAACCATTAGAGTTAAAATAAATAATTTACGCATGGTAAATCCTCCTTTTGAAATGATGGCACTAAAACTTTTAGTTGTGAGCCTCATCAAATCACCTCGGTATTCTCTTCCAACAATACTAAAAAATATAACTCCAGCGATAACAGTGTAGTAAAAAATAGAACAAGTGTCAAGTTCAAGCGGAGAAAAATTTTATTTCGCAACGAATTAATACGGAAATCTTTTATACACCAAGGCACAGCGACCCGCAAGATACCGGTCGCCGATAAGCTCAATCGTAAAAGGGTTTATCGATCCGTATATCCAAACGTCAGATAACCGAAGTCTCCAATCAAATCGTTCATTTCCGCGTTGATCAGGCCGCTGTAAAATTCCAGGCCGACAGCGGTACCTTGGACTTCCGGCCAGATAAACGATTCAAACACCTGGATTTCCGTCAAGCCCGGCAGATAGTCATGATATTCCAGGTCAAAATCCTGGCTCCATCCCGGCCAGAACCAGAACTCACCGTACACGCCAAGCAATACCGCTGTTGCTATATGTTGCATCGGAGTATCGGTGTTGTTGCATACATGGCATTCCAACCAGAACGTGTCGCCGACTCGGAACGGGTCTTCCTGGGAAATCACCAAGTGGGTTCCCAGATAATCGCACTCCGGCGTCGGTGTCTTGACCAGCATAGTCGCAGGAATTGTCGATAGGGATCCATCATCGGTATTGTGAATTATCGCCAGTTCGGTGGAGTACAAACCAGGCACCAACACCTCACCGGCATCGAACGTCAATGTCACAATTTTGGTATCACCCGGATCGACACTTCCCCAAATGGTATCTGCTGTCAGCCAAAAAGGATCATAAAACGTGTTCATCATGAACGGAGCCGGTTCAAGATGATCGCTTCTGCCGTATCCGCCATAATAATAGATTTTGCCGTATCCAGCGGCACATGCGCCGCCTATAACCGCTGTTGTCATGGGTTTATCGAGATTTGTCCAGGTGTCTGTTTCAGGATCATAGCTCCATGTCGAGCCGGTGGGTATTTTGTCATCGTCGGAGCCGCCTACAGCCAGGATGATGCCTTCCGTTTCAAGGCCTACCATACGTAGCTTATAACCGCCCAGGTCTTTAGGTATCATCGCTTTGGCCGTCCAGGTTCCACCACCCGCCGGGTCAAATTCATAAAACTGGTTGTAGGTATCCGGATGACCCCCGACATAAATTTTACCGTTGAAGGCACAGCCGCCGCCAAACGAAATACCTGTTCCATTTACTACCGGTCCATTGGTGAGAGTTGTCCAAGTATTATGGGCAATATCATACTCATACGCGACGTTTTCTGATGGGTAAATTTGGTTTTTGTATCCGCAGAGCGAATAAATTTTTCCGCCGATCAAACCACTGGAAGCGCCTGAACGTGGTGTCGGCATGCTCGCTCCCGCTGACCAGGTATCGGATGAGACATCATAAATCTGAACGGTGTCCGAAGTTTGATAAGCAGAATTAGTTCCACCGATGACATATACCTTCCCCTCATAATACTCTGCGACGGAGTCAGAAACCTTCATTATCATAGGAGAACTCACTGACCATGTACCCAGCAGCGTGTCATAGATTTGGATAGCATTGAATATTGTAGAAGAGCCGCTGAGACCTCCTCCAATCACGAAAAATTTACCATCGCCAAAACAGCTCGAAGGGCTATGAACAAATGTGGCAACCGGCGACAAAGCCAACCAATCTCCAATGCCCCGCGAACTCCTTTTGTCCGAGTAATCGATATTGATTATAAAATCGAGCGGACCAGTTCCGATGTTCTCCACATACAGGTATTCATCGGTTGATTCGCCAAGATCCTGTTCAACGGAAAAGCTCGTCGGGTGAATATTCGCCAACGGATAGGTCAAGCAGAAATCCAGGTTAACCTCATCGTTTTTAATTATCTCGACATCCGGAACGATCTCACTATAATGACCAGGAGCTTTGCACTCGATGGTAAAATTCCCCCCCCTATTTCTAAGCTCATATTCCCCGGTCGGTCCTGTCACGGCAGAAACCCCTGTTTCAACAACGGTTATAACCGCTCCTTCAATAGGTCCCTTATCGTTCGTGACCACACCTTTCAACAGACCTTTGTAATCACCGATTATGACGACATCATCGATACACCATTTTGCTGAATGCACAACAAGCCCGTCAATAAGAAAGGAAACATGGAATTCTTTGCCGACCAGGTCATCGAGTTCAATTGCAACAGTCTCCGGCCCGATATTTTGTAGTACTTCAAGACTATAGCGATCAACCCAGGTCGCGCCGTTGTCAATCGATGTCTGGACGTAAAAATGAAATGGGGAGTTAGGAGTGCATGCGACAAAGTGTTTGAAAGTCAAAAGAATATCAGGAACTGCATTCCCTTCGATTTTCGGGGTGATCAGCCGAATTGGTCGAGAAAGCAAAGAGGGGGGGCTAAACTTCATTTCAGGCGCGATACCGCCGGCTTCATTCGTATTACTAACACCACAATAAGAATGATTAGGGGCTTCTGTCCAATCAGCCGGTAACTCCCCTTCCGGAACACCTGAAAAATCTTCGCTGAACGGCAAACTCAAAGCTGTGGCCCGTTTGAAAAACGCCTGAATTGTGTGATCAGCGTCTATCAGTACTGTTTCCTCCGGCTCACCCGAGAACCAGTCTTCATCGAGTTCGTAAACATTCCCATAGGATTTGCATGAGAAAACCGGCACAAATAACAAACCCATCAATGTTATCATAAATATTTTTCTCATAATGATTTCTCCTCTTGAATTATTGATGCTTGTGTAAAAAGTCTTTCATCCTGTTCGTAGATTTAAAATAAATAAAAACGGTTATCAGGTCAAGTATCTGAGGCCGTTTTTTTCAAAAGTCCGTTCCATGATCGCCCAATTCTGCAACGTGGCTCAAAAATCACGTTGTGAAAAAAAAGATTGTTTACGCTTGCATCTATGCCGGCAAGTCCCTGCTCTTCAGGGGTGGTTGTATCTGTAATTTTCATGGTTGAAAGGAGGTGATGTCGGCTTAGATACAGACGTTGGTTTGGGAGTAAGCGTATTCGGCGCAGCACTATCTATCCGTATATCCAAAAGTTAGATAACCGTATTCCCCAATTAAATCGTTCATTTCCGCGTTGATCAGGCCGCTGTAAAATTCCAGACCGACAGCGGTACCTTGAACATCCGGCCAGGTAAACGGTTCAAACACTTGGATTTCCGTCAGGCCCGGCAGATAGTCATGATGTTCCAGATCAAAATCCTGGGTCCACCCCGGCCAGAACCAGAACTCACCGTACACGCCGAGCAATACCGCTGTTGCAATCTGTTGCATCGGAGCATTGGTATTATTGCAGACATGGCATTGCAACCAGAACGTGTCGCCGGTCCGGAAGGGGTCTTCTTGTGAAATCACCAAGTGGGTTCCCAGATAATCGCACTCGGGTGTAGGCGTCGGAGTCGATGGGGCCGGTGTAGGCGTTGGAGGATTCGAATCCACAACCAGAGTGATCTCAGCCGGAACTTCAGCCCCGGTAACAATGTTTTTGTAGGTTATCCTTGCACGATATTCACCTATTGCCAGGCCTCTGCTGTCAAATGTCAAGCCAATCGATTGAGGTTCACCGACTAACACCGATCCGGATTCAGGAGTCGTTCTAAGCCAACCATCTAAAAAATCCATAATCGCTGCAATCGCAGCATGAAAATCGGACGTGTTTTCAGCAGCGGAAAACTCAGCCGTCGAAAACACGGCTTTTGTCAAACCATTGTCGAAAGCAATCGCCGCATCGGCGGATGAACCGTTGGATGCCGTCCACAGCACAAACGCATTGGTATCCGGTGTCAGATCATCGATAAATAAATCGCCGGCAATAAAAGGACCGCCCAACGATTTACCTATGATCGTGAAGTTCAAACCATCGGCAAATGTGCCGATAGCTCCTGTTAGGCAGGCATCAGGAACATTATTGAGAACATTCAGATTGGCAGACTGCAGACCCAAGTGTGTTTTGAACCATCCGGATGCTGTTCCCCATGTTGGGTGGGAAGCCCACAGAATATCCTGAGAAACCAGCAAAACTCTGCCGCCCGTATCCTGATATGCCATCAAAGCGGCTTCATCGGCAGACGTCAAGTTTTTGTTTTCATCTGAATCCCACCAATTATCGCCGGTCAACACAATAGCAGCGATATATTCTTTTACCGTAAAGGGTGTCGGGAATGGAATACTGCCGCCTTCCGGTGCGCTGATTGTCGCCGCCACATTGTAACCGACGGCTGACAGAGCGGCAGAATAAGCTGATGTCGGATCAAAAAAATCCGGGTTGCTATTCACGTGAACAGCAATCAGAACATCACGGTTCCAGTTGTTCCGATTCAGGTATTCAATCGATGAGAACCAATCCAGGATTCCTCCACCGGTATTCTCAAGGGTTAGTGCATCCTGAACAATTTCAAGAGCATCTAAACCCTGGATGTGAAAAAATTCAGCCGGGTCAATTGCTAATACTGGAGCTGCCATATGGATATCCAGAGTGGTTGTATTACCGGTGATAATCTCAACGTCGGTTATTGTTGCCGGGTTAAACCCATCGGCGGTACAGGTGATGGTGCGCAACCCGATCGGCACAATCGGAAATTTGTAGAACCCGGTGCTGTCTGATTTGACGGTTTGATCTGTTTCAAGGATTTTGATGATGGCGTTTTGAACAATTCCACGACCGTCATCATAGACAAAACCTTCCAGAGCTCCGCTGCCGCCGACTATTATCGTTACTGGAATTTTCAAAGGGGTTTCATCGCCGGAATTGTGCTTCACAGTCAGTTCTGCTTCATGAAAACCTGGCGATACCACTGTCCGGGCATCAAATGTCAACGTAACGATTCCGGTATCGCCCGGATCGACACTTCCAGAGGTGATGTCCGCCGTCAGCCAGGAGCCGTTAGTGTATGTGTTCATCATGAATGGTGCAGGTTGAAGCGGTCCGCTGCCGGTTGTTCCACCATAGAAGTAGATTTCGCCGAATCCAGCAGCGCATGCGCCGCCTAAAACCGCCGTTGTCATGGGTTTGTCGAGATTTGTCCAGGTATCGGTATCCGGATCGTATCTCCATGACGCACCGGTAGGTTCCGAATCATAGCCGCCGCCGACAGCCAGGATGAAGCCTTCAGCTTCAAGGCCGATCATGGATACTGCTCTACCGCCTAGGCCATCGGGTATCGTCGCTTTGGTCTTCCAAGTTCCACGACCGGCAGGGTTAAATTCATAAAACTGGTAATAGTGGTTGTAGTCGTGGCCGCCGACATAAATTTTGTCTTTGTAGGCACAGCCGCCGCCTAACACGATACCCGACCCGTCAAGTATAGGTCCAATATTAAGAGCTGTCCAGAAATCGCCGGCGATATCATATTCATGTGCGACGTTTTCGGGTGCAAAAGAACCGTATCTTGACCCGCCGAGAGAATAAATTTTCCCATTGATCAGCCCACCGGAAGCGCCGCCACGATTGCTCGGCATGGTTGCCCCGGCCGACCAGGAATCGGATGCAACATCGTAGATCTGAACAGCATTTGTAGCAATGAAGTTGGCATTAAATCCGCCGATGACATAAACTTTTCCATTGTAATACTCCGCTACAGAGCTGTGCCGCGGGGTTATCATCGGAGCACTCACCGACCATGTGCCCGTAAGAGTATCATAAATCTGTATTGCATTGAACAGGCCATCATTCGACACATCACTCAAGCCGCCGATCACAAAAAATTTTCCGTCGCCGAAACAGCTTGCCGGATACTGAACCGCGGTTGCAGTCGGAGTCAGATCTGTCCAGTTACCAATACGATGTGAACTCTTGTTTTCCTGGTATTTAATGTTTAATTTAAAATTGAGCGGCCCTGTTCCGCTGTTCTCCAAATATAGGTATTCATCTGTTGATTCATCAAAATCCAGTTCGACAAAAAAATCTGTTGGATAAATGTCGACTAACGGGTAAGTCAAATAGAAATCCTGCGTGACAACGGTGCCTGCTATGATCTCAATATCAGGCTCGATTACCACGTTATGGCCAAGAGCATTGCATTTGATGGTATATATTCCCGCCATATGCGGAAGCTCATATTCCCCTGTCGGTCCGGTAACTGCAGAAGTTCCAGTTTCAACGACCGTTACCACTGCTCCTTCAACAGGTCCTTGATCGTTCATGATCACACCGTTCAAGCAGGCTTTATAATCAGCGATCATAATGATGTCATCGATATACCAGTTATATATATCCGATAAGTGACCATCGAACAAGAAAGAAACATAAAACTCTTCGCCGGCTACTTCATCGAGTTCGACCATCAATGTCCCCGGTCCGATATCGGAAGATGGTGTCACTGAATAGCGATCCACCCAAGTCGCGCCGTCGTCGATCGATGTCTGAACGTGCAGGGAATACGGATCAGCATATACACTGCGATGGTAGACATAATGTTTGAACATTAAAAGAATTTCTGAGACTGCTTTGCCATCGATTTTGGGCATGATTAATCGTTGCTGACCTGTATAGGATGAGTTCCTCCCCTTAAGCACCATTTCAGGCGAGATCCCTCCGGCTTCGTTGGATTTAATGACACCCCAATGCGTTGTCTCAGGGATTGTTTGCCAGTTTAGCGGCAACTGACCAACTGAGACACCTGAAAAATCTTCACTGACCGGAAAACTAAGAGCTGTAAACGGTTTGAAGAACGCCTGAACCGTATGATCATCGTTCATCAGTACCGTTTCCTGTAATTCATCTGAGAACCATGCTCCATCGAGTTCCCAACAATCGAAAATCGAACCGAAATCAGGATAAGCAACAATAGGCATAGATGCTCCTTCAGGTAATGAGCAGGCGCCGGGAACAGGTTCTACTACACCGGTCGCACCGCTCTCTCCAACCGGCGGCAGCATTTCAAAATTGTATATGTTTCCATGGGATGTAAACCAAAAGACGGTTGTCGGCCACTTGTGTTCATAACCACAACTGTCGCCTTCATTCGTCAACATATCACAATCATATTGGGGCAAGTGGATGGTGGAGTGGATAATACCATTACCTTCAAATACATTGGCCGCCCAATAAATGTCGCGATCATACCTTAACTTGGTGTCACAAACACTGATGATCAAGGCTTTTCCCGGTGTATATACAAATGGCGTGTCCAGGTGCATTATGAAGATATCAGGGCTTATTTCATGTATCAGCTTGTTGGAAGCGACTAGATTTGTATTGCCATAAGGCGATGTACAAAGGCTGCTTAGATCATAGGTATCTTCTACTTCATCGATATAGAGATCCAAAGCGTATGTATCTGTTGATGGAGTTGGACCGCTGCAACGGATCCAGCCGATACTTGTGATAGTGATCGGATTCGTCCCTGAAAGAGGCGCCAAAGCCGAAGCGGGAATACCATATTGGGTTTCGCTGAAATAGTGATAACTGGGCCAAGGCAAACGCCTTGTTGATGTCGAACAGGCCGTGCTGCCGATAGTCACGCTTATTTGCGCCAAAGAAAACGGCACTAACAGCAAAAGTATCACTGTTGTCAAAATTGTTTTTCGCATGGAGATCCCTCCTTTTGAAATAATGAAAGGTGAGCCATCATTTATGTATAATCCTCAGTGAATTCGTCATAGCTTTACCTCTCGAGAAAGCTTAGTATGATTTAACAATTACAAGTGTAGCAGAATCTCGTTAGATAAATCAACTAAAACCTAAAATATCTTTGCGGATAAATCTCAACAAAGTTTCAACAGGATTCGAATCGTGTTATAGGAGAGAGAGTGCAATTAATGTCACTCTTAAGAAAACATTTAACATTTTGATAATAAACAATAATCGGCATGTGTTTCAAATGGTCAAATTATTGTTACACGTCGTTTATACCGTGTTATTTTGCTTTTTAGACACTTCTTTAGTGACCATGATTATATATAGTGTAGAGGCGGAGTAACAGCGGTTTCAGGAAATTCGTTCCGTGTTTGATTCTCGGATGTGCGCCCCGTTTTTTTCTTGTTGGCCCTGCCCTACTGTTTGAAGAGGACGTTTGCCCGATCATTACCGAATAGAAGGTTTTTATTTATCGACAAGATAACAATGTTTTTTTCGAAATCTAGGGCAACCCTCAATAAAACTTGATCCAATAACCGTTTTCTTTTATTATGAATCTGTGAACAGGATGAAAGACTTTTTACACAAGCATCAGACATGTCGACAAAAAGGGGGTTACTGTGAAAAAACTATTCAACTACAGTATTATATCATTTATATTGGTTTTCATGTTATGCGGCATAAACTATGCTTTGGGAGCTGTTTATGAATCGCCTGGAAACAGAGGAGAACCTTTTCCTGGAAAAGGCTGCTATTATGTTGATCCAGAGGTTCTTGAAAATGCAATCCCTATACCCATCCCGGACTATAAATTTTCCACAAACCAGATTTCAGAGGATTTAGATCAACTCATAACCCACGTTTTGGATCCTGTAGAGTGTTTGCCGTATACTTTTCCGGAGACGAATGAAATAGAAATGACAACCGATGATGTATCCCGCTCAGACCGAAGTTTCACTCGAATTACAACTACCACAGATTATCCATACCGAACTATTGGAAAACTCTACATGAGATGGGGTAGCGAGTGGTACGTGGGCTCAGCGTCATTTATTTTTTCAGGCTATCTACTTTTCACTGCAGGTCATTGTCTCTATCATGATGAACCGTTAGGTTATTGGGCATGGGCTGAAGAGACGGTGTTTATACCTGGAATGAACGGCTCTTCTCAACCATATGGCCAATTTAGCGTGAACAGAATCGGTGTGTCAAGTGGCTGGTTTACTGATCATGACTGGGAACATGACTGGGGAGTAGCCGAGCTTAGTGATACTGCCGGATTAGGTTGGATGGGATATCGATATTCTGATGATTTCAATTGGTACATTAATAGATATGTAAATATGACCGGATATCCCGAAGAATGGGTTGGTCACGGCTGGGAGATGTGGCAAAACTTTGATAAGATCTGGCACGCAACTAATACCAAATTGTGGTACCATGGAACTTCATATGGAGGAATGAGCGGAGGTCCGATTTGGCAAGACGACATTGGTATGTATTACATATTGGGTTGCCACGCATATTCTGGTCCGAGCGGTACCAAACTCAATCAAGATAGAGTGGACGCTATGCAAGCTTGGATGAGCACACCAACACCAACACCAACACCGACGAGAACACCAACGAGAACGCCAACGAGAACACCGACAAGAACACCGACGAGAACACCGACTTCGGGGCCACCGACTGCAACGCCGACAAGAACGCCGACAAGAACGCCGACGAGAACTCCAACAAGAACACCGACACCGCCGCCACCTTCTTCAAAGCTACACAACATATCAACCAAAGCATCTGCCTTATCCGGATCGGAACTATATAAACAAATTGCCGGCGGTTTTATCATTGAAGGCGGCCCGATCAAAGTTGTAATCCGAGGTAGAGGGCAATCTGTAGGGGGAGCCGGCGACAAGATGTCCAATCCGGTTTTACAATTATATCACGAGGGAAGTCCGGTCAGCGGCGGATATAATGACGACTGGGGAAATCTGAGTCCTTTAGATTTGCAATTTCTTGCAGAAAAAGGTCTGGATGTCGGTTTACACAATAATGATGCCATTCTTGTTATGACTCTTGACGCCGGTGCGTATGTTGCACATGTATATGATCCCAGGGCTACTCAAACGAAAATGGCTATTGTTGAAGTGTTTGAATTCGATACAACAGGCAATCGGAAACTGAAAAACATATCCACTAAAGCACATACCAGCGGACCTTCTCCTTATCAGCAAATTGCAGGAGGGTTTATAATAGAAGGAGGCGGGAGCAATACTGTTGTTCTGAGAGGAAGAGGACAATCCGTTGGTGGCGCAGGCGCTAAAATTCAGAATCCAGTCCTCCAGCTTTACAAAGATGGCAGCCCCTACCCAGGTGGTTACAATGACGACTGGGGAACGCTGAGTTCGTCAGACAGACAATATTTGGCTAATGTCGGCCTGGATATTGGTTTGCATTCCACTGATGCGGTTGTTGTCCTCGATTTACCGGCGGGAGCCTGGGTTGCTCATGTTTACGACAGGGATGGTCGGCCCGGTATGGGTATGGTCGAAATTTTTGACACTCCCGACAGAGGAGAATGATCATTTGACAAGCCTCAATTAGGATGCATGTGTAAAAAATAATTTTCCGGGAAATCGATGTTGTGTTTTCAAGGGTTTGCAAAAGGGATTTGGGCTCAAAACGGAGTTTTTACACTTGCATCAATTATCTGACTTAGCTTTGTAAACCGGTACAGGATCAGGGGCGCAAACAAACGACCCTAATGTGCTTTGTCTGAAGAATATATTTGAAGCAGACTATTGTATATATCCAAGAGTTCGCAATTGTTCGGTGATGTTGGGTCTGTCTGACGAAATGACATCCACGATTTTGCGCTGAATAACCGATTCGTACGATTGAATATGTGTCAGGGGGTGATCCTTCAGGACATCCGGTTTAAATGCTGAAAATAGCGGCTTTCCGCTCATGTCATCAGCAACCGGAAGATCCAAAAGCATCAAGACCGTTGGAACGATATCAATAGCTGTTGCGTTTTCAATGGTCGAGCCATGATTCGTTTTGTCTCCGGATATTATTATAACCGCATCGGCTTTGTGGTTTCCTGACAAATCCAGAAACTGAATATAGTTTTCTATACTGACCAATTCATCTTTCAACAACAATTGGTCCGTAGGTTTCAAATTGACGGCATTGAATTGAAAAGCGATATCCGGGGCTGTTTCGCCCCGCAACAGCTTTAAATTTTCCAATGGTTCAAGAAATAAAACCTGTGTTCCATCAAGTGTTTTGATTGACAGTGTAGTGTCAATGATATTTTGAATCAATTGGTCTTTGGTCATGCCGGTTTTTTCAGTAAAAGAAGGCAGCATAGCATCTTGCAGATGAATTTTTCGGACGGGATCTATTGGATCGGAGGTGTCTGTGAACACCGCCTTTATACCTTTGTCATCAAAAAAATGACCGCAATGTAAATCCCCTAAAAGCTTCGCTAAATTATATCCCCTGAGGTCGTTAAAAAATGTAGTGAAACCATGATCGGAAACTATAATAAATATTGTATCTTCAGGCATGGCTTCGACAATTTTTCCCAGGTTCTGATCCGCCCAACGATAGGCTTCCGGCAGTATGTGCCCGAACAATTCTATTTCCTTTTCCAATCCTTCAAGGCGAGAATCATCTGGCGGCAGTTGGCTGTATTTCCAATAAAAGTGAGAGGCAATATCGATGCTTCGAAGATAAAACATTGATAAATCCGACATTTCTTCCGAAAACACATTCAAACTATTTTCAAGTGTAAATTCATCCCGATAAATAGTTTGTCTCAAATTTCCCACTTTAATCATTTCGCCTCGCGGCAATTCTTCTTCTTTCTCATTGAGCCATGGATAAAACCTTTGATTAATGCTTTTAAAGTGATCGCCTTGTTTTAATCCCAATCTATACTTGGGCTGTATCTTTGACGCTAAATTCTCCGGCCAGACCCCATGAGTAATCTCAACATAATCTGAAACCACCGCTCCGTAAACCGGCTCAGCAGGCCAGCTTACCATCCAATTGGATACAAGAACTCGTTTTTTGAAATGACTTGCAATATTCCAGATCGCTAAACATCGGCGCAAATCGCTTCCTGCTGTTTCACCGGATTGCATTGCCTGCTGAGGGTTGATGAAAAAGAAGGTGATCCCATGTTCATCAGGTGTTTTTCCCGTTGCAATCGACGTCCAAATTCGCGGTGAAAACAAGACAGGATCAGCGGGATCAAAAATCCCTTTGCAGCCGGTTCGTATCATTTTGCTGAAATTGGGCAATTCGCCTTTTTCCATCATAGGCGTTAAAATATCCCATGTCAGCCCATCGAATCCGATAATACAGACTCTTTCCGTGTTGAGGGAAGTTTTTTGGGATGCCTCTTCCAAGGTTACGTATTGTATGGGTTCATTCGAATCAGATTGTTCTTTATCCGAAACTGAACAACATGTTGTAAAAACCAGGCACATCGTTATAAGAATTCTGCTGTAAACACTCATCTCGTCACTACCTCAAACAATTGTAATACTTATGTAAAATGGCATTCATCCTACGCATGTTCACAAATTTAAAATATGAAGAAATACCTATCATGTCAACTTTTTTAAGGGTTGCTCAATGTTTCAAAAAACGTTTTATCTTATTGCCGATGAGTATTTATGCCTTTCAGAAGCGCGTTAAAAAAATTAAAAGGTTCTTGATGAAGCGGAATCAGGCGGCAATGTGATCATCCGCAGAAAAGATTGAAAAGCATACGCGATAATACCGGAAAGTCTAAAGAGATCAACACTGATTATCTTTATGCGCCCAGCAAGACTTGAACTTGCGGCCTTTTGATTCGTAGTCAAACGCTCTATCCAACTGAGCTATGGGCGCTGAAAACCACTTTCAGCGGAGAGGGTGGGAGTCGAACCCACGGTACAGGTTTGTCCCATACGACGGTTTAGCAAACCGCTCCCTTCGGCCTCTCGGGCACCTCTCCGTTCCAAAAACTGTGGCGGAGGGAGTAGGATTCGAACCCACGGAACGCGTAAACGCTCAACGGTTTTCAAGACCGCCGCCTTCAACCACTCGGCCATCCCTCCGTGCCCGGCACGTAATTCCCGCACCAAAAGCGAAGCAATTATAAACCAATCCAACACTGTGTCAAGAGTTCACAAAGGGCTTTATCATTTGGTGCCACCCAATCAAAACGGAACCCACGGTTCCCGCTTCTTTTTTTCTTGTTTTCCAGTTGGCGAACTCGTGGCCGACGGCATCGGCGTTACCGTGACATCGTTGCCGGAATCATCCGCAATCACAGCCTTCGACGTGTCACCTTCCGCCGCCGATTCCATCCGATCTCCATCCAGCCCCTCAACCAGATCATCCCGTATCATATCCGGTGTTTGAATTAAGTTTGGCGTCGCTGTCAGTGTCGGCGCCGGACTCGGTGTCGCAGTCCGAGTCGAAGTCGGGGTTTCGGTCCATGTCGGCTCCGGCGTCGCCGTCTTTTTTGGTGTCGGTGTTCGAGTCCTTTCCGGTGTAATTGTCTTTTCAGGAGTTGGTGACAGGATAAAATCCGCGGTTACGTCATCGATCAGTTTATCCGTTTGCTCTTGTGTCGGTGTAATAAGATCGCCGATGACAGGAATATCCGTTATCACCGGTATCGAGACGGCTGCAGTCGGTTCAACCGATTCCGACGCCGGATTTGTCCATTCCGGTGATGAAGTGGGCGGCTCCATTGAGCCCGATGTTTCCGCAGACAGCTTCTCAGACTCTGGTGATCGAACCATTACATTTTCTGTTGTCGGCATTCTGACCGGCCTTTCCGACTCAACGCCCGGCAATTTTGGCAGGGGATCATTTATTTCCGATAAAACCGGGAATTTCACAAACTTGGTTTTATTTTCTAAAATCACCATTAAAACACCGAAAGCGATAAAAATGATTAATGCACCCCACCATAGATTTTTTGTTCCGATAAATAGCGGTTGTGTTTTCCGGCTTGTATCCGCCGGGATCGATTTCGGAAGATTTCCATCAGAGGGTCGATTGGTGCCGGATTCAGTGATGGGCGCTGCCAAGGTGTCATCTCCAGTCGGCAAAAATGAGGGACAATCCGTTTCATCAGACTGGTCTTTATCTTGAAAGTGAAGCGAAATATCCAGGTTCGTCAGTACTGTTTCCAGTGCGGTGACTGCTTCTAAACATGATCGGTACCGCTTATCCGGTGTTTTCGCCAGCATTTTCAAAATGATCGGGTTGACGCTTTCCGGCAGACCGAAAGCGATATCGGACGGTGGTACTGGAGTCACCTGAGTGATGCGATACCATACCTGGTGCATTTCTTCGCCGCCGAAAGCGAAGCGGCCGGTGAACAGCTCATACAACACGCATCCCAAACTGAACTGGTCTCCATGAGCATTGGCTTCACCGCCTTGAAAATATTCCGGGGCGGCATAATGGTAGGTGCAGACCAATTTGCCGTGCGGAGTCAGCGTGCGCAACCCGGCAACATAGCTGCGGGCGATGCCGAAATCGGTGATTTTACAGACTCCTTCCGGTGTTATCATGATATTTTCAGGTTTGATATCACGGTGGATGACATTTTGGCTGTGAGCATAATCCAACGCCGCCGCGACTTGTCGCGCAATGTTTAAAATCAACCCAACAGGAATCCCTTGACCTCGTTCGTGATATTCCCGAAGCATTTCACGCAAGTTCCGGCCTTGGATGTATTCCATCGAGATGAAAGGCCGACCCTCGGATTCCCCCAGGTCATGTATCACCACAATGCCGGGGTGGCTGAGCCGCGCCGCTGCCCGAGCTTCCCGCAGCAGCCGCACCTTTTGTTCTTCGATGTGTTCCGTGTCCAAAGACGGATCAAACCGCAGAATTTTCAATGCGATATCACGCATCAAGCGAGCGTCGTGGGCCAGATAAACATCCGCCATCCCGCCGCTGCCGAGCAAACGGCGGATTTCATAGCGATCACCGATTCGCCGATTTATTTTCTTGCCTTGTTCCGGCATCTCCTCACCATCACCGAAATACAGTAATACGGAAATATCGAATTGGCAAAAATAATCTTGACATACATATCGGGTTCGACTTGTGTGTGTGTCTTCGACAAACAGATAACCAGCGTACCACTAAAATCTATTGATGGGTGTCCTGTCGGCAGGCCTAAAAGGATTTTTTAAAGGCGATGGCCTACTCAGCTCATATCACCATTTCAGCTTAAATTTACGCACCTTGCCTTCTCGCTTGATTTTAATCTTCAGTCGTCCTTTTTCTCGGTCGTCAAGTAACCGCTTTACAGTGTCGATAGACATATCTTTTCCAGAACGAAGCTTTTCGATTTGTATGATGCGATCACCTTCCAACAATCCGGCTTTCTTTGCAGGAGACCCTTCCCAAACCGATGATACGATAAAATCACCGTTTTTATCTTCAATTACTGTTAGACCGATTTCATTTAGAACGAATAATGCTGTTTCTGCAGGCTCCAATATCAGTCGGGAATTGGGAAAATCAAAGGTTACAATAAATTGCGAAAACACCTGGTTACCGACGGTTGCCATCGCGTCCATGGTATCTAGAACGCTGCTGCCTTCACCGGTATTCAGCGTCGATAAAGGTTTTTCGACGATATAATCGCCGATTTTCAACGTGCCGACATCGACAAATTGAAGCCTGATTTCACCCCCGGCTCCATGCACCGCAACGTCATGCTTACCTTCGTAACGATCCATGACACCCAATTTTTTCAAATGGCCGGCATGAAGATGAAGGCCGCCGCCGGCACCGGTATCCAGACGGAGTTTACCGTGAATATCACCGTCCACAATACCATCGACATACAATAGATTATGCGTGATTTCGCCGGGAATCACGCTGCCGGAGCCCTGGTAGTCAAAATGATCCGGATGCGTTATGGTCAGGGTTTTTCCAACATAATCCAGCGTCAATACAGTTCGAGCAAATAAGTCATAGCCCACGATGCCCTTGAGTTGGTCTTCCAACCCTAACATTTTGGATATAGTAGACAAGTCCATGCAAAATAAATTCAACGATCCGATGGAAAAATCACCTACCGCAAGCGAATCCACCTGGATACTGTCAATTTCTTCCGCGCCGCCGACACCGATGACATGCATTCCTCCCATTCGTTCCAGACCCAGTTCATCCGCGTATGATGCGTCAATCACCGTGGTTGCAGCTCCTGAATCCAGGATGAACAATACAGGTTCATGCTGATTGATCGAAACATTCAATACAAGGTGTTCACCTTGAATCGTCATCGGCACAGTGACATGATCGGTTTCTTTGAAAACAAAATCATGCAGGGTTTCCATCGGGGGTTCGAACAGGACCATATCAACCGGTTCATTGACTCGAATGTTCGTCACAGTCAGTGTTGTCGGGGGCATTCCAGGAATCAACGCTTGTTGAACTGTCTTGAATGGGAGAGTCAGCCCTTCGATTTCCCGGAAATCTGAATGCGTGACGATCATCGATATGCCTTCCTCTTCCGTTTCTTCACGCACATTCAACATCGTCTCGGGATCGAGGTACAGCACCCGCGGCTTCTTATATCCGGGAGCCTCTATTTTCAGCAGTTTGTATTCAGTGCCGTCAACAGTCAGTGAACCCTCGTCCCAAACAGAAATTTCCGGATTCGGGAACAGGTACTGAAACTCCGGCAATACGGGGGCATAGTGATTGAGTTTTGATGGATCATCTTTGGATGTGATCTGCTGATTCTGATCTTTTTTCCATTGTATCAGGCCGTTGGACGCCTCGGTAAATTCCAAGACAGGTGCTTGAACATGGCTCCAGGATTTGTCGGGAGCTACGACGATGGATTGAACTTTTCCTTCTAAAACCAACATCGAAAGATCCACATCGATTGCAAGCGATTTGACGGCTTCAATCGCCTCGACCGTTCCAATAGCTTCTCGATGACGGATCAGAAGCTCGGGCAATTCCGAGGAAAAAACCACCGGCTGCAGCGATGCAACACATCCTGCAATTGCTAGATATTTAATAAAGGTCATTTTTTTCATCTTTATCTCCTTCCAAAAAAAGACACGATTCCGGGTTGTATCATTGAATGACAGGATTCGAAATACAAAAATGACAGTCAATGTGTTTTTCGGTATCGCTCAGAGCATTCCGTGGTTTTTATACCACTCGATAGTGGAGCGTATTCCATCCTCAAAACGCATTTTGGGTATCCATTTCAATTCATTTTTAGCTCGTTGAATAGAATAGGCTCTGTTGAGGATGAAGAAGTCGGCTTTTCGGTGATCGATCGGTGGGTCGGCTCCGAAAAGAGACCAGAGAATACCGATCAGTTTTGCGGGTGTTCGAACAGCCCACAAAGGCGGCCGAAACGGAAAGATCGTGACTCCGGCGGCAGCGGCGACAATTTCACACAGGTCGTTTACCGTCGGCACATCGGGTCCGCAAAGGTGATAGACACGGCCTTCGATGTTATTGGTTTGGGCAGCCAGAATGATGCCATCGACCACATCGTCGATAAAAACGGGGTGCTGTTTGTTTTGAGCTTTGCCGATGATCATGAATTTCCGCCGGGCGATCATCCGAAACAGTTTCAATGTCCTCGTGTCACCAGGGCCATAAACCCATCCCGGGCGGACAATGACGGCTCCAAAACCGTCCCGGGCCGCGGCAAGCACTCGTTCTTCACCATCCAGCTTGGTTATCTCATAAATATCCTGTGGTCTTGGCGGGGTCCCTTCATCGGCACGTGTGCCGTGCGGAATGTCGCCGAGCACACCGACGGAAGAAACGTGTACGAAGCGATTGACGGAAGCGGCATTACGGCATGCCTGGATCATAGACGTGACGGCATCGGCGTTGACGGCTTTGTAGATGGCCGGATCGAGATTTGCCGGCCCCAGCACCGCGGCAGCATGAAATACCGTATCACAGCCTTCCAAAGCAGGCTTGACCGTGTCCGGCTGCATGATGTCTCCGCGAACGATTTCGACTTCGGATGAACTCAGCTTTGAAACAATCGGTAATGAAATATTTCTGACCAGAGCTCGAACCGCGACGCCTTGTTTTACCAAGGCAAGCGCCAGATGGGAGCCGATGAATCCGGTCGCACCCGTCACCAGGCACCGTTCGATGGATCGAAGATTTTTGTCAGGCATTGCGTCTTTGCTTCTCAATACATGTGCTGGATGTTTCATGTTTTTTCCGGAAGGTATAATAAACACCTCCAAATACAGCCACGAAAATTTGAACCAGCCAACCCAATTCAGCGAAGGCCACAGCGGTCGGTTCGGCAATGCCCAGGAAACCGAAAGCGGTGATATCGAACCATTCGCGCAATCCGATCGCATTGATCGTGAACGGAAACATCAAGGTGACCGTGCGAATGGGGATGATGACAAGAAAGAATGTGAAGTCGATGGACAATCCCAATGCGCGGGCCAGAACCCAATAATGAAGGATATAATTGAGCTGCAGCAGAATTCCCCATGACAGCGCTGTCAGAAACAAACCGGGTGTTTTGACATAAATCCGAAAGGCGCTGTAAATCTGATGGATGATATCCAATATTTTTCTTGGAACAGCCAGGCGTTTTAAAAGACCTGTCACCACCGATTCAAGTTTCGGATGCAACAGAAAGGGAGCGGTGACAAGGATCAGAAAGAACAGGGTTATTCCCAAATAGACGCCGGGGATACGGGATAAATAGTCAAAACCGATATCGATTTTCAGCAGCAGCACTATCGACGCTATCAGAAGCATGGTCAGCATACCCGAGATGCGTTCGACCAAGACAACGGCGGTGGGTTGAATTGCCGAACCGTGGTCTCGGGAAGTGTCGTAAATGCGCATCAAATCGCCACCGACACGTGTCGGCAGGAACATGTTGAAGAAGTGGCCGACTAAATAATAGGAGAACAATCGTAGAATAGGCTGTCGGATACCCTGAGCTTTCAGCAGGGCTTGCCAGCGGAATGAAGAAATCAGCAGTCCCGTCATGTGCAGGGACGCGGCCAGTAACAGTAAGCCGAGATGAGTGGAAACGAATTCGTCATAGACTGCGCTCAACTGGCCTTTTCGCCACAGGGAAACCAGCATCCAGGTAATCAGGCCGCCGCTGAACAGAAATTTGACGATCGTCAGAAGGATTCTACGATTTTTCGGGTTCATTGTTTGTCTTTTCCTGAATGGTCGTCTGAGGTTGGGATGTTGCGCCGATCGCGTATGACGCGGGCGGGCGACCCGGCAGCAAGGTGGTAATCGGGAATACTTTTTGTGACCAGTGAACCGGCTCCGATCACGACCCCGGCGCCGATATGACAGCCATCCAGAATCGTGACACCGGCGCCCAACCAGATGTCATCGTCCATTTTGACGCCGATGACATGCGAACCCTGTTGCATGATCGGAATATCCACTCGGTCGAAATCATGACTGCCGCCACCGATGACATAACAATACGCCGCCCAGAGATTGTTTTTTCCAATGACAACCGTCTTTTCCGAATGAATCATGCAATTTAGGCTGATATTCGAATTGTCTCCGATTTCTATGACACCGCCTTTACATGACAGAACGGTGTTGCGAGCGATAATGACATTGTCACCAATAGAAATACCCGTTTTATCCGAGCCTTTTGCATCCAATACGACCATATCATCAAAAACACAGTTGTCGCCGATCGTAATTTTTCCGGGATGGCGGATCGTCATATTTCTGCCAAAAACCGTTCCACGCCCGACACGCTTGAACAATTTGGGGTAAAGCATTTTTCGCAGGAAAAAACCAAGAGCTCCGGGAGTCGCATTACACAGCAACATGATCAGTTCGTATTTCAACAAAGAACCTAAGCCGGCATTGCCGATAACCAATTCCATATATTTTTTCAGCGGCGATCGCGTGGTATCGGTCAAAGCCGCCTGCAAATCGGTTTTCGCTTCCTGGTGCACATCGGATGAAACCTCTTTCACCGGCTGAGCGGATAACGGAGGCGTTTTTTTATTTGTTTCTTGTTGCCTGTTCGTCATCCATTATCCTCCACTTTTTTGTAAGACTATACATCGGCGGACTATTTTCTCAAGGCGGCGATAGTGTCCAGCAGATGAATTGTCTTTTCACGGTATGCCGGATAACTGTAGTGTTTTTGTTCCAGTTCCAACGCTGCTTGAGCCAGCTTTTTTCTTAAAGGCGGATCCTTGTATAATTTCAGAAGTCCCTTGCTCAGGGCTTCCGGCGAAGGTTCGGTCAGAACGGCGGTTGTGTTGTCCAGCACCTGAGTATGCGTCAGCAGATCGGTAGCGAGGATTGGGACGCCGGATTTCAAATAGCTGTATAACTTTAAAGGTGTATTTGTTCCGCGGCTTCGCGGTGATGTCAAAACATCACAGGCCATCATGACGGTCTGCATTTTTTCCGGCGGTAGAACACCAGGCAGCACAACACGATCCTCAATACCTAACTCCCGACAAAAGTTGCGGAACGCATTCACTTGTTCAGGTTTGCCCCCAACGAAGAACAACCTGGCATCCGGCATCGAGTCTTGAACCAATGCCAATGCTTTCGCCATGAGTTCCAGTCCTTGGTTGACCTCGAATGTCCCTGTATAGCCGACGATAAAAGCATTTTCCAAGTCGTATTCTTTTCGCAGCTCGGCGATATCTTCCGGTGAGGGGTCGGTGCTCAGTTGCTGCGCCAGATTTTCGATGACATGGATATTGACGTCAGGAACCGACTCCAATGCAATTTGTTTCAGATGAGGGCAGATTGCGATCACGGCGTCGCTGTGTGACAGGATATATTTTTCAGACCAATTCATAAATTTGAGGACGATGCCTGAGCCCGATGTCTTATAGTTATCAAACTGTTGCGGAAGACTGGAGTGCATGTCATAGAGATGTGGTGTTCGGAACAGGGGTCCAAGAAGAGCACCGATCATCCCGGCTTCTTCATGTGTATGGACAAGATCGTAGCGGGTGCGATGCAGTGCGGCGAACGTTTTAGCGAATAGAAGGGCGTCCAATGGTATCTTTTGCCAGGAAAAACCGATCGCCACATCTTTGATGCCCGGGATTTTTCTTATACGATGGATTTTGATGCCCGGGAAAGAAAAATCATCGCCGAAAGGATAGGTAAGCAGATCTACGGTGTGCCCAAGGTCCGAGTAAACCCGGCATCTGTCACGAACGCTGAAAGGGGTGCCGCGGACCCGAAAAACCGGTTCAGGTGCAATCATCAGGATTTTCAACGTTTGGTTCATGTTGAATCACCTTTTCTGCGTGCAACGAGAGTGACGGGAGCGCCGAACATGTCTCGGAAACCGATTTTTTGTAGAAAAGATTCTGTAAGTCGCGTAAATCCCGGCGAATTAAGGAATCGATGCAATCCAAAAGGCAGAACAAGATGCTTGTCTATAGCGGTTGTTTCAAAGTTTTCAGAATGTAGCGCCGATACGACTTCGCCGATTCGGAATACGCGATACGACTGATGGTGTTCACGGACAAGCCGAATAAAGGGATGGATCAATGGCGCCAAACCAGCGAATCCGGACAAGGGTGGAAAATCCAGAATCACATAATCCCGTGAAACTCGACATATCTCAGCAACCACTCGCTTCCAATCGACTACGTGCATGATCAAACGGAATGACATAACGACATCGAACGACTGATCGGTGAAAGGGAGTGCATGTGCATCGATACGCGACAGCGGAATACAGACGCCTTGTAGAAAAGCTTTTTGTTGAAGTATCTGCAACATTTTTAGGGATGCATCAGCGGCATGAACTTGTGCATCCATTCGGCTGAGAGGAAGCGAAATGCGGCCGGTGCCGGCTCCGATATCCAGAATACGGAGACCTGCCGGTGATCCTATTTGCTGCAGTAGAAAATTTTCCTGGTGTTCAGCGATATACTCGCCAAAAAAGCCGCTGAAACGAGCGGTGTCGAACTGTTGTGTAACGGAGTCCTCTTCATAGGCAGTATAGCTGTAATGCTTTTTATCGATAAAATCAGATAATGAATCTCGAGTCATGAAACGGTTTCCTGGTATTGTTCGTTAGGGGTTTCGGATGTTTTCGGGGTCGCAAAGTTATTTTTTTTCCTGTGTCTTCGAGCGGAATGTCGAGATTTGAACTGCAATAAACGCAAAAGGTGGTCTTTTTCTTTTTTGGATAGATCGGAATTCAAGATCCGTACGCGCCATTTATCGCGGTTGTGTTGCCATCGATCGTCTTCGGCCGGCACGTATAACGATGCCAACGCAAGTGTTTCTCTAAAAAAGGCGCGTGTCACGAAAGCAGACGGTCGAAAACGCTTGTGTTTTTTAGATTGAAACCAACGCTGGGCGATACTGATTTGCGTGATGCGGTCAAAGAAGCGCCGCGGTAAAAAAGTGCGGTTCGAGAAAGGTTTAAGAGTTTTTTCGACGAGGATGCGAAGTTCTTTTCCAGGTTCGAAATCGTGGGTGATTTCTTCCATAACCGGCAAAAAGAGAGCGGCGAGAAGCAATGAAGGGGTTTTTGGAAACTCGGGTTCCGATACAGCATCCAGAGATTTCAATATTTGAGATGCACGTTTTTCTTTTTCCGGATCGGTCCAATGGTCGAGAATTTCCGGGAGTATAATTTCCATCAACCCGGTATCCCTTAAAAGTCGCATTGACAGCTCAGACGAATTATGTCTGAGCAGTTGAAGTATCTCTTCCAAAACTCTTGCCTGGGAGCATCGGAGAATATGCTCACGGTAAGTCCATATCGCCCTGCCGACATCATCGGCGAGTTTAAACCCGGTTCGCCCGCTGATGCGGACGGCGCGTATCATTCGAACGGGGTCTTCTTGAAAACGAATACAAGGATCGCCGATACTTCGAATTGTTTGAGTTTCCAGGTCTTTTAACCCGCCTACATAATCGATGACGGAAAAATCGGCAATATTGTAAAACAATCCGTTAATAGTAAAATCTCGGCGGGATGCATCTTCATAAGGTGTTCCGAATTCATTTTCACAGCGAAGAAGCAAATCATTAGAATCACCGTTTTCGGTATTATCTTGTTTCGGGCATTTCCGGAATGTCGATGTTTCGATTCGCTTATCGCGGAAAGTGATATGCATCAGTTGAAACCGTCGGCCGACTTGAAAAGCATTGCGAAAAAGATGCTTGATTTGCTGTGGACGGGCATCGGTGACAACGTCGAAATCTTTGGGTTGCCTGCCCAGTAAAAGGTCTCGTACACTTCCACCGACCAGATAAGCCAGATACCCGTTTTGATGCAGCCGGTACAAAACCTTTAAGGCATCTCGGTCGATATTTGCGCGGGAAATATTGTGTTTGTCACGCGGTAGAATAACAGGGTCCATGCGCGTCGATCACTCCTGATCACTGTCATCGATACATGTCGTAAGTCGGCTGTTTTCATCCAAAATCAATCGATTCTCCCGAATACCGACATTTTCCAAACGGATCAGGTCATATCGAGCCAGACCCGCAAGACATTCAGTATAATTCGTCATTCGTTTTTTTTCCAACACTGTCGGCAACGCACGTGCTTTTCCATCGAAGATACCGCAGACATGCACACAATACCGTCCTTTTTGTGCCATCACATCCGAGATGACTCTGCCGGGAAGGCTGACTCGATCGCCTCCTTGATTTCGAACCTGGAAAAGAACTTCGGATTCAGCAAAAATTGAGTCTGTTTCCGATGGTTTTTCCAGTATAAAACCCGTGAAATTCAATAGGTTTTTCTCCATACCAATCAATCCGTCGATTGCGGAAATATGTTCAGGCGCTTGCCAGAGCAGCCGGTGATGACACCAGTCTTTTTGACGAGACATCAGAGGGCAGGGATATGAAGCCGGGCAGGGATATAAGACTTTCCAGCCGATTTTTGTCAGCTTGTCCCGAACAGCGGTGACTTGACGAGCAGGCTGTCGTCGTGCGGGCTCGACGAGTACCACATATCCGCCGGGGTTGACGCAATCAGCGAGGTAACTCGGCAATTCGGCTGTAATGTTTTTCGGCAGTTCAGCGACAATGTTGGCTGCCAGAACTAAATCATATCCTGTTTTTTGATAGATATGGTCGTTTTTACCCGAATCAGACGATAGGATGAAGTGATAGGAAAGATCGGTGCCTGGAATGTTCAAGATACGTCTAAATACCGCGATCATCTGTTTTGACAGCTCTAAAAAATCGCGACTATGATCGCATACCGTGATATCGACCGGTGAAGTCAAACCAGTGCGCGCACGAGCTATAAGGCCGGCGATGGCGGCAGTCCCCGGTCCGGTGCCGATATCCAGAATATGGCCGACGGAGTCCCATGGGAATCGGACAGATTCAAACATTTCTACAAGTTTGGGCACGTTGACAGGAAGATAATAGGCGGCATAAGCCGTACGCAGCAGGTTGTCATCGCCATACAGCCATCGTGATTGGACGGATGAATTCCTGCCGCCGACCGGCTTTGCACTGGTTTGTTCGATGAATGTATCGCTGAGCCTCTTTATCGCGGAGGCGATGCTTTTAACGTGCCGCCGATCGGAAATATCGAGCCCTAGCTCGGTGGTGACGGCTTCCAACCAGTTTGGGGGCCATGCAAAACGAGCAGATCGAACCCGTGCCTTTTTCCACTTCTTCCGTAAATTTTCCAAATCAGGCATTCAAAACTCGGTTTAGTCTTCAAAAGGAAAAAGTTCTTATCGCAGCTTGGGCAGGCAAATACAAGGTGATATTTAAGGCAATGTCACCGGCAAGACTATTCGTGTTTTTCCTTCTCAACCATGCGGGATGTATTTTCGGCTATTTTGAATAAGACAATGATCATTTCGCACCAGACTCTTGCAAGCAATACATATAGTAAAAACACGATAGGTGACAGTAGAAGAAATACTATTCCCATCAGTACGCTGGATGAAAAACCCATGACAATAAACCCGATAGACCCAATTGCCGAAATCAATATACCGATAATAAAAAGGATTTTTATTATGCGCGTCGTTATGAACTCGGAAAAAGAAAAATCGAATAAAACTTGAAGCGGCCCTTGATTAACCATTGTTCTCCTCCTGAAAAAAACATTTTTCAACCCTATTCCTCATTAAGAACACATCATATCCGTCGAAAAGAATGGGCGATTCGAAAGATTGATTACAATTTTAAGGAAAATAATAAAATAAGCAATATTTCCGGTATTTTTTTCGTGATCACCTAGAGGGCATCAGACAACAGCCATCACCTCAAAATCGGAAATGGTATAGATCGGGCGACCATCAACAAATAAAACACCATCCGCACGCATCGTTCTTCGAGTCTCGTCAACAGCCGTGACAACGGCCTGAACCGTGACCTCGCGGTTGGAGGGGATGACCTGACCGCGGTAACGCCATCGATGTGGTGCGTTCGTTATATCGAACCGTTCGATACGATCCCCCCATCGTTCCAGAGCCATGACCTGAACAAGCTGAAGAAAAGCCTCGATACCCAACGAACCCGGCCAAACAGGGTCTTGGTAAAAATGCGCCGCGAAGAACCACTCATTCGGGTCCACTCGTTTTGAACCTTCGATAAATCCCAACCCGGCAGCGCCACCCTTCACATCCAGAACCGTGATGGTATCCATCATTTTCAAAGGAAATTTCGTCAACAAACGATGTGCCGGATATGGGAACGGCCTGGTTTCAGGGTGTTGACCGGCATCGATTGGCTTGAAATCTCTGATACCCACTTGGTTTTTCAATGCCGGCGGGTCGAAAAATCCGAACGTGGTTTCACCGGTGTAAATATCACCTTGTTTATCATAAACTTTAAAAGCGAAATGCTGAAGAATCATGCCGCCGGAATGTGATACGGACAGTGATTTCACTGCGACAGCCAACGTATTGTCACCGGATATCGGCAGCCGATGAATAACACCGCTGCCTCCCAGATTCCGATAGTGTAAATCCGTGTCACTATGCAAAGCTGAACCCATATAAGCGGAATACCAGCCGCATGGCTGCAAGGCGATTTCGAGCAGAACGGCATAGGGCATACCCGATGTTCCGTTCGCATCGAGATACCAATCGGAAGCCGGCATGTCATACTCCGTAACCACCAACCCGCCGGAAGTCATTTTCCATGGCTCCGCCCGCACCAAGACAATTCGGTCAAGAAATTGGTATGGAGGTCCGGGAAGACGAGCGATGAAGCGATCCTTATCAAACGGCTCATATCGGCTGCCGTACCCTTCGGAGGGTTTACCATTGGAGAATGCCAGGATGTTTTCCTTGGTATATAAAGCGGGCAGAAGACCCGGCTCAGGATATTCCTGTTCTGTTCTGGTCGCATCGACAGAGCTTTTCAAAGGATGAACGGCAGGTGACGCAGATACAACATCGCTTTTTGAGTTACTCCAGACATGCTCGATTGTCGAGCGCGTCAATCCATTCAACTGAACTGACATGCCTCGTATTTCGACCACAGGTCTGCCGTCTGCGTACATGAGCGCATCAGCGACCGCATAGGGTACAGGATCCAGACCCATATCGGTTATACAGACTTCATAAGCGGCCGTTTTGGTGCCTGGAATGACTTGACCGCGACATTTCAATCGGGCGGGGACTCCGGGTTTGGGATCCCAGGCAAAACGATCCCGCTCCCCAAGCCATCCCATGCGCATCAGCAAGACGCGGAACGTATGAAAACAACACTCATACATAAGTGTTCCCGGCATGACCATGTCGTCGACGAAATGACATGTCAAAAACCAGGCATTCGGATCGATATCCGCTTCGGCGGTGATTTTACCCAGACCACATGATCCACCGGAGGTGTCCAATTCAAGAATACGATCGATCAAATGCATGTGCCCGCCCGGTAATATCGGAGGATTTTTGATGTCGAGATTCCGAAATTCCACGCCAAAACACTCTTCAAGGTCGCTATGACGCAGGGCTTCAAGTTGGTTTTCCGATAAAGATTCTATACCGGGTGACGTGAACATATAAGGAGAGCGATCGGATTTCTTCGTCATAGTAAAATCAGTGTCCAGGCGCGATTTTATGATACCCTGCCCTGCAGCCAGATCTTCATCGGAGAAAAATCCTGCACAGCCATTTCTCATCGTCAGCATCGGTTTGCCGAAGATGGTCGCGTCATATTCAAAATGAAACAACCACACGTTGCCCTGACGGAAGAAATGGTTGATTCGGATATCGTATCGAATGGTTTCACCGGGCTTGGGCAAGTCGCGATGCATGGTTATTTCTGCGTCCAGAAGCCGGTATTTCTGTAAGCCGCGGGTTTGAAAATCAATTCCCAGATAAGCGGACAAGAACAAATCCGCCTGGCCGGCTTCGACCGTAATGCAAACAGGGCATTTGCCTTGGTCCAGGTACCATGATCCCGGTAAAACATCGTGTTCCGTCACAACGGAGCCCGATGTCATTGACAGGGCTTCACCACCAACTTCCAAAACTCTGTCCACAAGCATCAGCGGTTCATCCGGCAGCCTGACCCGCGTAGGGAAGGTGTCGGCTTCCGCAAAAGCGGGACCCAGCACTTTACCGATAGAGCCGATAGCGAATTCCAGGCATTGCGCTCGATCTAAAAAGACTGGACGAGATTGTATCCGTTGGTCGGCGATGGCAGATGATTTATACTTTTCAGTAGCTGGTAACACTTGGGGCAGCAGATTTGTTTGAAATGCAATCAATCTCCGAATCGATTCCGTCCACTGTCGCGACAGTTCAAGATAAACGGCGTGAGCATCACGGACGGCGCTTCCGGTTTCATCCATAAGTTTACCGAAATTGGCCGTGACGGGATCGGGCGCTGAACGACTGAATTCCGAATGGGTTCGTTTTTCGAAATGGCATGCGGTTCGAACCTTTGATGACCGCTCGATAATAAGCTCTTCCAGTTTTTTGTATTCCGGCCTGCACGGTATCCCGTTGGTCGCTTCCGGCGCCGGCGGTTTCCATTTGGAAGTGGTCCTCGGCAATACGGATGGCAGGTCGATAGGATGACCCTGTTTGCGCAATTTTTCCAAGAAATTGAAGATCGATTCCGTCGCAGTCAGATCCTTTATATCCAAAGTATCTAGAATATAATCCCGACCCTGTAAAATGTGGCGTATCATGCCGCTGCAGCTTCTTCCCGGGCCGATTTCGACAAAGTGCCGTATGCCGTCACGATAAGCGGCCTCGATGGTTTGAACAAAATCGATGGTTCCGGTTGCGTGAGCCACTATCGAATCTGCACAGTTATCCATAGTGACTGAATAGGCTTTCGACCAAGCGCCTGAATAAACCTGGATCGATTCAGGCACCGTCACAGGATGTAGATGTAAACTTCGATATTCTTCAGCAACACCAAGCACTTCAGGAACATGTGCCACGGTGACCCCGTCAATATCGATACCTGACAGGTTGTCGGCGGCAAGAAAATTTTCCAGGTCAGGCCCGTGACCTCCAATGACACACTGCTCCGAAGTGTTGACAATCATCAGATGCAATCGTTCATATTTTTCCAACCGTTTTCTGACGATGTTTTCCGGTAAGTTGACGATACAGACCCGCCATTTTGGTTCTGAAATATTCCATGCATCGGCCAAAACAGTGCAAGCTCCCGCCAATCCGTCGATGAACAGATCGGATTTCTGCAGGGTATTCAAGATGCGATCGCGATCAGCCCAGATTCTCTGAGCGACCAAGCCGGTCGATTCACCCAGGCTGTACCCGATAACAGCATCCGGAACGACACCTGCCCGGCGAAGAATTTCGGAAATGAAAAATCCATACATCACATGGCCGATAATCAGACCATGTGCATTTTCGTCCATCACGGTTTTGTCCGGTTCGCACCAGTAGATCTCCGGCACAAACATATTTTTCAGTTGAAGCGATTCTCGACTCAATTCATCCAGGATATGCCTGAACATATAAGCGGGTTCCCGCCCTAGAAAAGGACGGTGATTTCCCGAGCCGGGATAGACAAATGCCATTTTGACCGGCTCTTTCAGTTGGGAGGAAGTCGGTTCAGTATGTTTAAAACTCGCAACAGCAGAGGATAAAAGCGGCAATGCAGGAAGTTCGGCCGATGAGGGTTCATGTTCTTCAAGAAGAATAGAAAAACGGCTGCCGGTAAAAGAAACGTTTTTTATCAGAGCTTTTCGCGGACCGTTCTCCCGATTGTTGAGCCAGTATTGCGGACATGGATCGTCATTTCGGGGAAATACACGATGATGCAGAGATGCGATACCCAGCAGGATGTCGAACATGCCGGCGGCTGCGCCGATATCACCTATAAAATCTTTGGATTTAAATGGAAAAGGTTCATTTGAGTCGGAATCGATAAGCTTTTTATCCGTCGATTCCCAGGAAAGTAAGCTTGGAATATCCGAGTTCACAGGGGTTTCCAGGTTTATCTCATCGATAACAGCCAGGATTGTATCTCCAGCGGCTTCGGCATCTTCCAATCGCTTCAACACAAAGGCGACTGCGCCTTCCGAGACGGGTGGGCAGGCATTTCCTTCGATCGGTTTGTCGGGTTCAGGTTGAAGTCCATGACGATAGGCGCAGCCTATCAAAGCTCTCCAATCACAGTTGAAATCCACTGCGCCCGCAAGGGCTTGCGCAATGTCCCCGTTTTGCAGCATTTTGACCGCTGTAGCCAAAGCGATCGATCCGGAGATTTCGTCCGCTGAAACCGTGAAGCCGACGCCGCCCACCTTCAATGCTCGTGAGACGCGGCCGGCGACAATTCCTCCAAGAGCCCCCATGACTCTGTTGGCGGTCAACGGCGGCGACCATGCATCTGCGATTGGTTCGGCGGGCGGCCGGGTATCTGGATCTTTCCGGCTGAACCATTCCGGCGCAATTTGGTTCAAACACCACCGAATTTGAAAATTGGTCGTATTCAAGTCCAGGCCGATACCAATAAAAACGCCTGATTCGATGGCTTTTTCTTCGCGCCAACCACCCTGCTCAACCGCATCCGCTGCAACTTTCAACATCAACAACTGCTGAGGAAGCATTTCAGCCAGTTCGGCAGGAGGAATACGGAATCTTCCGGGCGGTATCGTCACTCTGCCAAGACAGTAACCCGTCCAGGTCTTCGGATCGACGATATGGGTTTGAAACCATTCCGAATGGTCAAATCCATTCCAATGCCAGGCTTGCGTTGCGGCGGCGGATGATGTGCCGCCGCCGGTTTTTGGATTTTTATCTTCAAACAATCGACGTTGAAGTTTTTCAAGATCCGTCCAAGGGCCGACTGCGGCAGCCATGCCGACGATGGCGACAGGAGGCGCTTTTTTGGAAGCATGTGCGAGATCCGTTGTCGGTTTTGAAGGTTTTTCAGTTTGTGTAGTTTTATCGTGCGTTTTGGACTCGCAACCGTGATCGTCGATAAATTCTTCGATCAACATATGGGCGTTTATACCGCCGAAGCCAAAGGCGCTGATTGCGGCTCGGCGAGGAATATGGGGTCCGCGTGTGGTCCAGGGTTCAGGTTCCGATAAAATACGAAACGCACTTTGATTCAAGTTGATTCTATCGGACGGATGCGTGAAATGAGCCGATGGCGGCAGATATCGGTGCTTGAATGCCAACAGAATTTTTAATAGACCAGCTCCGCCTGCTGCCGTCAACAGGTGACCGACGTTGGATTTGACGGATCCAATAACACATTTCTCAGGTCTGGAGCCTTCGGTTTCCCGCCATACTGTTTCCATCGAAGAAAATTCGACTGCATCGCCGACAGGTGTTCCGGTACCGTGGCATTCAACCAGGTCTATATCCCAAGGCGACCAGCCTGCCTGCCGGTAGGCGCTTCGCAAGGCTCGAACCTGCCCTTCTTTGGCCGGAGCGAAGATGCTGCCTTCGATGTCGTTTGAAATACCGATGCCTCTGATAACTCCATAGATGACATCGCCATCCCCAACGGCGTCCGGCAAACGCTTCAAAACGACCATGCCCGCTCCTTCACCGACAACCAGTCCATCGGCCTTTCGATCGAAAGGCGAACAGATTCCTGATGGTGAGATGGCTTGCAGTTGCGTGAAACCCATTTGAGTGTACATACAATCGGGTCGGCTGACTCCGCCGGTCAAAACCAGGTCAAGTCTCCCCGACATCAATTCGATCACGGCCAATTTGATTGCGTACAAAGAGGATGCACATGCGGCATCGATGGTAAAA
This sequence comes from bacterium, assembly GCA_049652745.1. Classification (GTDB taxonomy): domain Bacteria; phylum CSSED10-310; class CSSED10-310; order CSSED10-310; family CSSED10-310; genus JBASEY01. The sequence continues at coordinate 50,005 of JBASEY010000052.1, read as the reverse complement.
GCGCCGCCTTCAAAACCCAGAGATTGCGCTAGAAGAGCCGCCGGCGATGCCGCCGGGTAAATATTCAATGGGTGAATCGGGCAGGTTTCGTTTTTCGGATGAGCGCCGGTTACGATGTTTTCGATAACTGGAAGCGCCCATTGTCGCGCCATGCCGGATACGTATTCCGTGGGAAGGATGATATTGCCCAGTATAATGCCGCAGCGTTTTTTATCCGGGTATTTACCACGCATGTCATCGACAGCGGCATGACCGGCAAGAAGCGTTATATGAAAAAGAGGGTCGAGATTCTGTAAGAGATTTTTGTCCAGGGGGAATTTGTCCGGATTGAAATTCAAGTCTTTTAACAAACAAGCGTGAATCGATCGTGTTTTATCTTCAGCGGTTTTCTCACTATTAAGAATGGAATCAGGGTCAACGGGCCAACGGTTTTCAGGTATTTTACTTGAGGCGGATTTTCCTGAACTGATCAATTGCCAGAAATCGTCCAGACTATCCGAGCCCGGCAGCAGTCCTCCGATACCGACAATGGCGATATCCAACGCGTCATGTGCTGCGTCATAAGGAACGCCGGATTTTATCTTATGTGATCGAGTCGGCATGTAGCGACACCTTTTTTCCCGCCTTTAGTGATTGCCGTGGGCTTGAAAAGCCTGTCTGAGCCCTTTGTCCATGATGCATTCATATTTTTCAATGACGGCAACAACTTTGCCATTCGTATCCAAGAAGAAAATATCTGCAATCACCTGTGCTTTACGCTGTTCCAGAATACGGATTTCGACATTGCACCATGTGGGCATGTTTTTGACGAACTGACGATAGGATGTCAGACCGCATGGCAGTGACGGCATATCCATCATCAAATCCGTCCACAAAACCAGTAATTGAAAAGAGGCATCGATACTCAGCGGATCCAGAATCCAAGACTCATTCAAAGGATGCTGCATCCATTCACTCGGTATCGGAGCGCCGTCAACAGCCGCTGTTATACCTGATTCGTTGATGCCTTCGATCGATCGAATGCTTTGTAACATGTCGCCATGAAACAGCACCTCTTCATACAATTGACCCTGATGAATCGGATAGGGTTCAGGATTGTTCAAAGATTCCGGAGGTTCCGGAGGTTCAGGTAATTGTGTGACCATGATCACATCTGAAGAAGCGTGCACGAACTTCTCACCGTTTGGATGTGTCGCGCGAAGCTCGACAGGTATCCGAATGCGGTCATTTTCATGAATCGGACTGCCAATTTTGCATTCCAATTCGAGCAGGGCGTCATCTTGAAGCACGATACCTTTCAGCAGTCGAAAATTCTCCAAACTGTGAAAATACATAGAAGGATGATTTTTAGCCGCGCCCAGAGCCGCCCACTCCATCAACAGCGCCATCGGCACTACTGGTCGATTGTTGATGATATGGCTTTTCAGAACGGGAGCCAGATCGATGGATAAGTTTGCGCGAAAAACCTCGATCAATTCAGTTTCTGTTCGGCGTTCATGTGAATGGAAGTCGTGAACGACAGGTTCGGAGGGGCTGATTGGTTCAGCTTCACTTTCTTTCTTATCAGTATCGTAAAGCTGGGGTTCGATATCGCCCGGCAGTACCGTGTCAGGCTCTGATGTGCCTAAAATGACAATTTCGACAGGAGCCGGTGACGTTTTTCCATACTCCATTCTGAGTTCCCGTGCCAGATACCGAGCTCCGGACGGCATATCGATCACGTCGATCCCTTCGTTTTTAAACAGTTTTTTCAGTTCGGGCGTCACCATCCCACCATCCCAGGGGCCCCAATTGATAGAAAGGGTTCGGCAAGCGGGATACAGTTTGCTGAATTTATGTGCGTATGCATTCAGTACTTCGTTGGCCATGGCGTAATCGACCTGGCCGATACGGCCGAAACGTGCCGTACTGGATGAAAACAACACCAAGATTTTCAGCATGTCTAAATTCAGGTTACTCGATAAATAACGCAGACTATCCACTTTTGTTCGAAACACGCGTTCGAAATCGTCGATGGATTTTTCTTCTATCAATTTGTCTGCGATAATTCCTGCTCCATGAACAAGGCCTTTTATCCGTATATTCAACTGGTTCAGCTCGTTGAACAGCAGTTTTTGGGCATTGTCATCCGAGGTATCGACGCTGAAATACTTAGCTTGAACCTTCAAGGATTCCAGAGTTTTAAGAGTTTGCAGCAATTCGCGATTTCTGATTCGTCTATCATATTCAGCTTGTAACTCTTTCGGCGTAGGCTTTACGTTCAGATTCGACAGAATGGCTTCTTTTATCTCGTGTTCAGTGACAAGGCCTTCCAACCATTTAGGCTCCTGCTCAGGCGCCGAACTTCGTCCCGCCATCACAACATTGACGTTGAAGCGGCGGGCAAGTTCGATAACGCAGGCGGCGGTGACGCCGCGCCCGCCTCCGGTCGCCAAAATCCAGTCGCCGGGTGACAACGGCTCACCCGTCAAACGTTCCGGATCGATCGGCTCATCTTTCAACACGAGTTTCACTTTTCCATCAGCGGAAATACCCGTTTCAAATGGGCCGTCATAAAAAAGTTCTTCTTTCAAATCATGCATATCCGGCTGGAAAGCTTGATCGGCATCGATGTCGATAATCCGACATTGGGTTTCCGGCCATTCAAGACGTATGGTTTTCAGCAGTCCGGAAAACGCGGCTGAGATCGGTCGGTAATCGACGGGGCGGTCGGCAAGTCCGAACATACCGTCGAGTCGGAGGATCGAAATGACCGCCGGCCGCTTATGATCGTCGGTATCCCGTCGTCTTATTTTTTTGTTGATAAGCTTGATCAACTCAAAAACCTTGATGATTTGTTCCGTAGAACAAGTGTCGCGTGGACTGACAATGATCAAACCGGCCACTTCGTCCGGAAGCTCGACAAATTCAAGGTAATCGGGCGAAACAAGGCGGACGGGAATATAACTGTTTTCAAATTCCTCCAGAAGACGCTCACTCAACCCGCAGTCATCCCTGGTAATCCAGATTTCAGCATGTTCGGGCAAGTGTATCCTTTTTCGCGGACTTTTGTCGACAGGCTCGACAGTGACGATTTTTCGATCCAAACGCATCAATTTCTCGGGGATTACCACCGGCTGAACCGGCTTTTCGACAGGTTCCGAGCTTTGTTTTGCCGAGGATATTTCGGTTTTTAAGTCATGAGCCGAATCAAGAACCGGTATTTCCGCTGTTTTAAGTGTAACCGAACCTGTTTGTGTTTCGGTCGGGGAGGCTTTTTCCTTGTGAGCCGTCTGTGAGGCAGGTCTTTTCATCGACTGAGCTGTATCGGGCACATCTTTCAAAAAGGTTTCGGACGGGTCTTGTCGAATGGTTTCAACGGTTTTAGGCTCGCTTTCGGCTTGATTTCCGTCCGTCGTTCCTCCAAGCGTATCGACCAGTTTGACGATGTCATCGATGGTGCGTAACCCTGCCAACTGCTCCGGTCTGATCGTAGGCATTTCAGCAATTTTTTCCTGAACAGCGGACATGATTTCAACGCGCTTGATCGAGTCTATGCCCAGATCGGCGTCCAGCTCCATATCCGATTCAAGCAGATCAACCGGATACCCTGTTTTTTCCGCCATTATCGTTTTGACAAAATCAACGGATTTCAGATCAAGCATTTCTTTTTGACCGGAAATCGGTCGGCTATCGAAAAGACCGATTTTCTGTCGATCAGGATGCGCCGTCTCAGTTTTTGACTCCGGTATTTGAGTGGTCTGGGCGGGTGAAGTGTCGGCCAAGCTTTGAATAAGATTTATGATATCTTTCAACGTGCGGATACCGGCCATCTGCTCCGGGCCTATCGTCGGCAGGCCGGGGTTGGCTTCCTGAACAGCGGACATGATTTCCACACGCTTGATCGAGTCAATCCCCAAGTCGGCGTCGAGCTCCATGTCCGGCTCCAACAAGTCGATCGGATATCCGGTTTTTTCCGAAACGACGCTCAGCACGGCTTTTTCAGTAACTTGCGAGGATTCAGCGGTTTGTGGTGTGGTATCGACGGGTGCAGCAGGGACGCCGACATCCTCCGTCGGCACGACCGGTTGAGCCGTCGGAGCCGCAATGATGGGTGGCGGGGTAAAAGCGAGGGGTGGGGTCGTTATCGTCGGCGGCGGAGAACCGGTCAACACGTGTTGTTGCTGGAAAATCAGGTTTTGAAACGCTTGCTGTGCTTCCAGTTGGCCGGTAAGGAACTGTTGATGCAGTCGGGCCGTCTGCTCTTGCAGCCGCTGTAAGCCTGCCAGATTTTGCTGGATGGCCGAAAAGGCTTCAGATGCCCCAATGTGTGACCGGTCGTCAGGTGAAGGCTCGACTGAAAGCGCCGCTTTTTCTGTCGCAGGAGCCCGCTGAATGGAGAACGGCGGTAATGGCGGCTTTTCACGCACGTAATTCGTTCCGGTCAGAGTGACTTGGGCTTTGCTGGCTTTTTCTTGTGGTTTCGGCACGAAGTTTCCATCCCATTCCGCCAGATTCACGTGATACCCAAATCGGGCAAGCTCCGCCAGGATGCGTGCCAAATCGACAGAACCGCTTCGTTTTCCTGAGGAGCTGTCCAGAGCCAGCAAATGAACTCCGGATTCTCCCAGAATCAATCGAATAAGGCCGGTCATCCGTTTGCCCGGGCCGATTTCGACAAACGTTTTGACTCCATCTGCAACCATCTGTTGAATTTCTGAAACGAATTCAACGGGTTTTTCCAATTGAGATGCCAGAATCTCACGGATTTTTTTCTGTTGAGTCGGATATTTTTCTCCGGTTGTGTTGGAGTAAACCGGGAAATCGGCTTTTTGAAAATTGATTTTATCGAGGTGTTTTCCAAAAGGCCTGGTGGCGTCGGCTATCAGTGGGCTGTGGAAAGCGGCCGATACCTTGAGAGGTATAATGGAAATTCGGTGTTTTTTGAAACACTCGACAGCTCGATCGATTTCATCGGAACGGCCGGAAATGACGGCTTGTTCCGGCGCATTTTTGTTTGCCACCACAAGATCGAGATTGTTTTGCTCCAGGATAGTCATAATTTGTTCCAGTGGGGCTTGAACGGCGGCCATGCCGCCTTTGTCTTCCTCCCCGGCGCTCATCAGCCGGCCGCGAAGCGCCGATAAATCATGAAATTCTTCAGATGTAATCATATTTGACGCGCATAGGGCGCAGATTTCGCCGTAACTGTGTCCGGCGGCGGCATCGACTGTCACATTGAAATGTCGATTCAATACAAACCAGGCGCCGATGCTGACAGCGCCGATGCCGGGTTGAGCGTATTGGGTCAATTTGAGTTTTTCGACATGTTCATCAGCTTGTTCTTTGGAAAAAGTGGAGGGCGGATAAATGACATCGCTGAGCCGATCGGCATTTTTGGAATGATTCGAGAATGCTTTGTCCGCGGCTTCCAAAGTTTCCCGGAACACGGGAAATCGGCAGGCGAGATCGCGCAGCATACCGGGATATTGTGTTCCTTGACCTGGAAAAACGACGGCAAGTTTGCCGGGACATTTTCCGAAGCCGTAATAGATGCCGTCCGGGGTTTCCCAGGGTTCATCGGGTGAAGCATCGAGACGCGTCGAAGCCGTAGAGATCATTTTCTGGACTTCAGAGAAATTTGTCACGACCATCAATAATCGATGTGAGTCTTCGGGGTTGAAGCGTTTTCGTGTTTCCAGGGCGGAAGCGCGAAGGTCGTCAAGGGATTCGGGAAGAGTCCACTTCTTGATCTGTTCGCTGAGAGCGGCGGCGTTTTTAGCTGAAAAGGCAACAATCTGGACATTTGCATCCCAATCAGGCTTCGGGGTCGTTCCGGAATGTTCTTCAAGAACACAGTGGAAATTGCTGCCGCCGAAACCGAAAGAGCTCACTGCAGCACGCCGAGGGTGTTCTTTCGTTGCCAGCCAAGGTCGTTGTTCCGTCGGCAAATAGAAGGGAGTTTGTCCTTTTTCCAATGTCGGGGCAGGATGGGTGACATTGACGACAGGTGGTATCACTTTATGGTGTAGGGCAAGCGCGGCTTTGATCAAGCCGGCGACTCCTGCCGCTGCTTTGCCGTGCCCGATCTGAGCTTTCACCGATCCCAGCGCACACCAAACATTGCCTGGTCTCGCTTTTCGAAAAACGTCGGTAAGAGCTTCCAGTTCAATGGCGTCTCCAACCGGTGTGCCGGTGCCGTGAGCTTCGACAAATTCTACCGTGGCGGGTGAAATTTCTGCTTCAGCATATGCCCGCTCGAGCGCTTTCTTCTGTCCGGCGGCGGACGGCGCATATATCGCGTTGCCTTTACCATCGCTTGAAGCGCCGAAGCCCTTTATCACCGCATATATCGTGTCGCCATCCTGTTCCGCATCTTCAAGCCGCTTCAAAAAAATGACGCCGACTCCTTCGCCGATCGTTGTGCCGTCAGCGGATTTATCGAATGGGCGGGCATGACCGGAAGGCGATAAGGCCTTAGATTTGCTGAAACACATGTACATGAAGATATCGTTGAATGTATCGACACCGCCGGAAATGACCAAATCCGATTTGCCGGTCTGCAATTCCATACAGGCGGTTTGGACGGCGGCAAGAGAACCCGCACAGGCCGCATCTACGACGCAATTGCCTCCACTGAAATCAAACCTGTTGGTCACTCTTCCGGCTACGACATTCCCCAACAGTCCAGGAAAGGAGCCTTCCTGCCAGCCGACGAGTTTGTGGTTGATTCTACAGGTGATTTCTTCCGCCTCGGTATCCGTCAAACCACATTCCATCAGCGTTTTTCGTATCAAAGGATGATACAGGCGTGCTCCAAGAGGTATCACAAGCTGCTGGGCGCCTGTCACACCGAGAATGACGCTGACGCGATCACGGTCAAGAATTTTACCGTTCGTGTAGCCGACATCGACCAAAGCCTGTTTTACCGCCAGAAGCGTGAGCAACTGTGACGTGTCGGTAGCTTCCAGAGCATTCGGAGCGATGCCGAATTCCAATGGGTCGAACAGCACAGGATCCAGGAAACCGCCCTTTCGTGAATAAGTGTGATCCGGCCGGTTCGGATCGGGATCATAATAGTCGTCAACTGACCAGTGTGTATGAGGAACTTCCGTTATACAATCCACGCCATTTTTGATGTTTGCCCAGAACATCGATTTGTTTGACGCTTTTGGAAACAGGCACCCAATACCTGTGATGGCGACAGGGGATAATTGATACGATAATTTCCGTTTCACAGCTTTACCTCTTCATTCAATAAAAGCACGGATATCCGAGATTGATTGTGGTTTAATATCCACTAATTTATGAGGAATATCCAGGTGATGGGACTGCAAATTGCGGCGTCTGAACAATACCGCCGCTCCCCATAAAATATTCATTACCATCGTTTCGATCGTTCGATTGGCGAGTTCGGCAAGAAAGCTGCCGCGCGTCCATTGGTTGAAAGCGCCCATGGCCGGTCCGCACCAGATTTGGTAATCGTGCTGTCGATCCGGCAGGCCGGCATTTGCCCAGCGGGATGAAAGACCCAGATACCATCTAAAAACCAGCGCCATTTTGTGTTTTGCATCGCGTTCAGCCCGCTCGATCTGGGAAGGGTCCCGTTGATTCCAGAAGGCGATCGTTTCTTGCCAAATCTGATCCAGAGATGCGCGAAAGATGGTTTTTTCAAGTTGTGTTCTGTCACGGACAGAAAGCGTTTCAAGGCTGTCGTTTTCTTTGTACAGTTCATACAGTTTTCTGGCACGCATTGGAAACAGGGTTCCATGTTTCAGAACCTGTAAGTTGACACCCATTTCAAACATGTCTGCAGCGGGCGCCATCGTAATTTCGGCTTGTTCCACCTTTGCAAGCATATTTCGGACCATATCGGATGTTCCGGATTCGACTGCCGCTTGAGCGATCGAACCCATGACCACCCATCCGGCGCCCATAGCGAAAGCTGCAGCGGCTGCTGCCGGTGTGCCGATACCGCCGGCTGCGCCGACGCGCAAATCCTGAGAATATCGATATTTTTCCATGCAATCACGGGCGACCGCCTGGAAAGATGGTAAAACGCCTACCAGGGGCCGATTGTCGGTGTGGCCGCCTGAATCCGCTTCAGCGGTTATATCACGCGCAACCGGTATAGTCCGAGCCAGTTCCGCTTCGGCTTCCGAAATATCTCCGCATGTAATCAATTCCTGTAAAATGGCTTCCGGAGGAGGAGATAAAAATTTTTCAGCAATCTCCACACGCGAAGCTTTTGCCAAAATCGCGTTGGGAACGACGATATCGCCATCGGAGTTACGGTGAATGCCTTTCACGCGATAACGCACCAAATCCCGCGTCATGGTTAAAAACGCCGACGCTTCAATTTGATGCACCTCATGGCGAAGCAAGATGTCGACCAACCGCTTTTCCTGGACGGGTTCCTGCGGAGTATGAATCAGGTTGATTCCCCATGGCTGGTCGCCGCAACGGTGTTTCAGCGTTTTAATGACATTTTCGACAGTGGCCGTGCTTTCACCGGCCGACCCATAAAAACCCATCATGCCTGCATCGGCCATCGCTGCAACCAGATCGATCGAGCTGATGCCGTTGGCCATCGAGCCGGTCATTGCAGGATAACGAATATTCCAGTCACGGCAGAACGACGTGTCGCCCAAACGCTCGATCGGGCAGGAGGGAGCATGAGCGATGGCGGGGTAGAACGGACTTTTGTCGGGTTTGGTAAAAGAGCGATAACCTTTATCACCCGCTAAACACGCGCCGAGATCCGATTGAAAAACGGTGACCGGTTGGTTGATATGATAAAGCCGGTTCAGCAAAACCGTAAAATCCAACGGCGATAACTCTCCTTCCGGATACCACCAGCCGAGTTCAGGATAATGATGTGAGGTCAATTGCGTCATAAAAGATTGCTCCAATTGAAAAACACGCATGTTTCGTTATCAGATAACACGATGAATATCAAGATCGAGGCTTGAAAAAAATGAAAAAAATCAAAGGGATATGACGCTGTGCGTCATTTTTTTGATTTTAATGATCGATGGCGTCAATTATCGGAATACCGTCCAGAACGATATTTTCCACTACCGCTCTGCCTTTATAAACACGCAGCTCCGCTTGAATCACGGCAGTTTGTCCCCGTAGTCGACTCAAATCACCCTTGGCGGTTTTTGGAGATATCCGGCTATCCAGGTAATACCGGTTGAAATCAATATAAGGCGTATTGGATCGCATCGAGACCAGAATATAGTTTTTGGAAGAATCCGGCGGTGTCATGCTGATTTCCGCCAACCTGGCGAAACCTTCGCTGTCGACGGCAAGAACGCCGTAGTGTGAAAGAGGATTGATCATCTTATCTGGAAGATCGAGAGCGTAATCAAGATGAATATACCTGCCCTGTTCCAGTTTTTTTAAATCATATGATTTGACATGGAATTTGTAGAGTGTCCCTTTTTTCAAGGTGTTGTGATAACGCAGAATTTTACCGGCGGGAACCATGAGTTGAATGATCAGGATGACCAGTAGGTATGGGAGCTTCCAATTGAGTTTGATCATGATGAAAGTCTCCTGCGTCGTAGAAAGGCGCGGTTTAGGCTGAGGAAAAGAACACCCAGGACAATGAAGACCAGGCTTCTGGAAAGAGCGCCGATATCTGTGCGCATAAACTGTATAAATATATGTATTAGAAGGATGGAAACACCTATGTTGACCACAGCCAGCCGTCGTTCTTTGAACCCGGCCGCCATTATTGCCAAACTCCATGCAGCCAACCAGGCTGAGAAAAACCAGAAAAAAATCGATTTGGATGAAGTTTTGGAAGCAATCAGAGCGGCGGTGAATGTCAGGGGTCCGGAGAGACTTGACATCCATCCGACGAGATTGAGATTTTGTCTCCGAACGACCGGCATTATTATTCCAAGCGCCAATAGAGCGAAGATGATAATTAGGTCATTGAAAGATTCACGTGGGAGAACAAATTCCGTCAATATCCCAGGGTATGTACACAGGAAAAGAATGATGCATATGCCGGAGTTTCCTATGATGAAAAAAGGTTTTTCAACTAATGATTTTTGTCGGGAAAAGCGGGTTGTCTCAAGCGATGGATAGATACTGAAAAGTAAGGAAAAACAAATCAATCTCGTCAACCCGATATCTCGTAACAGCATATTGGGAATGATGGCGACCAGGGAAAGGGCGGCCGACCAGCGCGTGACGATATGACCTGAACAAGGAACGGACAGGCGGGGTATTCGGATGACGGCCGGGGTCAGAAAAAGGGCGAGGAGCAGGAAGATCAGATTGCGTGATACGGAGTCTTGTGCTTGAAAAAACCATGATACGGCGCCGATGTGCAGCATTACCTGAATGCTGACGGATTGCATCAGCCAGGATAAGGGCAGTGTCAAAATCAGCCATGTCAACAGGAGCGAAGACTCAGAAATTGGTAGATGATATGCTTGTTCCACCATGTCCAGGCAGACTCCGATCATCAGCGTATGCACGATAGCCGCCGCTTCATGCCACGGTCTGCTGTCCTGTTTGTTTTTGACGACATGCAGCGTCAGCGCTTGAGCTGCCAGCAAAGGCACAAATGCTAAGGCTGCACGATATGGTTGTGATAAATTCAGCCTTGTTAAAAATAGAATGATGCCGCCGCCGATCAAAATTGTGCCGATAATGGCAAAAACCAGTGAAAAACGATTTGACTGTGGTCGAGAGGATAAAATTGTTCGATAGTGTTCATCGATGGATTCGGCTGTTTCAGGAGATATTACCTGATTTTGGACGAGTGTCGAAAGCTGGCTCAGAAGCCAGGCGATATGTTTATTTTCCTGCATAGTACGGCTCCAGAAGTAACGGAGCTATTTTAAATAACAATTTTCGTCAATTCAATGGACCCGGAATTTTATCAAAATCGCCCTGATTACTGGCTTGAGCCGATAGAAGGCATTTCGAGATCCAAGTCTCTCAGCGCAGGAGTTATCAGTACTTTTTTCTTCCATCGGCCGGTGAAAAAGTAGATGCTGGACAAGGTCAGGCCCACAAGCCAAGCTATCGGAATGCCCCACCAGATACCGTCTGTTCCCATTGTTTTCGACAAGGTTGCCGAGATCGGGATTCTAATAGCCCATGATGACAGAAGCGAAAAGAACATCGGTATGAATGTATCGCCGGCTCCTCTGAGCGTCCCGGTAAAAATGAACATCAGCATAAAAGCGAGATAGAATCTGCCGACAATCAGCAGGTAATCTCTTCCGATCGAAACGACCTCGGGGTCATCGACAAAAAGAAGCATCAGGGGTCTGCTGAAAACAATGATAATTATCGATATCGAGATCGCGATGATGGTGGACATAAAAATACTGGTTCGTATAGCGGAACGGACTCGATCGTGTTTTCCGGCGCCGATATTCTGGCCGACAAAAGTCGACATGGCCATCGATAGATTCATGCCCGGCATCATGGCGAACGAGTCGATTCTGCCGGCGGCCGTATAAGCTGCAAGGGCATTCGCGCCAAAATTGTTCACGATTCTTGTCAGCGCCATCATACCGATGCTGACAATCATTTGTTGAACACCTGTAGGAATACCGATAGTGATGCTTTTAACAAAAATATCCTTGTCAAAGCGAAGTTTTAAATAATTGACTCTGAAAAGCGGGTTGATGCGCTGTAGATACAATATCCCGCCGACAAACGAGCATCCTTGGGCGATGACTGTAGCCAGGGCGGCTCCCCACACTCCCCATTTGAAAACGATGATGAATAACAGGTCAAGGCCGATGTTGACGATGGTTGCGAAGATTAAAAGATATAACGGTGTCTTGGAATCTCCAAGTCCCCGTAAAATAGCGCTGATCGAGTTATAACCATATAGGAAGATCAACCCGCTGAAAAGGACGTCCACATATTTTCTAGCATCGGCATAAATGATTTCCGGTGTTTTCAGCAGCGTGAGAATAGCGTCGCTTAAAAAAAGCCCGGCTATGGTGAGGATCAGCGCAACGACAGCCAGTAGAATAAAAGATGTTTCGATACACAGTTTGACTTGTTCATAATTTTTGGCTCCGAAATACTGTGAGATCAGCACTGTTATCCCCATCGTGGCGCCCATGATCAACGCGATAAGCAGAAACACGATCGGGAACGAGATGCCGACGGAGGCCAGAGCCTCTTTACCGAGAAATTTTCCAACGATTACCGAGTCGGTGAGGTTATAAAACTGTTGAAAAACGCTGCCGATAAACATGGGAATCGTGAACACCAATATGTGTTTCGCCGGACTCCCTTTTGTCATGTCAATCATGGTTCATATTCCCCAATCATCGCTTTTTTCAACCCGGCTCCTATCGAGTCGAAAAAGAGCAATCTTCCATCATAAAACTTGAGATCAGATTGTCAAATGATCTTTTTATTACAAAACGATCGAATGCCCAATGTCCAATAAGCAATCATCAAGTGTTGAAAAGAGAGGGGTGAGGGGTGAGAGTTTTCAATGTACAATGTCCAATTTCCAAAGGGCGGGTTTCAAACCCGCCCGTTGTTTTTCATCCGCACAAACCATAAGCTGAAATAAGGGCCAGTATCTGTAAAAATATTGATGATGACATCATGATCGATAATCTGAATGAAATTTATGACCTTCATGATAACAATGGATTAGATCTGTCGTTAATGCGGCGTTATGGCCAATTTTAATGTCGGTGGTTCCGATGAATTTTATGGGCGGGTTTCAAACCCGCCCCTACGGATTCAATGGGTTGCCAGGACCATTGACGAATAAGACATATCTGAAAACCATATAACCAGGAACGCGTTCCGCACCAGCGGAACGCCACTCAGCACTCATGAAGAGCGTATGCATCGATTCCTTTTTTACGAGCTGCGGCTGCGGCGTCGCGACTGATTGTGCCGTGAGGGCAGGCGAAAATTACAATTCCCGGACGCGAAAAAGATTTTAAGAAACGGGTCAAATCCAACATGTTCACAACTTGGTCGACATCTTTCGGCGCCGGTGCATCGATATCCGGCCTGGCGATCCAGACAAGCCAGGCTCCTGCAGGTTTCCGATTCAAACATATATTTTGATCGAAGGACGGTGGAATCATCTGTCTTAAATCCGTTTTTTCCCAAGTTGAACAGGCTTGTTCCGCAATATCGGGATCGATCAGGCTTTCTAGAGCGCTTATCTCATCGGGATGTGAACATGTTTTCGGTTTTTTGACGGCAACATTGCAAAATTCCGGAACCGTTTCGCTGATATTCAAGGTTCCTATTTCCCTGGCCACAGCGATAATTTCCGTTTTATCCAAACCGATCAATGGTCTGAAAACCAAGCGCTGTGTAACCAATGAGATGTTTGCCAGGTTCGAAGATGTTTGTGATGACACCTGTCCCAGTGATTCCCCGGAAATGATGACCTCAGCGCCGATGTGTTCGGCAAGCTTATCGGCGGCGCGGAAAAAATATCGTTTCAACAAAATGTTGCGGTAGCGGTGGTCCAAATGTTTGAATTCGGACAACAGATCATTGAAATCCGCGATGTATAATTGCGGTTGGTAGCCATAGCTCCAATTCGTCGCTAAATGCTTGGTTGTCGACGCCGGTCCCCACAGTTGCAGCGGGCCCCCGAGACTGCAAAACAGGTAATGCACCTCCAGACCGCGCTTCAATCCATACCAGGCTGCAACCGGCGAATCGATGCCGCCGGAAACCAACGCGACCGCTTTCCCTTGAGTGCCGACGGGGAGCCCGCCAAATGCTTGTGTAGTATCCAAGTAAAGTCGGACGGAGGAATCATGGATATCCAAGCGGCATACCACATCAGGATTATCCAGGTTTACGCCGTTTGAAAAAGGCGACAAAGCGGCGCCCAGCGCCCGGGCGACATCGATCGACTGAAAAGATGTATTGCCGCTTCGATGGCAGCGGACCGCAAAGCGTTTTCCTTTGACTTTCGACTGAAAAAACTCGCAAGAGCGAGCGACGATGTCTTCCAAGCTATGACTCTCGAATCGATGAATTGTCGATATGGAAGTGATTCCGAATACGCGGCTCAGCGCTTCTTTAACGGATGCATCTGAAGTGCACACGGTATAGATCCCCTGTTCACGGAAAATAGACGTTTTGCCTGGTGATGGATCCGCATTCATTCCTATTGCGTCACGCAAATTGTGAATCAATCGCCTGGAAAAAGCCGCTCGTACCGGTTTACTTTTCAATAACAATTCACCGGGTTTACAGATAAACTCGGTTCGGTAGGAATTCAGGTCGCTGTACATGTTAAATATAATCCTTATAACTCAAAAGGTTAAACCGGTCCGTGCTTCCAAAAAAGTCGTTCACTCTTGAAGCAGCATTATTTTTACAAAATTTTCTATTGAAATCTACTGAAGAGCGCTTATACTTCTTCAGTTTGGGTGTCTATATTTTAGGTGCCCCGGAATGCCGTAAAATGCAGCGCCTGCTTGTTGCGGGCACTTGACAACGTGGTAGGAGATGAAGCATGGATCAGACGTCAAAGCTAGGAAAACGGCTGATTTGCGATGATTGCGGGACAAAATACTACGATATGAACCGCAATCCGGCAACATGCCCAAAATGCGGCAGCTCGAAAATCCGCAAAAAAGCGCTAAAAACAACGATATCTGCTCCAATCACCCTTTCAGTGGAAGATGAAGAAGATCTGGTGAAAGATGATATCGAGTTGGAACCGCTGGATGAGTTGGAAATGGATTCCGACTCCGATGATGAAGATTATGGAGATGACTGACACATCTGTCATCTGAGACGGATCATCGTTCGGCATTGAGCGGATATTTTTGCGGAGGAGAAAGCGGGCTGTCTACACCGGGTTTCCCGGTCGGCATACAGGAAACACCGGCTTGAGATAATGGAAAAGGATAGTGGTCTGAGCTGATCCAGCTCAGATGCAGGCGCGAACCTGCCAGGCAGCCCCCCTCATCGATGCCCAACTCGAAATAAAGATTTTTTGGAGAAGAAAGATAAAAATTCATCGGCTCCGAACCGTCGGCGCCGGCGCTTCCGTCTGAAAGCATCGCTTCAAAAATCGGCTCGATCTCAGTCGACGAATAAACTCGTATGAAACCATAGTTCGAATTAGGACAGGCATCGATATGCTCGATATGAAAGGAATAATGCCCTTCAGGCAATACTCCCGGATGGATTTGTGCGACGATCCCGGCAGGATGCTCCGGATAAATCGCTTTGACATATCCGGAACCGCCTGAAAAATCCACTGAGCCTGTTGTGCTGAAAGTATTGTATCCGTCAACAAGGAGATACTCTTTAGGAAAAAAAACATCTTCCTGATCCATTACATGAAACAAATTAGCCTGGATTCGATCGAACGACAGATTTTCTTCAGGAACAGAAAACTCGATAGGCAAATTTCGAGTGGATGAAGGTTCGAGTTCGATCGGGGTCTTCGACAGCTCGAACGCTTTTTCCGCCTTGGTATCGACCAGTTGAAGTTGAATGATGAAATGATGTTTTTTTTCAGGATCATATGACGTCAAGGGCAGCATCACATGATAGGTTTGCCCGGGTTCCAGATGTGTTACAGGCAAAACCGGCTCGCCCACAGAAGCCAGCAATTGATTGGAATGAATCGAAACCCGTTTTTGTCGATAATGAGTGATAAAATTACTGAAGGTCTCATACACACCGGGATACAAAGCACGTTCAATGTCACCTATCAGAATATGGTCGATTCCGAGTTTATCCATGAGATCGGCGACTTTCACGGGGTCGCGAGTTTTAAACATGGCTCCGACAGCATCATCCAGTTGGTCAAACAAATCTGCATCGCTCAAAAATATTCGAGCATGCATTTTGTCACCAGCGGCTGTTCGTCTTTCAGCAAAGGTCGGTATCAACGAAAACGATTCGCTTCTCTCAAAAGGATCGGTTTGGATTCGTTCATTCACCGGCAGGTTATCTCGTATCCATACCGATGCAAGCATATCTTCATTTGAGACAAGGGAACCAAATTTCACATTTGTCACTTGGCTGGAGTTATACGCATCCAAAAACACCGTTAAAACAGCGGGTAAAATGATTGGTATCATTAATAGATAAGTGAGAAAACGTAAATACTTATAAGAAAATGACAGACCGATCGCAGTGAAAAGCACTAAAACCATACTCACAATCAAGCCGACTTTGATTCCCATATCAGTCGGAAAATTTTTTATTTGCATAAATAGTATTAAAAACATGCTGAGAGCTAAAAGGACGAGTAGCTTCAGCGTCAACAAGCGATATTTTTTATAAAAACCGTGAAGCAGGCCAAGAGGAAATACCAACAATAGAGGTCCATAATTGTAAAATAAAACTGTCGGCAATTTTCGCATGACACGGATTTGTGGAAGAAAAAGAAGGGATTCATTTTGCCGACTGACAATACCCAGCGCAAGCATACTCAGACCGGAAATCACCAATGCAGAATACACGTGAACAGCATTCCGGAAATCCCTTTTGACCAAGCTCGTGAAGGCTATTACCAGGCATATCCAAAGACAGACAACTAGGCTGATAAAGCTGCTGAACCCAAAACTCATTCCGGCCAATAAACCTAAAAACCATAGATTTTTAGCTGCCGGGCGGTTTTTTCTGACATACAGGTCATGCAATCCTAATAACGACAAACAGAAAAGCATCAAGGTAAAAAGATGCTGGGGAGTAAAAATCAGGGTTCGATACAGGCAGTCTATTTGGGGGTGCCCGTAAAACCAGCGTGTCATACCATCGACGTTATAGCGACCGATATTTTCCAGAATCGGCAGACTCATCTGTTTTAGAAGGCGAACAAAATATAGACCTTCATAGCTGTGGGCAAACAGCCCGCAAAACACAGCCAGAAAGGCCGCTAACCGATACTCGGTAAAATACCGGCACAAACCATATAGAAGAAGACAGAAAATCACTATTCCCCAAATGTTCAAAACCCGAAGAATATCCAGTGTTTCAACTCCTGATACGCCCAAACCCCGAATAGATGCAGGAAAAACGTAATAAAACCAGTAATAGTGCAAGGAATCATCGGATTTTAGATACGGATTATCAGGTGGTATTCGGGAATGTGCCAGGTGAGCCGTGACTGCGACGTGTTTCAGATAATCGCTGTTGAAATAAGCTCGATAATAGTAGCCTTCGGGGTGTTTGTATCCAATGTTGATCAAGGGTGGCAATGCGACACTTAGAGCTAGAAGCACTATAATGACGATAAGCCATAAATCTGATTGGCTGAAATTAGAAATCTTAGAGCGAGATGAATCATCAGGTGTGAGATCATCTTGTTTCGCGGGGGTTTTAGACACTTTAGACTTATTTCGTCTAAAGAATCGACCTAAATTATCTGCAACAAAATAAAGAAGAGGGCTTAAAAGTGCATACGATGTCGGTATTTGAAATATTAATAGCAAGCCTATAGCAAGTAAGGTACTGACAAAATATCCGGATATACAGATGACGGCCAGTTCGAGAGCCTGGTTTGGTGTATCCAGAAGCGCCACACGCTTCATGATGGAAATCCCAGGCAGGCAGAATAAAAATAATGGAACAAGCACAAGCGTAACAGTCAGCGGCGGAGCGACGAAAAAGGAAGCAATGGTTATTAAGATGGCCAGAGTGATAGCTAGGATTGTTTTCAGATCAAACGGTGAACTCATCAGTAAACCCATACCTTCGTGATTATTGTCGGCTGAGGTAAGAAAACAATCCCCATATTTGCAGTCACCAAAGGAAACACGCGGCACATTCCAAGCGATACCTCAGGATCGAGACCGATCGATTGAAGTGGAATATGATACAACAATCGCAAATAAGGACTGTTTAGGGCCGGGGTATCGATGACGGTGTCATTGAATTGAATGAGCATAATGCTTTGAGGAAGATAAAGGTGGTCGGGGATCCAGCCCTGAAGAAAGATTCGGAAATCGCGGGCCGGATTGGAAAAGGTCAAACAGGATTCGCTCGACGTCCAAAGCCACGGTTCCTGGGATTCCAGATCGTAAAGCAGGTCGAAAACAGAACGATTATCAGGTGTATCGGTTTCAGCACAGATATAAAATTTTTTGATCATCATTCCCAACAGGCGTTTATCCTGGGAAAGACCATCATCTGCAGGCGTAAACGCTTCTTTCGTCTGCATTCGAATATCGATGTGTTCGGAATTTTCCAGCCAGGCCATCGGAATGGCTTTTTGAAAGCGGTAATGGTCTTCCACAATATCACCGGTTTCCAGCACATGCCCATTTATTTCAACTTGTAAACCCTGGGCAACGGTGGCCGGTATCCAACCGATAAAGCTGAAAATGAGCGGTATTCCAAAGTTTGGCAGGATGATACGACAATCCCCCGACATCCATATCCATCGATCGGGACTATAGTAGGTAGTCTCCCGGTCATAAAATCCCGATATTTCTAGAGGTGTTATTTCGTTCAAATCCTTCAAGCCTTCCCGATAAGTCAGTGTAAACGGTTTTTGAAACACGGAGCGACGCGCGGTTTTGATGGTGAGCAAGTCAGGAAAATCCTGTTTAGATGTCGAGGCCGAGATGATCCATTCGGTATCGTGAGATTGTGCGGGAATGAAAACCGGAGCGGTGTGGATGAGTTTCCAGTTACGGGTCATATCCGGCAGGCGGTCGATGGAAGGAAAGAGTCTGTCGTACCACACTTTTTCGGTTTCAGTGTGCTTGAATGTCAGAAGAAGCGGTTCCGGTATCCAGGTTTCATCGGCGTCGCCGGTCCATGTGAATCTGAACACACAAGGGGCATTTGATTCCAGCGGCAAAGGTTGATCGGTGTCGATTTTCAATGTGATGGCTGAAAGGCTGGACAATGAGACGGCAACAAAGCCTACAATTGAAATGACTAAGTTCCGAATGGTCATATTTTTCAGCGAAGGAGCGGAAAAAAACAGATGTTTTCCTTTCCGCCGAATCGCGGAAGAGAGCTTACGATGCCGGTGTTGGAGCGGGTGCTTTGGCTTTATTTATCTTACTGAATATTAGGTAGATCAGCACAACAGCGACTATCAACAACGGGATTCCAATAAGAGGCCGATAGAAAATCCAAGCGAAGGAGATGACCAGAAAAGACAGCATCAAGGCCAGCAGGAAAGAGATGATTCCGACCCCGGCGCCGACTATTTTCCCCATGAAGGGAAGAACGTCCGCGACGACTTTGAAGGGGTTGAAAATCATGCTGAAACCAATGAAGAAAAGGAAGAAACCCACCAGGCGGAGGATCCAGGTCAGTGTGCGATTTGCCGATTCCGCCGTTTCGAACATGGCTTCCTTGGAAAATGTTCCGATCATCAATTCCAGCAGCTTGCCACCGGTCTTAGGAGTGGTGAAAGTTTCAAACGTATTGCCGTTTTGCCTGGCGATAATGCTGATATCGGTGGGATAAACCACTTCGAAGGCCACTCGGAAATCCCCGATTTCAGGGGTCATCGGGTCAGCGCCGATATAGAATCCCGAATCGAATACTCGGGCTTTTTCGCCGAGATTTTCAGGAACGACGTTTTCCTCCGATACTGTCAATTTTGAAAAATTATTGATTCTGTCTCTAAGGACATCCGGCAGTCTGAATGCGCCCAATGTGACCACGGGAGAGCTCCAGCCGTCTGGTTTGTATAACATGACGGAGGGGTTCACATATCCGCCTTCTTTATCGACGAAGTCGCTCGAATCGATAAGTTCTTTGCTCCAAGTCTTTTCATACGTATACGTTTTCGTGGTTTCACGGGCGCCACCCGTTTTGGTAACAGTCTCCGTTTTGACATTTTCCTGCCATTGATACATTTCGACATCGCGCTTCAGGTGGATTGCGTTAGCCGAAACCTCGAATATCGGATCCGTTAAAATCATATCGGTCGTTGCAAGGCCTGAAACATGCACCAATTTACCGTTGTTTTTTTCGTTCACGGCGTTGCTGTCAATTGTTACCGCCAAGCCGGCGCCTTCCTGCAAGGTTTTATGGCGACGAACCGCCCTCCCTTCGTTCATGAATAAAACAATGAATGCGACAACGACAAGGACAATACCGATCAAAATACCTTTAAAAGCGCCGCCGATACGGCTGAACCATGATTGACGTGTCACTACTGTGTGAGCCATTGATTTGTTCCTCCTTTTATATCGATTAACTCCAATTCAATCTTAAACATCATAATCAGAGCTTCTATTATCATCGTTTTCGACCACATAGTCAAGCGGCTAATTCCTAAAGGCTTTTGATTGAAAATATTTTCGACACCGAAAAAAACAGCTCACAAAAAAGTTTTTCGTTTGATTAATGAAGTTGAAAAAAGAATAATATTCACTTGTAAGAGCTCGTTTGAGCAGTTGGGTTATGAATAGACTAATTTTTCAGGAGGGAAAAACGATGAAAACAAAAATTATGCTGATGTTGCTAATTTTAGTTTTGAGTATCGGAACCGCTTTTGGAGCGTACAAGGTGGGTGACCATATCAATGATTTCAGTTTGTTTGACTGCGATGGAAACCGGGTGAACCTGTACGACTTTCAAGGAAAAGTCATTTTTATCAATTTCTGGGGTAACACGTGATCGACTTGTCGCGTGGAGGCTCCGCGCACGGAAGTGATTTGGCAGAATTATAAAAATGAATGGGTACAAGTGCTTTCAGTCGGTGTCGGGCATACTCAAGCGGAAGCGAAAGCCTGGCAACAGGAATACGGGCTGACCTATCCCGTGTTGGCCGATCCCAATGGAAACGTCTGGAACAAGTTTGGAATGGGATTCATCCCGCACAATACCGTCATCGATGACACGATGACATGCAGGCATACCAATTCCGGATTTGATGAAGCCCAAATTAAAAACTTGCTGAAAACGTGGTCGGCCCCATTGGTAAAAATTCTTCATGATCCATTGCCGAACACGGAAGATTATTCGTCCCCGTATCCCGTCGCAGCCGATATTCGTAGCGGCGGAAACCTGATTTCCGACTCGATCAAAGTCTATTGGAATAACGATGGGTCCAGCGATTTTAGTTTTGTGGATCTGATCGATGTCGGTGACGACCGTTACGAGGCGGAAATTCCGGCCCAACCCATCGGCACCACAGTTTATTATTACCTTAACGCCTCGGCGGATAACGGTAAAAGCAGTTCTTTACCGCTTTTAGCGCCGGATAAACTATTTTCGTTCCGAGTGCTCATCGATACCGAACCACCTGAAATCGAGCATACCCCCGTTGAAATATGGCTGGCGGATTTTTGGCCGGCAACGATTCATGCAAAGATTACCGACGTGATCGGTGTTCAAACTGCTACGCTGGAGTTCAACATCAATGGCGGATCGGTAATTGAACAGCCGATGGTCAACATTTCCGGCGACAAATGGTCGGGGACTTTTTCCGAAACGGTTTATCAAGATGATGTCGTCAACTATAGAATTCATGCCGTCGATGCCGCGAATGCGCATAATGAAGCCCGCTTGCCGGAAACCGGTTGGTTCTCGATGAATATCAGCGAAATGGTGGATGCACTGGTTCTGGATTTCGACGGAAATAAAACAAGCGGCCCCAAACTATATAATGCTCTGTTGAATTTAGGTATCCCGACTCATTATCTGACTGAAATGCCGCCGTTGCCCGAGCTTTATAAGAGTATTTGGGTATGCCTGGGTATCCAGCCGAACAACCATATTTTGGATGTGGCCGATGATAATGCTCTGAGAGATTATCTTGTCAGCGGCCGCACCATGTATTTGGAAGGCGGCAATTTTTGGAAGGATGATCCTCGGGTGGCTCTGTGGTTTGAATTTGGCATAGGGACGGAAGCCGGTGGAGCCGGAGATGCCGGCGATATGGCGGGCCTGCCGGGATCTTTGGCCGATGGAATGTCCTTCGGATACAACGGTCATAACAACGGAATCGATCGATTGAAAACCAAACCGGGAAGCAAAGGAGTCATTAAAAATCTGGCGCCGGAATACCTGACAATGGTCAGTAAAGCCAGCTCAACATTTAAAACAATTGGGTCGTCGGTTGAATTCGGCGGCTTGACCGGCAATGACGTGACCGATTTACTCATTTCTTATGTCGACTTTTTCGGTTTGGAAACAGGCCAGATTCCGACGCCGACACCTGAACCGACCACATCACCGGGGCCGACAGCGACACCGGAACCGACTGAGACACCTGAGCCGACAGCCACACCGGAGCCGACGGCTACTCCTGAACCGGGCTGTGACACGCTAGGCGTGACCATTTCTATGCCGTCTCATACGTTTTTTGCCGGCGATATCTGCAATATGTATGTCACTCTGTGCAATACCGCAGACAGCCCCGTGTCCAATGTTCCATTGTTCGTTATTCTGGATGTTTACGGCGAATACTTCTTCTGGCCGAGTTTCAGCGAGTTCGATTATGAGGAAATAGTCCTGGCGCCCGGCGAAACGCGCATCGATGTTCTACCTGATTTTCTATGGCCATCGGGAGTCGGACAAGCGGACGGCATCAACTGGTATGCCGGCATGACAAATCCGGAAATCACGGATCTATTTGGCGATTACGATTTTTGGAGTTTTGGTTGGCGGTAGACCATACTCCAGTTAAACGAACCCATTCCCGATAGAGCGCAAAAATCGTGAACGGAGTCATTCAAACGTTATGACAAAATAACCCCCCTCCAATTCGAGGGGGGTTTTTGATAACGCTGCGGTTTTATAGGCACACGTTTCAAGGTTCAATTTTTAAAACGGCTCCGGTCGAAAAAGCGGAAAATTCCGGCGCATACATCGACTGAAGTGTTGCAGGCCCGACTCTGAACGTTCCGGACATCGAGGCGCGCAACCTGTATTTCAACGTGTATTCACCTTGAGGCAGGTATTCGAAAAAGAAGTTCGTGCACGAGTCTCGGATTTCCTCATACCGTATCAGCCCCAAATCCCATCGATACCCGCTGATATGTGTTTCCGGCTCAAAACCCGCTCCCCTGGGATCCAGCAGATGGACGTATTCCATCGGATGTTTGGCCGAAATCGACAGATGCACTTCCACTTGGTCACCCACTTCGATCGGTTGACCTTCTTTCAATGGTTTGAGAACCATTTCGCCGTTTTCATTGACGCGCTGGAAATATCGACGTGTCACCGATAGGAAATCGCCTCGTGCCTCCTCCGGCATCATCATGGTCGAATAACTCCAGTTCATCGATGCGAACATATAGCCTTTTCCTGTTTTATCGACGACCACTTCACCCATAGCCGGCTCCACATCATCCCCGGATATGACGAATCGACATTTGTCCGCATCGTATATTTCCGGATCGAACACGCATGTTTCTTCAAGATCGCCGATCGTCACCGATGCCGTCACGACAGCGCCCATTGCATCTTTGACCCTCAGATAATCCGCGAGCGCATAAATCACTTCGGAGGTGGTTTTCGTCGATTTCCAATGGTTCATTTTTTTGTTCAAAAACAGCCAGAGCGCCAGCCCATCCGTGCGATCGTCGTTCGGGTCGAGTTCCATCAAGGCCCGAAGGATCATAGCGTGAGTTTCGATCGAATCATTGTACCAGAGCCACCCGCGTTCTTCCGGCGCCCAGAACGTTCCCTGATCCAGCTTGGTGATAGCGCTGTCCATGATGCTGTCCATGATCAATCGAGCGTCCCGGCTGCGTCGTTCACGATGGAGCGTCAACGAAAGCATGGCTTTGCAATAGGGTGAAATTTCTTTCCATTTTTTGAAGGTGTAATCCAGCATTTCCATGCGTTCTTTTCGGCTGAAACAATCGGAATACCAGGATTCATCCGGAAAACAGCTCAACACGTAATTCAGAAAAACTAAAAATTCCGGTGAAAATTCCTCGATTTTCATATTCTTCTTGTAATGTTCACGAAAATATTCGCCCAAATATCGGCACGCGTTCTTGACCATTGGTTTGGGGATATCGATGTTGTATTCGTGGGCTTTGGCGAACCCATAAAACAGATACAGAGTTATAAACGGGCTGTCCGGGCCGCCGGGGAACCACGGAAAGGCGCCGGAGGGGTTTTGTGCCTGCTGCAGTTTGGCTATAGCCGAATCGCGCACGGATTTGGTCACTTCCGGAGCCAGAACATTCAACAGCGGAAAATCTGTTTTGCCGCCTTGCGCCGTTTGCAGCCACGGCGTTTCCGCCAAGGCCATGCGTCGGTTGGGATCGTCCATATCCCATTTCTCCCAACGGGAATCCCTCTTGCTGAATGCTTCCGCCGCTTTGGCAACGGTCGGGTATCGATCATAAAGAGACATTAAAATACCTGTGGTAAGAAACTTGTTCATGGTCTGTTCGACACAATCATACGGATATTGGACGAGATAGGGGAGCGCTTTCAACACCTGATAAAACAACTGGCCTTCCAGCGTGACGACCAACGATTCGTTGATCAGAGTCGGATCGGCCTGGCTGTCTAACAGATCCGGTAACAGCATGGTTCTGCTGTCATCGTCTTTTAGAGTGACGAACCGCGACTGTGCCAGATGCATTCGACTCGGAAGCACCGGCACCGGTCGAAGTTCGCCGTCGGTCATGTCGTCGGTGACGGCGAAGATTTTGAACGCATGAAAACCGATGCTTTCAGGAGCGGTAAGATTGAAGGCGACGGTATCCGATCGGCCTGCGGGCGCCTTGAAAGGCAGCTTCAGGGCGGACGGATGGAAAAGCTCCGTATGATCTTCTTCCGTGTCCGGATCCAGTATCTGCAAGTGAACGGTTCCGGACAGCGGCGTATCCCCGGAATTATTGACCACCACCCGCAATTCGCCTTTGTCGCCTTCACGGAAAAAGCGCGGCAGATAGGGACGCACCATCAGCTCTTTCCGCGTTTCGGTTTCAGCTTCCAGCACCGCCGATTTCAAATCGGTCGTAACCGCATGAACGAAAACTCTCCATGAAGTGAGACTGTCCGGGACTGTAAAGGTGATCGACGCATTTCCATCCTTATCAGTCACCAAATGCGGCAGGAAAAACGCAGATTCGGAAAAATCACTGCGCATTTCAATCTCGGGCTGTGCCTGCTGGGGCATGCTTTCACCGGATGCCGGAGCAGACTCTTCGACGGCGCCGCTTTCTTCCATCTCCATCGGTGCAGCCATGGCCGCTTTTAACATGAGTCCATCCTCATCACGAAGCGACCCAGCGAAAAAATTACCTCGTCGATATCCCGGCCCGCCGATGCCATAGCCGGAATGATACTTCATCTTATCCGGTCGATAGCTGCTTGTATAATATGTTTCATACCAATTGTTGGAGTGCAGGTTGGTGAATGAGTTTCGAAGCCTCCATGAGCCGATAAGGCGGTTGGAGAACGTCGGATAGATATCGATAATGCGTGGATAGCGGTGGCTGACAAAATAATCCAATGAGCGATCGTACATATACGCGAGCAATTCAGCGCTGACCTGTTCGGAATTCGGCCCTTTGACGTTGAGCGTCCATGTTTCGGTCGCCCCCGGCCGCAACAGGTTTCTAAACGTGGTAAATTCGAGCTTCAGTTCCTTGTCATCCCAAGGCACATGAATACGCCCGGTTTCCTGAATCAAACTGTAATCATGCACCAACCATGCCGATAAACCAAATCCTCCACGGAGGGTTTCATCGATCGGTATACGGATTAAATCGGCCTTTCCCGAAGATATAATGTGTTCACGACGAACCAGTTCTCTGTTTCGAGTGATTTCAAGCTGGATCACCTTGTTTTGATAACCGGATCCAATGTACAGCTCCAGAGTGTCACCAGCGGTAACGATGCGGCTTTGTACCAACAAATACAGAGGTGTTTGAAGCGTGACGCCTTTATCGACAATCAGGAACTCCTCTCGAACGTCGAACTCAATTCCTTTGTTGTCGCTGGTGGTGTAAATCACTCGAAAAGCGCCGGCCGGCAGCTTGTGACTGATAACGGCTTCGCCGTTTTCATCGTGTTTCAGCTTTCCCTGTTGAATGGTTTCTCCGTCCGGCCAGTCCCGCATTCGCTCAAAAATCCCCG
Source organism: bacterium (assembly GCA_049652745.1). Classification (GTDB taxonomy): domain Bacteria; phylum CSSED10-310; class CSSED10-310; order CSSED10-310; family CSSED10-310; genus JBASEY01. The sequence continues at coordinate 23,998 of JBASEY010000052.1, read as the reverse complement.
GTTCCGATGTCCATCTTGGTTGAAGAGCGTCGCCGGTGATGGGGTTTTCGGGGAGAGTTTTTTGGGGGACAGGCAGATCACATGCCGGGATGGTTTTTTCCGGTTGTACAAGCCGTACAATCCGGTATCGGCCTTCACCGGTGAGGGGTTTGCCATTTAAATCCGCTCGCCTTACGGTGAATTTCGATGGAATGTCCGGCGTAAAAAATGCGGAAGCCTTGGAAATATCGGCTTGAACCGAACAATACCCGAGATTGAAGGTTGCCTGGCCGATGCGGGTCTCGCCGCCGCTATCCGTCACGGTGGCCGTGATTTCGTAGCACCAGGTTATGTCTTTGTCATCGAAATCCGGGTCGGCTTCAGGGATAAAAGTGATGGAGAATTTCCCGTCGGTATCGAGCTGTGTTTCGCCGGCGGCTACTTCAAGAGTATAACTCTTCTGTGGCTGCCACCAGTACCACCAGACGGGCCATCGAGGTTTACGTACCACCAGCCAGGAGACATAGCCTTCTGAAACCGGCATGCCCATATAATAATCGGCTTTACCTGTAACGGTTACCGGCGAATTCAACACAGCGCCGGCTTCAGGTGAGTGAACGGCCACTTCAAAAGTGGGGCGTTTATATTCTTCTACTCGCAATATCGCCGAGCCGCCGTTCGATTGAACTCGGTATTCTCCTAAAACCCGCCCTTCCGGTATCGTGAAAGAGGTGGATGCGGATCCAAACTCATTGGTTTCGAGGGTCACTTTGTCGATCTGTTCGCCATTGGGATCCATAAATCTGAGCGCAACGGAGCGGTGAGGCATCACCTTATAATCACTGTCTATTCCCTGGAAGGAAATCAATTTGACATGGACCTGTTGGCCGGGTCGGTAAACGCTCCTATCGAGATAGATATAATCCATGATTTTGTAGCTGGATTGGGCAATACTATTGATATGAGTATGCTGATAGGCAAAATCGGTGCCTTTTCGGGCGACCGCCAGAGCCGTGAAATTGCCTGGATGTTCGAATACGGCCAAGCCATTCTCATTTGTCCGGGTTTTGACGGTGAATTTTTGTTCATCCCACGATCGTTTGTAAAGGGCAACCTCCACGCCCTGCTCGGGTTTTCCGTTGCGTGCATCGAATACCCAGGCTTCAAACCGGGATTCATCGCCTGATGTAATCATCACGATCGAGCTGAGTTGAAACAACACGGAGTCGAGCCTGTTATTCGATTGAGAAAAGCTTTTATCGAACGATGCGGCGATCAGATACAGACTGTCTTCAGGGATAGGAGGTGTTGAATATGTCTTGTGATCCTTGAAGTCGCCGGGGTTTTCCAAATCGATCGACCAGACATAGTCAGGTTTTTGTTCACGGATGATTTTGGTCTGTTCTTGTGATGTCAGGCCCAATGTGCTGAATCCTTGATTAAGGGTTTTGTCGAGGATTTGCTCGAAGTCAATGCGATAAGCACGGAAATATAAGGATTTCATATTGGTATGTGAGATTTGTATCGATCGCTTGTTTGGCGCGTCCGTCGCCATGATTTCCAATGAAAACCGCGGCGCTTCCAGTTCCAACATCAAGCTTCGGCAGAGCTTGCCGCCCATGCTTTTTGGGTGCGTATTCCAGCCTTGTTGTGCGATATCGTGGGCTTCTTTCAATCGATTGTCTTTCCGGATAAACTCGGCTAATTCCCAAATAGCGGAGGCTGACCAGGGAACATCGATGAATTCGTCCGCAAGCTGCCTATAGGCGGTTTCTATGGCTGTTTTTTGACGGGATTGCGTGAAATGGCGCTGAAGAACTCGGAGTTTTTCCAACTGTGCTTCCAAAAGGTTCTGTTTGTTGTTCATCGACCGATGCCATGCCCGCTGGTCCGATAAAATCTGCATGGCCTGTTCGAGTGGATGAAGGTTGTCGTCGATCGTTTCGAAGCTTTGACTGCCGTCATTTTTTATCCAATTATCGAACGGCAGCTTAAACGTTTCCGCCGAGTCTCTAGGTGTCCACATGGATGAATCGCTCAAAAATTCCGTCCATTGGTACGCCAGAAAATCACGAAGCGTGTTTCGAAGATCATCCGGATAATTTCCTCTATCGATACATTCCGGAAAGTCTTTGACTGGAAAAGCCCCCAGCTTCTCCCGTTCTTTCCAGGCATCGGCATAGAGCAAGCCGGCCTTTTGGAACAATTGGTCCACTGTCAATGAGCGGATATCGCTGAGTTTGTCGGTAGTAATCATTTCTCGTTTAACGATTTCCCACCTGTAGGCGCTGTAATAATTTTTTATGGCTGTTGCGCCGACCAGATTCAGCAGGGCTCGTCCGAGCGGATCGGAAGGCCATGGCGTCTCGAACAGAAACCGAACTGAATCTTCATAACCGTGAAGCGTTTGCTTGAAAAAAACGATTCGGGTGAGCGCTTTGGTCCATTCTGTCGGGTTCTGCTCATTTATTGCCTTTTCAAGAATTTTTTCGGTGAGCGATTCCGCTTCCCGAAATTTCTGTTCGTCAACGTTTCGGTCAACGTCGGACCAGAGCGAAATATAGGCTTTGTCCGTGCTGTGAAATGATTTCATGCTTTCAGTCTCCCTTGCCTTTACCCATCCCATCGATGCCAAAACGATAATGATGGTTATCCCGATGATATGAAAACTTGGCTTTTTAGAATTCATGGTAACGCCCCTGGTTTTTAGTCAAAATACCAAAACTATCATGCAGCTTTTAACAATACACAGATTATGGAGTATTTGTTCTAATAAATCCGAATACGTGCATATGTTTTCCAAATTGTTCATATCCTCTTCTATGCTTGTTGGCCTCTTAAGAAAATTATCATCTAATGAGTTTGCAAACAACACGTTACTGATTGTCGAAGCTCTGCGCCCGGCAATATTTAGATATTGAAGAAAACAAGGGATAGTTACCGATAGTGTTCGATCTTCGCGTTTCTGTCTTGTTCTGAAATTCAATTCAATTCTCCTTAAAAAATGGCTGTCGAAAATGTTTTTTATGTTTTTACCGAGGTCGCTTTCGACAAAAATGTCTTTTTCGACAATCTTGACGCTGCGCTAAACCTGTATGAATAAGGCTTTATTTTAAGCAGGGAGTTCGTTTTCAATGACCGGAACAGTAATAATCCGTCCGTTGAAATGAACTTCTCGATAGTAGGCAGGGTTTTCGATTTGGATCAGATCGGGGTTCTTGGTGTACAGGGAAAAGACCCAGCACCAGGAGTGATATCCGACTTGGCCCTCCCAGGCATAAGGAGGAAAGCGATTCTGATAAATCAGAACCGGCTGGTAGCCCATCTCATCCAGATCAGAGGGAGAGGGGAGATCGCTTAGAGCCTTGCCCGTCAATGGCCTTGGATGACATTCTATTTCAGCGAAAGCGGCGTAGATATCGGGCTGGTTGGCACGGAAAACTTCGAGGTGTTTATTCCCTGGAACCAGGCCGTATTCCGGTGAAACCAACCCAACACGATCGTGAAAGATTCCCCGCCAGTGCAGGGGCATGGAACCAGCCTGTCCGCAGGTGAGAATCAAGCCTCGGCCAGCATGCGGAACATGATCATGAAGATACCGGCTCAGGAGTTCGTCCGGCCAGGGTTCGGGATAAAGTAGTGCTCGGAGCCGATTTTCTGGCGCGACCCCTATGATAAAGTGATAGGCTTCGTGAATCCAGGGGACCGCACGTATCTCGATGCTTTTTAGGCACATAGGGTAAAATCCGACCAGAATGATCAAAGCACTAACAGCCCAACTCTGAAATCGGGGCAGGGCTTCGGGGATAACGGCCAGGGAACGGAAGAGCAAGGGGAAAATCGGAAGTAAAAACCGATATCGCTCGAAAAACCATTCATCACCACCGACGGCGATGATGAAAAAAATCTGGAAAGCGACTGCCGTTATTTCATAGGCAGCTTTTTCTTTCTGGCGCAGGAAGCGCACGGCCGTCAAAGCCGAAATACCGATCAGGATCGGAGCAGACGTGATAGCTCGAAATATATAGTACAATCCTCGTCCCTGGTAGACATGCCGATCCGCCAGATTAGTTTTGACCAGCGAGGTCATTGAAACCCATTGTCCAAAATACCAGTAGCGCCAGAGAAGAAACAATCCGAAAGGAATGATCAACAACAAGAAAGCCATCCGTAAATTTGGGCGCCACCTGCCGCCGCGCCAATTACGGTACAGAAAGATTCCGGTCAGCCAGAGCGCCATCCCTATTCCTTCAGGTCGGCTGAGTGCAGTCAGCAATGAGGCTGCGAAACCCAGACGGTATTTTTGGACGGAGAATCCATATACCGACAGTGTGAAGAACATCGTGTACAAGCAAGTTTCCAATCCGGTTTGCCGGTACAGATGCGTTGGAAAAAAAATGATCAAGGCTGGAGCGCTGATCCACGTCCAGTCATTTTCTCCCCATTTGAGAAGAAGCCAGCCGCAAAGCAATAGAGCCAAAGTATTCAGATACAGGCCGATCCGGAGCAGATTAGTCATATCGGTGGCACCGATCAGTTTGGCGATACTTGCAGTCAAAAAAACTAACGTCGGATTGGAATACCCTTCCACATGTGGTCCGTTTTCATAGGAGACCAATCCTCGTCCGAGCAGCAAGTTCTGGCAAAAGCGGTAAGAGATCACGGCATCATCGGCGAGATAACGGAAGGAACTAAAATATATCGTCGGAATCGCTATCAAGATGATTGCCAGCACTTTTTTAGTCATCATTAACCCTCCTAGTAAAGTTAAAGTGTTATTTCCTAGTATAACAATTCCAAGAAGCTTTGAAACAAATTATGGTTCGTTTCCGGTTCCGCGGCATCTCGGGCAGGTCATCGATCCAACGATATCAGGGATTTCACCCGATCCACCACACTTTGTACAAGGTTTATATACATTGATGAAGCCATTGCCGTTGCATGTCGGACAGGTATATGAACCTGCTATATCGTTGACTTTACCCGATCCACCACATTTTCCACATCTCATTTTTGCCACAATATCAACTCTCCTTTCTATTGTTGGGTCTTGAATTTCCTATAATAACTCTTTTAGGAAGCTGTGCAACAGATGAATAGGACAAATGGGACTCTAATTTTATTATAAAGTTAAATTCTTAATCTTTTTGTCCCATACGTCCCATAAGTCCCATTGCAATGTATTCCTTGAAATTACAATGCCGTGAAGAATTAGGGGACAGACATCTGTACCAAATGCATATCTAATCCGCACCGGCGATAAACTTCATAATAAACTGATACCGAAGCTAATGAAACGGTGAAGCGATTGTGTCTGTTTGAACACGATTTCAAAGTTGGCCAGGATTAGATTCCGAGAAAGCAAAGACCAATCCTAGTAATCCTTTAATCCCGTAATCGTGTTCAGACAATAAAAGAACAGGCAAAATACCTGTCAAATCCGCACCCTCAACAAATTTCCGAATTCGATTCTATCGGAGCTAATAAACCGTGCACAAAGCTGTCTGTCTGAACACAATTTCAAAGATTACAGGATAGGCAAGATTAGATTACGAGGAGAGTAGGGGTGCGGAAGTTGAGTTGATAATTTAAAACGAAAACATAGCGCCCCGAAAGCTAAGGTATTATATAAACTTTCTACTGAATATAACCCAAACTTTCCAAAAGCTGGAAAAATTCCGAGTCGGATTCGTCCCAGTAATTGACAGGCTTATGATTGGCGTTATCTTCCAAATAGTGGGTTGCCAGCGTTTTTAGATTTGTTACCTCTTCTGGAGCGGCTTTCGTTATCGATACTGGACGTTTCTCAGCATAATCAGTATCGCGATCCCAATACTTCCACGTTTCTTGTTTGGTGTCCATGACGACTTTGTAACGCATATTCATCGCGCCAACATATTTAGGAGGTGAGCCGATACTTAAAGGCATCGGACGGTTGACCTGGGAGCCGATGCTCATAACATTCGCACCTCTGAATTCAGGCAATCCAGGAATATCAAGAGCCGCCAGAATTGTCGGTGCCACATCGACGCTTTGAACCAGTGTCGATGAATCGATGCCCTTCTGTTGTTCATTTGAATAAACAAGGAATGGTGTGTGAAGCTCCTCACGGCTCAATGTAAAACCATGAAAAAAACCAGGCTGTCTATCATGTAAAACTTCGCCGTGATCCGCTGTAACAAGGATAAACGGTTTGGGTTGGTTCATCGTTATCAGTGTACGGAACAAACTTTCCAGTTTGGTATCCACCCAGAAAATCTCATTCCGATATTCAGTTCTGGCAATATGTATATCCTGGTCGGTAAAGGTCGAGCGCATTTGAGCGTTGTGTTTGGAAAAATCGGCAATGGCCTTGTCGATTATCATATTATCGCTGTCTTGGTCGACATATCGGAAGGGTTCTGGTGGATTATACGGAATATGAGGTTCAAAAAAGTGCATCCACAGATAATACCGTTCTTTAAGCTGATTGCGTTCAGACAACCAAGTGATCGCACGTGGAACAGCATTTTGGCTATCGATATCGGTGTTGGGATGATACCAAGACAATTTTTGTTTCTGTTCCTGGGTGATACGATTTTCCTTGGCGTCATAAAAATCGAAACCTCTATCCAACCCTCGACGAAATTGCAGGATAGCTTGTGGGTAGGCCGCTGTTATAAAGCCATTGCGTTTCAATATTTCGGTAAGAGTCGTATCTTTCGGAAGCAAAAGTTGATCGTTCATCTCCAAGCCCAAATCCCTTGGAAACCGGGATGTCATCATAGCACTATGAGCCGGCAGGGTTATTGGCGTATTGGTGTAACTTTCAGTGAAAACAGTGGATTTTTGCGACAGGCGATCCAAAGCAGGGGACCGGATGGACGGATTTCCCATGAAGCCCAAATGGTCGCCACGCAAGGTGTCTATCGTGATCAAAATGGCGGATTGAAAGGTTTCCAATGTTTGAGATGATGAGTGAGGTCGATCCTGAACCAACAGAAAAAAAGAAGCCGCCAAAAGTAAGATCGATACCGGAAAAACAAGAAAGAGCCCTTTGGTTTTAATCATGCCGTTCCTTGTAACACAAGATAGTTTCTGTATTGGCTAGAAAGTATTACACTTATCGATATTGACATAATCACATCACCATTAATTCATGCGTTTATAATTTTCTGCAATTTTTTTTGTAGAACCTGAAAATGCTCTTTTTCTTCCTGAATCAAGCCGACAAGAGTGTTTCGGATTTTTTTGGATTGAACCCTGGTGATGAATTCTTTGATATAGCTTGCATTTTCATATTCGATCCGCATGGCATATTTCAGGATGGCCTGAACGGAAATCGCCTTTAAAAGCTCCACAAAATCATGATTTTTAAATAGATCGATACGAGGTAATTCCGTTTTATCGAAATCCATATCACTCAAATCCAGGATTTTCACCAGTTTACCATCTATCGAAACCGTAGATTCATGCTTTTTGAGTTCAGCGCCCAATTGTGATTTCATCTTTTCAAGAATTTCCAGATGATTTTGCTCTTGAGCAGAAAGCCATTCGAATAATTCGATAATCTCATTGTCCGTCGATACTTTTGCCGCTTCTCTGAAAAAGAGCCGACCTCTTTGTTCTTCGCGTATCAGATTGTTCAGCAGCTCATTCAAAAGCAACTGCTCCTGCTTCAATTCGGCCATTGAAAGAATCTCCTTAAAAGTTGAGGTGACGAACTTTTGCCGCCACTGCCATCCCTGATAATTTTATAGATCGGCTGAAAAAACGCAAACCACACCTTTCGCCCGAACCTTGCGCGGCCTTTCCCGACCCTGGACCAAGGGGTGATGGAGATTCGTTTCACAGATATTAAATTCCTCCATCGAAAAAGATATATTCTACTATAAGTTAGCTCTTCTTATTCGAACACCGGCAAGTGAAATAATATATGCTGCTCCGGAAAGGAGAATGATAGTCGGTCCGGTGGGCCATTCCGGTCCATAGCTGATCGCAAGACCTCCAATAGTTGCCAGAAGGCAGATAACGACAGCGGCAAAAATCATCCGGGAAAGTTGATTGGTGAAGTTGCCGGCGGTGGCTGCCGGTAGAGTGAGCAGGGCAATCGCCATGACGATACCGACCACATTGACAAGAGCCACGACGGTAAGGGCGGTTAAAACGAGGAAAATCATTTCATATAAGTTGACTCGCAAGCCCCGCAGTTCGGCCAGCTCTCGATGAAAACTGATGGTCAGGAGTTTGGGATAAAAAATCGATATGGCGGCGATGATGATGGCATCGAGAGCCGCCATAAGAATTAGATCGTTGTTGGTGACCATCAAGATATTGCCGAAAAGATAGCTCATCAAGTCTTGATTGTACCCGGGTGTCAGCATGATGAAAACAATGCCGAGGGCCATGCCGACGCTCCAAACGGCGCTCAAGAGCGTGTCCGTCCGCTGGCGTTTCGATCCGCTGACCATGCCGAGAAGAACGGCGGTTGTCACAGCGGCTGCAACAGCCCCCAGTAGTGGCGTCAATTTGGAAAAACCATGCACAACATTCAGATATAATGCCAACCCCATCCCAGCCAGCAGATTGTGCGAGATTGCCCCGGCGATATACGTTGACCGTCTGGCTACGATGAAACTGCCGATGATGCCGCAGGGAATAGAGGCGAGCGCCGCGGCGAGAACGGCGTTTTGCAAAAAAACGTAATGGTATAAATCGGAAAAAAAAGCCGACATGACTACTCCAGATCCGCACGATGATCAATATTCATATAGCGGGAAGGGTCGGTTACCGGGCAGTTGTCGGCGTGAAATAAAACTGTCAGATCGGCTCCACTTACGGATTGCATCGAGGATTTCGATACGGCATCGATTGGGTGCAAATCCGCAGTATGGTTGACGCACAAGACATGATCGGCATGTTTGGTCACGACGTTCAAGTTGTGTGAAACCAGAAAAATCGTGATGGTTTCGTTGATTTTTTTCAATAAGTCATACAGCCGTTTTTCAACGACGGCGTCGACATTTGCGGTGGGTTCATCCAGGATGAGCAGCTCGGGATGCCCGATAAGGGCCTGAGCCAATATAACACGCTGGCGTTCACCGCCTGACAAATCGGAAAAAGCTTTGTTCATCAGATCGATGGCTTCGACTTTTTCAAGAGCATCCAAAACAGAGGCATCATCTGCCTTTCGATACATTCCCCATCGAACTTTTTCGACACGTCCCATCCTGACGACATCTTTGACGCGCACAGGAAAATGAGGGTCGAACATCATTATCTGCGGAACATAACCTACTCTGGCGCGAGTTTCGGTCGGATCGCGGCCGAACAGCAGTATTTTACCCCGTTGCGGTTTGATCAGACCCAATGCGAGTTTGATCAGGGTCGTTTTGCCGCCTCCATTCGGGCCTACGACGGCGACAAAGGCGCCTTCCCGGACAACAAAAGACGCGTTGTGGATGGTTTCAACCGATGAATACCCAAAACACACATCGCGAAACTCAAGAACCGGCTGCCTGGATTTGTTCATTGTATAACCGCCTCTCTTATCGATTCAGCGACTGATTTTAAATTGGCAAATATATCCTCGGCGAGCGGGTCGATGGGAACAACTTTTCCACCAATCGAATCAGCTATTGTTTCAGCGGATTTCATCGAAAACTGCGGTTGAGTGAACACGACTTTGACACCCTCCCTTTTCGCTTGATCGATAATCCGAGCCAATTGCTTGGCAGCAGGAGTTTTTCCCTCTGTTTCCACCTCGATTTGCTCCAGCCGAAAGGCGTCCGCAAAATAACCCCAAGCCGGGTGATACACCATGAATTTACGTGAAGGAAGATCGGATAGAAGCGCTTGAAGCTCACGGTCAAGCTGTTGAAGCTTTTCTATAAAACGTTCGGTGTTGGTTTCATAGATATCCTTTCCTTCGGGATCTAAAGCCACCAATGCGTCACGAATAGTGCGAGCCTGTAAAATTACAAGCTGCGGACTCAACCAAATATGAGGGTCTTCACCATGTTCATGATGCTTCTCAGTATTTTTCGACCGGCCGGAAGCCGGGTCATCTCGATCGCCTTTCATCGATCTCAAAGGAACACCGCGGCTGGTATCGATCACAAGAAGCTTGGGCAGCAGGTTCTTCAATTTGGGAATAAATCCTTTTTCAAAAGCGACTCCGATACTGAAATATACATCGGCGCCGGACAAGAGAGCCAATTGTCGGGGAGTCGGCTCATAGGTGTGCGGGTTGTGGCCGGGCTGGACAATGGCCTCGACCTGAACCCGGTTCCCACCTATTTGCTCAACAAAAAACACCTGCGGAACAATGCTGACCACAATCGATAAATGCGCCGAATTTTTTTGATCCTGAGCTCCTGCAGCGGCAGCGAACCAAAAAAGGACTGTCAAAATACTGGACAATTTCATAAATCTGACTCCCGTAAGCGTCTTCATATTTTCAGTATAAACCTTCTGTCAATACCGGCAAGATATCTATGGCCTGTTTATACTCGCTATCTTGATTTTTTTTCAGTAACTCAGTAATTTGACACGGGTTTTGACTCAGGGTTTTTTATGCATTGGTTAAGACGAATATTTCAGATTAGTGTTCTTGTCGCTGTTGCCGTCATCGGATATCGGTATGCCATGGGGCTGACACGTATAACCGTCGAGACATTTTGCCCGTTTGGGGGTCTCGAGGCGCTGCTTTCACTGGTAAGCGATCAGCGATTTCCCTGTGCAACCGGCGAGCGCAACCTGATGCTGTTTTTAGCGCTGGTTCTGTTGACGCTGTTAAGCAGGCGGGTGTTTTGCAGTTGGGTCTGCCCGGTGGGAACCGTGTCAGAAGGATTGTTAAATCTGTCCAAAAAGCTTGGTATTGGAAAAAGCCGATCTTCCGCTCCTTCAGGCGTTCCTTTTTCGCACGCATGGGATTCCCGGCTGCGTTGGTTGAGGGTTCCGATACTGTTGAGCATACTGTTGCTGACGTTTTATACAGGGGAACTCATTTTTCGCGGTGTCGATCCATATTATATTCTGTTCAGTTTTAACGGCCATGACGTTCACTGGTGGAGTTACCTATTTATAGGTGTGATTCTGATCACGGTTTTTACCATCCCGATGGCCTGGTGCAGATATCTGTGCCCTCTCGGAGGCGCTTTGTGGCCGATATCCCGCCTTGGCCTATTGCGTTTGCGCCGCAACGAAAATTGTATTTCCTGTAAAAAATGCGATGCTGCGTGTCCGCAGGGTATTTCCGTCACTCAAGTCGACGAAGTCGTGACGGGTGAGTGTACACTGTGCTTGGAGTGCCGGAAAGCGTGTCCTGTCGAAGACGCTTTAGAATTGAGGTTGATGGGAGGTTCAAAATCATGAAAGTGCCGACCATTTTAATCCCGATTCTTATCATAGCATTGACAGCGGTTGGGCTTGGAGCGTCACGTTTCGTCAAAATTCCAACTGTTTCTGTAACTTTTCGGGAAATTGGTACTGAGGAGGCAACGCGGAAGGCGACCTTTATCATTGACGGCGTATCGTGTAAAGATCGTGCGACGGCAGCATTGGGAACTCTGGAGGGATCGGAAGGAATTTACGAGGCGACGGCCTATGCATCTTTTAATCGAGTTGAAGTTTTATATGACCCTCGACAAATTGAACCATCCGAAATTCGGGAACGTTTTGAAGGCCCGGTTTATTTTGAAGAGACAGGTGAATATGTTTTCAACATGTTCAAAATAATTTCAATAGATGGCTTGAAAACAAGTCATCAATAACCAGGAGGAATCTTATGAATTCAAGAAGCTGCACATTTTTAATCTGCCTAGTCTGCTTGTTGCTGTTGGTTCAGGCCGGAATAGCTGCAACGGAAAGTGCGGGCATACGATCTTCGAAAGGCGCTAAGAAAGGTGAGGCTGCAACAAGCGAATCATCGTTGACTCAGAAAGGTGTCAAAGAAGATGTCGGACAAGAGCAACAGATGGAAAAAGAGGAAAAACAGCTTGATTCAGAATTGAAAGAAGCTGTCGTCTTTGTGTCTGATCTTACAAAGGAGAATGTTCAGAAATCTTTGGATATCTTGAAAAAATTTGAAGAGATCCAGGTGATGAAACCTGATTTTGAACAGAATCTGATCCGAATCAGATATAAAGAAAAGTTGGATTTCGACACAGTCATCAAAGAACTGAACAATGTCTTTCAAGACGTGAAAATCAAAGAAATCACCCAAGCAGACCCGGCGCAAAAAAGTAAATGCGGCGGCTGTCCAAACAAGGCCAAATGTGAAGAAGAAGCGAAAAAAGCTGCTGATTCCCAAAAATCAGTTGAAGTCGGATCATGAGTATGCCGAACGAAAGCTGATTTAACCATTTTCACAGCCTTGAAAACCTGAATTACCATTTGAGCTATTTTATCCATTTAAAGGAAGGAGTTGTATATGTCACGATTGATTGAACAGGTCAATGCTGATTTTCGGAAAATCTTGGAAAATCATCCCGATCCATACGGTGTGTATCAGACATTATCAGAAGGCATGACTGCAAACGGATGCACATTCGGCAGCGGGCCGATGCCGTTGTATGTCAAGCCGTATTTTATCGATGGCGCCCGTATGCCGGAAATCCGCTGGACCACGGAAGTGTTGATGCGGGTGATGAATAAAATTTCCGAGTTGTATTATCAGGATGATTCCAACAAGGCGATGTTTTACCTGTCGCCGGAAGAGACTGAGCTGGCGGATATACCGGTCGGCTACCACAATCGAGTTCAAATCACTCGGAATGATGCGTTTATGACCGATGACATGCTGTATTACATTGAATTCAATGCAGACAGCCCCGGCGGACCGATGTACAGCGATGTGCAGGGGCATTTGATTCAGCAGTCCGAACCCTTTATTGAATTGAGCAAAAAATACTTGATCGGACGCGACTTGATCATGTGGCAGATTCTGCGGATGTTGTTGACGTGTTATCGGGAATGGGGCGGCAAAAAAGATTTCCCGAATATTTGCATCAGCGCCGGACCTGGTGGAGGAACCACACCGGAATTTCACGCAATCATCGCTTGGTTGAAGCACATGAATTTTAACGCTGAATTTGTCGGAACAACCGAATGGACCTACCAAAACGGCCGGCTGACAACTCCGAATGGAATGGAACCGGATATCATTTACCGTCGAGGCTGGATAGGTGACTGGATTCAGCATATGGAGGGAATCAAACCGATCATTCGGGCGCTGCGTGATCGCAAAGTCTGCCTGGTCAACCCGTTGAGTTCGACATTGGCTGCCAATAAATCCATTTTTGCGGTGCTTCAACGGCCTGAAATTTTGAAATTGTTCACTGAAGAAGAACAAACCGTCATCAAAAAATATCTGCCCTGGACCCGGGTTTTCGAGAAAACAAAAACAGAACGTCATGGTAAAATGATAAATTTGCCTGATTTCGTTGCGAAGAATAAAAATCTGTTGGTTTTAAAACCAATCGATCAGTACGGTGGTAAAGATGTCATTGTCGGCTTCGCGACATCGGAAACCGAGTGGTTGGAATGGTGTGACAAGGCGTGTGCTCCAAAGGGTAAGTTCATTGTTCAAGATGCGGTCCCGATTCCTGAGGAAGCGCTTCCGGTATTTGAAGGTAAGAAATTGGTTTTCGCGAAAAAGAAAATCAATGTCAACTTCTATTGTTACGGAGGCATCTATACCGGCGGAGTCGTCCGCTCATCCGACAGCCCTGTAATCAACGTACATAAAGGCGGCGGAATGACGCCGATCATGTTTGTCGACGGGGTGCGATAAACAAACGAATTTATCGAAACTTCGTTTTCAGTGAATGTCAATCGATGGCGGAATTATCAGGTTCTGACAGTTCCGCCATTAAAATATCCACCGCTTTTTCAAGCTGGCTGTCACGGTCTTCCAGATGCTCGAGCGGCGCTCGCTCAATCAATATATCAGGCTGTGCGCCAGTATTTTCCATATTTCGGCCATCCGAAGTATACCAGCCGACCCAGGGCAGTCGGAACCAGGCCCCGTTCAACAAATGCAGACCTCCTGTGCCGATAACGCCGCCGAATGTCGGCATCCCGATCACTTTTCCAATGCCCAACGTCTGGTAGCCGTTTGGAAAAACTTCGGCATCGGAAAAACTCTTTTCATCGATGACGACGACGCTGGGCTTGCGCCAGACATAATTGGGATGCTCTTCCGGCTCGCCCAGCCTGGGAATCGATATTCCAAAACGCTTGCCGGTAAGATGCTTGAGCAGTTCATTGTGAATATACCCGCCGGGGTTTCCTCTGACATCGATGATCAACGCATCTTTTTTCCAATGTATTCCAAAAACATCGTTTCTGAATTTTTCCAGGCTTCTGCGGCCCATTTCTCGAATGTGCACATAACCAATACGCCCATTGGACAACGTATCGACCATTTCCTGATTCTTCGTAATCCAGCATTTATATCCGGCAGATTCATAATCCCAGAAATCCAGGGGTTTCAATGAAAGTTTGCGATGTTTCGGCTTGGCGCCGGAAGTGACAATTTCCAGCTCGATCAGCCTGCCAACCGTATCGTTCAGATACTGCGCCATCGGTTCTGACGGGCTCAGAACCTCTCTGTTGATAGCGTAAAGATATTCCCCCGGAAGAATTTTAGATTCTTCTCTGTTTGCCGGCGTGTCTGGAAGAACCTCCTTGACGACATATCCCAGTCCGTCGCTATAAGGACCCAACCTCAAGCCGAGACGCCCCGTCTCAATTGGGGGAGGACCAGGGTCCGAGCCGCCCCAAATACCCAAATGCGATGCATTCAGTTCACCGATGAGACGTTCTATCACATCATTGAATTCCCATGCTGTCCGAGCCTGTTCTATTGAGGGAAGATATTTCCGGTAAGCGGCATCCCAGTCTGCGCCATGGAGTTGAGGATCATAAAAGCCATATTTAATCGCCGACCAGGCTTCATTGTACATCTGTAAAAATTCTCCGACTCGATCCAGGTGCATCCGGCCTTTTATCGGTATTGGAGCGATACCCCCGGTAGCGATGTCGAGTTTGCCCAAAGTGGAATCCGCCATGTAATAAAGCGACTTGCCGTCTTTGGATTCGATATATTTTTTGGGATTGATATCTGCCAAAACTTTGGGGTTTTCTGCATAGTTGCCTTTGATGGTCATTGTAAACAACTGGTTTTTCCCCATTGCGTTCGATACGAAAAATAAGGATTTTCCATCTGCCGACAGCAACGGGGACTCTGTGTTGGACATCCAATTGACCAAACGTCTGAAACGCTCATGTATAGCATCCAGATCGATGACCGTTGTTGGTTCTATAGGCGGCGCGTCAAGCTTTTTCGGGGATTTGCCGCCGCCCGTCTTGGACTTCTTCAGTAACTTTCCGATGGATTCGTCTTCATCCTCATCGTCTTCATCCCAAGCCTCGGCAGCGCTCCCCTCATCGTCGTCCCCATACTTTTCATGGTCTAGCTTGCTTAGCCAAACAGCATAAATATGGCTGCTGTCAAAATCGATCGAAACGACCAGCAACTGTTTTCCATCCTCACTGAATCGAGCGTCGTTGTCGTAACCGTATAAAAAAGAGACTTGGTGTTCTTGGAGGGTTTCTAGGTTCAACAGATATGTTTCGTAATGAAGCCCTCCAAATTCACGAACGTAGGTGATCCAACGGCTGTCCGCCGAAAAATCCAAACTGTAAACCTCTTTACCCGTCAATAAAAGAGTCGGTTTGGATCCACTGATTTCACGATGCGCTAACTTTCCGTCGGCACAAGAATAAACAAGAGATTTGCCGTCCGGCGAAATTTCAAAGAACCGTATAGGCGCATCCTCTTCAAATACCAATGTCTCTTTGAAAAAACGGGCTTTATGAAATAATTCAGTATCCCCGTCATCCGGAACCAAACGATAAACCTGGCTTTTTCGATTTCGATCACTCAAATAATACAAAGCATTTTCTTTGGGGTGCCAGCAGGGATTGCTCTCACGCCAGGGGCTCTTCGTCAACGCCTGTGTTTTACCTCCTTCAGGGGCAATGGCAAACAGGTCTCCCCGATATTCCAGAACGATCTGTTTATTGTCCGGTGAAACGACAAAATTATTACAGGTTGAAAAATCAAGATATTCCTCGGCAGGGGTCATTCGATCGGCCGGCGCCCGAATAGGAACCGGGTGCACGGTTCCATCTTCATCGACATAGTGTATTTCAGCATCCAAACAGAAATAGATTCGTTTTGCATCCGGCGAAATCACCATGTCGGACACAATGCCCTCGGGCAGAGAAACGATTGTTTTAGTTTCTTGTGTATCGAGGAAGTATTTGAGGATGTTCTGTTTGTCGTTTTCCTCGGATATACACGCGATGGCGCTGCCGTCCGGGAACCATTCCGGGCTGAAGATATTCCAGGAAGCAGATAAAATACGGCTGGTTTCACGAGTTGGGAGATTCATCAGCCAGATGCTTGCGGCGCCAGGACCTCGGTAACCCTTTCTATACCGTTCTGAACCACCTCTTTGAAACAAAAACAGGGCTTCATCGGGAGACATTTTTCCATGAACGGATTCGGCGGGGCACAGTATTTCAGGTTCATTTCCGGCAATGGAAACCTTCCAGGTCACGTATTCCTGAAAATCTCTGTAGGAATTGAAAAGAATGAAATCACCGGAAGGGGCAAACTGTGTCACCAGGTCGTTCGCGGAATGGTATGTCAGGCGACGAGGCTCCCCCCCAAAACTTTCCATGATGAAAACATCCATATTCCCGTATCTGCTCGAGCTGAACGCCAGGTAACGACCATCGGGGCTGAAGACGGGCATTCGATCATCCGCCGGGTGGACGGTCAGGCGGCGAGCCAAGCCCCCATCGACAGGAACAGTCCAGATATCACCCTGGTAACTGAATGCAAGTGTTTGAGCATCAGGGGATATAGCCAGCCCCGAAACGCCTTTTATCGAGTGATTCTGGGCTTGAATAGGTTTGATCGGAATAAAAGACAGAAAAATAAGAGAGTTGATCGTCCAGATTAAACGTTTCATATTTTCGTCTCCTGTCATAAAAAAGGTTCAATCAACTACAAGTAACGGCATTAATTTTACAGACATAATCTACTGTTTTTTTCAAACATACCATGATCATTTTCAGATCATCATCAGACTCTTATTACGCCTGGATATCACTAATCAAGAGAAAAAGGCGGTTGATCGAAGCCGACGCCCTATTCTCGCCAAGCCCGTCAAGCGGCCTGAAAATTTCACGAGTGTTCACGAACAGAAGCCGCGCGGCTGGTTCGTGTGTGTTCGTTCGCAGACAGGTCGCTTAGGCGCCTATTGGACATGGTCGGCAAGCCTCGGAGAAAAAATCGCGCCGGCGCGGTGCAAAATAAAAAGCGAATCGGGTATTGACAAAGCCACCGTGCCGGTAGGACATTTTTATGTAATTTTACAATCTTCAAAGGACAAGTGAGCGAAATTGAAGAAGAGATTGATGGAAAACCCGATGTTGGCTCTAATCCCAGTTGCATCAATAGGTAGATGGGAAAGACAGACCAAACCCGCAGGGTGGAATAGATACAGCGATAAGGAGGAGAAAATGACGAAAAATTCCCTAATTCTGATTGTCGTGGCGTGTTTGTTTTCAGTAATGGCTTCCGCCGCCGAATTCAAGCCATACCCTGGCGCCAAGGTGGATGAGCAGGCAACTCAAGAATCTCTCGAAGCGGCGAAGGCCGCGAAAATGACAGACGTGCAATCCACGATTTACACGACTTCGGATTCTTTCTCCAGTGTGGCAGCCTTCTATAAAGGTATTGGGAAAGAATACACCATGCCGATGGCATCCGGCACATCCGGCGAACCGAAGAAGTACGGAAAATATGATTTGTGGGAAGCCTATTTCATCTTTGACGGTGCAGAAGACCTTGCCGGCTCTAAATTATGGGTAAAGGTTCAACATCCATTTATCGGTGAGGATGTTCGGGACGTCACGGTTATCGTGGTCACTGAAAAGAAATAGGACGTCAGGCGGATATCGCGGATACCGGCGTTTGCGCCAGGCCGAAGTCGGCGATGGAGTAACTCCATGCTTTTACGCATAAAGATCCGGCTTGTCGCATTTTTGGGGCTACATAAGAACGGTGTCAAAACCTGTTCCCGGTTTTTTATACCCAGCCTCAGCGGATAGCTTGGTATAAAAAAGCCACGGAAAAGCCTGTTCTACGGGCATTTTATAATCGGCGCCATGTCGACGGAAAATTTCACCGATCTTTTTTTTCAATTCGTTATAAAGGCGATGAGTGAATTCGAAGTCGGGACCGCAAACCTGAAAATCCTGTTCACAGGAAGTGAACCAGCGAGCGGCTGTGATCAGCCCTGTCAGTGAGTCAACGGGGGGCGGCCGGGACGAAGCGCCGCCTTCGAGCCTTTCAATGGTATAATCGATGTCTTGATGGAAATGATGGGCTATCCAGGGAAAGCGTATATTGTCCAAGCCGGTGGTTGAGAAAAGAACGGCGGGCGCCATCTGAGAAAAATCCGAACCGAGTGCGCCGTAAAGGCATTGTTGAATACATTTGAGCCGTAAAAGCCTGGCATCGGTCAACGTTCGATGGTCCAAAAAAAGTCCATGCTCATGCGAATCTTGTATCAGCGTCGAGCGAATGCTCTGAAGAATATCGGAAAGCGCTTGACGATGCTTGTCCTCCAAGGATTTCTTGAAAGTGGTGATAAACAAATTCAAGACCTGAATCAGACGATATCCAAAATGAGGGTTTGAATCGAAAACGTAAAACAACAAAACCTGCTCAATTTCTTTCCTGTTTCGACGCGAATCGTCAGGATCGTTTTGATCCGGTAAAGACATCGGTGTTTTCAGGACAATATCCAGTCCCATCGAAATTTTGTGTTTCAATTTTGTTGCATCGAAATCCGAAATTTTTGTGTCAGCGTCAGGCGCAAATACGGATTCAAGAAATTGAATGAAGAGTTCGGAAGAATCACGATGGACAAATTGAAAATCACCGAAAAATTTCATCCATAGATTTCCTGCTTGAGCGACGCAATCAAGCAGGTTTTTAGGATCTAATGAGCGGATATAGTTCTGTAATGGCGGTGTTTGTCCGGAAAACGTCCCCGCACAGATATTTCCGGATAAATCCATATTCAGGTATGCGATCAGATGGTTTTTTATCCATTCGGCAGTTTTTTCAGGTTTCAGAAGCATTTGGGAGAAAGCAATCCGGTGAAAATCCGGGATGTTCCAACGGAGATCGTCCGTGGGGCTGATCCTTCCAGATAATTCGAAAAAGAGTAAGTGAAAGATGCCAAATAAAAGTGATCGAGCTTTCGTCAAAGAATCTGCTTCGTGTTGAACAAATGGCCTGAACAACTCGTTGGCGGAGTTTATCAAGGTCGTTGTGTCCGTTGAAGAAACGCTCTTAGATGCGGCCGGTATTTCTGCATTTGTCGAAACTGTAGTTTTTGGAGCGAACCGGTTCTGAAAATCTTGGAAATCGCTCAGTGACGGTGAACTTTTGTTGTAATCGAGCTGCAAGAGACGATACAGGTCAAAATACGGCCCGGCGCTATTGGGTTTGTTTAATTCCCGAACGGCCCATATTCTGCCGTCAGTGACAATGAGCTTTCGGCAATCAGTCAAATCGAATGAATGCTCGTCAGGGAATTGTGATGAGATGATGTCCGGGACATTTTCGGCACTCCACCCGAGGCAATCGTCTTCCAACAAGGGGTCCTTGCAAACACAACAGGCAATAGGTTTTAGATGGGGTGTTTCAAAGCTTGTGTCGAACAACAGGAACGCCGACGAGGTGCCGCCAGAATGGTTCGGCTGGTCAAAAGGAAGCGAGGAATAGCCTAAATATTTGAGGGTGGGAAGAATCAAATGTTTGCATTTTTCATTCCAAGATCCTGAATATGCGCTATCTTTATGTGTTTGAAGCGTCCGGCGCAGATGATAAAAACTATCCGTCGTTGAGTCATCGGATGTAGCATCATGCCTGCCATTCAGGGTATCGGCTTTGTTCGTGTGCATGATTCGGTTGAAGGCATGGTGAATTTTCACGAATTGAGCTTGATCCGATTCCTGTGTTCGGGTGAGTTCTTCGAGAAAAACGTGGTCATGATCGGTAAGATTTTGAATGTCCAGACGTCGAATTAATGTAGAAGGAATTATCGAAGCGTTTTCCGATATGGAATTTAAGGGAAGCGTTCGTTTCACAGCGGCGACGAATACGTACCGATAATCAGATGTAATCCAGATTAAATTCAGCGGATTTTTTTCGCTGCACATCGAAAAAATCGGATATAGAGATTTCCCGGTAACAACCTGCATTTCAAGAAAAAAGCAGCGAAGCTGGGATTTTCCTGCGGAGCTCCATGCACGAACATGGTTTGAAGACAACAATTCGTCGTGTTCCGGCTGAAGCTCGTATCCCAATGATTTTAATAACCGAAGCGCATCGTTCGCATCGCGAAATCGCGATAAATCATTTTTTGCTAAAGTGGTGTTGAACAATTTCATCATCTGGTATCCGGGTAATGGTTTTCAAAACCGTTGCTTTTCGAACGGTAAAAAGCATAAATACCCGTGGATGTCAAGAGACACCAAGAAAGTCGTTGTTTCTGCGGGACATGCTGAACGGTTACAAATTTCTCGTGTAGATTATGCTTACATAACGATGACCATCTTTTTCTTCGATTGCCACCTTTATATTCAGATTTTGATCTTCGTTGTCACCGACAACGCCGGCCCCTTCATTTTCGTCATCGGAAACCGAATATGTAGAGGTCTGATATCCGTTCGCCTCGAAGGCCTGCTTGTAAAACTCGACGATCTCTTTCATGCTGCGTTCACTGTTGAAGGAAAAAGAACCACTTTCATTATTGTCACTTTTCATGCTGTAGTAATCTTCCAACGCGGGATTATCCGGTAAGGGAATCCAATCAGGCGCTTTTCTGCCCGTGTCGCCTGCAGCTATTTCATAGCTTCCTTCGCCCGTCGTAATCTTCATGGAATGCCCTTCATCCTCTTCGCTGGATTCGAAAACGACGGACTCGCCGCCTTTGCCTTGAATAGAGAATTTTCCATCTTTGATATCCGCAAACGACGCGGTGATGGTTTCGTCTGTATCTTTGTTTCGAAAGGTAATGGTTCCTTTCTTTTCGTCATAAGCCACTTCTTCGAGATCCGGATTCGTTTTGACAATCAGACGAGCGGCTGCCAGTTCAGGGTTCTTTTTAAAGTCATCGGCGGTATCCTTTACTTTACCGGCAATAAACAAGCCTCCTGCAACAGTTACAATGATAATGATCAGAACAATGATTCCACATCCGATACCCACCCATGCCAACGGCCCCAGTCCCTTCTTGGTCTTGTTGTTTTCCATATAAACCTCCTGTTACCTTTTCGAGGATCGATCTTCGTTGATCGAATATCCCCTTGTTATTTCTCTATTATATATTGGAATGTGTGTTTTTAACCAGACAATAGTGACGGCATTTCAGAGACAACCTTTTTAAATTCCATTTTTTATTCAGGTTGTCGGTATAAAGTCTTTGCACATACACTTTTTTTGTCGGAAAAATTTTTCCTGTCAATTTTTATGTCGATGGATGCGTTGAGCTTTCCGGAGTATTTCGCGCTGAACAGCTTGGTCTTTCGGCAGAAAAGCTGGTAATGTAATTGAGCTCAATGGATGAAAATCCGGGGGCCGGCAAAGGAGATGAGATGGAACGACTGGACAGCGGATTGAAAAAATCGGATTCTGGCAGTGATGCTCGCCTGTTTATTGTCAGTTTTACACTTTTATTTATTGAATTGATGTGTATTCGATGGTTATCGACGGAAATACGGATTTTTTCATATTTCCAAAATTTCGTGCTCATAGCCTGTTTTTTCGGTTTCGGCATCGGTGTTTCGTATCCAAAACTGAATACGCCGGTTTCGCTGACAATACTTTTATTAGGCGCTTTTGCCATATTTACCGGCTATCTTCGCCTGTTCGAAAGCGGCAGTGAAATTTTAGGTCTGTTCCATGACTATCATATAGTTCAGACGACCGAAAAAACCATTCCGATTTTGGAAGCGATACGTCATTTTCTAGTGGTGGGTTTGCTGTTTGTGCTGCTGGTTTTCATGTTTATCGCCATAGGAGTCGTATTAGGGAAAGCTCTGGAAAATCATCGAAGGCCGCTTTGGGCGTATTCCATCAACATTGTGGGCAGCCTTCTGGGTATATGGACATATACATTTATCTGTTATTTGGGCGCCAATCCTTTTATCTGGTTCGTCATCAGCCTTGTCCTTCTTTTATTTTTCGCCTATCAGGAAAAACGGGGAATGTTTCTTCCTGTTTTAGCATCGGCGATCGCATTGGTATTTGTCTGGCCTACACATCCTCCTGAAGGCAAAATCTGGTGGTCTCCCTACCAAAAGCTGACCTTGACTCCGATTTATCTCGATATAGATGAAAACAACAACGTTCTTCCGACTGCCGGCCAAACGGGCCGCCAGGCTCATTACGGGTATAATCTGACAGCTAACCAAGCTCACATACAGTTTTTGGAGAACTTATCCATTTATCCGAAGTTTCACGGTAAATACAATCGATATTCCATTCCGTTTCATTTTGCCGGCGCGATAGACGACGTTTTGGTTCTTGGCGCCGGTTGCGGCAATGATGTCGCTGCCGCTTTGCAAATAGGCGCCAAACATATCGATGCGGTGGAAATAGACCCTCAAATCGTCGAAATCGGCCGTCGCTATCATCCGAACAAACCCTATGAAGGTGATCCACGAGTCGACGTGATCGTGAACGATGCTCGAACCTTTTTGAAAAACACGGATCGCTTGTACGATCTGATCTGTTTTTCGCTGCTGGATGCACATACGGTCGGATCGGGTTATACCAATATCCGTTTGGACGACTACGTCTATACAATCGAATCGTTCGAGGATGCCAAAGCGTTGTTGAAGCCGGACGGAATCGTTTCGATGCGGTTTTGGACGGAACAGCCTTTTACGGCGGAAAGATTATATAAAAACATGACCGCTGCCTTTGGGCACCCTCCATACACGTTTTGGAGGGAAGGGATGTTCTATTTGAGCGGCAGTCCGGCAGCCATGCAGAAACGGTTTAGTGAAATCAGCGACTTGGAGTTTAAAGCGGTTTTAGCGGATCGCCGGAAAGCGGAGGAATTTATCGATCAATCAGATGATACTCCGCCATCGACCGATGACTGGCCTTACTTATATTTAAGAAACCATCGAATACCGGTATCCTATTTGATCATCACGAGTATTCTTCTGTTTTTGAGTTTTTTGATACTGAAAGTCATTCTTCCGGTAAAGCCATCTTTTAACGCACATTTTTTCTTTTTAGGGGCTGGTTTTTTGTTGATAGAAGTTCAAAATATATCGAAGATATCGCTGCTTTTCGGCAATACCTGGATAGTCAACAGTATTATTATATCGATCATTTTAATCATGGCGCTGATAGCCAATGCCTGTATTGCAATTTTCGATATTCGCAAGACGTTTCCCATTTTTCCGATTTTATTTTTATTGATACTCATCTCATATATTACGCCGTTACATTTGTTCATGAGTTTTTCACCCTTCATTCGCGGGATGTTGGGCGGCATCATTCTGTGTTTGCCGCTTTTAACGGCCGGCCTGATCTTTTCCATAAGTTTCAGCAAATGCCGAGAACTCAATACCGCGTTCGGGTCGAATATGATGGGGACTGTTCTTGGAGGCCTGTTCAGCAGTTTGTCATTTGTCGTTGGGATAAACGCTTTGTCTCTTGTCGGCCTGGTGTTTTATTTGATCACTTTTCTGACGCGTGATCGGCTGTGTTGACGGCACTCATTGCGCAGAAGATCACTGTTTAACTCATCTTTTACAGTGATTTTATAAAAAGTATTTAGAATCAATTAGATAACAAGGCACAAAAAACTCTTGGCACTACAAAATGAAACACTGTAAAATCAATGAGTTACAGATTACAAATCGC
>JBASEY010000051.1:0-14186 GCA_049652745.1 bacterium | reverse complement strand
TCTCATACTCAACGTGAGACGTCGCTATCGTGATCCCGCGCTCCTTCTCCTCTGGCGCATTGTCAATACTACCAAAATCACGATACTCCGTACCACTCCCCGTCAACGACAATACCTTCGTGATCGCCGACGTCAACGTCGTCTTGCCATGATCAACGTGACCTATCGTCCCAATGTTGACATGTGGCTTACGCCTTTGAAATTTCTCTTTCGCCATGATTATCTCCTTTGTTTAAATCCTTCTATTCCAAATTATTTACCATCGATAATGGGCAAACGCCTTGTTTGCCTCGGCCATTTTGTGCGTGTCTTCACGCTTCTTTATCGACGCGCCACGATTATTGGCTGCATCTATCAATTCATTTGCCAGTCGATCCGCCATCGTTTTTTCCGATCTTTTTCTGGCAAAGAGAATAACCCATCTAAAACTCAAAGCCTGCCGTCTATCCTGTGACACTTCGACCGGCACCTGGTAAGTCGCTCCTCCTACTCGTCGCGATTTGACCTCAAGAACCGGCTTGACATTGTCAATCGCCTTTTTAAATGTTTTCAATCCATCTTGCTTGGTTCTTTTTTCGATCAGGTCCAACGCTTCGTAAAGAATTTGTTCGGCTGTGCTTTTTTTGCCGCTATACATCAAAACATTGATGAACTTTGCCACCGTTATACTGTTATATTTCGGGTCTGGAAAAACTTCCCGTTTTTCTACGATCTGTCTTCGTGGCATTCCCGTATCCTCCCTAGTTCACAATCCTTAAGTTTATTTCGGTTTTTTGGCTCCGTATTTCGACCGCCCTTGACGCCTTTTTTCAACACCTGAGCTTTCAAGCGTACCTCTCACAATGTGATATCGCACACCCGGCAAATCCTTTACTCGGCCACCCCTGACAAGAACCGTGGAGTGTTCCTGCAAATTATGCCCTTCGCCCGGTATATACGCGCTGATCTCGATACCATTCGTCAACCTGACACGAGCAACCTTTCTCAAAGCGGAATTAGGCTTTTTGGGTGTACTTGTCGAGACTTTTGTACACACACCTTTTCGCTGAGGACAGGACAGGAGAGCTGGTGTATTTGATTTATCTTTAATTTTTACTCGTCCTTTTCTAACTAATTGATTTATTGTAGGCACGATTATCTCCTTGAACGGTTAAACATAAAAGCGGACAGAATTTACCGTCGGATTTTCCCAATGTCAAGAGGTAATCTGAGATTATCTCGGATTACGGGTTACCAGGTTCTTTTTTACTTTTCGGAAGATTCCGCATCTTCCGTGTCAACTATTGCCTTTTGTTTAGAGTTATCGTCACGATCCACTGCTCTTATAGCAGTATTATTATATTTTCTAAAACCTGTTCCTGCCGGAATCAATCTTCCAACAACAACATTCTCCTTCAATCCACGCAAATTGTCAACCTTTCCAGACACTGCGGCCTCGGTCAATACGCGGGTTGTCTCTTGGAAGGCTGCCGCAGACATAAAACTATCCGTCGACAGTGAAGCTTTTGTTATACCCTGTAACTGCAGGCTGCCTATCGCCGGCTGACCTCCAGCCTCACGAACACGTTTGTTTTCTTCGTTGAATGTCCATCTATCGACAAGCTCCTCCGCCAGAAAATCAGTGTCTCCGACCTCTTCCACTTTGATCATTCTCAACATCTGCCGAATGATGACTTCGATGTGTTTGTCGTTTATCGAGATATTCTGCAGTCTGTACACAGCCTGAACTTCATTCAACAGATACCTTACCAGTTCTTTCTCACCCAAAACCGCGAGGATATCATGAGGATTATAACTACCATCCATCAATGGTTCTCCAGCCTGGACATAACCCCCTTCCATAACCTTGATAAACTTGCCGCGTGGAATGGAATATTCTTCCGTAGTACCATATGGGCTTTTAACAATCACTTTCTGCATGCCTTTTTCGATCTTTCCGTAAATAACATCACCCTCGATCTCGGAAATAATGGCATGGTCCTTGGGTTTCCTGGCTTCAAACAACTCTTCCACTCGAGGCAAGCCGCCCGTAATATCTTTTGTCTTCTGACTTTCTCGCAGGCTCAACGCCACCATATCACCCGCTTTGACATCCTGACCATGCTCCACAAGAAGATGAGCACCGGTCGGAAGAGCAACTCTCATTTTCAATCCCCGAATCGAATAACTCGGATGCAAAGGCTGCAGCTCGGTTTTGTGTATTGGACAATACTGTTTTTGTCCAACCCTTCTTTTCAACTCCCTATATTTACATTTAGCTTCAGGACACTTCAGTTCATCTCTGAGCAGCCTGACAATTTTACGAGATTTTCCTGTGACCGGGTCAACGTCTTCTTTTACCGTCACTTCTTCTATAATGTCTTCTAAAATAACCTTTCCGGTTTTTTCCGCCAAAAACGGTATTGCAAACTGCTCCCAAGAAGCTAAAAGAAATCTTCTGTTATCTGACTTGGCTTCAGTTGATTCCACTATCAATTGATCGACCTTGACTCTCTGTCCATGTGAAACAAGGACTCTTGCTTCACGAGCGATATAGTACAATTCCAACTCATGAACATCTTCTTCTTCCTGAAATATTTTCATGAAACAAGCTCGGTCGACGACGTGGTATTTTCCCGGTTCAGCAGGCTCCAACACTTCGCTCGATTCGACCAGTTGATCACCTTCAAGGTGATAAAATTTGACAAGGCCGTTGACTTTGGAAAAGATTGCCGGCTGCGTAATTTGTCCATGGCTTACATGCAGTTTCGCTCCATAGGGAATCTTGTCCGGCACAGTCCATTGCTGTCTCATTTTTTCAACTAAAATTTCTCCTTCGACAATGTCGGAACCGGATTCACGAAGCATCTGCAACTTCCCTTCAAATTCCCGGACTTTGTCATCATATAAGTCATCTGTTTTAATGAAGAAAGAAACCTCCTCCTTTTTACCCTTCAAGACCAGTCTGACACCTGAGACATCATTTTCACGATCGTCTACAACCGTCAGTTTTCCAGGAAATGTAGCTCTGATATGCGGTTGCGCAATAATTATCCGTCCTTCTTTTCGAGATAGAACAACTATTTCCTTTTTTGAGTTTTCTGCCACTTTAAGCGATGGGGAGATGATGACACGGCCGGAGATTTCAGTAAACGCCAAAACGTTTTCATCTCCACCTTTGACGACTCCGCCATGATGAAATGTTCTCATGGTCAACTGAGTTCCAGGCTCTCCAATCGATTGAGCCGCTATAACGCCCACCGCTTCACCGAGAGCGACTTTTCCCCCTCTTGCCAAATCTCTTCCATAGCACATTCGACAGACACCATGTTCGCAATTGCACGTTAAAACGGAACGGATTGTCACCGATTCGATTCCGGCATTCTGAATGCGGAGGGCAGCCATTTCATCGATTTCTTCATTTTTCTTACACAGAACCACTCCTGTAAACGGATCTTTGATATCATTCAGTGCTGTTCTACCGACAATTCGATCTCCAAGGGAATATACCTTTGCTTCGCCGCCTTGGGTGATAATTTCGGTGATTTCTATTCCATCTTCCGTTCGACAGTCCTCTTCATTCACGATGACATCTTGGGCGACATCGATCAAACGCCTGGTCAAATAACCGGAATCCGCTGTTTTCAAAGCCGTGTCGGCAAGACCTTTTCTTGCGCCATGCGTGGACAGGAAGTACTGCTGTACAGTCAAGCCTTCCCTGAAATTGGCAGTGATCGGCGTCTCAAGAATTTCTCCCGAAGGTTTGGCCATCAATCCACGCATACCGGCAAGCTGTCGTATCTGCATTTTCGAACCTCTAGCTCCGGACAACGCCATCATATATACCGGATTGAACATTCCACTCTCACGAATGGGGGTCCCATCCGGTTTTTCTCTGGCCACTACCAGCTCCTTAAACAACTCTTCCGAAACCTGTTCTGTAACTTTTGACCAAATATCGACAACTTTGTTGTACCTTTCTCCATTAGTGATAATGCCGTCTTGATATTGCTGTTCAACCTTATATACTTCCTCACTGGCGTTATCGAGCAGTTTCTTTTTCTGCAAGGGAATGTATAAGTCATTTATATTGATGGAAATTCCAGCTTTTCCCGCATGGTTGAATCCAAGATCTTTGATCCTGTCGATCGATTTCACACACTCAGTTTCACCATAATCGCGGTAAACTTCTGCGATAAGATTCCGCAAATCGGTTTTTTCCGCCATTTTGTTGAAATAGGGGAATCCTTCCGGCAAAGCTTCATTGAAAATGACCCGGCCGGCAGATGTTTGAACCAGTTGGCCATCGATTCTAACATAAATTTTAGCCTGAAGATTTATTTCTCGCGATTCATACGCCAGGATGGCCTCTTCTCCCGATGAGAAGATTTTTCCTTCACCCAGCTCACCATCCCGCAAGGTCGTCAAGTAATAACATCCCAGAATAATGTCCTGGCTAGGTACTGCAATGGGTTTTCCATTCGAGGGGGACAGAATGTTGTTGCTTGCCATCATCAACAACCTGGCTTCTATTTGAGCTTCAATCGACAAAGGCACGTGTACAGCCATTTGATCGCCATCGAAATCGGCGTTGAAAGCAGTGCAGACCAATGGGTGAATTTGAATGGCTTTTCCTTCGATCAGCATGGGTTGAAAAGCCTGCAATCCAAGCCGATGAAGTGTAGGGGCACGGTTTAAAAGCACTGGATGATCTTTGATAACCTCTTCCAGAATATCCCATACTTCCGATCGTTCCTGTTCAACCATTTTTTTCGCGCTTTTTATCGTCGTTACCAGTCCTTTTTCTTCCAATTTATTGAATATAAACGGCTTGAACAATTCCAGAGCCATCTTCTTCGGCAGACCACATTGGTTAAGTTTGAGCTCCGGGCCTACTACAATGACGGATCTTCCCGAGTAATCCACACGTTTTCCTAACAGGTTTTGTCGAAAACGCCCCTGTTTTCCTTTCAGCATATCCGACAATGATCTCAAAGGCCTGTTATTGGCACCCTTTAAAATACGCCCACGTCTACCATTATCAAACAGCGCATCGACCGCCTCCTGCAACATTCTCTTTTCATTTCGGATGATGACATCCGGAGCTTTCAAATCCTGCAGCCGTTTCAAACGGTTGTTACGGTTGATGACTCTTCTGTATAGATCGTTCAGATCAGATGTGGCGAACCGGCCGCCATCCAATGGAACCAAAGGGCGCAAGTCCGGAGGCAGAACAGGAATGACCTGCATGATCATATACTCCGGTTTGTTACCTGATTTTCTTATTGCATCGACGACTTTCAGTCGTTTGATGGCTTTTTTCAGGGCCAGTTGAGATGCTTTGGCTTTCATGATCTGCCGCAGCTCATTAGAAAGAGCATCGCAGTCTATTTTGGCCAGGAGTTCACGAATAGCTTCCGCTCCCATGCCGGCCCGAAATCGTGAGCCGTATTCTTCGCGGAGCTCCTGATACCGTTCTTCGTCCAGTAGTTCTTTTTCCTTCAGCGGAGTATCACCCGGATCGATGACGACATACAGCTCAAAATACAGAATTCTTTCCAATTCTCTGAGTGTCATATCCAGGATATTGCCGATTCTAGATGGTAACCCTTTGAAAAACCAGACGTGTGAAACCGGACATGCCAATTCGATATGCCCGAGCCTTTCTCGCCTGACCTTTGACTGAATGACCTCAACACCACATTTATCGCATATGATGTTTCGATGCTTCATCCGTTTGTATTTACCGCAATTACACTCAAAATCTTTCGTTGGACCGAAAATTTTGGCACAAAACAATCCACCTCGCTCCGGTTTGAACGTTCTGTAATTGATTGTTTCCGGCTTGGTGACTTCGCCCCAACTCCACGCAACGATTTTTTCAGGCGATGCAATGCGTATTCTGATCGCATCCCATTTTTCATTTTCTTTTGGCTTTTCGAAAAGAGTGTAGATATCGTCCAAAGCCAATACCTCCGTTCAAGCTGATTGATCAACCCTGAGGTTGCGCCCTATTCAGGGCTGGTTTTACTCTCAATCTTCTCTTCAAGACTTGCAACGTCTTTTTGCCTTTCAGTGTCGATTAACTCAACGTCCAGGCCAAGAGATTGCAGTTCCTTGCGCAAAACATTGAATGACTCCGGTATACCCGGCTCCAGCATACTTTCGCCCTTGACAATGGCCTGATAAATACGGGTTCTACCCAGAACGTCATCCGATTTGACCGTCAAAATTTCCTGCAACGTGTAGGCAGCGCCATAACCTTCCAGCGCCCATACTTCCATCTCGCCAAAACGCTGACCACCAAACTGCGCTTTTCCGCCAAGCGGCTGCTGGGTGACCAAGGAATAAGGGCCAATCGAGCGGGCATGGATTTTATCATCGACCAAATGATCGAGTTTCATCATATAGATGTATCCGACAGTGACCGGCTGATCAAAAGGCTCTCCCGTTCGACCGTCATACAGGGTTATTTTTCCATCTTCCGGAAGGTTTGCCAAACGCAAGGCTTCCTTGATTTCCAGTTCCGTCGCTCCATCAAATACCGGGCTGGCAACATAGACACCATTCTTCAGATTTTTGCATAATTCAAAAATTTCATCGTTAGACATGGCATCTATATGGTCGACCATATCCTTTTTACTGAAAACTTTCTTCAAGAAATCTCTCATCTGTGGCGCACAATCATTTTTATATTTATCTATCAGGCTTTGTATCTGTTCCCCTAGACCATGCGCCGCCCAGCCCAGCATTGTTTCCAAAAGCTGTCCAACATTCATTCGTGACGGTACGCCCAGAGGGTTCAAGACTATTTCCACCGGCGTTCCGTCCGGCAAAAACGGCATGTCCTCTTCGGGATTGATTTTGGAAATGACACCTTTGTTGCCATGGCGACCAGCCATTTTATCGCCGACTTGCAGTTTTCTTTTTACAGCAATAAAAACTTTGACAGTCTTGATTACACCCGCCGGCAATTCATCACTTCGCTGCAACCGGTTGATCTTCTCATCATAAATCAATTTGATGATGTCCGCCTGTTCATTGGTTCGATTTTTTATCTTTTTGAGTTCCTGTGCCAGTTTCTGATGGTTTTTCAAAGGCACTCTCTCAACAAGAATATCCGGAATTTTACCTATGGACTGGGTGGATATCAGATCACCTTTCTTAAGCAACAATTCAGAAGAAACCGGATCAAAAAAGTCTTCCGCCACTTTTTGGCCGACGTAGAGTTTTCGTATCTTATTGATTTCTTCATCCCGAATAATGGTCAGCTCATCTTCATAGTCTTTTTTGATTCGAGACAAACTTTCATCTTCGATCGATTTGGTGCGTTCGTCTTTTTCAACCCCTTTTCGGGAAAAGACATGAACATCGATTACAGTTCCTTCAATTCCGGACGGAACGACCAAAGACGCATCTTTTATATCTCCGCCTTTTTCACCAAAAATCGCCCGAAGCAATTTTTCTTCCGGGGATAACTGTGTTTCTCCTTTAGGAGTGATTTTTCCGACTAAAACATCGCCTTGTTTGACTTCAGCCCCCAGACGAATAATTCCGCTTTCATCCAGATTTCTAAGAAGCTCTTCGGATACGTTAGGAATATCACGCGTTATTTCCTCGTTTCCTAATTTGGTTTCTCTGGCCGATATATCGAATGACACGATATGAATCGAGGTAAACAGATCCTCTTTGACAACCTTCTCAGAAATCAAAATAGCATCTTCAAAGTTGTATCCATGCCACGGCATGAAGGCAACCAGGATGTTTCTTCCCAAAGCCAGTTCGCCTTGGTTTGTCGCCGGTCCATCCGCGATGATGTCACCTTTCATTACATGCTGACCCCGACTGACTATCGGAACCTGGTTGACACAGGTATTTTGATTCGAACGTTTAAACTTGACCAATGTGTAGATATCAACCGGTGATTCCTGCAGCAGGATTTCCGAAGCATCTCCTTCATCCGCCCGAACAATGATCCGATTGGCATTGACGGCTTCTACTATTCCTGAACGCTTTGCACGAACGACAACCCCTGAATCTCCAACTGCAATATGCTCCATCCCTGTTCCGACGAAAGGCGCCTCCGTCTGCAACAGCGGCACCGCCTGACGCTGCATATTCGATCCCATCAAGGCCCTGTTGGCATCGTCATGCTCCAGAAAAGGAATCAGCGCGGTCGATACGGAAACAAGCTGCTTAGGGCTGACATCCATATAATCCACTGCATCCCTCGCGGCTAAAAGGGGTTCCCCACCCGATCGGCAATTGATACGTTCACCGATCAGCTTTCCTTTTTTATCAATCGGCACACTTGCTTGAGCAATATTGTACTTTCTTCCCCCAAGGGAGCGTACTTCTTGGTCTTCATCCAACGCCGTCAAGTATTCAATTATGTCTGTCACCTTAGCATCAGTAATTTTTCTATACGGTGTTTCTATAAATCCATGGGGTGTAACCCGCGCATAAGTCGATAATGAGACGATAAGACCGACATTCGGCCCTTCCGGCGTTTCGATCGGACAGATTCGGCCGTAATGCGTTGAATGAACGTCCCGCACCTCGAAACCCGCTCTATCTCGAGACAAGCCTCCCGGTCCAAGAGCCGACAGGCGCCTTTTATGCGTCAGTTCCGTCAATGGGTTGACCTGATCCAGGAATTGGCTGAGTTGACTGGAACTAAAAAATTCGTTCAGAGCCGCTGTTACGGGTTTTGGATTGATCAGGCCATTCGGCATGGTCGTCGTCATATCCTGAGTCGCCATCCGATCTCTAATCGCCCGCTCCATCCTTACCAGTCCAATACGGAACTGGTTTTGTAGGAGTTCCCCGACTGCCCTGATCCTTCTGTTCCCCATATGATCGATATCATCTATCGTGCCTTCTCCGTTCTTTAAACGAAGTAAGTATTTCATCACCGCAACAACATCTTCAGGCAACAAAGTACGCTGTGTCAAAGGCACGTCCAGAGACACTTTTTTGTTCAGTTTGTACCGGCCGACATCTGAGAGATCGTAATATTTCGGATTAAAGAAAAGGCGGTCGAAAAGGCTTGACGCGCTTTCTGCCGTCAATGGATCTCCCGGTCGAAGTTTGCGATAAATTTCAATCTGCGCCTGCCGTTGAATATCCGCTTCGTCGACCATATCTTCCGCCGTCGTGTCCTTTTCGAGAGATGCGTGAATCGCAGCACCCATCGATGAGGTTTCAACAGAGACGAGTTCCAGGGTTTCCGGCATGAGCCGTTCAAGTATCGGGATATGTTCCAGAGTTAACTCTTCGTTGCTTTCAACAACGATTTCTCCGGTTTCCATATCGACAATGTCCGATGTGGTGAATCTTCCCACAAGATCGGTCAAAGAATAGTTCAGCTCGGTAATATTTGCCTTTTTCAGTTGCAACAGGGTTGCTCTGGTGAATTTTTTATCCATTCTGAGGATATATTTTGTTTGATCGTCCGGATCGGCCAGATCCCATGGAATTCGTTCACCAACCAACTGTTTGTCAATTTTTCTCACGTAATTGTTCCCGGAACGCGTGAAAATATCCGGAGTGTAGAACAACTTTAAAATTTCTTCGTTTGACGTGTATCCAAGAGCACGCAACAGAATGGTGGCAAGAATTTTTCTTTTTCGGTCGATCCTTACATACAACAAGTCGTTGATATCGAACTCAAATTCTATCCATGAACCTCTATACGGGATAATACGAGCGGAATAAAGTACTTTTCCGCTGACATGTTTATGCCCTTTGTCATGTTTGAAAAAGACACCGGGGGATCGGTGCATTTGGCTGACGATGACTCTTTCTGCGCCGTTGACGATAAAGGTCGATTTATCCCCGATTCGAATGGCGCCCTGCAGATCTGTGGTGACATCGGTCATGATCGGCATTTCACCAAGGTAAACTTCCTGTTCTTTGATGTCGCGGATCGATCGAATATCGGAATCGGCATCTTCGTCCCAGACGAGCAGACGCACCATAACTTTCATTGGAGCAGAAAATGTCATGCCTCGTTGGCGACATTCGTTAACATCATATTTCATGCTCAATGTGACACGCTTTTCACATTGATCGCATAATATGTATTTTGGTGATGTTCCACATTTGGAGCAAACGCCTGGATGCCGGCCTTCTTCTTTCAATTTCAGAAGATCCCCAACACCTTCGACATGTCCGCATGCACATCTCCACGTATAGCGTTTGACCATTCCCTTGGTTTTTCCACAACTGCATTCCCACGAACCGATTTCATACGAGACAAACTCCAGAGAAGCTGTTTTATTGTAATTTTCAATTGGAAAGATATCTCTGAAGATTTCTTCGATTCCGCTGTTTCTGTCGCGGTCTTCAGGAAGCATATCCATTTGTAGAAATCGTTCGAAAGAATCCTGTTGCACCGCTAAAAGATTTGGCTCAGGTATAGCAGAGCCAATTTTTGAATAATCACGACGCCAACGAAGATTTTTCAAAAATTGGAAGGCATTTTTATTTTCGGCCATTCGTTTTTCACCCTGGTATGGATTAACAAGTTGACCACATCAGGACAATTGCCCCAAGTGGCTGGTAACGTATAAATGATGCGCGGATAAATAGTTTATTTTATTTCAACCTGCGCGCCGGATTCTTCCAGTTTCGCTTTGATTGATTCCGCTTCTGCTTTACTGATGGATTCTTTTACAGGTTTCGGCAATGAGTCAACCAGGTCTTTGGCTTCTTTGAGCCCTAAACCCGTAATTTCTCTGACAACCTTGATCACCTGAATTTTTTTGTCTCCAAAAGAAACCAGTTCTACCGTGAATTCCGTCTTTTCTTCGAGCTGTGCCCCTGCAGCGGCGCCGGCTGCGGATGTATCGACAGCCGCGACAGCAACGGGAGCAGCAGCAGATACGCCGTAACGCTCCTCCATTTCCTTGATAAGGCTTGATAGCTCAAGCACGGTAAGTTTGTCCACAAATTCCAGGAATTGTTCCTTCGTAATCTCAGCCATTATATTTTCCTCCTTATTGAGAAGTGTTTATTCTCTAAAAAAATTCGCTTAAATTGCCTCTTTAGATTTTTTTATTCCATTTAAAACATTCATCATGCCGGTGATATTACCCGCCAGAATTCTAAGCAGGCCTGCAACCGGAGCCTGCATGGTACCCAATAACTTGGCCAGCAGGATTTCCCTGGGCGGCAAATCCGCCAATTGAAGCATTTCACTCTGATTGATAATCTGGTTTCCAACTATTGCCGTTTTGAATTTCAAATTGGGGTTTGCCTTGGCAAATTCATTGATTATTTTGAAGCCGGCTACCGGATCATCTTTACTGATAGCCGCTGCCGTCGGACCTTTCAGATGCTCTTTCACGCCGTCATATCGAGTTCCTTCAGCAGCACGTCTGGTCAATGTGTTTTTAATAACCTGAAATTGGACTGATACTTCCCCAAGTTTGCGTCTTAATTGTGTAATTTCTTTGACGTTCAGACCTTTATAGTCAAGAAACACCGCTGAAGCTGCGGCTAGAAGATCGCTTTGAATTTCTTGGACTTTTGCTTCTTTTTCGATGCGTTTCAC
Source organism: bacterium (assembly GCA_049652745.1). Lineage (GTDB taxonomy): Bacteria > CSSED10-310 > CSSED10-310 > CSSED10-310 > CSSED10-310 > JBASEY01. The sequence goes on along the minus strand of JBASEY010000051.1, from coordinate 2,650 downwards.
GTTTCTATCCTTTCATCACTATGATCGAAGCAGACTGGTGATATGCGGTATATCCAGTTTCAGTCCGACACCCATTGTTGACGAAGCGGCAATATTCAGCAGATACGTGCCTTTCGCAGTAGCAGGTTTCAATTTAATTACCGTTTCAAAAAGAGCGATGCTATTTTCCACAAGTTGGTCGACTGAGAAGGATATCCTTCCGACAGCAGCATGAATAATGCCGTTTTTATCGACTTTAAAGGCAATTTTTCCGCCTTTTACTTCATTCACTGCTGTTGCGACATCCATTGTCACTGTGCCGGTTTTCGGGTTCGGCATCAGCCCTCTAGGGCCCAGTATTTTTCCCAGGCGACCGACTTTACCCATAAAATCCGGGGTAGCGATGGCGACATCAAACTCCAACCACCCTCCCTGCACCTTTTCAATCAAGTCTTCTGCGCCGACCGCATCAGCACCGGCCTCCTCGGCTTCCTTGATTTTTTCGCCTTGAGTAAAAACAATGACTCGTTTTGTCTTGCCTGTCCCATGCGGCAAATTAACGGTTCCTCGAACTATCTGATCCGCATGGCGTGGATTGACCCCCAATCTCATGGCAATATCGATCGATTCATTGAATTTGGCTATCTGATTGTCTTTCAAAAATTGGAAGGCTTCAGCTAATTCATACGTTTCTTTCTGTTTAGCCTTCTCTTTTACAGCTCGAAACTTTTTACCGTGCTTCGCCATTTAATCCTCCCTGCTAGTGGTTCAACCGTTCAGGATTATGAACTTCCACTGAAACGCGAAATGGTACACTATTTAACCTTCAATTTCAATACCCATACTTTTCGCTGTACCCAGAATGATTTTTTTGGCCCCTTCAAGGTCCACAGCATTCAAATCCGGCATTTTCAATGTGGCTATCTCTTCAATCTGTTTATTGGTAACTTTGCCAACCTTGTTTTCTTTCGGATTTGCAGCCGCTTTTGCGATGCCGGCGGCTTGTTTCAACAAAACAGAAGCCGGCGGCGTTTTTGTTATGAATGTAAACGATCGATCCGCATAGATCGTGATGATCACAGGTATTGTCATGCCGGATTCCATCTTGGCGGTTTTGGCGTTAAACGCCTTGCAAAACTCCATGATGTTGACGCCATGCTGCCCTAGAGCGGGTCCCACCGGCGGTGAAGGTGTCGCCAATCCTGCCGGACACTGCAATTTAACCTGAGCCGTTATTTTTTTTGCCATGACATTCCTCCAAATTACAACCACCCATTCCCGGACTTACTTTAATTAGTACTTTCAACTTGCGAAAACTCGAGGTCAACCGCAGTCGCACGACCAAAAATACTCACCATGACCTTTAACCGGTTTTTTTCTTGGTTAACCTCTTCCACCACCCCATTGAAATTTGCAAACGCACCTTCAGTAATTCGAACCCGTTCACCCCGTTGAAACTTCACTCGAGGCTTTGGTTTTTCAATTCCTTCCTGCATTTGCTCAATAATCAGATTAACCTCTTCATCCGGCAATGCGGCGGGTTTTTTACCTGAACTGATAAAATCGGTGACATTAGGCGTATTTTTAACCAAATACCAAAGCGCCTCGCTGAATTCCATGCGTATCAATATGTAACCCGGAAAAAAGTTTTTCTGAGTAATGATTTTTTTTCCATTTTTATATTCAACTACATTGTCAATCGGGATCAAAATTTCTTCTACCTGGTCGACAAAACCGGCCTGTTCAATCTTTTTGAGAAGATATTGCTTTACTCTCTCTTCATACCCCGAATAAACATGTAACGCATACCAGCGCATCGCCATAATCGATTCCTCATCAATATAAGGTATTCAACCTCCGTTAACTCAATTAGATTTATAAATCCAGAAAAGAATACCGGAAAAAATCACCAGGGTTGAGTATGACCAGATATCTGCATGACCTGTCATTGCAGGTTGAACACCTTTAGCTAAAACGAAATCCACGAATCCCAGAAAGAGGCCTATTATCAATGTGGCAACAATAAGTGCGCCTGTCGAACCGATTACTTCTTTCCGTGACGGCCAGGTCACCTTTTTCATTTCCACGTTCACCTCATCAAGAAATTGCAACCACCCAGGTTTCTTTCTCGCAACCGGCTTTTGAACTTTAGGCTTACGGGGTGATTTTTCTGTCTGTTGCATTTCGGTTTCTTTCTGAGACGCCATTTTTATTACCTCAATCCTGATTGTTAATATCTAGATTAAAAAGTGGCAGGCCAGGAGGGATTCGAACCCCCATCATCCGGATTTGGAGTCCGGCGCTCTGCCAATTAGAGCTACTGGCCTAACCCACACGTTACATTCTCCTACAGGCTATTTAACCTGCTTATGCAGCACATGCTTCCGGCAAAAAGGACAATATTTGTTAATTTCCAATTTTCCCGGGGTCTTCTTTCTATTCCGCGTCGTAAAATAATTCCGTCGTTTGCAATCGCCACAGGCAAGCTGAATATTATCTCTCATAATTTGTTTTTTTCAATCCTTTCCGCAAACTAAATCTATTTATTCGATAATTTTGGCGATGACCCCGGCGCCAACCGTTTTGCCGCCTTCACGAATCGCAAACCGTAAGCCCTCTTCCATCGCAATAGGAGTGATCAAGCGACCGATCAGATTCACGTTATCTCCCG
>JBASEY010000050.1:0-59651 GCA_049652745.1 bacterium | reverse complement strand
GATAGCGATTTGTAATCTGTAACTCATTGATTTTACAGTGTTTCATTTTGTAGTGCCAAGAGTTTTTTGTGCCTTGTTATCTAATTGATTCTAAATACTTTTTATAAAATCACTGTAAAAGATGAGTCAAACTGTTGCTGCTTCAAGGCATATTGCCCTCATCAAGCCAGAAAATCATAAATGCTCAGATGCGGATCATTTCTGTAGTCGTCCGAAAATGAAACACTAAGTAATAGAATACCCCGGATTCATTGATCTGAATTACTTGTATCTGGAACCTTAAAAACTGTTCCAGTTGAATTTACCGGTCAAAATCCTGGATTTTTTGCATGTGAGAAACTGATTTTCTCCGAGATTATCAGTTTGCCAAACCAATAAAGTTGAAAAAATCTAATTTATATTGTAACGGAAATCGTTGCTATCACATGATAACAAAAAGATTTTTCCTTGTTGATGTTCAAAGCGGTTATAGCCCAATTACCACCGAAGACCATTCAACATTACGACAGCTTCTCCTGAATAAAATGCCTGTTTTGACCTTGAGAAGCATGCTCATCTATAATTTGTAATGGCTGTTTGATTATATAAAAGAGGATTCTAATGAATCAGACCGGATTACATCGTCTTAAGAGGTGAGATGAGATGACTAAACGTTTTCATCCCACATTTTCAATCACCAACCGTATCGCAGCCGGCCTGACTCTTATCGAACGAGCTAGAGGTTTTTTGGAGGCTGCGACGTTATCCGACGTCTGGGTGAAAGAGATGAAGCGTCGAGCGCTGATCCTTGAAGCCCACCACACGACGCACATCGAGGGAACGCGTTTGACCCTGGATCAAGCCGTGAAACTCTTGGAAGGCAACTCTGTTCTCGAGGTCGATCCTGATGATGCGCAAGAATTACTGAACTACAAGAACGCTTTTGAATTCGTATCCGAATATCTTGAACATCATGGACCTATTACAGAGGGGTTGATCCGAGAAATTCATAAGCGACTCGTCAAAAACGTTCGTGGTGGAGCTGCCGACCCGGGTGAATATCGGAAGATCCAAGATTTTGTTGTCAATGCAATCACTGCGGAGATAGTTTACACACCTCCCCCACCCTATGATGTGCCGATCATGATGGCTGAATTAGTGGATTTTCTGAATAAAACAGAAGATATACACCCTGTTTTGGTAAGCGGGGTTGCCCAATTTCAATTGGTTCACATACATCCTTTTTTAGATGGTAACGGCCGCACTTCACGTTTGCTGTCGACACTGTACCTTTATCGAGCCGGTTATGACTTCAAGCGACTGTTTACGATCAGTGAGTACTACGATCGAAATCGCCTCGAATTCTATCAGGCTATTCAGAGTGTTCGAGATCTGAACATGGACATGACCGACTGGTTGGAATGTTTTGTCGAAGGTTTGGCAACCCAACTGGCTGAAGTCAAGAAACATGCTGAACAAGCCATTCGAAAGGATTTACTGGTCAAAAGATTCCGGCTTTCTGACCGCCAGGCCGAAGCGATAGCCTATATCCTTGAACACAACACTATAACCATCCAGGATTTCAAGGGCTTATATCCCAGTGTCAGCACTCGCTCACTGCAACGTGACCTAAAAGCCATGGTGGATATGAAGCTGCTGGTTTCAGAAGGATCAACCAACAAGCTCGTTTATCGAATAAAAAAAATGGACTGAACTTACGACAATCTTGCGACGAAACTTGCGACAATCTCACGACAAAACTGGTGACACTGCCCTTCGTTCAGGTGTGGAGGATTGAGGGTAACGTACTGAAAAAAATCAAAAATCTCGGTTATGACTGCTCATCACCGACATGACCATACAAGCAATTCGGACTGGCCGACTCGACCATAACCCAACACAGATCTCCTGCTTTGACATCCCCGGTAAAATTGACAACCCGGTTCTGACGGCTTCGACCCATCTTGAGGTCGCCTCCTCGCTTGGCGTCCCCTTCAACCAGGACATCGACGACTGAGCCGATCAAGGCACTGTTGCGCTCCATCGAGATCCGCCTTTGCAAATTCAGCAGATCCTCAAGCCGATAAGTTTTTACCGATAATGGGACATCATCCGCCAATTCAGCCGCACGGGTTCCCGGCCTGGGGTTGTAATTGAAGATAAAAATATTGTCGTATCGAACCGACTCGACCAGCGAGACTGTGTCCTGATGATCCTGTTCGGTCTCCCCCGGAAACCCGACCATAAAATCCGAACTCAACGCGACATTCGGCACCAGGCGTTTTATTAATGCGACTCGGTCCAGGTACATTTCACGAGTGTATCCCCTGTTCATCCGACGCAATATTTCGTTTGAACCGCTTTGGGCAGGAAAATGCAGATACTCACAAACCTTCGGCAGTTCAGCCACCGTTTCAATCAATTTGTTCGACATGTCCTTTGGATGCGAGGTCGTAAATCGTATCCGCAACAAACCATCGATATCATGGATTTTTCTCAGCAGTCCGGGAAAGCCGGCTTCCGAACCGGTATAGGAATTCACGTTTTGACCCAGCAAGGTGATTTCTTTGACACCTTTACTGACAAGAATCTCTATTTCCTTAATGATTTCCGTGTCTTCCCTGCTGCGTTCCCGGCCTCTGACATACGGAACGATGCAATAGGAGCAGAAATTGTCACAGCCTTCCATGATCGTCACCCAGGCCATTGTCTGAGCAGGGTTGTCGACCAGTTCAGGTGACAGGCTGAAAACATAAGCGCTGTCGTCTATGTCGATCTGCGGGCGTTGCCAGGTCGGCCTCGATAAGCACTCGGGAAGCCGATGTAATCTTCCCGGGCCAAGGACAATATCCAAATAAGGAATCCGCTTGAACAGTTTTTTTCCCCACGCTCGCGCCATACAACCCACTAACACAAGTTTTACTTCCGGCCGAGAATCCTTTGCCTGTTTTAGAATACCGAACCGCGAAAAAACTTTCTGTTCTGCTTTTTCCCGAACCGAGCATGTATTTAAAATAACAGCGTCGGCAAGCATAAAGTCGGATGTCTGCGTCCAGCCTTCGGAATTTAAAAGTGCCGCAAGCATCTCCGAATCGTGCACGTTCATCTGGCAGCCGAAATTTTCGATGTAAAACAACCGTGACCCGCTCATACGGCGCGACTATAGATCAATATTTTTTGGGATTGCAAGGGATTGCCGGTTCGAACTCTTGTTGAAAACTCGTCGAATCGGCTGATCACATTCCAGAGAAAACCTTGAAGCATTTCGTGTTTAACCCTTGATCCGACATTGGCAGCCAGTCAATTTAATCGAATTATCCAGATCCCTGCGTGCAGTTTTCAGTAATTATTTTCGATCAATATGCATTGAAATCTGGACAAGCGAGACGATCATCGTTAGGATTCTACCGGTTTCTGGCTTCTAAACCCGCTGAAAGGCAGGTTTGTTTTGCCGAAGAAATGAATTTTTATAATTTTATATCGACTCTTCATGCTGAGCAGGAGGTTGAAAATGAAGGTATTGATCACTGGCGGCGCAGGCTTTATCGGGACGAACCTGGCGGAATATTTTCTGGAAAAAGGCTGTAAAGTACTGGTTATGGATGATTTGTCCAGACATGGAACCGAGCATAATCTAAACTATTTGCGGTCTTTGAATGGAGATTTTGAATTTCTCGAGAGCGATATTCGCGATTTTCCAGCTTGTGAACTTGCGGTCAAAAACTGCGACCTGGTTTATCACCTGGCGGCCCAGGTGGCCGTCACAACATCCGTCACCTGTCCCCGCCGTGATTTTGAAGTGAATCTTCTGGGCACTCTGAATTTATTGGAGGCGATACGCAGACAGCCGTCCAGACCTTTTCTTGTGTTCACGTCGACCAACAAAGTCTATGGTGAAATGAAGCATATCGCCATCCATGAACGAAACAGCCGATGGGAATACGCTTCCCTTCCATTCGGCAATCCGGAATCGACGCCTTTGGATTTTTATTCACCTTATGGATGCTCAAAAGGTGGAGCGGACCAATATGTTCTGGATTATGCACGGATATACGGCTTGGACACGGTCGTTTTTAGGATGTCCTGCATTTACGGTCCGAGACAGATGGGGTGCGAAGACCAAGGCTGGGTGGCGTTTTTCCTTATTCAGGCAGCTCTGAAGCAGGGAATCACTTTGTTTGGCGACGGTAAGCAAATCCGCGATATCCTTTTTGTTTCAGACCTTGTCGATGCTTTGGTAAAAGCTTATGAAAATCGTGATATAACCCGTGGCCAGGCATACAATATCGGAGGAGGCCCTGAGCGAACCATATCGCTTCTGGAACTCGTATCGATGATAACCGATCGTTTTCAACAGCCTCTTCCCTACACATTCTCCGATTGGCGCCCCGGTGACCAGAAGGTTTATGTCAGTGACATACGCAAGGCTTACCGGGACTTAAAATGGACACCTCAAACCAGCCCGGAAAACGGCATCAAGGCTCTTTACGACTGGATTCAATCCAATCGAGCTTTATTTGAACACGGTAAATTATGATCGAGATATTATTTACAAAACTTGTCAATCTCTTCTGGACTCTCGGCCCCGCAGCGCTTATCCTAGGTTTTCTGATCTTTATTCATGAACTGGGTCATTTTTTGGCTGCGCGGCTGGTCGGCATTCGGGTTGAAGTCTTTTCCATCGGATTCGGCAAACGGCTTTTCGGATTCCGAAAAGGTGATACTGATTATCGATTATCGATGATACCCTTCGGCGGTTATGTCAGAATGGCCGGCGAAAATCTCCCCGGTCAGGGTGAATCCGCCGCTAAAAAGGAAAATACAACTGCAGTCGTCAAGCCTTCTGAAAAAGTGAAAGGGGACGCACTTCAGGACAAATCCGTTCCTCAGCGTATATTCGTCGGTGCTGCCGGCGCTTTCATGAATGCCGTTGTCGCCGTGCTTCTGACCATTGGCCTGGCGTATTTCGGCATCTATATCGAAAGCTACCTGATGAAGCCTCCGGTTATCGCCTATGTACAATCCGGTTCGCCGGCGGAAACAGCGGGTATATTACCGGAAGACCGCATTGTCGACATAAACGGAAAACCCGTGGAGACCTGGGAAGAAGCGGAGATCGAGCTGTTGCTCAATGCCTTTGACTCCTTTTTGATCACAATTATACGGGACAATGAGCAATTGACCAAAATCATCCCTGCTGATCAAGAGAAAAAATTTCCTTTTGCCGGCATTGGTCATGCATCCAAGGTTTTTATTGGAGGATTGTCGAAAGATTCACCGGCGCAGAGGGCTGGATTGAAGGAAAACGACCAAATAATCGCGATCGATAACATCCAATTGTCCAGTATCCAGCAGATGGTCGATGCAGTAAACAATTCGCAGGGTAATGACATCACATTGACTATTCGGCGTGATGACGCAGACATGATCATGACTTTGAAGCCTGAATACAACGAGGATTTGGAACGGTATATGATCGGCATCGCATTTGGTTCCGACCCGGATAAGACGTTGAAAACCTACCCGGCAGGTCAAGCGTTTAAAAAGGGGATCGAACTCAATTTACAGATGGGAACCGCGATGTTCGGGCTTGTGGCCAAACTTTTCATTGGGCGCGAATCGGTGGATCAACTTGGCGGTCCGATCATGATCGTCGACATGGCCGGCAAAGCGGCCCGGGCAGGGTTTCGGGAACTTGTCTGGCTGACTGCCCTTATCAGCCTGAACCTGGCCATATTAAACCTTTTGCCGATACCTATATTAGATGGCGGTATGATCTTATTTTTACTTTTCGAAGCTGTTTTTAGAAAACCCATCAGCGAAAAAATACAATTGGCCATCCAAAATGTGTTTTTTTTCCTTTTAATAGCATTCGCTTTGTATATCACGTATAACGATATCGTCAGACTGGCATTTCAATAAAAGACTTTTCGACCACTAACTCCCCTTGACGCAGGATACGGGGTTGATCGCCGGATAAATCCAAAATAGTCGACGGCGGCCTTGGGTCCAATTTACCGGCATCCCAGACAACATCGACGGGTGACACACAATCGTCATAGGAATACGGCTCGGGCGCCCCATGACGATTAGCAGAGGTTGCGCTGATTGGGAAATCGATCTCCGCCAGCAAATCAAGAAGGAATGGATTTCCTGATATTCGGATTCCCAAAGATCCACTGGTTGAAGCGTACTGCCGGGTTCCCGGTTTCAGAGGAAGAATCAACGTCAACGGCCCCGGCAAATAGCGTTGCGCCACCGCTTCCGCCCTGTCCGACCAACAAACCCACTCACGCGCTTTGTCGATCGAGCCAAACATCACCGAAATATTTTGCCCGGCAGGCCTGTTTTTCAACATCCACAATTTGTCCATCGATTTTTTTCGAGTAGCATCCGCGCCCAGCATATAACTTGTTTCAGTGGGGAGGATGACAATATTGCCTTCACATAACGCTTTTAAAATTTCAGAGCGAATGGATTGTCGCCAACAGGAGCTGCCCGTCGTCAATTCGCTCAGCGGGATTGTAAACCGAATTTCTTTTCCCAATTTACCTCCGCTTCAGATTTTCTCAGGTAAACAGGCATCAACTGATAGATGTCCTCACCGGCGATCGGCGGTATTTCTCCGCTTAGAGCCGCTTCTCCAACATAAACAGGTGAAGGATGGCAAGCATCCGGTGGAGCATATGTTACCCGAAGCCCGCCCCTTTCAATTTCATCACGATAGACATCTATCGCATCACCGATCAGGTAAAGATTTTCAGACGGCGACAGAGTTAAAAATTTTTCAATCGGCATCACCTCGTCATCGCTCAAACGGGTAAAGGAGGGCTCTGTTGAAAAATATGCGCCGTATATTTCATGCTTACGTGCGTCCATTATTGCTGCAACAGGACAACACTGAGGGCCGGCTGCTTTGGCAAGAACCAGAAGGGTGGAAATCGGAAAAACAGGGATGCTCAAATGGACGGCGAGTGTCTTGACAGCGCTCAAACCGACACGCAAGCCGGTGAAAGAGCCTGGTCCGATCGATACGGCAAACGCCGAAATATCACTCGCGTGCATCGAAAGATCATCCAACATGTCACGAATATGTGGTATAAGGAGTTCCGAAGCGGGTTTATCCGGCGCGAACTTTTTGACTTGTATCAGCTTATCGTTTTTAAAGCCGGCTACGCCGCCATAACGAGTGGATGTTTCAACCGCCAGCAAAAAACTCATCGCTGCACCACATCATTCGTAAGCTCTTTATCATGAGCTTGAAGTATCATCGATCGAATGTCGCGCTCCGAAAACGTTTCCCATCTAACTTTTTTCAACTCGTCCATTATCATACGGACTGCAGCCGAATCACCGGGCAACATGCCCCAAAATTGATCCGGCTGCTCCGGCTGGAAGAAATCAAAAACTTCATTGATCCTGATAGTCGCCGGATCACGTGCTGGAACAATATGCCCATCTTGATCGACAATCAGAAATCCATCTTTTTGAAATCTGTCGAGATAGGTGTCCACCATCCATCCGGAGTAAGGCACCAAAGCAGACAATTGGTTTATAGTAATCGATTTTCCAGACATAAAATAATCGATCACCAAGAAAAACACGTAAAAACCGAGTTTTTCAGACAACAGAAAAACGTTGTTTTTCGCTTTTTCATTCTGCTTGTTAATCAGATGAAGCTGGTCAAGATTTTGATGTGTATACGCGATTTCTGCTCCAATCAGAACGATCAGCCACGAAATTTTGAGCCAGATAAAAAAAACGGGTATCGTCAGAAAAGAGCCATATAGGACACGATAATTGGATAAATTTCGCACATAATAATTCAATCCATATTTGGACAGTTCCCAGACGAACGAGGCGAAAAAAGCGCCGAGCAGCGTCGAGGACCATTTGACGCGTGTTCTAGGCACCATTTTATACAGTAATATAAATGAAAACAGTGTCAGCAGATAAGGCATCAAATTTTTGTACACTTGTGATGTAATAGGGCCGAGTCCCATCAGGCTGACTTTTTCCAGTTGAGTTGTCAGGTAAAGAGAATAGCCCATGAATATCGGGGTTACAGTCAGAATAAACCAGACCGTAACGAGATGATAAAAAAAACGTCTGGTTTTTCGAACACCCCAAATAGCATTGATGGACGAATCAATCGAAGAGGACAAACTGTAGGCCGCGCCGATAAAGAAAATAATACTGATATACGACACTGCCTGTACATTGAATCCCGATAGCAAGTTTTGGATGAAATCCTGCACCGATGCCACTGATTCCGGCAGCAGATGTTGAAACAAAAAATCCTGAACACGCCGGGAAGCCTGATCGAAACCTCCAACTGCCTGGAAAATGACGAACACCAATACTGCAACCGGCATCAACGTCATCAATGTTGTAAAAGCCAGCGCCGAGGATCTTAATGGGCACTGGTCGCGGGACATTTCGCGAACGACATGAAAAAGGTAACGAATGATATATGCCGCCGATCGATTGAGCTTGTTTTGATTGACACGCATGTCACCGAAATACAATCTCTTGAACCATGATGATATTTGCTTCCACGAAATCATACACAAGCTCCGCAACCCCTGACCGTCTCGAGTTTAAATCAGATCGTCGGGATTGGCAAGAAATCCAGGGCAAATGACAACGGATTAAACACTAAAAGTGTTGACCTGCGTTTTTCGATAGAATAGATTGATTCGGTTGGATTTCTCACCACTCATCACTATTGAAAGGAGAAAAACGTGAAATCAGATACCATGTGGGCATTGACTTACGATCGACGTCAAGACTGGTCAACATCACGCGGTCTTGAGAAAACCCGGGTTCCAGCTCCTGTTTTGGATGAAAAGGCCGATGTAAACGATGTAGATAACGTTTTAATCCGGGTGAATTATGCCGGATTTTGTGGTTCGGACAGAGGAATTTGGTTTAGAAACTCTTTTGGGGCATCCATTATCAATAGCCTTGCAAAGAAAGGAAAAGATATTCGGATTGTCGGCCATGAATTGCTCGGCGAAGTCGTTTCGGCAGGATCACGAGCTCAAAAACATTACAGAATATATCCCGGACAGACCGTCTCAGCCGAATCACACATCATCTGCAATCGCTGCTACCAATGCCTGCATGGACAGACAAATGTCTGTGCCGACGATATCATCATCGGCATTTCTAAAGACGGCTGCTTTGCCGAATACATCAAGCTTCCGGCCCAGGTTTTATGGCCAACGGATACCAATGTGATCCATCCTTGGGTCGGCGCTATCCAGGAACCTTTCGGAAATGCCGTCCACTGCTGCACCAAGGTCGATCTACGAGGTAAAACCTTGGCGGTTTTCGGCTGCGGCACAATCGGCCTATTCGTGATTTTGATCGCACGAGCTTTGGGCGCTTCCCGGATTATCGGCATAGAGCCGGATGAGAAACATGCGCAATTGGCCGAAAAGCTTGGAGCCGACAAAGTTATCCGGCTTCACCCAGGAGCACCGAAAGACAAACCCTGGCAAGCCGACAAAGACATTATTGCGGCTGTCAAAGAACTCACCCGAGGAATCGGTGCCGATGTCTCGATGGAAATGAGCGGGTATAATTCATCCGTCAACAATACGGTCCTTTCTACTCGACGCGGCGGCGATGTCATCCTTTTTGGATTGAAAAGCGGCGAAGCGGTTCTCCAGGATTTCGATCGGATCATCGTTGACGGAATCTCGCTGCACAGTGTGATCGGCAGGGAGCTGATGCGCACCTGGTTCATCACTCGCAGCCTGTTGGAAGACAAGAAAAACCATATCCAAGACAACATAGTCAAATATATACTGGATAACGGAAAAGAAACGATTGTCGATTTTACAACTTTCGATAAGAACGATTTTGAAAAACGTATTCAAGAGCACCCCAAAGTTCTATTTAAAATAAATAGTGATTTATGAGCCTGGTTGAAATAAATCAACGTTTTTTCGTTACATATTCACTCTAAAAAAACCTTTAACCTTGCATCATGATGCGCAGCCTTATACAATAAGCTGCGGCAGGTTAATACATGATTGTCCATTTTCTAGGTACATCCAGCGCATCTGTGACCCATGATCGTGACAACACCTCATTGCTTGTCACGTCAGGGCCCGATCTGCTTCTTTTCGACTGCGGAGGCAACGCCGCCGGCAAGATCTTGCTGCTTGGCTACAATCCGAACGATCTGAAGGCCGTCTTTCTGACACACTTGCACATCGATCATTGTTACGGACTCCCCGCGCTCCTGTTTCATATGTTCCTACAGAAACGCTCAACCGATTTGGATATGTTTTGCCCTGAAGAAGAAATAGACCTCCTTGAAAAGCAATTGCAATCACACGGGATAGATAACGATGTTCGTACTTATGCCATACGAAAACACCCGGTACCGATCGATGCAACTCATCCGATATACAATGGCAGCCACCTGTCGGTGCATTCGGGTGTGGCATTTCACAGCCGCCCGACCAGAGCCTATAAAGTCGTCGAGCCTAGATTCGGTACCAGCATGGTTTTCACGGGCGATACCAGCCCCTTGACCGATTTGGCGGCTTTTGCAGAAAACACGGACCTGTTGATACACGAATCGACATATCTTGAGACTCAGGCGGACTTGGCAGCCGAATATGGACACAGCACGGCAGGCCAGGCGGCCCGGATCGCCGCAAAAGCCAACGCTAAAGCTTTGGCGCTGGTTCATTTCGAATTTCCACCGGACAGCTCGGTGGACGATTATCGAGAAGAGGCTGCGCGGTATTTCAACGGCCCGATCTACACGCCTTATGACTTGTCACATATCACAATTTAAACACCATTGTTCGAGTGTCAAATAATGAGTCACATTACCATTATCAAAGACTTAAAGGCTGTTTACTCAACGCATGACGATTCCTATTCCAGAGGTTTGACCGATATCGAAATCAAAGGGAACCGCATCTCCCGCATCGGCACCGGCCTTTCATCGCCTGACGCCCATATAATATCCGCCAAAAACTGCGTAGCCCTTCCCGGCCTGGCCAATACTCATCATCATTTTTTTCAAGCCTTGACTCGTGCTGTTCCGTTGATGCAAAACATGCCTCTTTTTCAATGGTTGACCCACCATTATCCCATATGGGAGGGCCTGACAGGTGAAGCAGTCTATTGGGCTTCTTTGGCAGTTGTCGGGGAATTGTTATTAACGGGCTGTACACTGACTACGGATCATCACTATTTATTTCCTCGAGAACGAAGCGCTGATCTCATTGGAAAAGAAATAAGAGCTGCTCAGACGCTGGGGATTCGTTTTGTGGCCACGCGCGGCTCGATGAGTATGGGTAAAAGTTCCGGAGGTCTGCCGCCGGATTCCATTACTCAAACCGAAGAACAGATATTGTCTGATTCCGCTCGATTGATTGAAACTTACCATGATCCATCTCGAGACAGCATGCAGCGAATCGCTCTGGCACCGTGCTCCCCTTTTTCGGTCTCTGAGAGCTTGATGCTTGAAACGGCCGAGCTGGCGCGTCATCACCATGTGCGGCTGCACACTCATCTGGCGGAAACGCTGGATGAACAGGATTACTGTCTGCAGCGCTTCGGTTGCCGGCCGGTCGAATTGATGCGGAAACTTGGCTGGCTTGGAGAGGATGTTTGGTTTGCACACTGTGTTCATCTGAATGATGAAGAAATCCGCTTGTTCGCTGAAACGGGATCAGGAGTCGCCCATTGTCCGTCATCGAATATGCGCCTGGGCTCAGGTATCGCCCCGGTCGCTGAACTGATCGCCGCCGGCGCGCAGGTCGCTTTAGCCGTTGACGGCTCAGCCAGCAACGATTCATCGGATATGCTGGGTGAGCTCCGGCAGGCTCTTCTGCTGCAACGAGTTCTAAAAGGACCGAGCGCGATGAGCGTGAAAGATACGCTCACAATTGCATCATCTAACGGTTACGCAATGCTCGGATTTCCAGGAGAAGGCCTTTTGTCGCCGGGCTCATTGGCGGATATCGCAATTTTCGCCGTCGATTCGATCGATTATGCAGGTGTGCATGACCCTGTTGCCGGACTTGTCATGGCAGGGGACCGCCATCGTGCCAAGCATGTTTTCGTCGATGGAAAACTCGTTGTCGAAGATGGCCGCTTATGCGGGATGAACGAGACCGATATCACCACGTCTACCCAAACTGTTGCTGAAAAGCTGGTTCAACTAGCCTTTGAGAAAACGGGGAAAAATTACTTTGCCTGTTCAAAATAAGCGTGTATAGTTTTTCGGCGGCACAAACGGTGCTGTTCCAATTGACGTTTCAAATCATTTCAAACTTTTAGCGAAGGAGATAATCATGAACAGTGAAAAACAGTCACATCTGGAAAAACGAATTATGGAACTTGCTGTCGACAACAAGCTCGCTTGCCCGAAAGCGTTGAAACTGGCTGCAGATGAAAAAGTTCCTCCTGCCAAAATTGGTGAGCTCGCCAACATATTGAAATTGAAAATTGTCGGTTGCCAACTGGGATGTTTTAAGTAGGCTTTGATACTCGCAAACACATGAGGATTAACAGCGGGTTCAAAAAGTGGAATCGCCCATACTTGTTTCAAGCGTTGGAACAGGTATATTCAGGTTTGTCGACAGAAAAAAAAAGCCTTGTGATCAATTTGGGCATCGGCGATCCTGATTTGCCGACTCCCGGCCCGATACGCGAGGCTATCATCCGCGAACATCGTTCTCGATACCATGGATATCCGACGTCTCAAGGACGCCTGGATCTTCGTGAAGCCCTTGTCGGATACTATTTAGACCGATTCGCTGTTCGGATGCATCCAGATGAGTTTTATATCGGCCCCGGCGCGAAAACCGACCTGTTCGACCTTAACGCCGTCTTCGCCGAGCCTGGGGACACGGTGGCCATCATGGACCCTGCATATCCGGTTTACAGGGATGCGGCGGCCTATAGGGGTCAGCGTATTCATTATTTGAAGGGCAGCATGGAAAATGCGTACCAACCAAATTGGGAAAACCCTCCAAAAGACTCCGGGCCGCTTGCCCTGATTTACCTGTGTTATCCAAACAATCCGACTGGCGTCGGCACATCAAGAGAATATATACGGAAACTGATCGATATCGCTTTAAGACTCGACAGCATGATCATCATGGACATAGCTTATGCAGATTTTCTTCCCGGAAATACAACGCCGACGGCATTCAGCATCTTCGATCTCCCCGGCGGTGAAGACGTTGGTATAGAGGTCGGGAGTTTTTCCAAACCCTTTTCGATGACCGGTGACCGATTGAGCTGGGTAGCGATCAAAAACCCTGAGGCGAGGAAATACTGGCACCGCTATCGATCGAACCGGGATTCAGGTGTTTCCAATTATGAACAGGCGGGCGGCCTGGCGGCATTGACGGACCCCGAAGTTAAAAAAATCGTGCGCTCGCATTTTGAAATTTACGGCCGGCGAGCTGAAATCATTCGAAAAGGTTTGAAAACTCTTGGGTTTTCAATGACCGGTCTGGATAACACGCCTTATGCGTGGATAAAATTTCCAGGGCTTGATTCTGAAACGGCTGTACGATTTCTCTTGCAGGAAGTCGGTATCATCTTTACGCCCGGCAGCGGGTTCGGCCCGGCCGGTGAAGGTTTTATCCGCGCGACCATTTTCCAGCCTGAGCGGCGCTTGGAAGAAGCAATGGAACGCCTGGCGGGACTGGATTTTTCACTTTATGAAGAAAATTCTGACCCGGTGTAAAAAACCACCTGAAGATATCAACAAGTTGTTTACCGCACGGTTTCCTATATATGTCATATTGGAAGATATTCGCAGTCTTTACAATGTGGGAGCAATATTCCGGACTGCCGACGCCGTTCGAGTTGATTCGATACATCTATGCGGTATAACCGGGCGCCCTCCCAGAAAAGAAATAGCGAAAACAGCGCTTGGAGCTCAGGATACGGTTCCGTGGGAATTTTTCGAAACGGCGCAGGAGTCTATTCGGAGACTGAAAAGCCGAGGAGTTACCGTTATAGCGGTTGAACACACCGATGAAAGTCGGCCGTTATGGGAAATAAACCTTGACTTTCCCGTAGCCTTTGTTTTCGGATATGAACTTGACGGTATACGGATGGAAACCCTTGAAATGTGCGATCATGTGATAGAAATTCCGATGTTTGGATTCAAAGGCTCCTTAAATGTGGGCATTTCTTGTGCGGTTGTGCTATATGAAGCGCTCAGGCGTTTTTTGACGGCCAAATAGCTGATCGACAGCGACATACCGCTTGAATAGCTGCTTGACAGCGATGGAAAAGCAGCCTAAACTTCCAGCGGTTCATTTTGATCTGGAGGAAAAATAAACATGGCTCATAGTAAATCAGCAGAAAAGAGAATTCGCCAGAACCTTAAGCAATTTAGTATCAACAAGGCGAAAAGGACTCGCGTCCGCAAGGCAATAAAAGCTGTTCGAACCGCAATAAATAACAAGGATGTTGAAACAGCTCGATCGGAATACAAAAAAATGGTTCCCATCGTTGACAAAATGGCTGCACGAGGGATTATTCATCAGAACGTAGCCGCCAGAACCAAGAGTCGGTTAAACAAGCATATCGTATCTTTAACTCAACAAACCGAATAGAGATACCGACGTTGATAATCGGCGAACAAAATTCTGTGTAAAAGGAGGAAACATGTCGCGATCAAGACTTTTATCCAGCTTGATTATTTCATTGGCAATGGTTTTTATCGCTGGATGCGGTACCTCTATCGACGTTGAAGAGCCATCCCGATCCGAAGCCGGCGGCATACCATCTGCCACTTTGTGGGCTGATGGAGCCTGGGCGTTATACAGTCTCAATCGAACCAATACGGATGGCACGACGACTGAAGGTACCTGCAGGATTGCCGCTGTTGGAAAAGAAATGGTGGATAACAAGCCATACCACTGGCTGGAAATTCGCGAAGACAGCGTTGACGGGGTAAAAATAACCAAATTCCTTGCCCTGGAAGACCCTGATTTTTCTTTGGAAAACGGCTTCACTTTTTGGGACGACGTCAAGCAAATTATCATCCAGGAAAATACAAACACGCCGGAACGGGTCCCGGAAGCACATTTGAAACGTTACGCCCCCCATTTCGTGGAAGGAAATGTGGCGCGCAAATATGGCAATGTCCAAAATATCGACCCGCCTACACATGAAAACCTGGAAGCAAAAGTGTTCGCCGTGAACGATGCCGAGCTGGTTTGCACCGGCGTAAGAAAAACCAGCCATTTCGTTTCAACCGTCAATCTCGGCTTTATCCATCTTGAAGATACGACTGAGTCATATGTTGAATATTATAGTCATCCTGATGTTCCGTTCGGCGGGCTGGTCAGCGTCACTTTCAAAAACACGACCGAATCAGAAAACAAATTAAAACCTGATTCACCGCCAAGGCCGCCGCAATACTACGAAAATCAAATGACACTACAATCCTATGGACTGGGAGCCCAATCGCAAATAACCGGTCAACCGGTTGAAATGGAAGTCATGCCGTTTCCATTTCTTGAAGCCGCCATGCAGAAAAAAAATAGTTGAGGCTTTTCCCTCGTTATCCGTGACTATTTCGGATTTTTTTGACGCATTCGTTCATTACCTTATCGCCATACGAATGCTTTCAAATCATTCCGTCGACGCCTATTCAGCAGACGTAAGGGATTTTCTCGACTCCGTCGACAACCCTCTCGACTCGGACGACACCATTATTCGAAAGTATCTCGAAACACTTCATCAGACCGGTATCGCCCCCAGATCTATCGCCAGAAAACTCAGCGCTATCCGTGTATTTTATCGGTTTCTGCTCGACCAAGGCCTATGCCTGAACGATCCAACCGAGGATGTGTCTATCCGGTTTTCCCACATCGCTCTGCCGAAACCGATTTCGGTGTCCTGGGTGAACCGCCTGCTGCAGACTCCGGATGTGTCGACACCGCTTGGCATTCGCGATCGGGCGATCCTTGAGACGATGTATGCCACTGGGATGCGGGTTTCTGAAATATGCAACCTTGAGTTATATGGTTTACATCCTGAGAAAAAGTTCGTGCAATGTGTGGGCAAAGGTAACAAAGAGCGCTTGATACCTTTGGGTAGAGAGGCTGTCGAATGGATTAGTCGCTATATACGTGATGTGCGCCCCGGCCTCAGCCGAGGCAAAAAACAGTGCGACCATGTTTTTCTGAATAAACTGGGAGCGAAGCTTTCTCGTGTCTCCGTTTGGCGCATGGTTCGAAAACATGCGATTGCAGCCGGAGCTCCTCAAAATATCCATCCACATGTTTTACGTCACAGCTTTGCGACCCATCTGGTAGCGAACGGCGCCGACCTCAGAGCTGTCCAGGAAATGCTGGGGCACTCAAGCATTTCGACGACTGAGATCTATACCCTGGTAGCCAGAGAGCGCATGAAACAAATTATTCAGACGCACCACCCCAGATCATGACTTTCGGCGTCTGAACTGCGACTTCATCCTAACCCTTGAAGCAATACACATGGATTTCATTAAAACCGGTATAAAGCCAGGGACTTGAAGTCATTTAACCGGTTAACGGAATATTTTCGGTTGAATCAGCGGCAGTCGGCAGGAAATCGGCGTTACTGAGACCGTGTTTCATCACGGCAATCGCTGTGCTTGTGCAAATACCTTTATATGAGACATGGCGTATAATATTAAATGCACTGTCTTATTGTTCACAATTGACGGAAATGGCTTTCGGCTTTGAAATAATGATATATAATACCGCCAGGAGGACCAAATGACACTAGCAGCTATCCCTTTTGCTATTGTAATGTTTATCATCGTTGTCATTTCGCTGACGTTCCACGAATATGCTCATGCCGCGACAGCCAACGCCCTGGGCGACCCGACTGCAAAACATCTCGGCAGACTATCCCTGAACCCCCTGGTGCACATCGATCCCATCGGCACCGTTCTACTTCCCCTCATGCTCTCCTTGATCGGTCTAGGCGCATTCGGATGGGCCAAACCCGTCCCGGTCAATCCTGGCAATTTCCGCCGCCGGCGCCGTGACGAAGCGTTGGTATCCATTGCCGGCCCCGGAGCCAACCTCGTCCTTGCAACAGTCGCGACAGTAGTAGTGCGCCTCTTAAACCCATCAGCGAACATCACAGAAGCCAAAGCCTTTATTTTGTTCATTTTTCTGAGCTTTATCAGGATCAATATATTCCTTATGGTTTTCAACATGCTCCCCATTATGCCTTTGGACGGGTCCGGCGTCATTCAATATTTCATGTCGCCAGTTACTCTTTTCGCTTACAGGCAGATGGGACAAAAACTGATTTTGATTTTTATGCTCATTTTTCTACTGACTAACTGGTTTCACAGGTTTTATCTGTTTCCGGTAAGCAATCTATTTCTTTTTATACTGCAAAAACTTGCCGGTGTAAGACTGACTTTATGATAGATTTTTTGAAAGAATCCGTACGCGTCAAGCTTGATCTTTTCGAAGGGCCTCTCGATCTGTTACTGCATCTGATCCAGAACAACCATATCGATATTTCAGCCATCAGCCTAGCGCAAATTACGGATCAGTATCTCGAAACCATTCAGTTGATGAAGGAGCTCGATCTGGATATTGCGGGAGAATATCTGGTGACCGCCGCCACGCTTGTGCTGATCAAGTCCAAAACGCTTCTTCCCCCTTCCGGCTCCGCCCTGGAGATGGATGATATCAACGATTCGCAAGAAGAATTGATTCGTCGCTTGAAAGAGTATGAAATTTTCAAAAAGGCCGGGGTTCAACTGGGAATAATGGAAGATGATCGAAGCCATCAACACTCACGCCCCGCTCAGGACGAGAAGGAGACGTTTGAAACAGAATGGGTTATCGATGTTTCAATGATCGATCTTCTAACGGCGATAAAAAACATTATGGAAAGACGGAAAGAGGTTTTTCTGCATATCGTGAAAGCTGGTCCGGTTTCGATCAGACAAAAGATGTCATGGATATTGAACCTGTTGAATGAAGACGGTCCGGTACTTCTTTCCAGACTGTTTGACACGGTTGAATCGAGGCAGGAGATGATCGCTGTTTTTCTGGCGATACTCGAACTTGTCCGTATTCAGACAATCAGAGCCAGGCAGAAAATTTTTTTGGGCGATATCCGATTGGTTTTGAATCGCCCTCGGACCAGTCCAGCACAAAATGAATAAGCCGACTTTTTTTGCTTTATGTGAAGCTTTATTGTTTTCAATGTCGGAACCTGTTCGAGAGGAATCTATCATGCAGATTGTCCGAGAGGAGTTCGACCAAATCGAAGGCATGAATTTTGCTGATTTTGTTGCTTGGTTCAATGATCGAGATTCGGGGATGAGGATTATCAAGGTGGCCGGTTCATGGCTGATGGTGACGCGGCCGGAGTATTCGGATGCTGTTCTTCGGCTGAAAAAGACCTGCCGGAGAGTTCGTTTTTCAAGAGCGGCTTTGGAAACGCTTGCGATAATCGCCTATAGACAGCCGATAACGACGCCTGAAATCGATCAGATTCGCGGTGTTGACAGCACAGGGATATTGAAAAATTTACTGGTGAAAAAGCTCGTCACAGTGCTCGGCCGAAAACGAGCGCCCGGTAACCCGCTTTTGTACGGTACCACCCAACATTTTCTTGTTGTTTTCGGTTTGGATAGTCTTGATTCCTTGCCCAAACTCGAAGAATTCGATCTAAAACTCAATAGATTGAACACACCGCTCGAAAATCCTCTTTTTAAAGCAGCGGACGTAACCCACCACATTGATTCACTGGAGACACCGGATGAAACGAACAACTGATATTCCTTTAGTGCGCTACCTTGCTTTGACCGGCCAAGGGTCACGACGAATGTGCGACAATCTGATTTTGGAAGGTAGAGTCCGGGTAAACGATACGATTGCTCGACCCGGTATGCGTGTCATCCCGGATATCGATACAGTGCTCTTGGATAATGAGATCGTTCAATATCCCCCGGTATTCATCTATCTTCTTTTATACAAGCCCAAAGGTTACCTGGTCAGTGATTCTGATCCGGAAAACCGGCCTCTGGCTAAAAGTCTTTTGCCTGATTTTGGAATGCGGCTTTTTCCTGTCGGTCGATTGGATTTTCAAACAGAAGGCGCTATCCTCTATACCAATGACGGGCTCTTTGCCAATCAAATTGCTCATCCAAGAAACCGTATCCAAAAAACGTACATGGCAAAAGTACGTAATATCCCAACCTCTAAGACATTGCACAGATGGACTGCTGGTATCAAAGATCAAAAGCAGATTCTGAAAGCTCTTGATGTGCGTATTGAAAAAACCACCAAGCAGAATGCCTGGTTGAGAGTGGTATTGACCGGGGGATACAACCACCAAGTCAGGCGCATGGGTCAAGCAACCGGCCACCCTGTCGTCAAACTCGTCCGCCTATCCATCGGAAAAATTGATTTGACCGGGCTGAAACCAGGGCAATATCGTGAATTGAATCGTTCCGAAATCAAATCCTTTGGCTATTCTGAGAAAGCGGTTCAAAAAGAGCGTAAGCAATCATCCGAACCAGCGAGGTTCACCAAAAAAATTCCCATGACATTTCGCTCCAAAACAAAAGGAAAAAAAGATGACTCGAAGACTCAAAATCGGCGACGTAAGTGAGCTGTTGAATATTCCATCCTATGTGCTTCGCTATTGGGAGACGGAGTTTCCTGAGTTGAAGCCCGAGAAAAGCCGATCCGGCCAACGTCTTTATAGCAATGAAGATATTGCTTTTATAGAAAAAATCGCCCGGCTCCGATATGTTGAGAAGCTGACGATTTCAGGTTGCAAGGAACGGCTGAAACAGGAAAAACATTCTCAAAGCAATGCCGAACAAGGAACGGGCTATCCATCCGATATCGGTGATAAAATCAATTCGATAAAAAAAGGTTTACAAAAGATATTGGAACAATTACGATAGCCGGGAAGTCTCCGTCGGGGCGTAGCGCAGTCTGGTAGCGCACTTGCATGGGGTGCAAGTGGCCGGAGGTTCGAATCCTCTCGCCCCGACCATTTTTATACCAGCATAAATGAAAAGCCCTTATTTTGAAGAATGTCTTAAAGATACGATCAGTCGGCAGCTTATGGTCGAAGAACTGGAAAAGAGCGTTGAGCCTATCGCTTCGTGTGTTCTTCAAGCCATGCTGAAAATACCGAGACACCTCTTTGTCGATCCGGCGCTGAGCCACCAGGCTTATAACGATATCAGACTGCCTATCGGCTTCGAACAGACTATCTCACGGCCATCAACCGTAGCCAGAATGACCAGTCTGCTAGATGTGAAAACCAATCATCGTGTTCTGGAAATAGGTTCGGGATCCGGTTATCAAACTGCAATACTGGCTGAACTCTGCCTGAAAGTCTATTCGGTGGAATGGCATCTGCAGTTAGCCAAACAAGCCCGCTCACGACTGAGCGAACTGGGCTATTTTACCGCACGAATTGAACATGGCGACGGCAGCCAAGGCTGGCCCGCCGCTGCCCCTTTCGACCGAATTATCGTCACTGCCGGCGCCCCGACAATACCTGAAGCAGTTTGCTATCAATTGAATACAAATGGAAAAATGGTCGTACCCGTCGGCCCCAAAAATGCCCAGGAGCTTCTGCTGATCGAACGATCCGATGTCAATGGCGAGCCCATTTTCGATGTTTCTCACCACGGCCCGTGCGAATTCGTCGATCTTGTGGGAAAACTCGGGTGGCCTGATTCGAAATAACCCAGGAGACTCTTATCGATGACACAGAAACCTTTATACAAACCCGTGACAGTGATGAACGGAATGGGCCTTTTCTTTAAAGGCCTCCTTATCGGCATCGCCAATATCATTCCAGGCGTCAGCGGTGGAACGTTTGCGCTTATCCTCGGCGTCCTGGAACGATTGCTCTCAGCCCTCCAAAACTTGACACCCAAAAATTTAATCGCCCTCATTATGACACTGCCCGGTCTGAAAAAACCTTCTTCACCAATAACTTTTTGGGGGAAACTGGCCGAAATGGATATCTTCTTTCTTATCTGTTTGGCCGCGGGTGCTGGAGTGTCCATCCTTGGCCTTTCACATCCCATTGATTATCTGCTGACAGAATACCCCGCCTATACTCTTTCCTTTTTTCTAGGCCTGTTGATACCTACAATCGCCGTGCCCTGGAAAATGATGAAAGATAAACCTGCCTTTCGGCAACTGATCTGGATGATACCGGGGATGGCTCTGACCATATTTGTCGCCTTTGCCTTCGGAAAAACGGGCGGATTCGGCGACAACCTGATCTGGGGATTTCTTACCGGAGTTATCGCGATCTGTGCCATGATCCTTCCCGGTATCAGTGGTTCATTCGTTCTTTTGGTGCTGGGTCAATACCAAAATATCCTTAGAAAACTGCAAACCATACAGCAATCACTGGATCTAGGCGCCTGGATATGGTTGATCGTCTTCGCCATGGGATGCCTGATCGGGATGATCGCTTTCGCCAAGCTGCTTAAATGGATACTGGAACATCGAAGAAACGCCACCCTGGCTTTTTTGATCGGTCTGGTGCTGGGCTCATTCTGGATTCTATGGCCATTCAAAAATTACGATTATAATCCTGACCTGACGCATATCGACCTGGAATTTCAGGAACGTGTCGCCGAGAAAAAAGATATTCAGATTGCCACGGCACCCAATATACTCCCAAAATCCACCAATGACGTTTTGTGGAATAGTTTATATCTCGTCCTCGGCTTAGTAGGAGCTCTTGGGCTGAATCGATTGGGTTCCTCCTCAGATACCGACAGCCGACAGGAATTGAATACAGTCTGATCGATCTGCGAGGCTGCCAGAAATAATTTTCTTGACAGGATTACTAATAACGGTATTCTAGTACCAGAATTCGTCCTTTCGGGGAGAAATGTTGTTTTAATGGATAGAATACTGTTTTCAAATGCGTTTTCATTGGCTTTGCATTCGTTGGTCATGCTGGCTGAATCTTCGGGAAAAACCAGTTCGACTGCCGAGATTGCCGCTGAAATAGGTGTTTCATCTCATCATTTATCAAAGGTGCATACCCGCTTGGTTCGTCATGGATTGCTTCGATCTATTCGGGGTCCGGGTGGAGGTTTGCAGCTTTCGTTGTCGCCGCATGAGATTACGTTGATGGATATTTATTCAGTCATAGAAGGGCCGTTTCCTCTGAAAACATGTATGTTGGGAAAACGGGTTTGTGAAAGAATATCTTGTATATTTGGGGATTTTTTCAGAGACTATAACGATCGTCTCAGAAACTATTTCGAGCAGACGTATTTATCGGATTTGATCGAGAAAGGTGTTTCCGATTAATATAATTACTCAATTATTTTCAAGGAGGTATTCATGTTTTGTTATCAGTGTCAGGAGACAGTTAAAAATCAAGGGTGCACGATCAAAGGTGTCTGTGGCAAGCCTGATGAAACAGCTTGTCTGATGGATTTGTTGATCCACACTCTTAAAGGTTTGGCAATCTGGGGTGAAAAAGCCGAGAGCAAGGGGGCTTCTATTCGGGAGGCGGGTCATTTTGTGACAAAAGCGTTGTTCGCGACGATCACGAATGCCAATTTTGACAACGCCAGGATTGAGGCGTTGATTTATGAAGCGTTGCGGATACGGGATTCGCTTATGAAGCAGGCGGGTAAAGGAGGTTGCAAAAAAAATCTCCATGATTCTGCAACCTGGTCCCCATCAAAAGAGGAGTCTTTGCTGGAAAAAGCGAAAACGGTAGGTGTTTTGGCGACGGAGGATGTAGATGTTCGGTCGCTGCGCGAATTGTTGATCTATGGTTTGAAAGGGATGGGAGCTTATCTGGAACATGCTGCAGTCCTGGGTTACTATGATGATGAATTATATTCTTTTATGTTAAAGGCTCTTGCATCGACGACACGCAAGCTCAGCGTCAAAAAGATGACGGATCTTGTTTTGGAATGTGGTTCAATGGGTGTCAAAGCAATGGCGCTTTTAGATAAAGCCAACACTGAAACCTATGGAAATCCTGAGATGACACAGGTCAAGCTGGGAGTCGGCAAAAATCCCGGCATTTTGATTTCAGGCCATGATTTGAAAGATCTCGATGAGCTTTTACAGCAGACGGAAAACACTGGAGTCGATGTTTACACTCATGGTGAAATGCTGCCGACCCATTATTATCCGGCTTTCAAAAAGTATAAGCACTTTTTTGGAAATTACGGCAGTTCCTGGTGGCATCAGAATTCAGAGTTTGAATCTTTCAATGGTCCGATCTTGATGACGACGAACTGTATCATCCCGATAAAAGATTCTTACAAAGACAGAATTTTCACGACAGGAATGGCGGGTTACCCGGGAGTTAAACACATCGCTGACAGAACTCCCGGCAAACAAAAGGATTTTTCGGAAATAATCGCATTGGCCAAAAAATGTCCGCCGCCCCAGGAGCTTGAAACCGGTAAGATCATCGGTGGTTTTGCTCACCACCAGGTTCTGGCGCTGGCCGATAAAGTTGTTTCAGCGATCAAGTCTGGAAAAATCAAACGTTTCATCGTCATGGCCGGATGCGACGGTCGTCAGAAACAGCGCAGTTATTTCACCGAGGTCGCCGAAGCTCTTCCGCCTGACACAATCATTTTAACGGCAGGATGTGCCAAATATCGCTATATCAAATTGAATCTTGGCGACATTGATGGAATTCCCAGAGTTCTGGACGCAGGCCAGTGCAACGATTCGTATTCTTTGGCTTTCATCGCGTTGAAGTTGAAAGAAGTTTTCGGTTTGGACGATATCAACAAACTGCCGATTTCGTTTGACGTCGCGTGGTATGAGCAGAAAGCGGTTATCGTGCTTTTAGCCTTGTTGGCGCTGGGCTTTAGAGGTATCCGACTTGGGCCGACCTTGCCGGCGTTTTTATCTCCGAATGTCATCAGCGTATTGGTTAAAAATTTCGATATCAAGCCGATTGACACGGTTGAGAAAGATATTGCTGCGATGATGGCAGGAAAATAATCGGATTTTATGTAGGATTGCTGGAGCGGGTTTGAAACCCGCTCTTTTTTTTGGATAGGAGCATTAACGGTTTGGAGGTCAAGAAATGAGAGCCGCCAAGATGAAACCATTTATTCTTTATAGGTGACGAATGCAGCCGTCTGGGTTAAAATAGTTCTTGCACCCAGACTCTTATTTGGATATTGTTTTTTGGTCTGTTAGGTGTGAGGACATCACGGGGCGTAGCGCAGCCTGGTAGCGCGCCTGCTTCGGGAGCAGGAAGCCGGAGGTTCAAATCCTCTCGCCCCGATTATTTATCCCGGCAACAGAAAAGCCGGAAGCTGCTGCAGCTTCACATCCGGCAGCGTTTCCGGGAATTCCTTGAGGAGGAAGTCTATGGCTTTTACAGGAAAACCGGGAACGTTATCCGCTGAAGAGCTGCTGGGTATCATACACACGTCATCGGACAGCAAAACACTTAAAATAATCTCGGGCGATCTTGTTTATTATCTGCATTCAGAGAACAGACGTCTTGTAGGAACAGCTCGAGAAGGACAAAAAGGTGAGTTGGCTCGTGTCTTGAAAAGCCGTGGACTTCTCTCTTCAGAAGCTGCCGATCTGCTCACCGCTGAAATGAAAAAACCGGATCTGAAGAATACTGTTCTCGATGAGGCCGAAGGCATTACCGACACCCAACTTCAATCCGCTCGATTCCACCTGGCGGAAACAATTTTTTTCGATTTTTTAGCCCTGGAGAAAGGTCTTTTTGAATGGCGGGAGAATGTTCCGGAAGACATGCTGAGAATTGACTCTTCTTTTTCAGAATGGGTTGCGTCATCTTTTCAAAATGCTGCTTTGATGTCGCAATTTCGAGATCGATTTCCGGATTTCGATCAACGTGTGTTTTGGGTTACACCTGTGAACAGCCTGGACCTGATCCCGGATATTTCTTTAGAGGAAATCCGTCTTTTATCTCGATATTATCCATCTATTACCATTCGAGATTTTTTCAAACTCGGTTCCGATATATTGCCGACTCTCACTGAAAATCTGATACTTCTAGAACAGAAAAAGCTTTTCACTCTCCAACCCCCTGGGCAAACCAAACAACCCAGTTCCAAGCCTTTTACGCGAGCTCTGCTGACGATGCTTATAGACAAGCTTTTTGAAGCACAGCGTTTACTAGGTCCAAACGGGGAATTATTGGAAGTATTGAAGACCATCAATCACAATCTTGAGCACATGCCATTTGCAGTTGCGGAGCCGCCGGTAATGCCGGTAGAAGAAATTGACGGCTTAACACATTTGACTGGGTCATTGGATGGATTGCTGGATTTGAACGGCATCGAAGAACTGAATTTACAGGAAGAGATGGAATCTACCATGATATCGCCGGAAATCGTCGTCAATCCGGAACCGGTAAAGCAAAGCGTCCGATCTCAGAGCCAGCCGCCTAAAAGAAATGTGAAAGCCGGCGTAAAAAGACAACCTTTGAAAACAGAATCGTTTGAAAACGATGCTTCTGTGTTTGATGAGTTGGTAAAATCCAAAGGGGAATTGAAACCTGATTCAAAGCGTGAAGCTGAAGCCGATCGGATTGTTCAGGAAAGCCAGAAGATCGATTTAAATACCATGTCCATGGAAGAACGGGTTGAAGCCAAGGTAAGTCATCGTCGTTTCACTTCAAACGTTACGATGATTTATAATCGGTTTTTTATCACGAGCCAGACTTTATTTGAACTTTTAGGCACCACACCCAGTTCGGATAAGAAAGCTGTTCATAAAGCCTTTGTCAAAACTATCGAACTCATCAATCCCAAAGGGATCAAGTTCCAGACTCTTGATAAACCGGTAATAGAAAAAGCCATCATTCTCAGGGATTTGCTCAAACATGCATACACAACCATCATGGACGACGACAAGAAACAGAATTACCTGGACAGCCTACGCAAAGGTCGATTGGATATAACGGAAAATCGTGAAAGAGCGATGATGCTTTTCAATCAAGGTATGGATAAGGTGCGTAAAGGGCGTTTTGACGAAGCACGGGCGATTTTTATGCAGGCGTCCAAGTTGGATCCGAACAGCCCTGTTTTTTACGCTGTGATGGAAGACATCGATAAAGAAGAGCGTGAAGGGAGCGCCGTCAAGTTTTTCCAAGCCGGTATTCTTGCGTTCAAACAGAAAAACAATTACGAAAGGGCAATCCAGTTAATACGTAAAGCTATCAGCCTGAGACCATTGGATCCGACTTATCATCTAAAACTTGCAGAAATTCAGATGCTCAGCGGAGTCTATAAAGCGGAAGCCGTTGAAACCTACCAACGCGCTTTGGAGCTGGACCCGGGCAATCAGAGCTTACGACTCACTATCGCCAATCTGATGATGGGTCTCGGTAGAAAACAAGAGGCTGCCAACGCGTTTCAGGAAATGCTCAGATGGAACCCGGATAACAATACGATCAAAAAGAACCTGGCAGAATTGGCGAAAGAAGGTATAAAACCTGAGAAAAGCGAGCAAGACAAGAAAAAAGACAAGAAAGACGCAGTTGTCAATGAAGAATTCGAATAGACGTTTCCCTTTAAGAATCGCCGTCATCGGAGCGGCTGATTGCGATGCCGAAACTTCCGCCATGGCTTGTGAAACAGGACGATTGATAGCAGAGCAGGGATGGATTTTGATCACCGGAGGTGGAACCGGCGTTATGGAGGCTGCGTTCAAAGGTTCTCGCCAATCAAATGGTTTAACCATCGGAATTTTGCCTGGAACCAACCCGGACGACGCTAACAGTTATACTTATATACCGATTGCCACAGGTCTTGGGCACGCCAGAAATGCCGTGATCGCACAGTCCGTCGATGCTGTTATCGTTTTTAACGGCTCTCACGGAACACTCTCCGAAATCGGCCTGGCTTTAAAAATGGGTAAACCGGTCTTAGCCATTAATTCCTGGGACTCTATTTCAGGAATTATCCCCGTGGCTGCCCCCATAGATGCAATCAACAGGATCATACAATTATGATATCGGATAAAATTAGCGAAAGATGGCTTGTCAATGGTCGAGTCCAAAAGGTTGGTTTCCGGCACTATACGATGCGCCGCGCAGCACACCATTCCATACAAGGCGCAGTAAGGAATCTGGCGGATGGCCGGGTCGAAATCATTGCCATCGGCACTCAAAAACAGTTGGATACATTTTTTAGCGACATTCAAAAGGGACCACCTTTTGCTAAAGTTCAGACTATTGTTCGCGAAGCAATAACCGGAAACCATCCTGATTGGGATGAATTTGATATTCTTTTCACGGAGGACTGATTCATGCTGTATTTAAGTAACTTCATCCGCGATATACCCGATTTTCCAAAACCCGGCATTATTTTCAAAGATATTACACCTTTACTTGCTGACCCTCAGGCGTACCAAACTGCAATCGATACGATGATTGAACCTTTTATAAATGAAAAGATCACGAAGGTTGTCGGAGTTGAAGCCAGGGGGTTCCTGTTTGCTCCAATGATTGCGTCACGACTCAAAGCCGGAATCATCCCGGTTCGGAAACCAGGGAAACTCCCCTTTAAAACGAAAAGCTACACCTATGATTTAGAATATGGAACGGATACCATTGAAATGCACACGGACGCCATCACAGCAGGAGACAGAGTCCTAATTGTCGACGACCTTCTTGCAACTGGAGGAACCGTGAATGCCGCCTGCAGACTTGTTGAACAATTGGGAGGAGAAATTGCCGGCCTTGTTTTCCTTATTGAACTGGCATTTTTAAATGGTAGGGAAAAAATTAATCGTTACAAAATACATTCTCTGCTAAAATACTGACAATCTAGGCGCTGGCAGCAACTAGAACAACGCGCCCGTAGCTCAGGGGATAGAGCACCTGATTCCTAATCAGGGTGTCGCAGGTTCGATTCCTGCCGGGCGTATTAAAAAATATGATGGAATCCCGTTACTCTTCTTGATTAATGACGGGTTATCCAATAAACTCGCTATATGTTCCCTGATTCGGAGGTTGGAATGGCAAAACAAAAAGACAATAAAAACACAAAGTTACGTGCAATAACGGATGATAACCCCAATTTTATGACCCAAACCATCAGTTTTGTTACACGACATAAAGACTCCATTGGATATATCCTTGCAGGCCTGGTTATTTGCAGCGCCCTGATTCTTTTGGTCAGGCACAATAATCAAGTGAAAAACAACGAAGCTTCATCGCTCATGCAAAACGCTGTCACTCAATATGAAAAAGATCTTCTTACATCGTCATTATCATTGACAGCAAAAAATGAAGAGGGGGAAGTAATCGAAGGTCCCGAGCTGAAAGTGCAATCAAAATCCGCTGGTTTATTTCAATCCGTTTATGATAATTACCCTAACACTGAATCCGGAAAAAATGCATTGTTCATGGCTGGAGTAAGCCATTTAAACCTAGGCGAAAACGAGGAAGCTCTTGCGGCTTTCAACACATTTTTGGAGAAGTTTCCGGATCATATTTTGGTGCCCTCTGCGCTTTTATGTAAATCAACTGCTCTTTTCAATATGGGATCCACGTCGGAATCTCTGGCTCTGTTAACAGAAATTGAAACACGTTATCCCACTTTCAAGTTGATGGACATGCTGACTTATGAACAGGCGATGCGTTATGAGGCTCTTGAACAATGGACCCTTGCGAAAGATGCCTATCAAAAGGTCATCGACCAACATCCGGACTCGACTTTCAAAAACTTGAGTGAAACTGCTTTGGATAAATTGAAAAAACAACTGGCTGAGGAGGCGTCCGACATAGGTTAAAATATAGTTTCCTGTCTTGCTTAATGGAGATTGGGGTTATGCCGATAAAACTGTTACTGGCGGATGAGAGTATAACGGTCCGAAAGGCGTTTCAAAAAATATTCGATCAAAATGACTACGAAGTCACCTGGATTGACCGTGATGATCAAATTCTGGAATCGGTAAAAAATATGAAACCGGATTTTGTACTCTTGTCGGATAACTTTCCCGGCATTGACCTTCAAGCAGATATCAAGGAAATTACCGGCACTCTTTCAACTCCTCTGTCTGTGGTCGTCATGGCCAATCATGGTGATTCTATTGATTTGGAGACATCCGTTCTTTGGGGAGCTGCAGGCCTGATCTATAAACCGCTCGACAATCGTATTTTAAAAAACATGATCGACACGCTTCATCTGCAGATGATGCAACCTGTTGAAAACATCGAAAAACCCGGTCGAAAAAACGTCGATACCCACCCGGGCGCAAAACCCACCACAACGCTTCACTTGCCTGAGATTCAGACAGACAAATTGGATCAGCGGGCAAAAATTCTTTTTGATATTTTTGAGAGTTATTTCAATGAAAACATTGTCATTCTATCGGATGCCATGACGAAAGCGATCGCGCCACGCATTGCCAAGGATATTTCCAGTCGAATTATTGAACATCTGCAGATAACCGATCTACCGAAGCAAATTATGAAAATGACGAAAGAGATCGTCAATGATCTTGTTCCTCAAATTACTGAACGTGTTGTCTCTCGTGAAATCGAATCTTTCAAAATAGAAGCCTTCCGCCTGCTCGAATCAGAAGATTATAACGACGATAATGTGTAATCTCTATAACGATATCTGGCTTCATACCTGGTATACCGGTTATGAAAAGTTGAGGATATTATGAAGCATGAATATGACGCCTTCGAAATTGAAAATAAATGGTACCCCCTATGGTTGGCTGGTAACTTGTTTCAGCCGAATCCAGATGCTCCGAAAAAAAAGCCTTTCACTATCGTCATTCCTCCACCCAATGTAACGGGTATTTTGCACATCGGTCATGTGTTGAACAATACTCTGCAAGATATTCTTGTGCGTTATAAACGTATCCAAGGATATCGGACTCTTTGGGTTCCCGGAACTGATCATGCTGGAATTGCAACCCAGAACAAGGTGGAACAGAGCCTTGCGCGCCAGGGCCTTTCAAAGCAAGACTTGGGCCGTGAAGCGTTTGTTCAAAAGGTTTGGGAATGGAAAGAGCGTCATGGCGGTATCATTATTCAGCAACTAAAAAGACTGGGCTGTTCGTGTGATTGGAGCAGGGAAAAATTTACTATGGACCCGGACATGTCACGTGCAGTCAGAACAGTCTTCGTAAAACTTTATCAAAAAGGTCTGATTTATCGAGGTGACTACATCGTCAACTGGTGCCCTAGATGTGTTACCGCTTTATCCGATGAGGAGGTCGAATACAGGGATGTTCAAGGCCATCTGTGGTATATCCGATATCCTGGCGAAGATGGTTCCGCCGGGGTCGTGGTTGCCACGACGCGGCCTGAGACAATGCTGGGGGATACCGGAGTGGCTGTTCATCCTGAAGATCCCCGATATAAACATCTGATCGGCAAAAACGTGATTCTGCCGTTGAAAGACAAACGGATTCCGGTCGTTGCCGACCTGATGGTCGACCGGGAATTTGGAACCGGCGCCGTCAAGATCACTCCTGCGCACGATCCAAATGATTTTGAGGCGGGAAAGCGCCACAATCTGGATACCGTTCTTGTCATCGATGAGCATGGAATCATGAATGAAAATGCCGGAGACAGGTATGCGGGATTGACACGTGAAGAATGCCGGGAAAAGGTTATTGACGATCTTAAAAATGGAGGATTCCTTCAAAAAACTGAAGCTTACCCGCTTTCTGCCGGCTTCTGTTATAGGTGTGAAGCATTTATCGAGCCCTATTTATCACGCCAATGGTTTGTCAGGATGAAACCCCTTGCAGAGCCTGCAATCGATGTTGTTACTCAGGGTAAAGTAACCTTTTATCCTGACCGTTGGACAAAGGTATATTTAAACTGGCTGGAAGGTATTCGAGATTGGTGCATCAGTCGGCAATTATGGTGGGGCCATCGCATTCCAGTATGGACATGTCAATCCTGTGGCCATTATCAGGCTTATCTGGATGACCCGGTGAAATGTCCGCGTTGCAACAGCGTCAATCTGACTCAAGATTCCGATGTTTTGGATACCTGGTTTTCCAGTTGGCTTTGGCCATTTTCAACTCTCGGCTGGCCGAATAAAACAGATGACCTTAAAACATATTATCCAACCGATTCTTTGATTACCGCCCCTGAAATCATCTTTTTCTGGGTCTCCAGAATGATAATGGCAGGACTGGAATTCATGGGAGACATACCTTTTTCAAAAGTGTATCTACACGGCACCGTCAGGGATGAGATCGGTAGAAAAATGTCTAAATCACTGGGAAACTCACCCGATCCGCTCGATATCATGGATAAATATGGAGCCGATGCCCTTCGATTCAGTATCGTAATGATTTCACCTCGTGGTTCCGACATTTTCTTTTCAGAAGATACTCTGAATATGGGGCGAACCTTTTCCAACAAAATCTGGAACGCCTCACGTTTGGTCATTTCGACATGCCCAAATAGAAAATTCGTTCAAGATGTGCCGGCAGTCGCCGAATTGACTCTTGCTGAAAAATGGATTCTCTATCGCTTGGCTCTTGCTGAAAAAGAAATCGGTGTTCATCTTGAAGAGTTTCGGTTCAACGATGCTGCGGTCGTAATTCACCGTTTTATCTGGCATGAATTCTGTGATTGGTATTTAGAAATCGCGAAAACAGCTCTGTACGACAAAACGACACCTCAACACAAACAAACGGTTCAAACCGTATTGATCACTTGTCTCTCCAGCGCCCTTCAACTTCTTCATCCATTCATGCCGTTTGTCACCGAGGAAATTTGGAATAACTTATTTGAAAATCCGCCAAGCATAATGGTCAGCCCATGGAATGACCACCAAGCTTGCCTGAGCTTTATAAATGAAGCCTCATTATACGAAGTGCTTCTGAAATCAATCGTAACCCTTAGAACGATGCGGTCTGAAACAGGTATCGCGCCCGGTTTGAAAATGAAGGGCATCTTCGCGACGGACAATGCAGATTATCGGCTGATTCTGAAAAACGGACGGGATGATATTATGTTTTTAGCCCGGTTGTCAGACCTGGAAATACAGGAGACTCCAAACCCTCCTCGCATTAGAGCCACTTCTGTGACTCCCGACGGCATCGATGCCTATCTTGACCTTGATGGCGTCATGGATGTCCCGGCTGAGACGGCTCGTTTACGGAAAGAAATCCAAAAAGCATCTCAAGAAATCGAAAAAATTCGAGACAAATTATCAAATCAAAACTTTCTATCGAAAGCTCCTGCAGCAGTTATAGAAAAAAACAAAGCTCTTGAAGAAGAGCTTATAACCCGCTTGCGTAAGTTAGAAGAAGCTTTACGGGCATTAGACAAGACATGTTTTGAACATTAATCGGCTTCAAGGAGGCGGTCAAACACATGAAACCATGGCAAACCCCTGATTTTAAATTGCTTCTAAAATTGGCGATCTCCGAAGATCTGAATTCGGGCGACGCTACGACACTTGCATTGGTGCCTGACAACTCCACGAGCACAGCCGGAATCACGGCCAAGACACCCTTGATTGTCGCCGGCCAATGGGTTGCCAAAGCCGCTTTTGAAGAAATCGATCCAACGTTGCGCTATGTCATCGAAGTTCACGATGGGCAATTGACACTGGAAAACCAGCGGATTGCCACTGTGTCAGGCAATACAGGCTCTATTCTTGCCGGCGAACGAACAGCGTTGAATTTTCTGCAACGCATGTCGGGAATCGCCACCGGCGCTTACCATTTTACCCGAGAAATCAGCCCCTATAGCTGTAAAATCATCGATACTCGAAAAACTGTTCCAGGGCACCGTCAACTGGATAAATATGCCGTTCGAATGGGCGGTGCGCAAAACCATCGCATAAATCTTGGGGATGGTATATTAATTAAAGATAATCATATCAAAGCTTGTGGTTCGGTGTCCAAAGCGGTTCAAAAAGCACGTGAGCATGCCCCGCACACGTTAAAAATCCAGATTGAAGTCACAACGCTGCAAGAAGCATCCGAAGCGGTTGAATCAGGTGCTGATATTCTTCTTTTGGATAACATGACGCCGGAGATGGTCGAAAAAATCGTCTCGCTGTATGGTTCCAAAATCCTACTGGAATGCTCCGGAAACATGTCTTTAAAAAATGTTCGTCGATATGCTGAAACGGGCGTTCATTTGATATCCGTCGGGGCACTGACACATTCGGTCGCCGCGGCGGATATATCACTGAATTTCCAATGAGAGACCATGCTGTTGAGGCGCTGAACCACTCACCTTGGCTACACATGCATTCGGTGAATTCAACCAATAATTTTTTGTTGACTCGGCCAAGCGATGAGCTTGTAAATGGAATGACATGCACCGCGGATATACAGACTGAAGGATTAGGTCGACGAAATCGAACCTGGACTTCTCCATTGGGCGGATTATATATGAGTATCGTTCTACTCCCGAAAGTCGATCAAAAATTTTGGCACCTGGTCTCCTTTGTCATGGGCGTTGCGGCGGTCAAATCGATCGAAATTTTATACCCCGACCTGAATCCGCGTCTAAAATGGCCTAACGATATTCTTGTCAATCAGTTCAAAGTTGCGGGCATCCTGGTTCAGAGCAAATCCCACCCATCTCCCCGCCTGGTCGTGGGGATCGGCGTGAATGTTTCAACAGATTTTCGGTTGCTTCCCGAAAGAACTCTTTTTCCTGCAGGCACACTTCACCAAATGTCCAGTTTCAGTATCCCTATTCACAAACTGGCTTATGCAATTCGATCAAATTTTTTTTATGGTGTCGTCAAATGGTCTGAGAATCCATGCGATATCCTCAGCCAATGGGAATCACTT
Source organism: bacterium (assembly GCA_049652745.1). Lineage (GTDB taxonomy): Bacteria > CSSED10-310 > CSSED10-310 > CSSED10-310 > CSSED10-310 > JBASEY01. Next base: position 25,878 of record JBASEY010000050.1, on the reverse strand, counting down.
TCAGCAACTCGAAATGCATGGGTAACCATTAAGTCTGACGAGGAGAAATTTACTGGTCAGTATTCAGGCTTGTCGAATGATGGTGGTTTGCAGCTTTTAGTAGATAATCGGACGATGGTTTTTTATTCTGGCGATATTTTGGCGATCGTTGGTGAAAAATCGTGATTCTTGTGGTTGATATTGGAAATTCAACGATAGCGGCCGGTTTGGTTTTGGATGGCTCAATTCGGGCGCAGATGCGCTTGATGACCGAGAAGCTATCTGTTTCGGCTTTCAAATCAATTTTTCATGACTTCTTGCAAACCTCTGAAATACCCTTTGAGGATATTGAAACCACTGTTATATCCTGCGTGGTTCCTCCCATTCTGAAACCCGTATCGACCAGTTTGAATCAATTGATTGGAAAAACGGAGTTTATCGTTCAACCCGGCATTAAAGTCGGCATGCAGATACATTACCAGCCACCGGGATCTCTGGGGCCAGACAGGGTTGTCAATGCCTTTGCCACGAAAATATTTTATGGCTATCCTGCTATCTGCATCGATTTTGGCACAGCGACAACTTTTTGTGTTCTTGATCAAAAAGGAGATTTTACTGGGGGCGCCATATTGCCTGGAATAAAAGCTTTTTCCACAGTTCTATCAAAAACGACTTCTCTTTTGCCCGATGTATCATTTGCCAAACCACCTACAGTGATTGCGCAATCCACAATTCACAATATTCAGTCTGGTTTATTTTTTGGTTATATAAGCCTGTTGGAGGGATTGATTGACAAAATACAGGTCGAAATGAGATGTAAAACGATAGTTGTTGCGACCGGCGGTCAAGCTGACCTAATCAAGGATGAGACAACTGCCATCGATTATTATGACAACACGTTGACACTTCTTGGCTTGGCACATCTGTATCGGTATAACCGGAAAGCTGACTCGGAGTTCATCTGGCAGAGTTGATGAATCGGTCGTTTGTTTGACAGGGAAGCCTTTCAAATGATAATATGGAGATTGTTTAAGAGAGGATTTAAATGTGGTTTCATCAAATCAAAAATGTCCTTTATGCGGCGGTACGACCTGGATCTTAAAGGAATGTGACAATCTAAAAGTTGGTCAACGGTGTGAATGTTTTCTGAACGCACTAAAAGAACAGACGATTCAGAATGCCAACATTCCGGAACGTTATAAAAACTGCTATCTGGGGAATTTTGATACCGGTGGAAATCCGAATCTTATCGAGGTGGAAAATCAAATTCGGCAGTATATCGTTTCTTTTCCTGGAAACAATCAGGGTCTTCTGCTTCAAGGGCCTCCCGGAGTCGGGAAGACTCATCTTTCTGTCGGAATTCTTCACTATTTAATTGAAGACAAGGGGATACCCTGTATTTTCTGCGATTTTCGAGAATTACTTCATTCGATTCGATCAACTTATGATCATGATTCGCAGCTTTCGGCAAGCACTGTTGTCGCTCCGATTTTATCAACACAGCTTCTTGTTTTGGATGATTTAGGCGCCGAAAAAACGACTCAATGGGTTAGAGACACTCTTATGTTCATTCTTAACCACAGATATAATCATGTGTTGCCGACGATTATCACTACAAATTTTCCTGATCGGAACGATCTGGAGTATTCCAGTTATCGAGATCATTGGCAGGAGCAGGAAGAAACACTTGAAGATCGTATAGGTAATCGACTTCGCTCCAGGTTGTACGAAATGTGTATAAAAATTTGCATCGAGGCATCTGATTACAGGACAAAATCTAACAATCAGGCATTTCAGAAAGGCATTCGTGGAAGGCTTGAGTTAAGGCAAGGGGATGCTTTATGAAGATAATGAAAGCTTTTATTGGGTTTTTGATCATCATTTTATTTACGCTTTTTGCTACTTCCAATATTGAAGAGGTCCACGTCAATCTATTCAATAAAGATCAATCTATTCTAGGCTATAACGACCAAGGCATGCCTTCCACCGCTCCATTGTTTTTAGTTATCTATGCCGGCTTCGGCTTGGGATTTGTCGTCGCTTGGCTTTTGAGCAGTACACAAAGTCTAAAATATAAACGTAATCTGAGAAGCCTTCAGAAACAATACAAAGCTCTTATGACCGAAACAGAAAAACTTCGTAACCTTCCAGTCAGAGATACGGAAGAGGATTCAAGCGGGAAAGCACATGATGCCGGACGGGAAACAGACGACATCGATCTTGAAGAAGGAAAAGTATAACCCGGCTTTCTGCTGCAGAGTAATACCAGACTATTTGTGCGTGTATTCCATGTGAAAATTATCGATCGATATATATTCAAAGAGCTTCTTGGGCCCTTTTTTTTAGGAGTGTTCATATTCACATTCGTCATGCTGGCCAATGTGATAATCAAGCTGACCGATCTGTTTATTTCTAAAGGAGTCGGATTCACCAACGCAATAAAAATTCTGGGCTTGAGTTCTGTTTATATATTTGTCATGACGATTCCGATGAGTGTTCTTTTAGCAGTTCTTGTGAGTTTCAGCCGATTATCCTCCGACAGCGAAATCACAGCTATGAAAGCCAGTGGAATCAGTATACACAGGATGATGCCGCCGGTTCTCGCTTTTGCAACTCTGGCATATATTTTGACTTCTGCCATTTACGTTCAACTGCTTCCAATCACCAACCAGAAGCTGCGTGAAATGAAGTTCGAAATGTTCAGAGTTCAAGCCAGTATCGGTGTGACTCCACATGTTTTCAACACGGATTTCAATGATGTCGTATTGTATGTGAATGATGTCGACCACAAAACCGGTGTCATGAAGGGTCTTTTCATCGCGGATAACAGAAATCTAAAGCAGCCTTTAATTATCGTTGCTGAAGAGGGCCATGAATACGAAATACCTGAATCACATATCCTTAACCTGCGTTTAAAAAATGGCTGTACTCATGAGCTATATGCTGATAATCTGCGACGCTATTCAATGACTCCATTCACCACTATGGATCTTGGTCTTTCGATGTTTCGCTTTGACGCTGCCGCTATTTTAAAATCTGAAAGGGAGATGACGATTCGGGAACTGATGGAAAAGGCTCAGGAACGCAGAAACTTAGGACGAAGCGACTCACGACAATGGGTGGAAATCTGGAAAAAAACAGCGCTTCCTTTTGCCTGTTTCGTTTTTGCATTTTTGGCTGTACCGCTTGGTATGGCATCCCAAAGGGGGGGAAAATCGGCGGCATTTGCAACTTCTATCAGCTTGATACTGATTTATTATATCTTTTTGACTGCTGGAACATCCTTGGCGGACGATGATAAAATGAACCCTTTTCTCGCCACATGGTTCGCTAATTTTTTCCTGATGTTGTTGGCGGCATTTTTCTATTTAAAATCGGCTTTCAATAAAGAATTAAAATCCTGGAATAATTTTAAAGAGCTTATTTTTGAAAAAGTCGAAAGCTATAGAAAGAAGAGATATCGATCTATAGAACCTTCCGGCATGACAACACTAATTAATCGTCAATACCTGCCTTTAGTAGGGCGTATTTTAGACCGTTATGTGCTGTCAACATTTATTCGGTTGTTTTCTTATATTCTTGCAGCCCTTCTGACCATCAGTTTGATAGTCCACTTGTTCGAAAAAATCGACGATCTCCTGGACAGCCATGCCGGTATTATTGATTCAATCATCGCATTGACCTGCAAAATTCCTTTCTTTTCAATTGTCGCTATTCCTTTCACAACTTTGGTGGCAACTATTCTTGCCATAGGTATCTTTACTAAAAGCTCAGAACTGGTTGCCATGAAATCCAGCGGTATCAGCTATCTCCGTATCTGTACACCCATTATCTTTTCAGGCTTTATAATAACTCTGGCAACATTCGGCATGAACGAATCCATTATACCTTCTTGTAACCGTCAGGTTGAAATTGCATGGGACCGAATTAAAAATCGAGAACGATCCCGTTTTGTCCGATTCCACCGATGGTACCGTGGAAAAGATGGCGATATTTACTACTTTCAACATTATGATCCTGCAACCCATACAATCTCAGGTTTTTCACAGTTTGAAATCGATTCTAACATGAATATCCGAACTCGAATTGAAACACGAAAGATGATCTGGGAAACAGATCACTGGTTGAGCTTGGATGGCCGAAAAATCGATCTGGACCCCAATTCCTATACTGTCGTTTCAGACAGCCGCTTTGATGAAAACATCAGCACTATTCCGGAACATCCGGATGATTTTTCAAAAGAATATAAAGATTCTGATGAAATGAATCTTCGGGAATTGCGGGAGTATATACAATTATTGTCAAGTATCGGCTTTAATACTCGTGAATACGAAGTGGACTGGCACACGAAATTTTCAATACCTTTTCTATCATTGATCATGGTATTGATTGGAATAGGCTTTGCCACGCAAAATCCAAGAACCTCCAGTGGAATGGTGGGAATCGGTTTGTCAATTTTTATCGGTGTCTTCTATTTTATCTTCTTTCGAATAACCATAGAGATTGGACAGGCCAGTAAGCTGCATCCACTTCTTGCCGCCTGGATCTGTAATGTTTTTTTCTTTATCATGGGTGTCTGGAATTTAATTAGAATCACTCGAAAAGTATCTTGATAAAATTTTATTCCTTTGAAGCGTGGACCGGGCAGACAATTTTAGGGTAATTGTCGCCGTTAAATGCTTCCAAAATTGTTTTTGGACAACCAGGCGCTGCAAGATATCCGGTATCGTAGCAAACATTTTTCCAAGTTATTCCTTCTGGAACTTCAAAATCCTTGATATCCTCTTCTGTAGACACATCCATCATGAAGTCTGTAAAAATCGGCCCGGCAGCTTTGGAGCCAGTTTCTCCATTACCAAGTTTGGTATGGATATCATAACCAATCCAGACGCCAACCACCAAATCGGGAATATAACCAATAAACCATGCATCGGTATAATCATTCGTCGTGCCGGTCTTCCCAGCCACCGGCCTGTTCAAAGCCTTTGCCCGCCATCCTGTTCCATGCTGAACGACACCCATAAGAATCTGTGTCAATTGAAAACATGGGCGAGGGTCTACCGCTTCGTGAATTACCGGCAACTGTTGAAAAACAACCTTACCATTCCGATCAGTAACACGTTGTATCATTCTCGGCCGCGCCCGTAAACCTCCTGAAGCTATAGTGGCATAAGCATTGGTGAGTTCCAGTAACGTCACTTCGCCTGCACCTAATGCAACGGATGGATACGGGGGCAACGAAGATTCAATACCCAGTTTTGCAGCCATATCCAGAAAAGCCGGGATCGTTATTTTTTCCATCAGTTTGGCGGTTGTGACATTCAATGAGTTTTCCAAACTTTGCCGCAATGTTGTGGGCCCTCTATACTTCATGTCATAATTGACCGGTTTCCAAACTTTGCCTGTTTTTGGATCCTTATATTCATATGGAGTATCCAAAATAACGGTTGAAGGCGTATATCCCTGATTCAAAGCTGTCAAATATAAAAGAGGTTTGATGGAAGAGCCGGGCTGCCGCTTGGCTTGAACCACTCGATTGAATTGGGTTGTTTGAAAAGAAGAGCCCCCAACCATTGCAGTTATTTCTCCAGTCGAAGGCCTTATACTGACTAGGGCTGCTTGGATTGTATCAGGTTCTGCCGGATTTCTTTGTGAGTAAGCTTCCAAACCCTTTTGGATCGCTTTATTCGCACTTTCCTGATGCTTTCTATTTAAAGTGCTCAACACGGTAAGGCCATCACGCATCACCGCATCGGCCCCAAACTCTGTCTCCAATAATCGCCGGATTTCCTCAACGAAATAAGGTGCAATAAATCCCTGTTGAATATCAGGCTCCAAATGAATCGGCTCTTCTATGGACAAAGAATACTCTTCATCAGAAATAAAACCACAGTTCAGCATCCTTGCAATAACTCGATTTCTGCTTTCCAAAGACCTTTCCGGATATTTTATTGGGCTGAAATAAGTGGGATTTTTTAACAAAGATACTAATAAGGCGCTTTCCGATATCGACAAGCCTGCAGCAGGTTTGTTGAAAAATGTACGAGCCGCGGCTTCTATACCAAAAGCGCCATGACCGAAGCAGCTTTGATTCAGATAAATCGCGAGAATTTCATCTTTAGAGAATTTTCGCTCAATCATCAACGTCAACAGTGCTTCCTTAACTTTTCGCGTAAATGTCCTTTCAGTCGTCAAAAACATCAACCGAGCAACCTGCTGGGTGATGGTGCTACCTCCCTGCGAAATACTTCGGGTTTTCAAATTACTCAAAGCTGCGCGGGCGATACCGGCCATATCAAATCCACTATGTGTATAAAACCTTCGATCTTCAGCAGCAATCAACGCTTGAACGACCTTTTCCGGTATCTCATCCCGCGCAAGAACCATGCGCCTTTCTTCATAATATCGGCCGATAATCGAGCCATCCCTGTCATAAACCGTCGTCTGAGTCGCAGGTTTGTATTGAGTTAATTGTTCAACGGGGGGAAGACCACGCATTATCACCCCGACTATCAGCCCAATAGCAATTCCAAAAGCAATGCCGGTCAGGCTGAAAAAGTAAATGATATGTTTCGATCGTCCGGATTTCATTGCATCAGAATAATCGATCAAAGCGAAAATCGCTAGAGCTTTGAATTTGAGATTTCACATTCTATAATCAGGTTGTAGAAGCGAGTGAACGGTGGTGAATTCAATCTTTAAAATGAAATCGGATTATGAGCCCTGCGGCGATCAACCCAGGGCAATTGCATTTCTGAGCCAAGGGATTTTAGAAAATCAACCTCATCAGACCCTGCTGGGGGTCACCGGTTCAGGTAAAACGTTCACGATGGCTAAGGTTATTGAGACTGTACAGAGACCAAGCCTGGTAATCGCGCACAACAAGACTTTGGCCGCCCAGCTATATCGTGAATTCTCAGCCCTTTTTCCTGACAACGCCGTCCATTACTTCGTCAGTTATTATGACTACTATCAACCCGAAGCATACATTCCTGCAACTGATCTCTATATCGAAAAAGATGCCTCCATCAACAGTGAACTGGACCGAATGCGACATGCGGCGACCCGAGCGCTTTTTGAGCGCAACGATGCGATTATCATCGCTTCGGTTTCTTGCATTTACGGTCTTGGCGAACCTGAAGACTACACAGGATCAGCAATAACACTACAAACCGGCCAAGCAAGCGGTCGTCGCTGGTTGATGGAAAAGCTCGTGGCTCTTCAATTCGAACGAAACGATACCGTCCTTATGCGCGGGAAGTTTCGTGTTCGCGGCGATGTCGTCGAGATTTTCGGAGTAGGCGATGACAATGCCACGCGTATCGAGTTTTTCGGTAACAGCATAGATCGAATCTGTCGAATAGACCCTTTAAAAAATATCGTCCTGGAAAAACTTGATCGTGTTCGGGTGTTTCCCGCTACTCACTACGTCACCAACTCAAAACGACAACCTTTTATCATCCAGAGTATTCGCGCTGAGTTGGAAGATCGCGCCAACCATTTTTCCGCTGAAAACCGCCTATTAGAACGACAACGGCTTTTACAGCGCACTCAGTATGACTTAGAAATGCTTGAATTGACAGGCTACTGTACCGGAATAGAAAATTATTCACGCCATTTGACCGGTCGACAACCAGGCGAACCTCCTCCCACATTACTGGATTACCTTCCCAGGAATGCCGTCGTATTTATCGATGAAAGCCATGTCACTCTTCCTCAGATCAGAGCCATGTTTCGTGGTGATAGAGCTCGGAAGGACAACTTGATTCATCACGGTTTCAGGCTCCCATCAGCTCGCGATAATCGGCCCCTGACGTTTGACGAGTTCAGAGAACGCGTTCATCAGTGTATCTACGTATCCGCAACCCCTGCTGAATTTGAAATCAATCTCAGTAAGGATCGAGTCGTTGAGCAATTGATACGCCCAACCGGGCTTTTGGATCCAGTTGTTACAGTGCGTCCAGCGCATGGGCAAGTCGATGATTTATATGAAGAAATAAGGATACGAGCCGAAAGAAACGAGCGATCGCTTGTCACGACGTTGACAAAGAAAATGGCTGAGAGTTTAACTGATTACTATGTAGATCTCGGCTTGCGGGCGCGTTATCTTCACTCCGATATCACAACTCTCGAACGCATCAAAATCATACGGGAGCTGCGAATGGGACTCTTTGACTGCCTGGTAGGTGTAAACCTGCTCAGAGAAGGTCTGGATATACCCGAAGTATCTCTTGTCGCAATCCTCGATGCCGATCAGGAAGGTTTTCTACGATCGACAAACTCTTTGATACAGACCATAGGTCGCTGTGCACGCCATGTTAACGGATTTGTAATACTCTATGCAGATAAAAAAACTGATTCTATTATCAAAGCAGTTACAGAAACAGAACGTAGACGGGAAATGCAGTCTCATTATAATAAAATTCACGGCATCACTCCGAAATCCATTGTTAAAGGTATTGATTTATCAGGATTTGCTGACGGGCAAGCAGATTACTATTCCATACCTGTCGGTCCGGAATCAGCCGCCACTTCGCTATCCGTTGCTGAACTTGAAAATACGATCTTTCAACTTGAAACTGAGATGTTGGCGTATGCCAAAGAGCTGAAATTCGAAAAAGCGGCATCGATACGTGACCGGATTTTTGAATTACAGGAGGTTATGAGATCGAAGAGTCCACGTTTATAGATCTTTCTTCCGCTGTCGAGACTGCTCCCAACCTGCCGGGCGCCTACCGCTTTCGTGATAGCAAAGGAGTTGTGATTTATGTCGGCAAGGCGCAAAACTTGCGCAACCGCATTCGAAACCACCTAAGTTCCCACGATGAAAGCCCCGGTCATCAATTGATGGTCGACAGAGCCGCCTCCGTCGACTGGATTGTTACACCGAATGACGTCGAAGCGCTTCTCTTGGAAGATATGCTGATAAAAAAACATCGGCCCGCTTTCAATATTCGTTTTCGTGATGACAAGCGTTACCCAATTTTACGTCTGAGCATTCAAGACGATTTTCCAACTCTGACAAAGGTTAGGCGTTTTGAGAATGACGGCGCCTTGTATTTCGGCCCCTATACCTCCGGTAAAACACTCCGCTCCGTTCTTCGTGCAATCGAAAAATATTTTCCACTTCGACAATGCCAAGGAACACTGAATAGGCTGGAAAGGGGATGTCTAAATTTTCAAATGAAAAAATGCCCAGGTATCTGTAGAGGAAATATCAGCTTTGAAGAATATCGCCACACGGTCAATCAGGTTCAACTTCTGTTATCCGGACGAAGCGACGAATTAATCCACCAACTTGAACAGGAAATGATGAGGTTTTCGGAACAATTGAATTTTGAAGCCGCTGCTGTTCGCCGGGATCAACTGGAAGGAATACGCAACATTTCAGGCGGCCGTAAATTGTTGTTTCCCAAACCGGTGGATATCGATGTTTTCGCTTTTGAGCACAGCGATACAGAGGGCTATGCTGAAATACTCTTTATCCGATCTGGAATGCTTTCAGGAAATACTCATGTCCGCCTACAACTCGAACAACCGATACCTTTGGAAAAAATTGCCGAACATGTACTGGTTCATTACTACGGAAAACAGCCGCCAATTCCTGGAACGGTCCTTACCAGTTGTCTTCCGGATGAGATAGAGACTATTGAGTCCTATTTGAAGACGCTTTCGGGTCGAAAAGTACGGATTTTAAGCAGAACCCGCGGACTGCAGGCCCGCCTGATCCAACTAGCCTCATCTAACTTGAGACTGCATAAAAATATGGATGCCTATTCACCACCTGTTTCAGACACTATCAAAGCGTTGCAAAGCTTGCTAAGCCTGTCAAAACCGCCATTACGAATTGAAGCGGTTGATATATCGGAAAGTCAAGGTAAACATTGTGTCGGCTCAATTATCTCGTTTTTTAACGGGAACCCGGAAAAATCCCGATATCGACGATATAAGCTGACTTTAGATCCCGGAAAATCCGATATTGACCGAGTTCGCCAGGTATTACGTAGACGTCTTGCCGGATCGGAAAGCACGAGCAGGGCTCTGCCGGATCTTTTTTTGATCGATGGTGGATCATTGCAACTGAATGCGGCATTAAATGTATTGATAGAATTGGGATCAGGCCATATCCCGATTATTTCCTTGGTAAAAGCACGCAACAACAGGAAAAATGAAGCGATTTTTCTTAGGGATGGAACAGAAATCATCCTTGATCCTGACCAGCAAGTCACCCTTTATCTTGATAGGATACGAGATGAGGCACATAGGTTTGCGATAACCTATCATAGATTGGTACGTGAAAAAGCAATGCTTCGTTCAACCCTGACAAGCCTTCCAGGCATTGGTCCCAGCACTAGAAAAATATTATTGAAGTATTTTGGTTCAGTGGATGCAATAAAAGCTGCTTCGGTCAAAGAGATTTCCGCCATACCTGGATTTGGTCTGCGCAGGGCGGAAAAATTAAAAAAATCTCTTTTAAAAGAGGTTTGACAAGAATTAAAATGGTGACATCCAGAATTCCAGCCGCTGCAAAGAAGAAAACGACTGGTTTTTTTATTCGGTCATGGTACCCAAACAGCTTCAGGTAAAGCATCGGGTTTGGAAATCTGTGTTCGCAGGATTGATTTACCTATTTTTTCTGATCCTTGGTCTCAGATATTTCAGGAATCAGTGAAACAACTGCCATTTCAGCAGCATCACCTTTTCTAGTTCCGATTTTGTGAATACTTGTGAATCCGCCGGGTCTATTTTTATAGCGGGGAGCAATATCATCGAAGAGTTTCGTTACAGCCGTTTGATTGGGAATAACCCTCAAGACCAGGCGACGAGAGTGCAAATCACCCCGTTTGGCCAGCGTTATGACATAATCGACTAGTCTACGAACTTCTTTGGCCTTGGGAAGGGTTGTTTGAATACGTTCGTGAGTGATTATCGATTCCGTCATATTTCTCAGCATGGCGTTTCGATGACTGGATGTTCTTCCAAGTTTTCCTTTAATTTTTCTATGTCGCATAATCTGTCCCTTTGTATCGCATGAAACCAATGGTGGGGTTATTTCAGTTCATCGGCTTCAGAGTCGTTTTCTTTATCGAGTTCTTTATCTCTAGCCGGAAATCCATACTGCGTGACATCCATATTGAAATGCAAACCCATGCTTTCGAGGATTCCTTCGAGTTCTTTCAGTGATTTTTTACCAAAATTCTTGGTTTTAAGCATTTCCGTTTCCGAACGCTGTACCAATTCATAGATTTTCTTGATATTTGAATTTTTCAAGCAGTTCTGTGACCGCATCGACAGTTCGAGTTCGTCGACACCTCGACCTAAATTTTTGACAATTTCTTCGTATTGCTCATCCTGCTTGTCATCTTCTTCCACATGAGTATCTTCAAAATCGATGAACAATGAAAACTGATCTCGAAGTATCTGTGCGGCCAGGCTGATGGTTTCATCGGGTCGCATGGAGCCGTCAGTAAAAATTTCCATAATCAGCCGGTCGTAATCGGTGTCACGTCCCAGGCGGGCTGCTTCGATATTGAATCTGGCTTTTCGTACAGGCGAAAAAACGGCATCTATCGGTATAACACCGATAGGTTGATCTTCTTCATGATGATTTTCCGCAGTTTTGAAGCCACGTCCTTTTTGCACTTTCATTTCTATTCTGATCTTGCCGTTTCTGTCCAGGGTGGCAATATGCAAATCAGGGTTGAGAATTTCTACATCTGCGTCGGTCTGAATATCTGCAGCTATCACTTTTCCAGGTCCTGATTTTTCCAATACAATGGTTTTTGCATGATCGACATTCAGCTTCAAGATCAGTTGCTTAATATTGAGAATAATGTTTGTGACGTCCTCGACAACATCCGGGATCGTCGTAAATTCATGTAATACTCCATCCAATCGAACCGATGTCACCGCAGCACCGGGTATAGACGAAAGTATAACACGCCGCAACGCGTTCCCCAGAGTTACACCGTATCCCCGTTCCAATGGCTCCGCCCAAAACTTGCCATAACAAGTTGTAAGTGTATCGAAGTCCACGTTCAGTCTTCTTGGTTTTTGTAAATTTTTCCACTGCATGGACTGAATGCCTCCTCTTAATTGGCCAAAACAAAAATCACTTCGAGAAAAACTCGACGATGAGCTGTTCCTGAATAGGATGCGTAATCGATTCTCTTGCCGGTTCCGCCAGAAGTTCAGCTCGCAAATTCTCCCTGTCAACCGATATCCACTCCGGAATTTCCGGCGCTGATTCAACAGCTTCCAATATCGGAACGATTCCTCGACTTTTTTCTTTAATTTCTATGATATCACCGACTTCTATCAAGCAGGATGGAATATCCAGCCTTCGTCCATTTACCAGAATATGTCCATGGCTGACCAGTTGTCGAGCCTGCTTTCTAGACTTGGCAAACCCGGCGCGATAGACGACATTATCAAGGCGCAGTTCAAGTAACTTCATGAAATTATGCCCTGTAACCCCTTTCATTCGCTCGGCTTTAACGAATAACAGCCTAAATTGTTTTTCCATAAGGCCGTACATACGTTTAACTTTTTGTTTTTCTCTGAGCTGAATACCATAGTTCGTCACTCTGACCCTTTTCTGGCCGTGCTGACCTGGCGCATAACTTCTTCGGTCAAACCCACACTTGTCTGAAAAGCAACGACTGCCTTTTAGAAATAGTTTTTCTCCTTCACGGCGACAAAGCCTACACGCTGATTCTGTATATCTGGCCAAGATTCAATCTCCTTTTTCAATAATATGAGTTCGCTTATTCATTGTTTTTCAATCACATTACACACGTCTACGTTTTGGAGGTCTACATCCGTTATGCGGGATAGGCGTAACATCTCGAATCGCCTTGACTTCCAACCCGGCAACTTGAAGAGCCCGTATAGCAGACTCTCTTCCCGCTCCCGGCCCTTTGACGAAGACTTCCACGTATTTAAGCCCATACTCCATCGCTTTTGTTGCAGCGTTTTTTGCAACTAATTGAGCTGCAAAGGGAGTCGATTTTCTGGATCCCTTTTGGCCTGAAACCCCTGAAGATGACCAGCTAAGGGTGTTACCTTGCATATCTGTAATAGTAACTATCGTATTGTTGAACGTTGACTGGATGTGGGCTATACCTTGCCTTACATCACGCTTTACGACTTTTTTTCCGGTTCGTTTTCGCTGTTTGGCCATTGTCTATCTCCCTTTTACCTATTTTTTCTTACCGCCGATTCTGGCTTTCTTCCCTTTGCGTGTACGAGCATTTGTATGCGTACGTTGGCCTCTGACCGGCAAGCCCCGACGATGACGAAGACCTTTGTAAGTCCCCAGATCCATCAACCGTTTGATACTGACCTGTACCTCCTGACGTAACACACCTTCAACTTTGTATTCATTCTCAATAAGCTCGCGTAAACGCCTGACCTCAGCTTCAGTCAAATCACTCACTTTGGTATCCGGATTGACTCCGGTTTGATTCAGCAAACGCCTTGAACTGGTCAAGCCGATTCCATAAATCCCTGTCAACGCTATCTCTATTCTCTTGTTTTTATTTAGGTCAATACCTGCAATACGTGCCATTGTCTCCTCCTGGTTCCGGGCGGACCTTAGCCCTGTCGCTGTTTGTGCTTCGGAATAACACAAATCACCCGGACAATTCCATGACGTCTGATTATCTTGCATTTATCGCAAATTTTTTTGACAGATGCTTTTACTTTCATCTCATTACTCCAAAACCACTATCACTCAAAACTGCGGTTTTTTTTTGATATCTCTGTTTCTTTCGCTCACTCAATATCTCCGGTTCATCTTCCAGAACAACTATCGAGTGTTCAAAATGAGCCGAAAGGCTACCATCTTTTGTTACCGCTGTCCACCCATCCTGAAGAATTTCAACGTCTTCACCACCCATGTTGACCATCGGTTCAATCGCAAGCACCATTCCTTCACGCAATCGCACTCCTCTACCTGCCGGTCCATAATTTGGGATTTGAGGATCTTCATGCAATTCACGGCCAATACCGTGACCAACAAATACTTTTACAACCGAAAACCCTTCATTTTCAACATGAGTCTGAATAGCATGGCCGATATCATATAAACGATTGCCGACGATCGCTTGCTTGATTCCCAAATATAAAGCTTCTTCGGTTATTCGAATCAGCTTTTGTGAATCCGGCGAGATATCCCCAACCGGAAATGTCGCCGCTGAATCACCAAAATAACCTTTGTATTTTACACCGACGTCACAACTGACGATATCCCCGGTCACAAGCTTCCTCTGGCTGGGTATACCGTGAACAATTTCATCGTTGACAGAAATACACAAAGCATTCGGAAACCCTCTATAACCTTTGAATGCCGGCTTTGCCGAGCGGGAAAGGATAAAATCTTCACAGCATCGATCAAGATAGGCTGTTGTAATCCCTGGGCTGATCGTTTCCTGAATCAATTCAAGCGCTTCAGCAACGATTTGATTTGCTTCTCTTAAGATATCAATTTCAGCCGATGATCTGAGAAATATCATTTGAAACACTCCTGATTCAGAACCTTGGCTATTCTTTCTGCAACAAGATCCGGTGTTTCATGATCATGCTGACCGGCATTGATTCGAGAACACTTTGTCGTAGGATGCTTCAGATAATATTCGATAACAGGAGCTGTTTCCTTGTGATACAGCCGGATACGGGCAGCAGCAGTATCGATATCGTCGTCTTTGCGTATCACTAAAGCGCCCCCACAAGCGTCACATATATTGGTTTTCGCCGGAGAATTATATGACAAATGGTACATCGAGCCGCACTGTGAGCAGATACGACGGCCAGACAAACGCCTCAATAAAACATCGTCGTTTACATCTAAAACCAGAACCTGATCTATTTTGATCCGGTTCTGATCCAACGCTTTCGCTTGAAGGACATTCCTGGGAAAACCATCGAGTATAAAGCCATTTTCACAATCCGGTTTTTGCAGTCGATTTTTGACAATTTGGATGACGATCTCATCAGGAACCAAAAGGCCGGCAACAATATAATCCGATGCTTTTTTACCTATAGAGGACCCATTCTTGATTTCTTCTCTAAAAATATCACCTGTCGAAATTTTGGGTATGCCGAATTGTCGACTTAACAAATCAGCCTGAGTTCCCTTGCCTGAGCCTGGAGCGCCCAAAAATATAAAGCGATGACAGGTATTCTGCATATCGATTATCTTCGGCCTCCACGAATTCTTCCTTTTCGCAGAAAACCATCGTAATGACGCATTAAAAGATGCGATTCAATCTGCTGAATCGTATCGAGGCCGACACCGACGACAATCAGCAGAGCAGTGCCGCCAAAATAGAACTGAACGTCCATAAATCGATATAGGAAGGTTGGAAGAACAGCTATCGCCGCCAAGAAAAGAGCTCCGACCAGCGTTACCCGAGTCAGGACTCTGTCGATATATTGTGATGTGTTTCTACCTGGGCGGATGCCTGGAATGAATCCGCCGTATTTTTTCATGTTATCCGCCAAATCGACGGGGTTAAAAATGATAGCGGTGTAGAAAAAGGTGAAAAAGATAATGGCCGCAATATACAGCACATTATATAGCAAAGATCCGGGGGTTAAATTGTCCACCAACCATTGCACAAAAGTACGGTCAGGCGACGAAATAAATTTCAGTATCGTGACGGGGAACATGATAATTGACGACGCAAAAATAACCGGCATGACACCCGCTGAATTGATACCGATCGGAATATGGGTGCTCGATCCTCCCATCATTTTTTTACCGACCACCCTCTTAGCGTATTGTACCGGCAGACGTCTTTGTGCCTGTTGCATAGTAACCGTCCCGGCAGTCACAACAACGATGATCAAAATGATAAGAATCAAACTGGTCAGGCGCATTTCGGCTCTGATAACCTGCTGAACCGTTCGTATGAAACTCCTGGGCACACCTGCGACAATTCCGGAAAAAATGATTAGCGATATGCCATTTCCAATGCCCCTGTCCGTGATCTGTTCTCCTAACCACATGATAAAAGATGTACCGGCTGTCAGAGTGATCATTGTCATCAGGCGGAAACCCCAACCGCCGCCGCCTTTGATAAGCGATCCTTGATGCATGCCTTCAAGACCGATCGCGATACCCAGGGATTGAATCAAGGACAAACCGATCGTGCCATAACGGGTATATTGGGTGATTTTTTTACGGCCTACCTCACCTTCTTTCGACAAACGTTCCAGCGCCGGGACAACAACCGTCATCAATTGAAGTATGATAGAGGCGCTGATGTACGGCATGATTCCAAGTGCGAACACTGTCATTTGATTGAAGGCTCCGCCGGAAAACATATCCAGAAATCCGAAGATGCCTTCGGCATGCTGCGCCATGAAATTTGCCAGCATTGCGCTGTCCACTCCCGGAATAGGGATATGGGTGCCCATGCGGTAAACTGACAACAACGCAAGTGAATACAGAATTCTCCGTCTGAGTTCCGGAATTTTAAAAATGTTCCTGATTGACTCCCACACTATGAAAGCTCCTCGATTGTACCACCCGCTTTTTGAATTTTCTCAACGGCTGTTTGTGAAAATTTATGGGCTTTAATAATCAAAGCCTTGCTCAATTCTCCATGACCTAAAATTTTGATTCCGTCCTGGATATTTTTAATTATTTTTCTCTCAAAAAGAGTTTCTGGAGTAATCGTATCGTTGTTCTCAAATCGGTCTTGAAGCGCTCCTATATTCACAAGCGTATATCTTTTTTCTGTATAATTGGTAAATCCTCTTTTTGGAAGCCTTCTGTATAAAGGCATTTGGCCGCCTTCAAACCCTCTACGCACGCGGCCTCCAGAACGCGATTTCAAACCTTTTGTACCTCTTGTTGCAGTAGTACCCCATCCGGAAGCATTGCCGCGTCCCACCCTTTTAATTTTTTTTCGAGCGCCTTTCGACGTTTCTAAACTATGCAAATTCATAACGGTAAACCTCATTCGTTTATTTCTTCAACTCGCAGCAAATGAATGACCTTTTTGACCATGCCTCTTATTTCCGGAGTATTTGATCGAATGATTGTTTGGTTCAATTTTTTCAGACCAATACCCCGCAAAACCGGTTCAAATTCTCTACATCCTCCGATATTGCTTTTAACCCAGGTTATTTTCAGTTTTTGACCCATATCAGCCTCATTTCTCATCAGATTTCAGTACCGCGTAAGCGTTCGACTTTTTCTTTGCTTAACAAGCTTTCAAGGCCGGCCAGGGTGGCTTTCACCATATTTCCTTTATTGTTTGATCCGAGAGATTTGGTGAGGATATCTTCAATTCCCATGGCTTCCAAGACAGCCCGAACAGGTCCTCCCGCGATGACGCCAGTTCCCTTTCCCGCTGGACGCAGCAACACTCGACCGGCGCCATATTGACCGATCACCGTATGCGGAATAGTTTTACCCAACATTGGATATTTCACCATGGATTTTTTTGCTTTTTCAATACCTTTACGGATTGCTTCAGGCACTTCTTTTGCTTTTCCCAGGCCATACCCAACACTTCCAGCGCCGTCACCGACGACCACAACTACGCTGAAATTGAACCGACGACCACCTTTCGATACTTTGGCAACTCGCTTGATACCAACTATTCTGTCAATAAACTCATAATCTTCTTTACTTGGAATGTTCATCAAAAAACTCCCGTTAGAAATCCAGTCCTGATTCACGAGCAGCGTCAGCCAAGGCTTTGACGCGTCCGTGGAATAGATATTTGCCTTTATCGAACACGACCTTGTTGATTCCTGATTCCAGGGCCTTTTCAGCTATTCTTTTTCCAACCCATTTTGCAGCGTCAACACCTTTTGTCTGCGTTTCGGAATCTTTGAATTCTTTGGACATGGTTGAGGCTGAAACCAATGTTTTCGCTTCCATATCATCCACAATTTGTGCGTATACATGCTTAGCCGATCGGAAAACCACCAGCCTCGGCCGATCACTTACACGCCTGATTTTTTGTCTTGTACGCTGTTGTCTAGCATAACGCAGCGCTTTTACTTTTTTAAAATACCCATCCATAAGTCAGTCTCCAAAACCAGGTAAATTAGGTGCCAGGCTTGCCTTCTTTTCGTCTTACACGTTCATCCTCATACCGGATTCCCTTTCCATTGTAAGGCTCAACCGGCCGGTAATTACGTATTTCCGCAGCTGTCTGACCCACCTTTTGCTTGTCAATACCCTTCAGAGTAATTTTGTTTTTATCTATCACCACACTTACACCTTCCGGCATATCGTGTTTTACTGCGTGTGAGAAACCGATGTTAAGAATGATCTGAGAGTCGCCTTTCAACTGCACTTTATACCCAACACCCTCAACCAACAGGTTTTTTTCAAACCCCTTGGAAACACCATGAACCATGTTTGCAACCAGGGATCTTGCCAGGCCGTGAAGAGATCGGTGTTCTCGATGATCCGATTCCCGCTTTAGAGCTATGGTTTTACCTTCAATTGAAATGGAGATAGGTTCCGGAATGGTATAATTCAACGAGCCCAATGGTCCTTTGACCGTTACAACGTGTCCACTGACGCTAACCTGAACTCCAACGGGAATCTCAATTGGTAATTTTCCTATCCTTGACATGAGTCTGATCCTCTCTGACTGGTCCTAAATTACCAGACTTCGCATAATATTTCGCCGCCGATATTACGCCGTTTCGCTTCTTTATCCGTCATCACACCTTGCGATGTGGAGATAATCGACACGCCAAGTCCATTACAAGCGCTTTCTATCGAATCAGCTTTAACAAATACCCGCCTGCTGGGCCGGCTCACTCGATGAATATGATGAATAACTGATTCATCTTGAGCAGAATATTTCAGTTCAACACGAATCACACCCTGTCTCGTGTCTTCCAAGCGTTCATAATCCTTGATATATCCTTCTTTTTTCAAGATCTCGACAATGGCGATTTTCATGCCCGAAGCAGGAATATCAACGTGACCCGCTCTGGTCGCGCTAGCGTTTCGAATTCGCGTTAACAGATCTGCAATTGTATCCGTCATCATAGCCTCGTATCTCCTTAATCTACCAACTCGACTTGGCCACGCCGGGAATTTCACCATTCGACGCCAATTCCCGAAAACAAATTCTACAAAGCTGGAATTTCCGTATGTAGCCTCTTGGGCGACCGCAACGTCTGCAACGATTGTAGTTTCTTACCTTAAATTTGTTTTGACGCTGCCATTTGATAACAAGTGATTTCTTAGCCAAAATACTGCTCCTTACTTTAAACGTTAGACTCTGAACGGCATACCCAATCGTTTTAATAGGCTTTTACCCTCTTCATCACTCTTGGCCGAAGTAACAAAAGTGATCGAAAAACCATTGACCCGCTCGACACGATCAAAATCAATCTCGGGAAAAATAATCTGATCTTTTATGCCAAGGGTATAATTTCCACGCCCATCAAAGCTTCTAGGAGACACACCCCTGAAATCCCGCACACGCGGCAACGCAACATTGAAGAGTCTGTCTACAAACTCATACATTTTCTTTCCTCGTAGCGTAACCGTACATCCGATCGGCATTCCTTCCCTCAGCTTAAAGCCGGCAATAGATTTTCTGGCCCGAGTAATAACTGGTTTTTGGCCGGTTATACGTGCCATTTCATCTACTGCATTATCAAGGATTTTATGATTTTGAATCGCTTCACCCAAACCTGCATTGACAACGATTTTTATCAGTTTGGGTATTTCCATAACATTTTTGTATTCAAATTCTTTTTGCAGAGCCGCTGCAACTTCCGTGTCATATTTCTTCTTAATATTTGGTACGTTCACGTTATCAATCTCCTGCTAACAGCGCTTGCCGACACTAAATTACCTGTCCAGTAACTCTCCACATTTTTTGCATACTCTAACGGAAAAACCATCGTCCAGTTTTTTTCGTCCCAGACGGCTGGCTCGATTGCAATTTCTACAAACGACCATCAAATTTGACAGGTGTATCGGCGCCTCTTTCTGAACAATCCCACCTTTGGCCATTTTCTGTGACGGTCGTTCAGCTTTTTTAATAAAGTTAATACCCTCGACAATCGCTTTTTCGGAATCTGGAAAAACCTTAAGGACTCGACCGATTTTTCCAAGTTCCTTACCAGCAATAACCTTAACCCTATCTTCCTTTTTAATTTGCACTTTTCTGTGTTTTTCTTTCATTTTCTTTTCCTTAAAGCACTTCTGGAGCTAAAGAAACAATCTTCATGAAAGCTTTATCCCGCAATTCTCTGGCAATCGGTCCAAAAACACGGTTGCCAATTGGTTGATTCTGATTGTTGATGAGCACTGCAGAATTTCTATCAAATCGAATATAGCTGCCATCTGGTCTGCGAACTTCTTTTTTCGTTCTGACCACAACAGCTTTCGCAACCGATCCTTTTTTAACATTCGATCCGGGAATCGTTTCACGAACAGCAACCACGATTATATCACCGACAGATGCATACCTTTTTCTCGATCCACCAATAACTTTAATACACTGCACTTTCCGAGCACCGGAATTATCTGCAACATCCAATATCGTTCGCAACTGAATCATGGCCTGCCTCCTTCTAAATAACCTTTTTTATTTGCTCTATTTTCCAAGTATCTTTACAACAGTCCAGCGTTTGCGTTTCGACAGCGGCCGGGATTCCTCAATTTTTACTCGATCACCAATTTTGCACTGATTAGTTTCATCATGCGCCATAAATTTCTTACGGCGCCTGACCATTTTTCGAAATTCCGGATGATTGAATTGCCTTTCGACCAGCACATTGACTGTTTTATCCATTTTGTCACTAATGACGATACCCACTTTGCTTTTTCTTATTTTTTTCTCTTCCATGTCACCTGCACCCGTCACTTCATCGGATTTGATTTTGTTTTTGATTGATGATGGTCTTCAATCGAGCGATATTTCTTCTGATTTTTCTAATCACGATTTTGTTATCAAGTTTTCCCAACGTAGCCTGAAATCGGTATTGAAACAATTCTTCTTGCTGGTCACGCAGGTCACTTTTCAATTCTTCAAGTGTTTTTTCTCGTAATTCTTGTGCTTTCATCAGCTCCCCTATTCTCCTCCCTGCGCAATAAACCGGGTTTTAACCGGAAGCTTGTTTCCGGCAAGCCGGAAAGCTTCCTTGGCAACCTCGTATGAAACACCTTCCATTTCGTACAGTATCCTTCCAGGTTTTACGACCGATACCCAGAATTCAGGGTTACCTTTGCCTTTTCCCATTCGAGTTTCGGCTGCCTTTTTCGTGATGGGCTTGTCCGGGAAAATTCGTATCCAAATTCGACCCCCTCGTTTGATGTAACGCGTCATGGCAATTCTGGCAGCTTCGATCTGTCGGTCCGTAATTCTACCCGGCTCAATCGTTTGTAACCCGAATGAGCCGAATGCCAATGTGTTACCTGAAGTGGCAATTCCCTTTGTTCTTCCCTTATGAACTTTTCTAAATTTTGTTCGTTTTGGCTGTAACATCAGACAGTCTCCATTCGTCGTCTTTGCGGCCGCCCATCACCATGCGAGTCTCTGTATGGTCTTTGACCTTTACTTCCCTGCCTAGCTGATCGTCGGGTCTCTTCATCTTCCTGGCCGGCAATAATCTCACCCTTGAAAACCCAAACCTTTACACCAATCGCACCGTAAGTGGTATGAGCTGTTGAAAAACCGTAGTCAATATCAGCCCGTAAAGTATGCAGCGGAACTCGCCCTTCTCTATACTCTTCTTGCCGGGACATATCAGCTCCGCCAAGTCTACCGGAACAGACAATCCTAATTCCTTTGGCTCCAAAGCGAAGCGCATTCGAAAGCGCCTTTTTCATGGCTCTACGAAACGCAACTTTCTTTTCCAGTTGCAATGCAATCGATTCTGAAATCAATTGAGCGTCGGTTTCGGGCGTTTTCACTTCCTTGATATATAAAAAGACCTGTTTGTCGGTCAATTCCTGAACCGCTTTTTTAATCCGCTCAACCTCAGCTCCCTTGGTTCCTATGATAATGCCCGGACGCGCCGCATTTATATTTACCCTGACCTGCTCCGCCGCACGCTCAATTTCCACATGAGCAATCCCGGCATATTTGACTTCTCTTTTAATAAAATCTCGAATGGCAATATCTTCGTGCAAATTTTGAGCATAGTCTTTGTCGGCATACCACCTCGACGACCATGTTCTAACCACTTTCAGCCGAAGTCCTTTTGGATTGACTTTCTGCCCCAACACACACCTCCTAAATCAGCAAATAAATCCTATGCATTCGCTTAACTCGCAGCAGAATCGCCCGAGACATCTTCCAAAACCACCGTAATATGGCTGGTTCTTTTCCTGATTCTGTTAACCCGCCCCTGAGCTCTAAACCTGATTCGTTTCATGGTCGGACCTTCGTCGACATAAGCCCTTTTCACAACCAGGTCTTCAGGCGCAGCGGGGACACTTGCCTGTTCCGCATTAGCAATAGCCGACTTCAACACGTTTTCGAAAAGCGATGATGCTTTTTGAGGCATAAACCGCAACATCGAAATAGCATCCTCAACTTTTTTACCACGTATGAGATCCGCGACTTTTCGGGCTTTGAAGGCGGAAATTTTTGTATGTTTCAATTGCGATCGGAATTCCATGATGATCATCCTTTATCGATTAACGAACACGCGATGAGCCACTACCGGCATGTCCTCGAAATGTCCGCGTCGGCGAAAATTCGCCTAAACGGTGCCCAACCATGTTCTCAGTGATATACACCGGGACAAATTTTTTTCCATTGTGAACAAGAATCGTCAAACCGACAAAATCCGGCGTAATCATTGACGCTCTAGACCACGTTTTAATCATGGTCCTTTCGTTGCTTTGAATGACTTTATCAATCTTCTTTTGCAGTTTCGGATGAACATAAGGTCCTTTTTTACTTGATCGAGCCACGTTGAATCCTCCGATTACCGAGATCGGCGTTTGATGATAACTTTATCCGATAATTTCGCTCTGCGAGTTTTATGTCCTTTTGTCGATACACCCCAAGGCGTTACAGGATGTCTTCCACCAGACGATTTTCCTTCTCCACCACCATGCGGGTGATCGATCGGGTTCATGGCCACACCTCTGACCTTGGGACGTCTACCAAGCCATCGACTCCTGCCGGCTTTGCCAATGGAGATATTCTCCTGTTCCTGATTACCAACATGTCCTATCGTTGCCATGCAAACCAGATGAACAAGGCGAACTTCATTCGAAGGCAAACGCAACTGGGCAAATTTGCCTTCCTTTGCAAGAACCTGCGCAAACGTTCCAGCGCCTCTAGCCAACTGACCACCTTTTCCCGGCTTCAACTCAATTGAATGAATAAAGGTGCCCACCGGAATGTTTTTTAACGGCAAAGCGTTGCCGACTTTGATATCAGCATCCGGACCGGCAACAATTGTGTCCCCGACTTTCAGGCCGTCAGGCGCCAGGATATACCGCTTTTCTCCGTCATGATAGAAAAGCAGCGCGATATTTGCCGTCCTGTTCGGATCATACTCGATTGCAGCCACTCGAGCCGGTACGCCGGTTTTGTCGCGTTTAAAATCAATGATCCTGTAAAGGCGTTTAACACGACCACCTCTTCTCCGCATCGAAATGCGACCGGTATTATTCCGTCCCGCCTTTTGAGGTAGTCCTTTGACTAGGGATTTTTCCGGTTTGTTTTTGGTGATTTCATCAAAACCTGAAACCGTTAGAAAACGTCTTGCGGGAGATGTCGGATTATATTTTTTTGTTGACATGATACAATTTCTCCCCGATCTAAACACCTTCGAAATAAGCGATTTTTTCACCTTGCGCAAGTTTGACAATCGCTTTTTTCCAATGAGATTTACGTCCTGAAAAGCGTCCCATCCTTTTAGGTTTCCCTCTCATATTGATGGTTCTGACCTCCAGAACCCTCACCTTAAAAATCGTTGCAATAGCATCCTGGATATCCTTTTTGGTGGCATTCGGATGCACTTTGAAGGTAACGCTATTGGATTCAGCTTTTTGAGCTGTCGTTTTTTCCGTCATAATCGGCGTCTTTAATACTTTGTAAGGATCCATCATGACTGAAGCCTTTCTGAAATGATCGGAATGCTCTTTTCCATTAAAACAATATTTTTATTGTTCACCAGGTCATATACATTCAGACCTTCCGCTGGAAGTACTTGATAATAAGGGACGTTTCGAAGGGATTTGCATATATTTTCTCGAGTATCATCCTGCATCTCACCCAATACGATCAGCGTTTTAATTTGCTGATTTTCAGGGTCCAGACGTAAAAGCAAATCCCTGGTCTTCATCACGTTGCATTCAAATTCCTGCATTACCGATAATTCACCATCTGAAAGCTTTTTCGATAACGTTACACAAAGCGCTTTCCTGCGGACTTTTTTGGGTGGAGAAAAGCTGTAGTCTCTTGGAACCGGCCCAAAAATCACACCTCCACCTCGCCTAAGCGGTGATTTGCTGGAACCCGCACGTGCATGACCGGTACCTTTCTGTCGGTACAGTTTGCGCGTAGAACCGGCAACTTCATTCCTATTTTTGGCTTTATGTGTTCCCCGTCGCCGGTTGGCCATCTGCATCCGGATCATTTCCTGAACCAGAAAAGGATTATAGGGCACCGAAAACACCGAATCCGGCAATTCAATCTGATGAAGGATTTCTCCTTTAATATTTTTTACATCTACCTTAGGCATCAGAGCACCTCTCGTTCAGCTTTTCGAACTATGACCAGACCACCTTTGGCACCCGGCACCGCCCCTTTGATCATCAGCAGATTGTTCTGTTTGTCGATCAGCATGATTTTCAGATTTTTTATCGTAAAACGCTGATTACCCATCCGCCCCGGCATTTTTCTGCCTTTTATAGTCCTTTTCGGTACACGTGAGCCGATCGAACCCCCATGCCTCAGGAATTCATGAGTGCCATGTGCCCCTTCTTTACCGGCAAAACCATGTCGTTTCATTACACCGGCATAGCCTTTTCCCTTTGAAACACCGGTCACGTTGACTTTTTCGGAGGTCTTGAAAATATCCACTCTCAACTCCTGACCGACTTCAAAAGTCCCTATGTCGTCAAGCCTTATTTCCTTCAGTGTGGCAGTAGGCTCAATTTTCGAAGCCTTGAAATGCCCACTGTATGGCTTGTTCAGGGCTTTCTTTTTGCCGGCCTTTCCAAAGCCGATCTGAATCGCATTATATCTATCATTGTTGACTGTTTTCGTCTGCACAATGGGGCATGGTCCGGCCTGAATAACAGTAACCGGAACCAAATGACCCTCAGCATCATACAGTTGTGTCATCCCGATTTTTTTACCAATAATTCCCAAGGCCATGAGCCTGTCTCCCATAGTTTCTCTATAATTTTATTTCGACATCCACACCCGCCGGTAATTCCAGTTTCATCAATGCATCAACTGTTTGGTTGGTAGGATGGTGAATATCAATAAGCCGTTTGTGAGTGCGCATTTCAAATTGCTCTCGACTTTTTTTGTCGACATGCGGGCCTCTTAAAACCGTATATTTTCTGATTTTTCTAGGCAAAGGAATCGGCCCGATCACTGTGGCGCCTGTCCTTTTCGATGTGGCCGCTATCTCACCAGCAGATTGATCCAAAAGACGGTAATCATAGGCCTTCAGTTGTATTCTAATTTTTTGTTCGGCCATTTTATCCTCCGATTTCCAATTCCCAGGTTACGTTTAACTTCATATTCATCTACCAACTCACAAACACTACATAAATCGCTTTATGCTTTCAGCCTGACTATTCGATAATTTTGGCGATGACCCCGGCGCCAACCGTTTTGCCGCCTTCACGAATCGCAAACCGTAAGCCCTCTTCCATCGCAATAGGAGTGATCAAGCGACCGATCAGATTCACGTTATCTCCCG
>JBASEY010000049.1:0-67956 GCA_049652745.1 bacterium | reverse complement strand
CATTCTCCGTCTTGTTATCCTTTACTGATCCTTCTGAATCCATATGAATCTCTCCATCTCGCCCTCAAAGTTTACTACACTAATCTTTCATAGGCTAGGTGTCTCATTCATATTGACACAGAGGGATACAGATAATTCGGGCTTATTTTAAGGGACAGACTTCCAGAAAATAAGCGATGTAGATAATGCGGGATTCTTTTAGAGGGACAGACTTCCAAAAACCAGCAAAAACAAGCAAGACCGAAACATCTGCGACTACCACATATGCGTCATCTGTGAATAAATAAAAATTTTTCCTAATGTTTGAGCAATTATAATCCTATTGTGGATTTAGATGTTGATGCGTGTGTAAAAAGTGATTTTTCGAGAAATCGATCTTGTGTTTTCAAGGGTTTGCTAAAGAGATCTGGGGTCAAAACAGGGTTTTTACAATTGCACCATTCATAATTACTCACCGCATTCGGGGATCAAAAGCATCACGAAGACCATCGCCAAGAAAATTGAAGCCCAATACCACCAGCATGATTGCCAAACCGGGGAGTATCGTTATATGAGCTCCTTCAGGAAAATAATCGACCCCTGACGTCAGAATTCCACCCCAAGAAGGCGCCGGAGGTTGCACTCCAAGCCCAAGAAACGACAAACCAGCCTCCGCAATGATGACTCCCGCCATGCCCAGCGTCGCCTGGACGATAATTGGAGCCATGATATTGGGTAATACATGACGAAACATGATCCGAGCATTTCCAGCGCCTAGTGCACGGGCGGCTTGAATATATTCCACATTTTTGATCGATAGCGCCTGCCCACGTGCAAGCCGCGCATAACCGACCCAACCCATGATACACAACGCTATCGTGACATTCCGGATATTGGGTCCTAACACGGCGACCATCGCAATCGCCAACAGAATTCCTGGAAAGGCTAAAAATATATCGATGATCCGCATAATAAAATTGTCCAATCGGCCGCCCGCCATACCGGATATCATTCCGATCAATACACCAAAACACATCGAGATCGACGTAACCGTCAAACCGACAAAAATCGAAACACGAGCGCCGAAAATAACTCGGCTGAACAAATCTCTGCCTAATTGATCCATACCGAACCAGTGATCGAGACTTGGCTTGCTCAAACGCAGCGGCAAATCCTGCAAGGTCGGATCCGTTGAGACCAACGTCGGCCCGAACAGACCGACAAATAGAAAAAGCATCACCAAAAACAGGCCGACTAGCGTTTTATATGATCCGACAAACCGCTTCCAACCGAGAGGATCCCTGCGGCGCCATATAACTAATAATATGAGCGGAACAAAAAACACGATGCACCGCATAATCCAACCGAATATCACTGAAAGCGCCGAGGGCAAGGTCGGTAACATCGATAACAGCGTCACACCGTCCGGCATTTCAGTTCTCACCGCGTATAAGCCGCCGACCAGGACGGCTGTCACTAAAACAATCGATATAATGTTGCCTGGAAACCATTTCTCGAAACGTCTGACCAGGCTGACTATCGACGAAATCCGGCTTGAGCGGGAAGACGCCGACACCTGAAATTGAATCCGCGGATCCAGAACCCCGTATAAAAGATCAGTCAACAGATTGATCAACACATAACAAAATGCAATCAACAAGACACAACCCTGTACAACAGGATAATCACGTTCATGTATCGCCCGAATCAATTCACGCCCGATACCCGGCCAGGAAAAAACCGTTTCTGTGATGACCGAACCACCCAATAAGGCTCCGAATTGTAACCCCATGATCGTCGTGACCGGTATCAATGCGTTCCGCAAAGCGTGTTTCACTATTGCCTGCATATGCGACGCACCTTTGGCATAAGCTGTGGTGACATATTGCGCTTTCAAGACTTCCAATAAACTTGTCCGCGTCATTCTTGCCAAGATTGCAGCCAGAGAGGTGCCGAGCGTGATTGCCGGCAACACATAGCCGGCCGGACTGGATTTTCCGGAAACCGGCAGCAGGTTCAACGTGACGCTGAACAGCAGGATCAACATCGGCCCTAACCAAAAATTCGGTATCGAGACGCTGAAAAGTGTCAAAAACATCGAAGCATTGTCAATGAAAGTTCCCGCTTTAACTGCGGAAACAACACCCAGCGGTATAGCTATCAAAATCGCCACCAACATACTGATGACTGCGAGTTCGATTGTCGCGGGAAACCGTTCCATCAAAATTTTCACGACCGGTTTGCGCGAGTGCAGAGAACGCCCAAGGTCACCCGTGACCAGGCCTTTCAAAAACCGTCCGAACTGAACCAACAAAGGTTTATCCAGGCCTAAGTCTTGCCTGAGCCGTTCGACATCGGATGCCTTGGCGGAATCCCCAAGCATCAGCTCGACCGGGTCGCCCGGAATTAAATGAATCATCAAAAAAACAAGTATCGAGACACCCAATAAAACCGGGATCATCATCAGAATACGGCGTATGATATATTCCAGCATAGATTAGCAACCTATCGGATCAGGGATTGTTTGACGGTAATTCAACCCTAAGCCCTTGATTGAAAACCGGGATTTTGCTTGCTGGACAACCTGAACTACTCCCCGGTATCGGTCGAACGGGATGCCCAGGAAACACGGGAAAATGAAACAAGGTCTCCGGCTGGATAAAATTCGAAACCTGTCAAATCTTTCTTCTTTACGACCACATTGTGTGCATGCCATAAACTGATATACGGCAAATCCATGGCCATGATTCCATGAATTTTTTTATAAATCTTCTGCCGACGCTCCTGATCGAAATCAGTTTGTTGATGGTCCAGTAGCATGTTCATGTTTCGATTGAAATAATGACCTCGGTTTCGTCCATTCGGCGGTATCGACGTCGAATGAAACAAGCTGTAATAAATATCCGGGTCCGTCACTCCCACCCAGGACATGATATAGGTTTCAAAATTTCCATTGACGATATCCTCATAAAAAGTTCCCCATTCCAGAGCTTTCAAATTGACTTTGACACCTATCTTACCCCACTGCGCCTGTATGATTTCAGCCAATTGGATGCTGTTTTTATTCTGGGACACCTTGAATTCGATTTCAAACCGCTTCCCATCAACTTCCTTGAATCCACTATTGTCAAGCAATTCTCGAGCCTTTTCCAGGTCATACGGCACCTGCTCTATGGACGTATCATAGGCCCAATGATTTTCCGGCAGCACACCGGTGGCTTTTTCGGCATAACCACCCAGATGATGCTGGATGATTTCATCACGATCGATCGCCAGGGCCAGCGCCCGACGAACGCGGCGGTGGAGTGTCGGATGGTCTTTCAGGCGGAAGTTGAAACCAATATAATAATATGATGTTCCAGGTTCGGATAAAACTTCCAAGTTGGGTCTTTTTGCCAACCGTTTGAGAGAATTGGCGGGTATATCGTTCTGAACGAAATCAAGCGACCCCTTTTCAAGTTCCATCACCCGAATGGAATCATCCGGAACAACTCGAAATTCCAGCCAATCCAGGATAGGCCGGCCGTTGAAATGGTCATCGAAGGCGCTTAAAACGATTCTTTCATCCCCATATTCCTCTTTAATTTGAAATGGTCCTGTGCCAATAGGCTTGACCGGCTTTTTGGGGTCCAGATTTACTGCTTCTTCTTCCGGCAAAATTCCCTGTACTAGATTTATCAGGAACGGTGCATAGGGTTGGACGGTTTTGAATTCAATGATTCGGTCATCCACAATCGTGATTTCAGCTAATTTATCATACGCGGCTTTACGGGGCGAGGCGAGGGCATCGCTGAGCATGGCATCGAAGGTCGCTTTGACATCTTTGGTCGTCAACGTTTTTCCGTTATGAAATTTTACCCCGTTTCGAAGCGTGAACCGGTAGATCGTCTCATCAGGCATTTCCCAGGACTCCGCCAGATCAGGCACAATTTCCGATTGCTTATTCAGCTTGATCAAGGAATTGAATACCAGTTGTTGAACGCGGGCGGAAGCGACGTCGGTTGCAATACGGGGGTCCAGTGAGCGCGGCGCGGCGCTCATACCTATCCGGACGCCGTTGGTGGAGCCGTCCACTAAATAGTCTTTTTGATTATTTCCACATGCACCTAAATACACGCATACCAGAAATAATAACATTGATATGACAAGCATTTTTCGGCTGATATCGGTCATAAGAAATCCTCCTAAACCCGGTTAGTATAGCAAAGCTTCACGCCATCTGGAACAATTATGAAAATCAATTTTTCTGTGGTCTTTTTACCTGAAATCATCATCGTTTACTTTCATGGTTTTTTTGATATAGTGCACCCTGCCCGGCAAGGTGCCGCAACCTTTGGCATCGATTAACCTTGTTACATTGGAAGGAGCAGTTTATGGCTATTGTGACGTCACTTCAATTCAGCCCGTCTTCCGGCGCTTTGATGTGCGATGAGGAATACTGGTATTTACGCCGACGACGATCATTCTTTCTGGACAATATACGAAACGTGATACCCGAAGAAGTATCGGACGCTCTCGATATTTATGCAGGCTACGGCGGTTGGGGCCACCCGGGTTTTCATGAAGAAGTCATTCAACGCACACGAGAAGCCGTGTTCAAAATGTGGAAAGATGGAAAATCGGCGGAGCTGTTGGATCTCGAAAACATTGCGATGGTCATTCGCCGTGTCATGGAAGAGGTGCGCCGACGCAAAATCGATGACATGTTGAAATTTTTATACGGTTTTACAGTCGATGAGCTCAACCAAGGATATTTTGAAGAAAACAACGAAAAAATTGAAATCAAACAGGATGCGGTCATCAAGGCGGCAAAAGGAATTATCACGTTTCAGACAAAAAACGGGATGACCGAATCGATATTCAAAAACAAATGTGTATTCACCGGTTATGACCCTACCTGGGGATTCAGAGGCTGGCATATCAACGCCGAAAACACCGTCTGCTCATTGATCAGTGGTGGATTCGAAGCTATTGGAGCAGGCATGTACGGCGCCGGAATCGAGTTTTCACGCATCATGAACCGACTGACTCTGGATCAGCGGCGCAAAGGCTTCGACCGTGTATGGGGCGTCATCGCCCTCATAGAAGCGACCTTGAATGCCTGGGAACATTTTCATGAAGTCGGTGGCGGTTTACACATGGTTTTGATCGACGGAAAAGCGAAAAATAAAGCCGACAGATATCGTGAATTAAGCGACCATATCATGCGCTTGGCTCACGAAATGGTTACCGCCGTCCGGTTCGGAATGACCTGCTACCAAACCATTTATCCGCTCATGGATGACCTGATCTTCAACCAGGTAAATCTGAAAACCGTTGAAAAATCCTTTATCGATACTGCTCATTCACCAAGCGATCTGAAGAAACTGTTGCGTGGATATAAATTTCATCCATACCCTGAGCCGGTGACGGTTAAAATGCAGACTCCATCAGAACCCAAATCCGTAAGCAAGAAGGAGAAACGATCATGACATCGATAAATGCCATCCGCTTCGATAAATATTCCGGTGCATTGGTATGTGATGAACAGCGTGGCTGGAACCCGGAAAACATGATTATAAACTCAGCGGATAAAATTAAATCCGTCATTCCGGAAGACGTCGTCGAATCAACTGGTATGGTTGCCTGCTATGGTAATACCGGAACATCGACAATCGGTGATGAATTGAAATTCAATATCAGAAAACGAGTGCGGCAGGAATATGACAAACAATTGAAAAAAACGGGAGAAGCCCCGAAAGAACTCGCTACTATTGAAGAATTGGCGAAATGGGCGTTTGAAGCTCAAACCGAATTGAAGCGCGGTCATATCAACCAGACTATCGAAGGCCGATATGGCTTCAGCGTCAATGATTTCTGCCGAGGATACTATAAAAAACAAGGCAAACAGATCGATATCAAAGATACAGAAACCATCTCCGCAATCCATGACAGCATCACATGGAAAGGCCGAAGCGGTGAAATGACGTCGGTCTTTCTGAATGCCGGAATCATCGCCGGATACGAACCGCGTAAAGGATTTCAAATCTACACCCTATCAATGATTGAATTTGGGTATTGGCCGGTACAAGAAATATTTTTGACTGATGGATCGGGCCGCGATATGGCATCCGTACATATGACGGAGTTCAGCAATCGCAAAACCATGCCGGAGCGGCGCAGCGCCATTCATCCCGTCGAGGGTATTTTCGAAATGGTTCACGCCGTCAATATCGCCACCAGGCACAACATCGGTTGTGAAGGCTACTTGAACATCATGCTGATCGACGGTAGAAAGCCCCATACTGAGCGCCTGGTTCAAATCAACGACGACAGATCGAAACTGGTGTCTGAGATCGTACGGTGTTATGAAGGCCGATATCTGGACAAGCTGAAAGCGATGGAAATGGTCGAAGCGCTGCTGTGGGGCGGCGCAGCCTGGGAAACCATCGATCGTGAACTATGGAAAGTATCCAAACATCCCGACAGCATGTTCGATTATTTACGTGATTACCCCGATCAACCCATGAACCTATGAATTCGAAAAACCGCCCTGGTTTGAATTCATTTCTTGAAGCTGTCGGCGCTCAGATACGTTTCAGCCTGCTTCACGCGCCTTTTCTTCAGCAACTGGGTAAAGGCCTTATAAAAGACCGCCTTTTGGACTATGTGATTCGCGGCGGTAAAAACATGCGACCAGCCATGACATGTCTGGCCTGCGGCGCACTGGGAGGTGAACCTGAACACGCGATCGATGTGGGCATTGCAATTGAAATGACCCACACCTGGACGCTGGTTCACGATGACATCATCGACCGGGACGAAACACGCCGAGGAGGCCCGTCGATACACGCCGCCATACGCATGGAATACCTGGATTGGCAAGACCACAATCCCGCTATGACTCCCGACCATCTGGGCTTGTCTATGGCACTGCTGATCGGCGATGCCCAGCACGCAATGGCCATGGATATTCTGTCCTATGCCGGCCGGAGCGGTCGGCTTCCACCGGAACTGGCTCTATACCTGATCGGTGAACTCGAAGGCAAAGTTCTTGTGGCGCTGTTATCCGGCGAAGTTGACGACATTTTTCAAACCGGTATCCCCCTCAATAAAATAACTCGAGAAGAAATTCTACTGATGCTGGAAAGAAAAACAGGAGCCCTGCTGACATTCTCTGTGGTCTCAGGTGGTCTTGTCGCCCTTGGCACCCCCAATCCGACACACCCCTATATTCAAGCTCTCAAAACATACGGCAACAATCTCGGCATAGCTTTCCAACTCAAAGATGATATCCTGGGAATAACCGGCAATGAACAGACTCTCGGCAAGCCGATCGGCTCGGATTTTAAAGAAGGAAAACGGACTTTGGCCGTTAA
This sequence comes from bacterium, assembly GCA_049652745.1. Classification (GTDB taxonomy): domain Bacteria; phylum CSSED10-310; class CSSED10-310; order CSSED10-310; family CSSED10-310; genus JBASEY01. The sequence continues at coordinate 60,619 of JBASEY010000049.1, read as the reverse complement.
AACGGCATGGGAAAATGCCTCGCCGAACGAAAAAAAACGTATAGAAACTCTCTTGGGCAAAACTGATCTAAAAGAAGATGAAGCCTTGGAAATGCGGTCACTCGTGATATCTACCGGGGCACTGGATCAAACCGAAAGACTGGCTTCGCAACATATCGATCTAGCCTTGGAAGCTCTGATGACCCTTCCCGAAACACACTATAGAAATCTGTTGGCCGATATCGCTACATTCACCATTACGCGTAAAAAATAAACACGTTTACAATTCGTCATTCCGGGAGTTCGCTACAGACAGCATGCTCTCTGCATGACGCAAAGCGCCTTCGTCATCCGAATCGCCCAACATCCGAGCGATCTCCTTGACCCTGTCGGCCGGTTTCAAATTATCGATAACAATTTGTGTCATGCCGTCAACCGTCAGCTTCTCAACCCGGAAATGCTCACACCCCTGAACGGCGATCTGAGGAAGATGGGTTATACAGAAGATCTGATTGTTTTGAGATAACAACCGTAATTTCTCTCCAACGGCATTCGCGATATCTCCCCCAATTCCCGTATCGATCTCATCGAAAACCATCGTTCTGTGATTATCTGTCTCAATCAGATGCTGCTTCAACGCCAGCATAATCCGGCTCAACTCGCCGCCGCTGGCTATCATGGACAAAGGTTTTAAAGGCACACCAGGATTGGCCGACATCCGAAACTCCATGCGATCCGTTCCGGCAGGCGTGCATCTGTCCGGAACGATTGCGGGATCAGAAGCTTCATCAACCTTCCATTCAGGTTCCATCTGTATATCGAACTTGGCATGACGCATTCCCAATTCGTTCAAAGATCGCTCCAGCCGACCACAGGTGTCTGAAATCATCGATTTTCTGAATCGCGATAATTCCATGTCAGCCCGAATATACGCTTCTCTTGCCTGCCGACACCTCATTTCTAAATCTTGGACAACACTTTTACTGCTGAAAAACCCTTTTAACCGCTCCTCGATAGCATCGCGGTATTCCAGAATACCTTCTACAGTGTTTTTATATTTGCTCTCCAGTTGGCGTATGACATAAAGCCTGTCGGAAACCGTATTCAATCGTTCGGGCGAAACAACGATTCGATTCAAAAGTCGCTGAATCTCGTCACTGACATCCCGGGCCAGAAGGCTCAACGATTCACAGCGACCTGCCAATTCGGTCAAAGCCGTGTCCCGATCTGCGGCTTTTTGAACCAATCTGGCAACAGCGGCAAGCGAGTCCGTAACAGGTGAGGATCCGATATCCAAAACAGCCAGCGCCTCGGCAAGAGTCACACGTACTTCTTCAGCATATCGCAGCCTCTCTCGTTCTTCCGCCAATTCCTGTTTTTCTCCGGGCCGCAATCCGACTTCGTTAATTTCTTTCAACTGATATTCCATCAAATCACGATGTTTTTCCATATCATCGAGTTTTTGCCGCTCGGACAAACATGCCGAAGAAGCCTGCTGCCATCGATCCCACGCCAAACGTGTTTCGGCCGACTTTTCAGGCACATTGAGCGCCTTGTCAAATAAATTCAAATGGTTTTTCGATTGCAGTAAAAACTGGTGGGAATGCTGAGAATTGACATCGAGCAGTTGCTCACCGATCCACTGAAAATCCATTTTTTTAACGATTTGATCGTTAATTAAAAAGCGATCTCTTCCCTTCCGGTATATTTCACGTATCAATCTAAGTTCCTGATCGGGTTCGATGTTGAGCTGTAACGTCATAAAATTCGGATGTGTCAGCAGTTCCTGAGGCATATCGAAGAAGCCTTCGACACGTGCGACCATGAATCCCGTCTGGACGGTTTCTGTGTGCATCGGTTTGCCGAGTAAGGCTTCTACAGCTTGTACGAGAATCGATTTTCCCGCACCGGTTTCCCCGGTAATGACAGTCAACCCCGGCTGAAAGAGCAGTTCCAGATCCGTGATCAGCGCAAGATTTTCTATCGATAATCGATTCAACATTCTCAGCGTTTCCCCCAAGCGAGTTTATGACGGAGAACGTGAAAGAACGGGGCATCCGGGTTTGTGATAACCCGTGCTTTGAAAGGAGCCTCTCGGATCACGACTACATCGTCGTGATTCATGGCGCTTCCGGTTTGGCCGTCGATAATCAGAAAAACTTTTCGATCTTCTGAAATTTGCCGGATCGAGATGATATCGCTGCTGCACAGAACAATGGGTCGATTCGTCAACATATGAGGACATATTGGGGTCACGACAACCGCATGAATATAAGGGATCATGATCGGCCCTCCCGCAGACAGCGAGTACGCCGTCGAGCCGGTCGGTGTCGATACGATCAGGCCGTCACACTGATAGGTATTGATCAGTGTCTCATTGACGCACATTTCCAATTTGATCAATCGAGGATTCAGAAGTTTGTTCACGGCAACATCGTTCAAAGCGCTGTACGTATGCAAAAGCGCATCATCTCTGTAGTGTTCTGCTGTCAACATCATACGTTCTTCGACGCTGTAATCGCCGCCCAATGTTTTTTCAAGCTTGCTATATACATCATCAACCGAATACGCAGCCAGAAATCCCAAGTCGCCCATATTGAACGAAAGCACCGGAACATTGAACGGCGCAACCCGCCGCGCCACCCATAAGATAGTACCGTCACCTCCTAAAACCAAAGCCAGATCGACATCGGTGAAATCATATTCCGGCTCTGTAACAATTCCGTCGGCTTTGGTATTCAGTTCATCAAAAACCACAGGGCTTGCCAGGACCTGGATTTTCTTATTTTTCAGCCAATCCATGATTTCTTTACCAAGGATTCGCGTTTCTTTTTTTCCCGGTTTTATAAACAGAGCCACTGTTCGAATTTCTTTATGCTTCATGATACACAGCCCTTTTTATCCATTCGTCATATTCCCTGCCCATATCCTCGACACCGGGTTTTAAATAAAATAAAAACTCTCGGTTTCCTTTCGGCCCGGTTATCGGTGAAGCTGTCACATTCAGCAGCTTCAAAGCGTGCGCCGCGCACCAGAGCGCCAGGTCTTTCAATACCTGCCGGTGCACTTCAGCATCCCGAATGACACCTCCTCGTCCAACCCTTTCTTTTCCAGCCTCGAATTGTGGTTTGACCAGTGCGACTATTTCACCGGATGTCGCTAAAAGGTCTCTAACTTTCTCCAACACAAGTTTCAATGAAATAAATGACAAATCCAGTGCCGCCAGGTCGAATGGTTCGTCGAAAACGTCGACCGGCACCGTTCGAAGGTTGGTTTTTTCAAGAAGTTTAACCCGGGTGTCACGTCGCAGGGACCAATGTATCTGCCCGTACCCGACATCCACTGCATAAACCTTTGCCGCGCCTCTCCTAAGAAGGCATTCTGTAAATCCTCCGGTGGATGCGCCGCAATCCAAAGCGATGATACCGGAACAATCGATCCCGAATACGCTCAGAGCATGATCGAGCTTCAAAGCGCCACGGCTGACCCATTTCGGAGCATCATCTTGTACCTGTATCAAACCTTTTTGAAACACCATCGTCGCCGGTTTGGCAATCGGCTTGCCGTCGATGCAAACCATTCCGCGGCGTATCAATTCAGCGGCTGCCGTTCGACTCTCGGCAATTCCGCGATCCATCAGCAGTTTATCCGCGCGTATCAGATTCACTCACCTGACCCGTTTGACCGGTAACCAGGTCTTCTTTTTCCGGCCGCATCAACATCAATCGAATGCGTCTTTCCAATTCACCGGCAGTCAAACCCAGTTCATTGTGAAGTTCCTGTTGTGTTCCCATGGATATCCATTCATCAGGTATCCCGATCAAATCGACCTGTCTCGGTAATTCTCCGGATATGGCGAGCATCTCCATCACCGCTGCCCCGAGACCGCCGACGATCGTATTTTCTTCCATTGTAATCAGCGCCCCTGTTTTTCGAACAGACTGTCTGATCAAATCGGAATCCAGAGGTTTCACAAATCGGGCATCGATAACTTCCACTTCTATTCCTTCATTTCGGAGCTTTTCAGAAACGGCAAGCGCTTCATAGATCAGCGGGCCGACGGCGACTACCGTCATATCATTTCCCTCGACAAGGCGTTCGCCGACCCCCCATTCCAGCAAAGACTTCTCACATTCCATATCGACTCCGACGCCTGTTCCTCTGGGATATCGTATCACTACCGGCCTGTTGAAGGTGGATATGGACAAAATGGCTCGCTTCAATTCACATTCATCTCGAGGTGCGATAATTCCCAGGTTGGGCAGGGTGCGCAGAAATGACAGGTCATAAATTCCATGATGTGTCGGGCCGTCGGCACCGACCAGGCCCGCTCGATCCAAAATCATCGTGACAGGTAAGTCTTGCAGGCATATATCCTGAAACACCTGGTCATAAGCTCGTTGCATAAAGGTGGAGTAAATGGCCACTATCGGATGCAAGCCGGCATTGGCCAATCCTCCGGCAAAAGCGACAGCATGCTGCTCGGCCATCCCGACATCATAAATTCTATCCGGAAACCGAGAAGCGAATTTATCCAGGCCGGTGCCAAGCGTCATAGCTGCCGTAATCGCAACAATTTTGTCGTCTTTTTCAGCCAGACTAACTAAAGTGTCTCCAAACACGGATGTATAGTACGGCGCGGATGCTTTTTCATGGAATTTTCCTGTTTTTCGATCAAATGCCGAAGCACCGTGAAAACGTTCCGGTTCTTCTTCCGCCGGTTGATAGCCCTTTCCTTTTTTCGTCAGCACATGCACAAGAAAAGGTCCCGGCATATTTTGAATATTTTGGAAAACTTGCACCAATGTCGCTAAATCATGGCCGTTAAAAGGCCCTAAATATTGATATCCCAACTCTTCGAAAAACAATCCCGGTTGAATCAAATCCTTCAACGAACGTTCAAGTTTCTGCACCACCTTGATCAGTTCATCTCCCGCCCGAGGAATAGACGCAAGCAATTGCTTCACATGGCGTCTGACACTGGCCGCCCGCGGGCCGACCATGCGTCTGCTGATATATTGCGCCAACGCTCCTACATTTGGTGATATTGACATTTCATTGTCATTGAGAATGATCAGCAGTTTTTCTTGTTTCAAGTGGCCGCCTTGGTTGATAGCTTCGAAAGCCACTCCTGCGGTCATCGAGCCGTCGCCGATGATTGGGATGACCCAGTTATCCTGACCCGAACGCTTTATGGCCTCAGCCATTCCTATCGCGAACGACAGCGAAGTTCCTCCGTGGCCCGTATCATAATGATCATATTCACTCTCAGATTTCTTTGGAAAACCTGACAAACCTTTATATTGCCTCAGACCTTTGCAAAACTCACCGCATCTGCCCGTTATGATTTTATGGCAGTAAACTTGATGTCCAACGTCCCAGATGAGCTTATCGGCAGGCGTTTCAAACGCATAATGCAATGCCAATGTCAACTCGATAACACCAAGATTTGAAGCCAAATGGCCTCCCGTTCTCGAAACCGTTTCAATGATCGTCTCACGTATCTCTTCAGCAAGATTGGCCAGCGCATCGATATTGAGCCTCCGCAGCGCCACCGGAGACTGCACATAAGGTAAAACATTTTTTCCATTGAATGATTTTGATCTATCTTTCATCTTGCATATTCCACCGCTCTGGATTCTCGAATAGCAGTCACCTTAATTTCTCCCGGGTATTCCAGTTCTTGTTCGATCCGCTTGGCGATATCCCGAGCTATCAAAGCCATTTCATTATCCGACACGTCCTCAGGTATAACAATAATTCGTATTTCCCTCCCTGCCTGCACGGCAAAGGATTTTTCCACGCCTTTGAAAGAAGTCGATATTTCTTCAAGTTTTTCCAGTCTTTTTAGATAGGTTTCCAAAATTTCACGTCGCGCTCCCGGCCGAGCCGCTGACAATGCATCCGCCGCCTGGATCAATACCGCTTCTATCGTTGAAGGCGCCTCATCCCCATGGTGAGCGGCCATAGCTCGGACGACTTCCCTTGGTTCATTATATTTCTGAGCAATCTCGGCGCCGATGAGCGCATGTGATCCCTCAATTTCATGGTCGACCGCTTTGCCGATATCGTGCAGCAGTCCTGCACGCTTGGCAAGTTTGGTGTTGACTCCCAGCTCCGAAGCCATCATTCCGGCGATAAAAGCAACTTCACGGGAATGCTGCAACACATTTTGGCCATAACTCGTTCGATATTTCAGCCTGCCCAACAATCGGATCAATTCAGGCTTCAATCCTTGAACACCCACTTCGAAAGCAACCTGCTCACCCGCTTCACGAATCGACTTGTCAATATCCTTCTGAGCTTTATCGACAATCTCCTCGATGCGAGCGGGATGAATGCGTCCATCGGAGATAAGTCGGTTCAGGGCAGTCGCCGCAACTTCCCTGCGTATGGGGTCATGAGCCGACACAATCACCGCTTCCGGAGTATCATCGATAATCAAATCGACACCTGTAGCCGCTTCAAGAGCTCGTATATTTCGTCCCTCACGCCCAATAATTCGACCTTTCATCTCATCGGACGGCAAGTTGACTACACTGACCGTCGTTTCACTGACAAAATCCGACGCCATACGTTGAATAGCCGTAGCGATAATTTCTTTGGCTTTCATTTCGGCTTGATCTGTCGCATCGTCGATAATTTTCTTTATTTGGGCGGCAGCATCTTTTCTGGCTTCACCTTCCATACGCTGTATGATGATTTCTTTTGCCTGCTGCGGTGACAACGCCGAAACGCGTAAAAGCTCCGACTCTTGTTCACGAATCAGGTCCTGCCTCTTTTTTTCGAGCTTATCGATACTTTTTTGACGATTGGAAAGCTCTTTGAGTTTATGGTTATATGTGCGCTCACGTTTGTCGAAAAGATTTTCTTTCCCCGCAAGAATTTCTTCCCGCTTCAATAATCTGTCTTCAAGCCTTTGCAATTCCGAATGTCGTTTTCGTGTTTCTCGATCCAGCTCTTTTAATTGCAGTATCGTATTTTCTTTGGTTTCAACTTCGGCGTTCTGTCGAATAACTTGCGCGTCTGTTTCGGCTTTTTCAATCAGTTCTTGGGATTCTCGTTTTGCTGAAGAGAGCATTTTACTGGATTTTGAACCAGCCAGGAACAATTGAAAAAACACGCCTCCAATCGCACCCGCAAGCAAAGCGACAACGCCTATAGTAATACATAAAAACGGGCTAATTGCTCTCACCTCCCATCAACAGCCTGATCGAGGCTGTTATCAAGTTTCAGAGAGGATGGTATTCAGAGCCTGGATGGTGGAAGGAAACGATATTTGAGTGATAAAAAAACCCTCCCGCAAAATGCCGTGTGAGCAGGATCTATTGAACCTGTTTGCACAGGTGGGTGCCCCCATCATTATTTTTTTCGTCCTGACTATCTCAGGCATGAAAGCCATAATGAAAAAAGAGCTCCCTTTTAAAAGGTGTTGGCCCAACAAGCTCCAACTCATCACAAACACAGCAGGAGGGTCAACCTGAGACATTCTGCGAAAAAACCATTCACAAAAAAATCCTGATATCAGCAGAATAATTGTCAGTTTGATCACCACCAAAATATCCATAATCGCCCTTTAACGCGGATCATTTTTACTTATCACTTAACCGCCATTACCGGCTGAACAACCTTTCCTATCTGAACCGGTTAATTCCAATCAATCGTTCAGTTCAGCTTCAATCAATTTTAACAACAAATCCGATCGCTGTGCAACTAAATTATAAATTGATTCCTGACGGTCTGCTTTTTCTGCGAAATTCAACGCTGCCAGAATCGCGATTTTGGCGGTTGCGAGGCCTGGATTCATCTCAGCAATCTGCCTCATTTTTTGATCGACCCGATTTGCCAATTCGATCACTCTGTCCGGATTGTCTTCCGCCACAACGACATAATGAATTCCATAGATGTCGACCTGAACCCGCTGCTCGGTTTTTCCCGGGCCCGTCAATCTTGAAGCGGGGTTTTGCCGTCCAAATCCATCTGGAGTTCTTCGATCACCACCAGAAGATTTTCTATCGATCCCGTTATCTGATCTCTGGTTGTTCTCAAATCCTGAACTTCCGCCTTCCACCGCTCCACCTCCGCTGACGAGTATTGACTATTCAATCCTCCGAGTTCGAGTTGTGCCCGGAGATCGTCCATTTCCCGTCTTAATTGAATATTTTCACGTTTCAGGCCGGCTGCATGGTCCAGTATCTGACGAATTCGTGTTTCTAGAAGGTCGAGTTTTGCCTGGAGTTCCGGCACGAACGTATCAGAGTTCATCGCCGTCCCTTCTCAAGTCGATTACTGCCCTTTCACCATTTGGGCCAGAGCCGTAAAAGCTTCAGGCTCATGCATGGCCAGATCAGCCAGGGCTTTTCTGTCCAGATCGATACCGGCGTTTTTCAAACCGGAAATCAATTGGCTGTATGACACACCGTTCAATCTAGCGCCTGCATTGATGCGCTGTATCCAAAGCGATCGGAATTGTCGCTTTTTCAACTTTCTTCCGATATATGCATGCCTACCGGCTTTGTTTACAGCGTCGACCGCCGCACGATAACGCCGGGACTGTGATCCTCGATAACCCTTTGCCAATTTCAATATTTTTTTATGGCGATGCCTTGACGTTACACTGTTTTTTACCCGTGCCATCGTTTAATCCTCCGCCTTGACAGCTTCATTTCAACAGCTACTTGTAAGGAATCAGCTTCTTGACCAATTGATGGTCATTTTCATGTACCAACCCTGACTTTCGAAGCTGACGTTTACGTTTTGTGGTTTTCTTGGTTAAAATATGGCTTCGAAAAGCGCTCGATCTGCGCAGCTTGCCCGTTCCGGTCGCCCGAAACCGCTTGGCTGCTCCCCTGTTAGTTTTTATTTTCGGCATCTCAAACCTCTTTTTCTTTTAAAGACACTATGTTAAATACGTTATGGGTTCAAAGCGTCCATCACTTTGGTGACAATAGCATAGTCATGTTGCGTCCCTCAAGCAGTGGTTGACGATCCACTTTGGCAATCTCGGTCATTTCTTCCGCAACCTTTTCAAGTATCTCCCGACCTTTGTCCGTGTGAGCCAGCTCCCGGCCCCTGAACATGATGGTCACCCTGACTTTCGCGCCCTTTTTTAAAAACCTCTCGACATGATCTCTCTTGAAATTGTAATCATGCACATCGATTTTGGGCCGGAATTTGACCTCTTTGACCGTTGAACCTTTCTGCTTCTGTTTTCCGGAATCTCTTTTGGATTTTTGATATTTATATTTACCATAATCCATGATCCGACAAACCGGCGGGTCGGCATTCGGTGAAACTTCGACCAGATCCAGTTCATTTTCCCTCGCCAGCTCTAAAGCCTCATTCCGGGAAATGATACCTAACTGATTGCCGTCCGGGCCGATACACCTAACCTGTGGAGCCCTGATTTTTTCGTTGATACGACATTCGTCTTTATTAGCCTGCATAGACCTCCCATTGAAACAATCCAAATACCTTGAAGAACACTCTATCGAACCCAATACCTTTCTGTGATTCTAATGTCTATTCCATCGTTTTCCGAGATATTTCATCATGACACCGAGCTATAAACGCTTCCACATTCATGGCGCCCAAATCGCCGTTTTTACGATGCCTAACGGAAATCTCACCGGATTCCTGCTCTTTGGCGCCCAAAACAAGCATATAGGGGATTTTCATGGCCTGAGCTTCCCGAATCTTATAGCCGATTTTTTCGTTCCGCGTATCGACTTCTATCCTCAGTCCGGCTTTTTCCAATCGCTTTTTTAATTCATAAGCGCTGTCTAGTTGAAGATCCGTGATCGGTAAAACAATGGCCTGTGTCGGCGCAAACCACATCGGAAACGCCCCGCCGACATGCTCGATCAAACCACCGACAAACCTCTCCATCGACCCCAAAACCGCTCGATGAATCATGATGACCTCATGTTCGGCATTGTCGGCGCCGATATACGTGACATCAAACCGTTTAGGCAGATTCAAATCGACTTGGATCGTCGGTCCTTGCCATTCCCGCCCCAAAGCGTCCCTAAGCTTGACATCGATTTTCGGCGCGTAGAAAACCCCGCCGCCTTCATCTATTTGGTAAGGCTTTCCCCATCTTTCAAGCGCATTTTTCAACGCTTCCGTCGCCACCCGCCATTCTTCTTCAGAACCCAGCGCTTTTTCCGGACGAGTGGCTAAAAAGATCGTATAGGTATAACCGAAAGCCGTCATTAAGGTATCGACCAAATCGATGATGCCGAAAACTTCATCGGCTATTTGATCAGGAGTACAGAAAACATGGGCGTCATCCTGAGTAAAACCTCGCACTCTCAACATACCATGCAATGTACCGCTCCGCTCATATCGATAAACAGTGCCTAACTCACAATACCGGATCGGAAGATCACGATAACTGCGACGTTTGGTTTGATAAATTTTTATATGCCCGGGACAGTTCATCGGCTTTAAATAATACGGCTTCTCATCGATCAACAACGGGGAATACATGTTCTCGGCATAGTTTTCCAGATGTCCGGAAGTGCGATAGATAACTTCCTGTGCGATATGCGGCGTATATACAAAGCCGTAGCCACGCTTGATATGCTCCTCACGCCAAAATTCTTCGATCAGATGACGAACCATCGCCAACTTTGGATGCCAGAAAACCAGGCCGGCTCCAACATCCTCATGAACAGAAAATAAATCCAGCTCCCGCGCAAGCCGCCGATGATCCCGCTGCTTGATTTTTTCCAGGTTTTCCAGATGAGCTTTCAAATCATCCGCATTCCAAAAAGCAGTACCATACAGGCGCTGTAAAACCGCGTTTCTTTCATCGCCTCGCCAATAAGCGGCCGCAGTTGACAACAGTTTGAAAATCTTCAACTGGCCGGTATGTCTAAGGTGAGGACCGCGACATAAATCCTCGAATTCTCCGCTCCTGTAAATCGAAATAACCGTTTCACCTTTATCTGCAAGATCACGAATCAACTCGACTTTAAATACTTCTCCCTTGTCACCAAAATAACGTATGGCTTCCTCGATCGACATTTCAGTCCGCTCGAATGCTCGATTCTCAGTCACCAGCTTATTCATACGCTTTTCAATCTGCTCGACATCCTCCGGAGAAAACGGGCGGGACAACTTGAAATCATAGTAAAACCCCTCATCAGTGGACGGTCCGATACCGAGCTTTGCGTCGGGAAAAACCTGTAACACGGCTTCGGCCATAACGTGAGATGCGCTATGGCGCAGAATCTCCAATGCCCTGGTATCACCCATAAACAAAAATTCCAGCGACCCTCCTGACAAAAGAGGTTCCCGTAAATCCAGAATTTCTCCGTCGATGACGGCTCCAATTATTTTCTTTTTTTTCTGCGGGAGAATCTTGTCAATCAAATCATCTACCAGAATTCCCGCTTGCACCTCAAAATTGCTGTTGTCGGGCAATTTAAGGGTGATCATTTCAGCCATGAGTCACTCCTGTTCAAACGAATAACGTTTTTTAAAAAAAAGATTACACTCTCCATTAGCGTCGGCAGGCTTTCACATCCATCAGCCGGCTTTCGATTTTCCCCATTCAAAGGGCTTTTTTATCGGATGATCAATAACCCGGGTATCCCCCGGGTTATTGTTTACCTTCATTATAGGCGCGAGGGGGGTCGAACCCCTGGCCCCTTCCGCGTCAGAGAAGTGCTCTCCCACTGAGCTACGCGCCTTCATCATCAGTCAGCAGGCCGACCGAAGCAAATAGATACACGTGCAAATCGATCATGTCAAGACAATCCGTGTTTTTTTTATGCCACCGGCTGTATAACCCTGAAAAACCTGTCCGCATTATTCTTTTCGCTTGCCCAATTTGGTAAATGCCAATCCCGATACAGCCAAAATCACCGCAATTATCGGAAACAAAGCCCATGAATACCCGCTGTCACCCGACCGACCATCGCTCCGGGGCGAACCATACCGGGGATTGGCAAAACCGCGACCGACTCGAGCCTGTTTAACCGAAACATCCCTCTCCAGAGCCTGTTTCAAAAAGGAAGCATCCTGGACCGGCGGCTCAACTTTTGGTTCACCCCAATATAATTGATAGGACACGTTTCCCTGCGCTTGAAAATATAGACGATATTCCGGCACAGAAAAAAATACAGCAACAATTTTCAATGGTTCGGAATCACTGTCGTCGATTACTATCCGATATTCCTGGTTTCGAGTTTCATCAAAAGAGATCGTCATATTTTGAGCTGCTGCATCATCTTGTACTTGGGTTTGGATGAGCTTTTGAACGATATCGACCGTCTCCCCATCCATGACTTTTTGGACCGTCACTTTTTTTTCGAAAACTGGGGGGTCGATATCCAGTCGAAACGCCGTCACCGGTTCTTTGTCGGTATGAATCGCGATGATCGTCGCCTTGTTTTCCTGATCCAGTGAAATCTTGTATTCAGGCACCGGAACAAACCCGCCGATTTCATCCATCCGCCTGATGATTCTTTCAATATCCTTGTCCTTTGCGTCAAACACACGGACATCATTGAAATCCGGCCCGGAATACTTGTAAATCTCACGATCCAATTTTATGAAAAGTATTTGATCTCCTTCAAAAGCAGGAGTCTGGACAAGTTTAAAATACTTTAAATTTGTCGGGTAAATGGTTGCAAAAACACTCGATTTGGAAACAAGCGCGATTAACGCCGTCAAAACAAGAAACTTACAAATCGAATGAGTTTTACCATGCGGCAGGATGTAATTATTTGTCCGATTCATTTTTTCAGGCATATCTTGGTCAGGCCTTCGCTCGTTTTAACTTGACTTCGATCGTCAAGAGTTCTTCGCCTTCGGGCGTCACATTATAGTTGATCAATTCCAGGTGATGATCATCCGGAGCTCGAATAACCATTCGCCATCCCCACCCGGGCGCCGACGCCGTCGAATACTGACTCGTCAGATCGATGGTGTCAGGTGAGGTGAACTGCCCTTTTAAAACCATGATGCCGGTCGATTTGTGGAAGGAATCGACCCAGGCAGCCTGAACGTTTCCTTTTCCATAATCTGTTGCCAGCAACAAGTGCCCCTCCTGGCGCTCCCCCTCCAAAGACCATGAATATTCGATTACAGCGCTGCGACCCATCGCCGTTTCATTGACTTCTGCCGAGATATCGCTTTCACATACGGATTTCCCTGGCGCCAGCCACAGTTTTTTCACGCCAGTCCATTTGCCTTTAGACCTGCTCAGTAAAGTGTTCATGTCTCCTCCCCCACATCGATGTCTGTTCTCAGCGCCATAACGGCTGCCTGATACCACAAACTATCGCCACAAGTTTTATCCAAGTCAATCGTCTTGTCAAATGAATACCACCGCCGATGTCTTTTCAGTCGAGATATCCTTTTTGAACCGATGACTTGGTGAAGAAATCAGACATAGCGTTAATTTCGTTTATCAATTCCGGCTGTTTATCTTTCGGGGTCCCCGAAATCAACTCAGCCGCAACACACTTGGAAAATTGCGACGACGTCATGTTCGACACCACTTTCAAACCTTCCAAACTGGTCAAATAATCAATTTTTTGCATGGATGTCATGTCTTGATATTTTTTATCCGTCGCCAAATGATAGACCATCATCCCTGTCAACACATCCGCTATGCCCGGCCAGGACAACACACCCCTCGTGTGCAGCCCGTGAATTATTTTACATTTTCCTTCGGCATCGGCGTTCATAGCTTCCGGGACAGTGGCGAGATATTGCATGGCAAGATATTTCTCCAACTCGTATGTCGAAACGAGCTTTGTGTATTTGCCGCGGATTTCTCCATACTTCGTCATCTGATCCTTCGCTGTCGCCTGCTTGACCAGCACATCCATTATCAATCGAGTCATCAAATCCGAACTGATATCACTTGAAGTAAATTCTTTGCTTTCAAGTTTTTTATTGACCCAGTCCAGCCTCGCTTCGGGATCGGCCCCGGCAAACTCCGATATTTCCATCAACTCGGAACCTTTTTTCCCCTCCACCCGATGAACAGAAACAAAAACGACCATCACCAACAGAAAACATATCATCTTTCTCTGTAACTTCATTTTATAACCTCCTAGTAAATGAGTTTCTCCTCTGTCAATTCTCAAACCATCCCTTGACAGCTACTTCCTTTTTAAAAAATCACACCAACTGGTTCGTTGTTTTTCCAGCGTTTTTACCATTTGCCGCACCGTACCGACATGCTCTGAAGTGAAAAAAGCATCCGGTTCGATTTCTTGGGAAATTTCCAGAATATCCTTCAATTGCCTGCGTTTACATACCGTATATATTTCAAGGACAGGGCCTGATTTTCCCTGACCCAGAAAGGTTGTTACAGCAAATCCCGCTTTTCGAAGCGCTTCAGCCATTTCCTTGCCTTTTTTTCTGCAAAAAATTCTCAAACCTGCATAACCAAACGCGATCCGTCTCTCCAGTAGAATACCAACAACATTGCCTGTCGAAAACCCCAACGCATAAAAAACAACCAAAATCGGTTGGTCGGATATTTTCTCAATCAACTTTGATACTACCACTATCCAGACACTCACTTCCACAGCGCCCAGAATAAAAGCGGTTTTCATCCGGCCATGAACGGTACTGATCGTTCTTACAGTTCCGACAGATACATCGATAACCCGAGCAAAAAAGACCATCATACCCAACCGCAAGACTTCCCAACTCAGCACCGAGTCCATCATTCATCCCCTTCCTGCATGCTCCGTTCCAACATCCGTTCCGCCCTAAGCAAATTGCGCTGCATCTGCTTGTGCTCAGGTTCCAACTCCAACCCTTTTCTCCAATATGACATCGCCTGCTGAATATTACCTTTTTCGATATGATAAATACCAAATCCGTTCATTAGCTCGGCAGAGCGATATCCTGACTTATCGACCAGGTTATAATACTCGATGGCTTTATCAGGCTTACCCTGACGATGAAGACATATACCGATATTCATCATGATAAATCCATCAAACCTCTTGGGATCGACGGCGCTTCGCCATTCCGCTTCGGCTTCTGAAAACAAGCCGTAATCCATCAAAGCTCTTGCCTTTTGAATCCGTATCTGTTTGTTGTCTGGGTGTTTGTTCAAAACCAGATCATAGTATTCAACCGCTTTGAGATATGAATGCTCATAGTTTTGGCAATAACGACCCAAAATGACCGCGGCGCCGGTGTTACGCGGATAAAAGCGGTGGGCTCTGACAGCTTCTTGATAGGCTGCTTCCGGGTTCGATTTCAGCATGGCATCGATCTGTTCAATCGTTCTATGCAATGGATGAACCACCTTGTAGGCATCTCTGCTTACAAGCGCAGCATTTTCAGAATTTTGAAGTAAAAAAACCATGGAATTGTCATCCCAATAAACCGGTCTCCAGTCGGAGCTTTTCAGCAATGATGTATATAATCCCTCTCTCATTCCTTCCGACGATTCCGGATAGGCCAGCACAAGATGCGTCACACCATAACGCCTGTGTAACTCATCCAAAGACAGCCCACCATCGATCACATCACGGTATGCTTTCATGACAGGACCGTAAAAAACGAAAAGACGCCCATCGATGAATACGGAAGGCTCAGGATAAAGAGCCCATAACAGGTAGCCTCCAAAAGCGAACGTGTTGAAATAATGACCGTTTATGGAATTTTTCTTTAAATAATCGACAGAGCCCAGAGGGTAATTCATCTCCCGAATACCCAAGCCTACCTGCCTGCGGCCAAGCCGCTCTGTGGGAATTCCTCGAGAAAGAGCCGTGTAGATCATAAAGATCGGCGCCAAAGCGACCGCGGCGGCCGCTGCCGCCAACCCGATGCGCTTCCCGCTGAGCCGATCCGTTATCCGCCCCAGCAAGGCTCCACCGTGTAAAAATAAGCCGGGTAAAACAACCAATACCGCATTGGGCAAATTTCGAATGCTGTTAATTGCCATGTAGCCGAATACTACCAGATATACCAGTTCCCGATATGAACCATGCCGTATGCGGATCAGAAAAACCAGGGCGGCCGCAATCATCAAGACGTAAAAAATCGGGATGAACCACGCCCCTCTGAATTCCGCAGTCGTGATCGGGCGCAATTCAGCCACCAGACCGAACAACTCGGAATGCTTTATGAATTTAAAGGGATACATAAAAGACCGCCAGGTATTCGGATTCAGCATGGAGGCCCCCGATGCGACACCAACTGTCGATAGGCTGTCTCGAACATTTTGGCGAAAATGAGACCGATCACTGAGCAGTGAACTGCATTCATAAACACTCAGGATAAAAATCCCAAAAACAAAGGCTGAATGGCAATTGCCCCAAATGAAAAACAGGACTCCAAGGGAGATGATTCGCGAGCGTTTTTTGGCTGGAACGTTTCCATAAAGCATTGTCAGGAGAATAATCATCAGGCCATAGGACAGGACATGCGGACGCAAAAAAGCGCGAAAAGCGATGCATGGCGCTGCAGCAGACACTAGAAGCGCCGTCCACCAAGCCGGGGATTGCAGTTTGCCGCCCAGCAGGCACAACAGAGCCGCCGCCGCCGACAGCCAAGCGGCTTTCAACAAAACAAGACCGTCGATACCAAATAAAAGATACGCCAGATACAGAGCAACCTGCGTTGCCCACTCATGGGTGACCCAGCGCGTTCCCGGCGCTGTCGATGAAAAAACATCGTGGAATGGTATCGATGCGTGGTCGACAATCCATCGGCCTGTGGCTAAATGATAATAAAAATCAAAACTTTGAACGGGAAACGTCGTTTGAACGAACCACGAAACAATTACAATCGAAAACAAGATAACGGCAGGAAAAGCGGTTGGATTTCTGGAAACAAACCTGGGCTGCATCGAGCTATATCCTTCCAAGCACAATTCCACCAGCTATCCGAATCGACATATCCAGAAACAGCGCTCCCAACCCCTTTTTTTCCATTCCTCTGAAAGCATAACCTCGATAAAAAGCCAAACCGGCAGCGAGATAAACGCTGAGCGCAAAAAATGGCTTAAGCAAAACTCCGATACAAACCAACGCTAAAACCCAGTTTAACCACACCGGGTATTTTTTATAGAGCGATAAGCAGACAAACCTTAAATCTCCGCATTCACGCCGAGCCAGGCACCCCAGATGACAGGTTATGCCGGTTGCCGAGCCCATGACAAACCAGCCTGCCGGAAAAACAAGGCCGGAAACAGTACCGTGCAGTGAGAAAAACCAGCCGATAAACAACGGAATACTCAACAGCCATTCCTGTAAAAAACAACCATAGCGGGTCATCAGCCCCGAAGATCGGCATCCCATATCGGACGAAAGATCGCTGTCGGCCAGCATACTCTCAACCTCACTCCCACATCGGATGAAAGAATTTTACCAATCTGCATTCTCTTAATCGCATTTCAACATTCGTCAAAATCAATCGGCGCATAATATCACTTTTATGGAGACATTTCTTATCGATCATCGCTTTCCGTTTCCTTCTCTCGAAAACATTCCACTGCATAGCCCAGCGTGATACATTTTTCATGGTCCAACCCGTCCAGAGCCTGCACGATGGGAACACCGACAACGATCAACCCCACTGCGACAAGCAATTGGAGCGGAGCCAACACAATCTTGAGCCATTTGGGTCGCGATTCAGGGAAAAAATAGATATAAAACCACATCATCATCACAGCGATATATCGGAAAAAGCCGCCGCGGGGTTCGATCGAGACGACGGACCAGCCTGCTTTTTCAAGGATGTGCCGCAACCCATAACGTGTAAAACGGAAATAGTCGTGCGGCGCCTGATGCTCACCAAAACCCTGAGGCGCCGTTAAATATAGCCTGCCGCCCGACCGCGTCACCCTGTGAAGCTCCCGCAAAATCTTTTCCGGCTCAGGAACATGCTCGAGGACCTGCGTACACAGAACGGCATCGAAGACGGCATCCTGGAAAGGCAGGTTTTCCAATCGTCCCAGCACATCCAGGCCGGAATAGTCCCATTTGTTCTCTCCACACCCAAAATCCACAGCGATATAACGAGCATGCCGAAAAAAGTTTTTATAGAGGCATTGGCCGGCGCCTGCATCCAGCAGGCGTTCATCAGGAGCGACCTGCCCAGCGGCTTTGCGTACGAAATCACGGATTCCGGCGTTTTCCAGGTCGATTCGATCCCACCAGCCACGGGGAAGTATTTGCATCAAAATCCGGCGAAGCCTGTCCATCAAGCATCTCTTTCAGGTTTCAACCGATAGATGGCATGAAAAACACATAAATTGGGAAACCAGGTCACCATCTGTCTTACCCAAGACGGCAGCCTGCTCCAATCTTTCGGTCTGGGAAAACCAGGAAGCCCGGCATCGTTGATGATTCTTTCGGTTATCTTCAATCCGCATTCACGAAGCATTTGCTTGAATGTATCGATTGTGAAAAACCGAAGATGAGTCCTGTCCAGGAGGCCGGTATCGGTGTAATCGAACCGTCCCTTTAAAAGATGCAGTCTCATTTGCCAATAAGCGATATTGGGAATGGATACAATGAGTTCGCCTTCCGGCCCTAGAAGATTTTTTAAGGTTTTCAAGGCTGTCCATGGATCGACAAGATGTTCCAGAACATCCGCACATATTATTACATCGAAATCCTTGCCGGCCGAAGATAATACTCTGGGATCATCCACGTCGCCGACAAGGACCTTTTCACAAGCTTCTCGAGCTTGTTCAGCGGCGGCGGCATCCTTTTCAATACCAATGACTCGACATCCATTGGTGCTCAAAGCCTCCCCCAAGTATCCCCAGGCACAGCCGACATCGAGCACGACGCGGTTCTTGCCGGTGATTTCGACTATGCGTTTATGAGTCGGCGCCAATCCGTGTGTGCGGATATATTCCTGTGCTTTCCAGGTTATCTCGGGACGATATTCCATCACGGGTCCGTCTTTCGAGCCGGGATTTTTTCGATCATATATCGTGTCTTTGCAGTCAAATCCGTCATCAAGCCTTTAAAACCTTTAATTTTATACAATTTCCATAGGTATTGCATCAAAACCGGCGGATTTTTCAACAGAAGCCGGATTTTCATTTTCCTGGCTTTCTCGAGCGCTTCGAGTATATCTTCTTGTGAACAATCCGGATAAGCCAATACCGACGACCCGGCTCCATCCCAGCGTGACCAGTCATCCGTAATCAACCATCCTTCCCGAACCGCCTGATCGTAAAACGGTGTGCCGGGAAATGGCGTCGCGACGGAAAACTGGCTGGTTGTACATCGCAACTGCTCCGCATATTCAAGTGTTTTACGCAGCGATTCCCGGGTTTCTCCCGGCAAACCGAACATGAAGGTTCCGTGGGTCGCAATACCCAATTTTTTACAAGTGGAAACAAAACGTTTGACATGATCCAAATCAAGATTTTTGTGTATCGCCTCCATCCGTTCTCTATCCGCTGTTTCGACACCGAATTTCAAACCGATGCAATTCGCCCGTCTCAGCAACTTCAGCGTGTCGTCATCCACCCTGGCATCGGCCATTGCCGACCATGGTATTTTAAGATTGCGCTTTAAAATCTCTTCTGCAACAGCCCTTGCATGATCTCGGCTGGCAGTGAACGACGAATCGTCAAAATAGATTTCTTGGGCGTTGAATTTTTCTTTGACGTACAGCATCTCATCGACCACACACTCCGGACGACGTCTTCGAAATGAGGGTGAATGAAAAAAAACGGTTGATTCCAGGCAAAACACGCAGGAATGAGGGCAGCCGCGGCTGGTTAAAATACTCACATTGGGAAATTTTTTACAAGCCGGGTCAGTATATTTTTCCATCAGCAGCGAATCGCGTTCGGGATACGGCAAATCATCCAAATTTTGAATCAGCGGTCGATCAGGGTTGTTTTTTATCGTTCCATTCGATCGCCATGACAAGCCTGAAACACCGCTCAAGTCTCTATGAGATTCCAAGGTGGAAACCAGGTCCACGATCGTCTCGTCATATTCACCGCGGAGCACTGCAAGCGCATTCGATTTTGATAAAACCTCATCGGGAAGCGCTGTGGCATGAGGCCCTGAAAAAACAATTGGGACATCCAATTTTTCCGATAAATGTTCAGTAAACTCAAGGTCAACATAAATCGACGGCGTCGACGTCTCCAAAACCACCAGATCCGGCTCATCGTCGATAATGGTTTTCAAGGCCTTTTCAGTGGTCATCTCCAACGCTACGGCATCCAGCAACACCGCATCATGGCCGGCGCGAACAAGATTGGCTGTTGCGTAAGCCATCGCAAATGGATACGGATAATAGGGAAGCGTTTTTTTTCTGGATCGAACATGCGGCCAGCGCGCTCCTGCTTTGACGCTTGTATATCGCTCATTGCAAACCCAGGGAGAATTGACCAGAATAACCCGCATCAAAGACCTCGCCTATGTTTCCAGAAATACCGTAAGATATTTCGTAAATGAACAAACGTCCACTTGTTGAACAATGTCTGAGCGCTTTCTCGATCATATAAATGCACGATTTTTACATGAGGAACGTACCGAATCCGCCAACCGGCTTTCCATATTCGATAACACCAGTCGATATCCTCATAATAAAGAGGATCAAATGCCGGGTCCAGCAATCCGACGCTGTCAAGAACCTCCCGCCGAACCATGATGAAGGCGCCGACAAGCCAGTCGACGTCCCGCTCCGTCTCATGATCCCAGTCACTCATCAGGTAACTCTGCAACGATTGTATACGAGGAAACAAGCGGTCAAAATGAGCCCACCGGGCAACAACCGCCGCCGGGGTGGGAAAACGACGGGCGGTGTACTGTATCGAGCCGTCCGGATTGACCAGCTTGCATGACGCCGCACCGACATCAGGATGATTTTCCAAGTAGGAAACCATGTAAGGCAGTGTATCCGTATCCAATATGGTATCAGGATTCAATAAAAGAATATATTTCCCGGTGGATCGCATCATCGCCGAATTGTTGTTGGTGGCAAACCCTTTTTTCTCCGTGTTCCTAATCAGATGAATATCGGGGTAGTCGGCGATTACGTCTGTGGTTGAATCCGAGGACGCATTGTCGATCACAAAATATTCCACTTTCAGATCACCCAAACCGGCGTATATCGAACGCGCGCTGTCGGCAAGCTGCGACCCTTCATTCGTCGAGATCGTGATAATCGATAAATCTTTCTCCTCTGCTTTCATCTCTTTACCTGCTGAAGATTTCCACTCAAACTACGACCTCAACCATTGTAACATTATTTTTCCACGAAAAAATATTTATAGATATGCTCGGCGTATAGCGCATGCGCCACAGCATTCGGGTGATGATCTCTGGGATGCACCCATAAATCTTCCGCTCGACGACCTTTCAAAGCCTCATCCATTCTCAACACAGGTATTTCCAAGGCAAGGCAATGTTCCTCCAATTCATCGAGCCCCTGCTTATCACAACCGGAAATCGTATCTTCAAGATACGGGAATAGGCATATGTATAGAGGTATCTTTGCCTTTTTAGCAATTGAATGAATCTTATCGACAGCCCTAAAAACCAATCTTTTTTCTCTTTTTCCGTACTGAGCCATCAATGGGTTGCTTTGAAAAATCATGTCTCTGCTACTGATCCATCGAATCAAATGGCTGTTTTCAGCTATCCACTCCCACCACTTCTTTTTAGATGTATTATCTTTCAGCAACAAACCCTGAAACCTCTCTCGTGTTTTTCCTTTTTGACGACTTCTCATCATGCCTTCACTATCTATCCAAATCTCGGCAAAATCGATTTGAAAATCGTTCACACAAAATCCCAATATGATTGCATCCGGATTATGCTTCATGCCTTTCTGACGCAGGTAATGATATTCCGCTAAAGTATCCCAGCCTCCTACACCAGTATTGACTATTTCGACAACGTCATATTTCTTCGCCAACTCAGACGACTTTTCTGTCCGAATCAAATTTTCAAGTCTGGTAACCCATATATCTTCCTCTCTGACACCAACTCCCAGGGTGAATGAATCACCTAAAGCAAGAATCCGATAGTGATTGCCTGGTTTTGGATCCAGAAGTTCTCGACCACGGTATCCATCGGAATTTATTCTCACGGGAATACTGAAACCTCGTTCGAACAGTTTTCGCGGCCCGTACTTCCATCGATATTCACGATTGGGTGTGAGTTCATATTCCACGCCCTCGAGTTCCGACAAACGCATTTCATAGGGAACAGCCGTCCGGCCTGTCGGCTGAAAAAACACTATTCTGACGATTATCTCCAACCCTAAAGCTGTGACAACCAAAGATATCAATACTGTTAGAAATGCGAAAAGAAATGACTTTTTATTTTTCATGACAATATAGATAAATCCAAAACAATAAGACCTGCTCAACACCAGGGTTCAGGACGTATGTTTAGCGTTTAAATGCTTTCCGGTCAAGGCATTATCACCTTTATTTCCGTCATGAACAGGTAGGGTGATACAATTCCGGCCGACGATCGGACACGATATTATTTCTGCTGTTGAGTGATTTATTATCGGCGATAGAAGGATCGATATCACATACGGAAACAATCGTCTCTTCCGCATCGCTCCGGCATAGAACGGTTGCATCCGGGCCGATGATCCTACTGTTACCGATGTAAGTGAGTTCGAAACCGCCTCGCTGCTCCCGCCCTGATCTGTTTGCGGTGATACCGAAAACGCGATTTTCCAGGCAGCGGGTCACCATCGCCCGTGGACAATAAGGCAGAACCAGGTTTGATGGATGCGCGATTATTTGGGCGCCAGACAACGCCAACGTGCGCATGGATTCCGGGAAATACCAATCAAAACATATCATCAACCCGATCCGAACGCCTTTCTTCGTATGAAAAACCTCAAATCCGGTATCTCCCGGATCAAAAAACAGCTTTTCTCTGTCGAACAAATGAGTTTTACGGTATCGGTGCACCTTTCCCTCAGGAGTGACCAGCACGGCGGAATTATAAAACTTGTCGCCGTCTCGTTCAGGCAAGCCTGCGGCAATCAGACTCCCCGTTTCCTCCGATACCGACAGCAGCGCCTGAGTCGTGTAACCATCAGGAATTCTTTCAGATAACTCGGCGACCTCATCTTTTTCGATAAACAGATATCCACTGTTGAACAATTCAGGCAAAACCAGCAAGTCCGCTTCAGTCTGACTGATCAACTCAAGAGCTTCGGCGACATTGTCTTCCAACCTGCCGAATTCCGGCGTCATTTGTATGTATCCGATACGCATCAATATTCTCCTTATATTTCAAAATGTTGAATCCCCATTCAAAAAGGCAGTGTAGCAAAAAACAGGCGCTTCATCAATTAGAACCTTATTGTATCAGTTGACTTATAAAGCAGACCCCTTGAAAATAATGAGCGGTTCATATTGCCGGGTTCAATTGCCTGTGGAGGTTTCCGATGGTCTCAAAAAAAACTCTGTTTCTGATGATTATTCCCGCTTTTTTGTGCGCAGCGCTTCATGCACAGTCACCTCCGTTTCGCTGGGCCAGCCCCAGATCGATGGCTCTGGGCGGTTTCACGGCAACCGGTTTTAACGAACCGGCGAATATGCATACCAATCCCGCATCTCTGTTCGAAATAGAACGCTTTACCATCAGCACAGGACTTGCAGGAAGTCTGATCGATGGAAGCGTTGAACCAGATGGCGCCAAGCGCTGGAAAACACTGGACAAACCCTCTCTGGCGCCGAATTTCACCGCCGGCATCAACTTCGGCGCCCGCCTTGTCAGTGCGGGCATCTCGTTGAATACATTCGATACTTACAAAATCAAGTTCCCTGATAAAGCTTCAACTCGGTACCAAGGCACAGACATGACGCTCTATTCAGGAGGCCTTGACCTGGCGATCGGGTTTATGCCGTTTCAAGATTGGGCGTTCGGCGTAAAAGCCGGCCTCAGAGGTTCTCACATCCAGTGGGAACGGAAAATCAACCCCTTTCCGTCCAGCCCTGACCCGACATTCGACATGAACTGGAAACTGAAAATGAAATCTTTTTCGGATATCGACTTTTTGGGAGGCGTTCTTTGGTCACCTTCCTATCGCTTTAAAACCGGCCTGACATACCGACCTCAGATGCGCTACGACTTGGACACGAAAATCACCACCGAGCTCCCCGATATCATGGGCGGCTCCGTGATCTCCTCCGGAACACGAAATATCCGAATCGAGATACCTCAAGAAGTGAAGATCGGATTTCATTGGATCGCTACGGAAAGGATCGATCTTTACCTGGATGCCGGCTGGACGGAATACAGCAGATTGAAGACGCTGATAATCAAAGCCGATGACCCATCACCTCCCTACATTCCGGCGGAAACAACCATCCCTTCGCGCATGAAAGACATCTGGCACGGCCATGTCGGTATCGAATACATGGTGTCAGGGTTTATGACTCTTCGAACAGGCGGCTTCTATTATACCGAAAGTCGAATACCGGGGTATGAGATGTCTTTGATTCCTTCCACCGCGCAGCGGGGAATCACGGCAGGGCTCGGCCTGGATTTTTTTGAATGGCATTTGGATATTTCCGCCGGGCAAGCCAGGTATGACTCTGCTAAAATTACCGGCGCCAAATTTCCTTATCCATTGAAAGCCGATACGGACTACTCACGTTATTTCGCGGCAATTTCAATGACCTATTCTTTTTAGCTTTGACTTGACAGTCCGCCGAAATAGCCGTAAACACATGCGGCACCTTAAAACGAAATAGGTTTTAGAATCGACGATTACCTGGCTGCCAAGCGTCGGGACGACAGCAGCAGTACCGCTCCTAAGACGACGACCAAGAAAACCAGGCCGATGCGATTGGTTGCCGGTATCGCAGGGATTCCCTCACATTCGGCGAAAATGGTAAAAGGAGTCTCGTTGAATTCTTCCATATCGACCACAATGTAATAGTATGATCCTTGAACGCCCCAGAATTCAAGCACCTCATTGCTTATCGCCCAGTCACAATTGGCATATTCCGAACAGATGTCGATACCGAAACGCATGACGATAAGATCGAAATTCGATGGATCCGGAGTATTCAGATGAATCCTGATGGGTCCGGTCTCCCAGGCATAAACCTTGAATACCATTTCTTTTCCGTTCAACAGCGGCATTCCACTGGGCAGGCAGACATACGAATTGACCTTGTTTGTGCCTTCGCTATAAGGATCGAACGATTGGTATTGCCCACACTGTAACTCGATAGCGTTGTCACAATCCAGCTTTATCGGCGGGGTCGGCGTCGATGTCGGATCCCCGGGTTGAGTAGGCACAGGCACCGGGCTCGAAGTCCAAGTGGGCGTGACCGTCGGCGTATCGGTCGGCGTTGGCGTCGAAGTGGGAGTCGAGCTGGGAGTCGGAGTCTGAGTCGGGGTCCGTGTGGGAGTGTTCGTTGGAGTCCGTGTGGGAGTGTTCGACGGGGTGGGCGTATAGGTAGGCGTTGGAGTCGGAGTCGCACCTTCGGAAAACTGAACGTTGTCGATCGCCCAATACCCTGTAACGTTGGTTCGGCCACGAACGACGACATCATCCAAGTTCCAGCCACAAAATCTAAAGTTTTGTGAATCCGAATCCGATTGCAGCCGCCACCGGATGTAAACCATCGGCTGGTTAGCCGCCCAGGGCGATAGATCGAGGGTGTGATCCATCCATTCGACATCATTGAAAACATTGGAGAAATCCTGATCGCTTCTCCACACTTCAGTCCAAGTAGTTCCGTTGGTGGATATCTCAATAAAGCCATAATCACCGGCCGCTGTGGTGCCTTTGTGTTCAACCCCCAGCCACCGTTTATAATTCAATTCAACATAGCTGTACCCGGAACAGTTTATGACTCCGGTTCTCACCCAGGTATTACTGCCTGCCCGATAATCACCATTATTATCGGATGTGTTCCCAGGTCTCAATCCGAAGAAAGCCCCTCCGTTATATCCCTTTTTCGGGCCTATTCCTCGACCCCAGCGAAGATTGTCATTGACAAAAGGCTGCCGCCATACCCAGTCGCTAGGAGTAGTGCCATCCCGAACCCAGCCGCTCGATAGCGGGTCCGTATCCATATTCCATTGTGCGATGGTCACAGGGTCGTCGGTACGTGAGTATTTGAACCCTATCTGAACATGCTCCCGGCCGAATGTCGGCGGCATCGAAAAATCGATAGTTATCGGTCCGTTAATATTCGACCCGGAATGGCTCCACAGGGTTTGCCACGGCAGTTGATAGACCCCAGCATTGGGTGCCAGATAGGCCCATGTCAACAAAACTTCGATCTTGTTGTTTCCATCGCTGACAAAATCTTGTGTAAACGTTATTTGCGGGTAACCGGTATGATTGTTAAAATCAATAAAACGAGTTGTCAAAATTTCTTCCGAACTGGTGGAATCGACCGCCATACAAGCTGAATTTATTGAACCTGTACCGGTCGGATACCATTTCCACGTGTTTTCCTGTGCGCCCCCATTAGATAACGACCAGAAATCTGGAACGTTCCCGGTAACCAAATTAAAATTCATCGGCCAATAGGTCGAATTATTCCACCGATACGTTCGGGGTACGAAACGATAATGGGTCGCAGGAATAGCAGGACCCGCGTGTGTAGCACATCCATAGTGCCAACTTTCCGTATTGATCGGATTGGGTAAAGGATCCGTCGGAGGTTCATCGCCGATTTTTGAAGAGCCGATACGTGATTCCATGCCTACATCCATATTGATGTTAAGAGGCGGATTTCCGCTACAGGTTACCCCCATGTTTTTGAAATACCACAGCTCAACAATATTCGATGTTTCATACAATCTGACCCATCCTGTTAGCGAATCCGGTTGGCCTGTTTGTTGTTTTTTGACGTGATAATATTCGATTATCAGATTTCTCAGACCAAAATCTGATCCTTCTCGGCCGTATAGAATCCCAGCTCCAGGATTGAAGCTGACATCGTTATTGGAATTCACATACGCGTCGTTTGTCCATGAATGATAGATGGCATGTGGTGATCCAGGCTGATGCACGAGCCGCACATTGGGTCTCATAACCGAACCAAATTCCTGCATTACAGTATTGAAATCGACATACCCATTGACTGCAACTTTTAAATAACGGAAACGTTCCTGGTAATAATTGAAATTGAAACCGATATCGACCGTTGCGGAGTATGCATTGGTAGCCGCTGTTCGAGAGACATCATGGGGCACCCACCATTCAGTCTGGGTTGGGCTGTTGTAATACTGCCAACTGGTTAAAATGGCCGCATTGGAGCTCAAAGGGCCATTTCCGCCGATGGGTTTAGCCGCTGATGAAAGACCAAATGCGTCAAAGTCGTAATAACCGCTCGTTTCCGCAAAAACACCATCCGAAGTCAGAAAAAAGGTCGATAACAAGAAAATGAATACGGTCAAAAAAGTTGACACTTTACTTATTTTCATACCCAAAGCCTCCGTCAATGATTGTTCAACAACGATACACCACTTTATAAATATACAGAAAATCAATCTAAATGGCAAGAATCCAACCCGAAATGACATTATGGCATAACTTGACGACCATCCCTGGCCGTGCTAGCTTCAAAATTCCGCCGGCCGGGATGACCGAGGATATAAAAGGAATTGGAATGGAAGTACTGTGGCTGAACCGGAATCCGGATATTAAATACGACGTAAAGCCGAGCGCGATGCGCTCTGTCAACAATATCCTTGTCGGCCTGCAAGCCAGACTGAAAACTCAGCGCGTGTTCGGATATCCAAGACACCTGATCGTCGATCTGATCAATACCTGCGGACTCAAATGCCCGATATGTCCCAACGGCAGAAACGAAATACCTCGACCACCCGCCCTGATGACACGAACACTGTTCTCCACGATAATGAAAACGTTCGGCCCCTATCTCTATACCTTGACCCTCACCAATTGGGGGGAACCCCTTCGACATCCCGATATCCTGGAATTCCTGGCCATCGCTCGAAAATATCCGTGCTATATCGGCTTTTCCTCGAACCTGCAATACCTGACACCCGACCTGACGGATGGACTGGTTCGTTCAGGCATCGATGAGATCGGCTGCTCTATCGACGGTGCGACCTCGGAGACATACGCAACTTACCGGGTAGGCGGAAATTTCGAGACCGCCGTGAACAACATGCAACTTCTGCTGGCTCGTCGAAACCAATTGGGACTGACAAAACCGACAATCCGTTGGCAGGTGCTGCTGAACCGCCATACCGAAAAAGAAACGGAAGCCGTCATCGCAAAAGCTCGCGAGATCGGCGTCGATCGCGTCGTTTTTGTCCCGATTTTGGTCGATATCACGCGTATGTTCACGCATACACCCGAAGAACGACTGGCAAAGGATTCAGACTGGCTGCCGGAAAATCCGGAACTCTCCGCCTATATTCCAGTGACAGGACGCCTGAAAGGCGATCCCAGCTTCTGTTCGAAATTATGGGACAGCCTGGTCATTCATCCCGACGGCTCGATTTCACCGTGCTGTGCCGTCATAGATCCTAAAGACGATTTCGGAGTTTTGAGTGAAAAAGGCGGATTCTGGAAAATTTGGAACGGCAAGCAATACCGAACGGCTCGAGCACGAATGGCCGGAAAGAAATCTTCACTGCCGGGACATGTTGTCTGCGACCATTGCCTGCGTCACGGAGTTTTGATCTATTGATAACAATGAAATATGGCAAAATAAATGTAAAAGGGACCCTCTAACCGGTGCCGCTGAAATCTTATGAAAGCATTACAAATACTTAAAAACCGCCTTTTGCGACTAGCTGGAGATGCTCGGCCGACCGCTTTGCAGATCGAGGTGACCAACGCCTGCAATTTCCGCTGCCAAATGTGTCCGTTTCATGGGCCGGAAAAAGCCTCCGATAGAGCCGTCGGTTTCATGAAAACTGAGCAATATCGCGACATTGTCACCCAGTTCAAAGATTTCGGCGGTTTATTGGTTATACCCCAGGGTGCAGGCGAATCTTTTCTACATCCGGAATTCCTGGACATGGTCGAATTCACCAAGCAAAAACTGGGATTATCGGTAGCGTTCAATACCAATGGAGCATTTTTCACGTCAAAAACCGCATCGTTTCTGATCGATAGAGAAGTGGACGAAATTGGATTCTCCATCCACGCGCTGCAACCTGATACGTTTCACACGATAACCGGTGGCGACCTTGGTCCTGCCGAGGAAGCGGTGCAGATTCTGGTGGATGAGAAGAACCGCCGCCGAGCGAAAAAACCTTTTGTCCGCGTTCTTCTTGTCGAACAATTGGAAAACCGGAGCGAAGTGGACGCCTATATCCGACGCTGGCTTCCTGTCGTAAATGAAGTGGTTATACAGGCTCGGCGGATAAAAGCGGGGCGCACCTTGGAAACTCCCCGAACTGAAACCCGGCAGCCTTGCCGTCACTTGTTCGATACTGCCTTCATCCAATGGGACGGCGAAATGGTGATCTGTTGCGAAGATTGGGAAAGCCAAACTTCAGTCGGAAACGTATTTGACTACCCGTTCAAAAAGTTGTGGCGCAGTTTCAAAATGGACAAATACCGATCGACTCAACGCGCCGGCAGATACGCTCCACCGTCGATTTGTCGAGATTGTGAAGCGTGGGCGGGCGGAAAAGCCCAAGTCCATGACCATGGATTTGCCATCGAACATATCACAGCCCTGACGCGAGTCTGGCGTGCAAAGGACAGCCAATGAGTCGAGCACATCCGATGGCGGCCAAGGAAAACAACGATCCAAAGTGGACGTTCAAATGGCAGGTGGCGGGAGCGGCCCAAGACCCCTTTTTGCTGCTGGACTTCGAAAACGACGGTCTGGCCGTGCTGTTCGACTGCGGCGTCAGAAGCAAAGTCAAAACCATCCTGAAGCTCAAACACCTGTTCATTTCTCATGCCCATATCGATCATCTGATCGGATTCGATCACATCATCAGGTCTCTTCTAGGCGAAAATAAAACGCTGCATATTCACGGGCCCAAAGGCATTGTCGATCGACTGGCCGCTAAATTGGCCGGCTACGACTGGGACAAATCGTCGGAACAGGAGCTGATCCTGGAAATAAACGCGTACCATCGCGGTTACCGATATCAGGAAACACTGGCGTGTAATCACCGCTTCGAACGAAAAATAAAACCTCTGGTAACTCCCTATACCGGCCCGATTGTAGATGAACCCCGCTTTCAAGTGTATGCGATCTCGGTCCCACATGGCGGCTCACCATGCCATGCCTATGCGCTGATCGAAAAAGACGCCGCCAGAATAGATAAAGAGCACATGCAAAAGCTGGGGTTGGAACCCGGGCCTTGGGTGGGAAATCTCCTGAAATATCTACCTGAACTGGATGGCGCTGAATGCTCTGAACCAATAAAAATTGACGAAAAAATCTATGACCGAAAATGGCTGATCGAAAAACTGGTCAGGATTAAAAAAGGCAAAAAAATCGTCTATATCACCGATACCGCCTATGCCGCCTCCTGGGTGAACCGACTTAAAACCGTCGCGATGAACGCCGATCTGATCGTATGTGAATCCACTTTTATGCAAACCGATTCACACCTGGCCTCCACCTATCACCATCTGACATCGACCCAGGCAGCACAAATCGCCAAAAAATTAAATGCCGCCAGACTGGTTCTATTCCATATCTCCAGCCGTTATCATCCAAACCTGTACCAGGCTGTGCGAGAAGCCAAAACGATTTTTCCCAGAACGGAAATGGCGCAGACTCCTAGAAGAAACTCCCATCGTAATTATAAAGGGTGATCGACGTCGAGCTTTGGATAATCAAGCCGAAAGACTTCCGGTTCTTGTGCCGGGTCGGCGGAAAAGTCCAGGTAATGGATCTGGATATGATCGGCTTCCGGAACGATCACGAAGTTCTTTCGCAACAAGCTGCCGGCTTTGTCCTCCAAAGAAGGGGGATTACCGGGTGGATGGATGTGGAAGACTCCCATATAAACACCGGATATGCCGGCTTCCGCCACAGCGGCATACTGCGTGCCTTGCTCTAAAATATAACTGTGCCTGGAATAATAAATCAGCAAATCCATGAAAGACTCGATGGTATCCTCTTTCTGTTGATCGTCGGTAAGATCGGCTTCGGTTGTCAAAATATCGATCGTTCTTTGCGCCCGCACCTGTAAAAACGGTAGAGAAGGAAACAGCAAACTCAAGTCCCTTGCAAAAGCCTTCGGCGTGGATATCGTTTGAAGTCGCCGCACCAGACGGGCATTCTCCGAATCGATCAGGTGAAACTCCAAAAAATCCGCCCCCTGCGGAACCGTCACTATTCCACCGATTTCGGTGATGGTCTCCTCATAATCACGCTGTATCAGATCTTCAATCGCAGCTCGTGATCTGCTGTGAAGAACCAGTTGCCGCACTGAATCAGGTGAAAACAGGCTTCTGGGAACAGCGCTGTTCAAATGAAAAAAGGCGTTCAATCGATCCAGATGTTGAAACAGCTCAGGAACCAGCAAACGCGAGCCTTTGCCTTTAACAGCAACAATCCTGTTGTCATTCGATTCAAGCCGAAACGTTTCCCCCGGGTTCTTCTGAAGCTGCGCCCGTATCCACTGTCCACACCGTTCGACCTCACCACGCAACGCGGATTCCGGCGTGCCAAGGGGAAGCTGATTCTGGATCAACAGGTTCAACAGCCGGTCCGACAGCTCAGACGGCGTCTTGGATTGACGAGGTGACAGGCAAGCCGAAAGCGCCAGGATCAACACAAGCGAATAAAAACGGTTTCTGGCTGAGGACAGAATAGTGTCATTGACAGATGACATAAAATTTGGTTTCTCCATTGATCGTGTTGCGACATGCTATCGCTCTCGAGTATTTTAATGGGTTTGAAAAGGATTACAACTTATTGGCATTGAACTTGCTTAAATGTGTTGTTGAAATCGGCGGAACTTTATCGGGACAGTTCAGCACAAATCAGTCAGCGACAGGAGGAGACAATGAACAGAGCATTAACGATTTCAGTGATGGTTTTAATTATCACATCTCTCGGCGGATGTATCTGGATCGATGACAGTCCGGATCATTATAACGCCGAAGAAACTATTGTTTATATCAATAGAACTGATTATTTAGTGGATAATTATATAAACGGCGAATATGTCGGCTCCGTCAATCCGTTTTCTACTTTCTATGTCTATTCCCGTTATCTCGACGGCCGCAATGAATATTACAGCGTATGCCGAGATGGTACGCTGTTTTGGGGGCCTACTTATTTTACGTTGTACGATGGCGAAGTTTTCAAGATTTATCTGGAAGAATCCGGCATGTATAGCCAGTCCGAACGATAAGGTATATTTGTCGAAACCATCGAGCTATGCGATAAAGATAGATTCAATCACCTACCCCATTAGATTGTTTTTTAACTTTAAATTAAAGAGCCGCATAAGATTTAGCAGGCATTTTGCCTGAACGAATACAAAAATTTCAATCATTCAAGGCTTAGTTATTTTCAGGGCTTTTTCCTCGTAAAAATTCGTCG
Organism: bacterium; assembly: GCA_049652745.1. Lineage (GTDB taxonomy): Bacteria > CSSED10-310 > CSSED10-310 > CSSED10-310 > CSSED10-310 > JBASEY01. Next base: position 28,164 of record JBASEY010000049.1, on the reverse strand, counting down.
GCTGCTTCTATTTTATGTGCAGGGCAGTACAATTCGTTTTTAGGGATTTTGACGCCACATCGAATGCAGCGTCTTTTTCGTTGCCATTTTTCCGTCTTTCCAACAAGGCTGCTAACAACTGTGCCCACTATCGCAAACGCCAGTAAAAGACCTCCTGCAATCCCAAAAACGGTGTCGATATAGGGCACAAAAAGGTCTTTTTCAAATTCGTTCTCGTATATCCAAAGGGCAAATGCGATCATCAAGAGAATAATTGCTGTTTTATAAATCGACAACATCTCAAACGCCTCCAACGTTGCATTTATAACTCATTTTATCCATTTTTGTCAAATTGGTTTGGATGCCGCTTTTGTATTGTCGGCCATCAGGTGATATAAGTTTTTCGTACTGTTTGGTATAAACAGGAGCTTTATCATGTCGACTGCCCCTACAAAAATAATCGGGATTCACGGACTGGTTTTACGCCGATCACCCCTTGGTGAGACCGACCAGATCATAACGGTTTACACCGAACAACTGGGGAAAATACGTGTGACGGCCCGTGGTTCTTTGCGAGCCAAAAGCGCCTGGCGGGGTCGATTCGAGCCTTTTCATCAAATCGAAGCCGAAATATTCAGATCATCGAAAAGCTCACTGTTCAGATTCAACCATGCCGACGTTATCACAAGGCCTAAAGTGCTTCTCGGGCACCTGACGGCGCTGAATGCTGCTTTTTTGATCTTGGAGTGTCTGGATAGATATTGTGAACCCGAGAATCCAAACCTTGATCTATATGCGACGGCAACCGCCGCCCTTGATAAGATCGACCGAAATCCAGGTAACGCCGTCTATTTCAGCCTCTGTTTTTGTTTCCGATTTTTTGTTCTGTCCGGTTACGGCATCAATTGGTCGCACTGCGCCAACTGCAATCGGGAAAGAGCCTTCAATAAAAGCGCTTACTGTATTCCGGCTGACGGTGGGGTCATTTGTACCAATTGCGCCGGTGCCGATCAAAAGCAAAAAGAATGGATTGTGTCAGCGGATATACTGTGGATTGTTGAATCGGCAGCCGCGGGAAAAATCATCAAACCAGATGAAATCAAGGATATGAAAAAATTCAGTTCAACTGCTCTCAGACTCGTGCGCGAGATCTTTGCCCATCATCTGGATACCATTCCAAAGACATTGAAAATACTTGAAACATCAATTGATTAATTAACCGAACGACGTAAAACCCTGACATCGCCTTTACGCAACGTAACACCAATACTGTCGAAATATTCCAAAAGAGGAACCGCCTGTTTTCTGGATATATTCAATGCGTCGCGAAATTCACCCACAGTCAGAGTATCCTTGGACCCAAACAATTCCTTCAACGCCGCCGCGATTTTTTCGATCGATGCTGTTCCCATATATAATCCTCCCGGCAAACGCTGAAGAATACGATTGTCGATCAGATGCTGGAAGAGAAGTTTCATATCTTTAGGGTTCAAATCCAGCTTCTCCATAATCTCTTTTTGAGTTATTCCTTCAAATCCTGCTTGGTCAACCAAGGCCGTCATATCCGACACAATCGCTTTCTGTGCTTGGTTTAGCGAGAGTTCGAAATCGGAACTCTTTAACAGCCTGTTTTCATCGATCAGCATTTTTTCATCGATCAGGTGGTCGACAGCGGTGTTAAAGACAATTTCCGGCGGTTGAGATTTCAGCGTGGTTCGAAGCTCTTCCCGACTGATGCCGGGTCGAAGCGGGTTCTTTTTATGGATATCATTTACTGTTTTTATCAGGTTTTGTTTAAACAGTTTCCAGTTGCCGGGAGCAACCAGATAAGCCGGCGAACTGCCGATTTTTATCGCCAAAGATTCTGAAACGGCTATGGCCGCCAGATCGCTTTTTATTATATCAGGATTGGGAAATTTATATTGAAGTACGCTTTCCGCTATTCCAAACGCGCCCGCCATTTCAAGAATCGCACGTAATTTTTCCAGGGGATCAGGTGAGGCCAGTTGATTGAAATGCTTGATTGTTACAGGCGCCAGACGTTTGTGTTTGAAAGGTTCGATATCCAAAACCCTACCTCCGCCGACAGTAATCACCGGTGAATAGGATCGAATGACAAATCTATCATCCGGCAAGACCGCTGCCCGTTCTGTCAGACGAAATTGAACAAAAGCCGTTTCGCCGGGGTTTAGAACATCTCTATCCATCAAGACAACTCTACAAATAATTTCCACCGTTCCCGAATGAAATCGTAAAAGACTCCTGTTTTTCAATGGCTTTGCCATACTTTTTAAAACTGTACACTCAGCATCGATCTTCATCGTTTCCGGCACAGTACCCGATCTAACCAGTACCATACCTCGATGAATCAAATCTTTGTCTATGTTCTGAAGGTTTACTGCGGCTCTCTGACCCGCAACTATTCGGTCAACTTTTTCGCTATGAACCTGAAATCCCCTGATTCTGGATGACTGCCCGCCTGGGATGATATCTACCGTCTCGCCAACCAATAAATTTCCACCGGTGACCGTTCCTGTAACCACGGTTCCAAACCCCCGGATGGTAAACACTCGATCAACCGGCAGACGAAATATCCCTTCAGTGTTCCTAGGCTCAACAACTTGAGCTAAATCTGCCAATGCCTGACGAAGACTATCCAAACCGATCCCTGACTGCGAAGAAACAGGTATGATAGGAGCATTTTCAAGAAAGGTGCCGTTCAATTGATCTCGGATGTCTTCCTGTACAAGCTGAAGCCAATCATCGTCGACCATATCTATTTTGGTCAACGCTACCAGACCGTGATGAACACCTAACAACCTACAAATTGCAAGATGCTCCCGGGTTTGCGGCATAATTCCTTCATCTGCTGCGATGACAAGCACGACCAAGTCCATTCCACTGACACCGGCAACCATATGATGAACAAATTTTTCATGTCCTGGAACATCGACGATCGAAACCTGTAGCCCACCGGGCAGCTCAATTTGAGCAAACCCCAATTCAATGGTTATGCCGCGTTTTATCTCTTCGGGAAGCCGATCCGTTCGAACTCCCGATAAAGCATGGATCAGGCTCGTCTTGCCATGATCGATATGACCTGCAGTACCTAATACGATATGTTTCGACATGACGCTGATCAAGTCAGCTTTCGATATGCCCATTTCCCGGGCGTATTACCGCGTTCCATGATGATTTCCAGAAATCCGTCACCAATTGAATACGTACCGACCGCCGTCAGGTTGATATAACTGGGTTCCGTGCTGAGTTGAACTTGAAACGTAATATTGTTGCCCGACACTTTAACCATGCCGACATGACTGAAAGTAAGGTTGGTCAGGCCGAATTCAGCGTGAAAATCCGAATAATATGGGTATGCAAATAGAAGAATGTCTGAAAAATGCGTAAAACGAACTCCTTCAGGAGTCTCAAAATATTCCAATTTCCAGGTGCCGTTCAGGATTGATCCATCAATACCCTTATTCGACATATTTGCTCCTTTCCCATGATTACACAACCTTCTCAAAAGTAAATATATAGCACCATTATAAAAAATAGCAACCAACACATCTCACTAGCTCAATTTGCTGTCAACAGAACACATAACTCTTTGGAAAATTAGCAGTTTGAGCAGCTTAAACACTCATCCGCAACAGTTTACCGTGGCCCGAGCGTAAAAATGATTCGAGTCGGTATGGAACCATGCCAGCCCGTTCAAACAAAACATTAAAAGCGACTGAAAACTTCGCGGCCTCAACAGTTGACAAAACACATACGAAAGTGCTACACTTGCAGAATGAGTTTTTCAAAAGATGTGAAAAGAGGGTAAAATAATGAGCCGTCGTTGTCTGTACTGTGCAAAAGAATTGCCGAAGACCGCCACGAATAACTTTTGTTCCAAAGAATGCTGGACGGAATACAAAAAACTGAAAGCTTTGGATATTGGAACCGACCGGCAGGCGACAGTTTTATTGAAGCGATCCGATGTGGTCGAAAGCATTGACGCCGGGCTTGAACCGGATTTTCAGTTATCCGACCGGTTACAAGATACTGTTGGCGAGCTATCAGCCGATCATCACTTTGACCAAGCCGCTTTAGACGGAGCCGGCCTATCATCTACGACAAAGAGCGCACCTGATAGGCAACAGGATTCTGTCAGCTCCAAAAAAATTGAAGCTCTGTCAACACGCCTTGCAACATTGGAAAACTTACTGACTGGAAAATCATCTGCCCGAAATATCGATGCTTCTGAACCCCTTGTCAAGCAAATCGAAAACCTGGCTATTCGCCTAAACAAATTGGAAGTAGACCTCGAAAAAGTCGATATTTTCCTTCGCTCAGCCGATAAATATGAAGACCGTATCAGACGTATCGAAAGACGTTTGGAAGAGGATCCTCTTTTGGAACCGGCAAAAAAACAAGGCTTTTTCGCCCGTCTGTTTTCTTAAAAATTTTCGGCACAATTATTGATTACGATTTTAATAATTGGTCGACATTGGGTCGCCCTGAGCCAGTGATCCCAGTTTTTCCACCGCGGTTGAATACATCAAGGAACCAGGACGACTCTGATCACGCACCACCCACAACTCACGCTGCGCTGCCAGCTCATCACCAAGGCTGATCAATGCATCCGCTTTTAACAAACGTGCCTCCAACACTTTCTCTTTATCGGCATAAAAGCGGATTATCAGATCATACAAACGAACAGCGTCATTCAAATCCCCTCTGGCCTTGAGCAGCCCTGCATAGACACTCAAAAATTCAATCTGAAGGTCCGGATTGGGTAATGACTTGTAATTGGGTTCAAGGTAAGTGCATTCCCATCGAGCCTCTTCATCATGACCCGTTTCTTGCAGCGTTCGAATTTTCTCGAGTCGAGTCAAAGCGACCGTCACGCGATCTCCTTGCTGAATTTGTTCATCCAAAATTCGTAACGATCCGTCTAAATCTCCTTCAAGCTTCAGTAGTCGAGCCAATTGAATACGCATGTGAATGGCTTCAGGTTTATGGGGGAATTCGCGCAAATAATCCTCATAATATCGAATGGCCTCCGGCCGATTTCCGGTTCTATAAGCGTCCCTGGCACGATAGAGAAGCTCTTTTTCTCGACCACTGACTTCCTCCCCTATCTGGACACCGCTTCCAGCAGTATTTGAAAACTGATGATCGAAACTACTGAAAATCTCGGATATTTCTTTGCCAACCTCGTCGGACGTTTTTTTCACTTGTTTACCGAAAAAGATAGCCAAACCAATAAATACCGCACAGGTCAGCAACACCAACAAAGCCATTTTATTGAAACCCACCGGACCCTTATCTCTAACAGGTCTGGCGGAGACTGGGCCGACACGTTTGACTTTTGAAGCCGGTAAAGAGGTCGATTGAGAAGCTGTCGCCGCTTTCTCGGCTGGAACCCTTGGCGACGAAACCGTGTCCGACGAAATACTCGTTTTCTTTCCCACTGATGTCATCAATGCCGTTACATGGTCTTCCGGAAGCAAGGTTTCTATTTGGCCTAAAATGTATACATCCTTTGGCCTTAACCGAGCCAGCCTTTTTGAATAGGTGATGGCTTTGATAAAATCACCTTCTGCTCGCGACCGTTTGATCACCTGTAACAACATCGCCACATTGTTTGGGTCTGTTTGTACAAGATGCTCCAACTCAAGAAGCTTGTCGGAAGGCCCTCCATCGCCACCGGGCAACGATTTCGTCAATGACGTCAAGTACTGCCGGGCATCCGTGTTTCCAGGGTACATAAACAGACTTCGATAAAATTCCACTGCCGCCTTTTCCGGACTAGCCTGTTCTTGCGAAAGTAAAACCTTGCCTTTCTCAAGGTATTTCATGGATTCTTCAACTTGAGATTTTCGAGTAAACTCTTCAGGATCACGTAGAAAAACAACGAATTCTTCCGTTGAAAATTGTTTTTCCGGCTGAAGCTCCTGCATAATCTCGAGCATCAAATCTGCACATTCCGCCGCACTTTGAATACGATCCTGAGATTCTCGAGCTAAAAGCCGATCCAAAATCACTTCCATTTTATAGGGAACCGTTGGATTCAGTTCGAAAATTGGAGCCGGGTTGCAGCGGATGATATTTAACAGCGTGACTGAGGTGCTTTCCGCCAGAAAAGGATTTGAATTGGTCAGCATTTCATATAACAAGACACCGGCGGAAAAAATGTCCGATCTCTCATCCAGCTTTTTGCCTTGAGCCTGTTCAGGCGACATGTAAGCCGGTGTTCCAATGACATCACCGGACACCGTGAGCCGTGTTAAATCGCTGACTCTCGATATTCCGAAATCCGTCAATTTTATTTTTCCGGATTTGTCGATAAGAATGTTCGAAGGCTTGATATCCCGGTGAATGATCCCGAGTCGATGGGAATAATCCAGCCCTTTGAAAAGCTGGAAGGCAATATAAGCCGCGACGATAACAGGCAGGCGTTCCGTTTGCTGCATCAAATTTTTCAGGTCTCCCCCATCGACATATTCCATAACCATCGCGGGGGCTCCCATCAATGTCCCGTATCCCAACACATTGACGATATTTTTATGGTCCAGCCTGATACTGGCTTGAACTTCGTGGAAGAATCTCTCTATTGAACTTTTGTCGTTGAGCACATGTGTATGTAGCATTTTAACCGCTAACTGTTCACCTGTTAAACGATTTTCATACAACACGACCGATGCCATCCCACCTTGACCGACAGGCCTGGCTGCATCGAATCCCGACAAGATTTCTTCTATATTAGGAGGAATTTCCATAAAATTGCTTTCATATACCCTTCAGTAACGTCTTCCCTGGTTAACAAAGCTGATATTAAGATGAATGGATAAAGGTGTCAACATCGCTTTCCTTGACCTTATTTTGACGAAAGTTTACTCTTTTGAAGAGAGGTTTGGAATGTTGAATCCGTCATGGAAAACAAGGTTGAGTTTGATAGGGCTTGGAATAGCATGGCTGGTTCTGATTTTTTTGATCTATAGATTGGTCGACGGACCAGCCGGGTGGAAAGCCAACCAAGCTCTGGAATCACGCATCAGCGCGATTGAAAGCGAAATTGAACGCCTTGAACGCGAAAACGAAATACTTAGAAGAGAAATCCTCTATCGTCGTTCCAATGACTATCTTGAAGAGCTTGCCCGCACTGAACTTAAGAAGCTTTATCCGGGAGAAATCATGGTTTTTTTTACGACTCCTGTACCTGAATAGGCGTCAGTTGAACGTGTTGAAAACCCGATAGAGCTTTGCCATAGCTGTGCAGACACGAAAAATTTGAAAAATGAGCTTGACAAGTCTTCATCATGTCTTTATAGTCTTGTCGGTTGACGCGGGGTGGAGCAGTCTGGAAGCTCGTTGGGCTCATAACCCAAAGGTCGCAGGTTCAAATCCTGCCCCCGCTATCATTCATTCGGCGGATTAGCTCAGTTGGTTAGAGCACACGGCTCATATCCGTGGCGTCCGGGGTTCAACTCCCTGATCCGCCATTTGTTTATTCGAACCTAACCATGATGTTAAACGTATACTGACCGGGTAAGTCCGGATGGAATACTCGTCATGACTTTTCGTGCAGCCATATTAAAGACTATTCTCGATTATAAACTGTGGGACTTTCAGTCTCGATTGATTCTGGCGGTTTCAGGCGGGCGTGATTCGATGGCTATGTTCCATGCCATTCGCTTTCTCACACCTGATCCCGCCCACCAACTGGTGACCGTGCATATCGACCACGCCGTTAGACCGGAATCGGCTGAGGATGCGGAATTCGTCGAACAAGCCTCGATCGATGCCGGGATTCCTTTTGTCGGCATACGGTTGAAAAATTCTCGTCCACCCAAAGGAGTATCGGCCGAACAGCACTGGCGAGTTGAGAGGTATAAAATACTGCATGACATGTGTGCGAAAACGGGAGCAGTTGCTATTGCCACAGCTCACACGGCTACAGATCATGTCGAGACAATCCTGATGCGCATGGTCACCGGTGCCGGACCTAGAGGTTTTCTAGGTATTCGCCTTGTTAGAAAGGACGGAGTCATTAGACCTTTATTGCATGTCACACGCGAAGAGGTGACGGCGTTTGCCGACAAACAGAAGATATGTTGGAGAGAAGACTCGAGCAATAGAGATATATCAAGACCAAGAAACGCTATCCGGAAAAATATCTTGCCGACACTGAAGCAGATCAACCAAGAAGCGGAGCGCAATGTTGTTCATAGTTCAATGCTGTTGGCGGATGAAGACTTGTTTTTGAGCGATTATGCTTTAAAAATTCTGGCGCGTTCCAACTGGAACAACGTTCTGCCGACCCTACTGGATTTGTCCGCCTTTGAAGATGGGCCAAATGTCATCATCCGGCGCTGTGCAGCAGCGCTCTACAGCAGTTTTGGACCTCAACATAATTTCAGGGTTACTGAAACACACTTACAGGCACTGGCTGAGTGTTTGACCGGCAACCGTTCGTTTTGCCCACTTCCCGGTGGTGGTAAAGCCATTGTCAAAAACCGCACCCTCTTGATGCTCCCCGGTGTTTGCCACACTGACCGTTTTCGCGAAATCAGACTGCTGGAAGAAGGCACTTTTAGGATCGGCGCATACTCGGTCACAATCAGCCATCATTCAGACGGTAATTTTGAAACGGAAAAAATGAATTTAACGAATGCATCGATTCGAACACGTCGATCGAATGACAGATTTAAGCATCCAAATACTCGGACGGAACGTCTTTCGGAGATATTCCGATCTCGAAGGATTCCATTGGAAATCCGCCCGTTATTACCCTTGATTGTCGATCAGCATGATGAGGTTGTTTGGTCGGCAGATCCTTTTCGGATATCGGAGATAGGTGTTTGTCTGCATAAAAATCGATGGATAAAGTTGACTTGCAAACCCATTTCAGCGATAAGATGCTAGCATACGACGGTTTTACTTGCCGCCGTTCGATAAGAAAATCCTTTTATGGAGGTTTACTTGGGCAATCGTTTTCGCAATCTTCTGGTCTGGTCTCTTTTAATACTCCTTTTATACGCCGTATATCAGGTATTTGTTTCCGGGTCTGCCGGAACGAAAGAAATCGAATACAGTAACTTTCTGGATCAGGTTCAGGCAGACAATGTTCAATCCGTCATTATCACCGGGAAAAAAATTGAAGGCACATTCAAAGGATATCGTCCTGAAGCACAGAAATTCACGTCTGTTGCACCTCCACACGACGACATGATCAACATATTGCGCGACCACCATGTCAAAATTGAGGTCAAAGACGATTCTGGAGGTTTGTTAGAGTCGCTTTTGATTTCCTGGTTGCCGTTTTTATTGTTGATTATCATCTGGGTCTTTTTCATTCGGCAGATGCAGGGCGGTGGCAGACAGGCCATGACATTTGGAAAAAGTCGGGCCAGGCTATTGAGTGAAGACAAAAGAAAAGTGACGTTCCAGGATGTCGCAGGAGTAGACGAAGCCAAGGAAGAGCTTGAAGAGATCGTAGAATTCTTAAAAGATCCTCAGCGATTCGGTCGTTTGGGTGGAAAAATTCCGAAAGGCGTTCTTCTTGTCGGACCGCCTGGAACAGGGAAAACACTGTTGGCAAAAGCCATTGCAGGTGAAGCGGACGTTCCGTTTTTCTCGATCAGCGGATCCGACTTTGTAGAAATGTTTGTCGGTGTCGGAGCCTCCAGGGTCCGTGACTTGTTCGAAACCGGCAAAAAAAATGCACCCTGCCTGATTTTTATGGATGAAATCGACGCTGTAGGTCGGCATCGCGGCGCCGGTCTCGGTGGCGGCCATGACGAGCGTGAACAGACGCTGAACCAGTTACTGGTCGAAATGGACGGTTTTGAGACGAATGAAGGGGTTATTTTGATCGCCGCAACAAACCGTCCGGATGTGTTGGACCCGGCGTTGCTGAGACCCGGCCGATTTGACCGGCAGATTGTCGTCGATCGTCCCGATGTCAGAGGACGCGAAGGTATTTTGAAGGTACATCTGAAAAAAATTAAAGCCTGCGAAAATGTCGATGTGACGACGCTGGCCCGAGGAACCCCCGGGTTTTCAGGTGCGGACTTGGCCAATTTGGTTAACGAAGCCGCCCTACTGGCAGCTCGAGCGAAAAAGGATTGCGTCGACAACCAGGATTTTGAACTGGCAAAAGACAAGGTCATGATGGGTGTTGAACGGCGAAGCATGATCATCTCTGAAAATGAAAAACGGATCACCGCCTACCATGAAGCCGGCCACGCTCTGGTCGCAAGGCTGACTCCCGGCGCCGATCCGGTACATAAAGTGACTATCATTCCACGTGGACGAGCCCTCGGGGTCACCATGCATCTGCCCGAAGAAGACCGGTTCAATCACTCTGAAACTCAACTGCTGAATCAGATTATTATCCTGATGGGAGGACGGGCGGCTGAAGCTTTGATGCTGAATACCTATACCACGGGAGCTGCCAACGATATCGCCAGGGCGACGGAAATCGCCAAGAAAATGGTGACCGTTTTCGGCATGAGCCGTAAATTGGGACCGGTCAGTTATGAAAAAGAAAGTGACCATGTGTTTCTAGGACGTGACTTTTCCGCGCACCATGGGCATAGTGAGGAAACAACACGTTTGATCGATTCAGAAATTAAACGAACGGTCCTTGATTGTTACCAGATCGCACAGAATATGCTGAAAACCCATTCAACCAAACTGCAAGCTCTAGCGGAAGCCCTATTGGATCAAGAAGTGCTGGATGCCGCTCAAATAGATGAAATCATCGATTTCGAATCAATCGAGCCTGTCCCGATTTATGAGTATAAAAATGAAGGAAAAAGCGTGGACAATGAACGATTGGAAGGCTAAAAACATCGGCTCGTCTATTCCTTTTCCCAAAATAATGGGTATTTTGAACGCTACCCCAGACAGCTTTTCAGGTGACGGAACTCTGGATCATTTGGAATTGATTGACCGAGGTCTCTCAATGCTCGATCAGGGTGCGGATATACTGGATATAGGAGCGGAATCATCGCGCCCCTTTTCGATTCCGATCGATGAAGAGGAAGAGCGTCGACGTGTTTTACCCGTCATCAAAGGATTGCGCAAACTTACTGATGCCCCGCTTTCGATCGACACCCGACGCCATCGAACTGCCCGCGCAGCTCTCGATGAAGGTGTCGACATGATCAATGACATCACCGGCTTGATTGATCCCGATATGCGTCATTTGGCGGCTGAGCGGAGTGTCGGTGTTATCGTCATGCATATGAAGGGAGCACCGGAAAACATGCAGAGGGCTCCCGTTTATGCCGATGTTCTGACCGAGGTCAAAAGCTTTTTACGATCACGGATCGATCAAGCCTTAAAAGATGGCATCGCGCCCGATAAACTTATTGTCGATCCCGGCATCGGATTTGGAAAAACCCTGGAACATAATCTAACTCTTATCCGCAACCTCAACCGCATCCGCATAAATAATTGCCCTGTCTTACTGGGAGTATCCAGAAAATCCATGATCGGAGAAATTCTCAATCTCCCGGTTGATGCCAGAATTGAAGGATCCCTTGCTGCTGCAGCAGTTGGCGTGTTAAATGGCGCTGATATTCTTCGGGTTCATGATGTTATGGAAACTCGACGGTTTTTTACGGTCTTTCACCATATGATGAGATCAGCCTGACGATGATAGACTTTTTATTTCATTTCGGCAGCTATTACATACGCGTATGGGATATTATCGATATCCTTATCGTCGCTTACATCATCTATCGATCACTCCTGTTGATGCGAGGAACCCTTGCCTTTCAGATCTTGCTGGGGTTGTCGATGTTGTTTTTGGTTTTCAAAGGCGCTGAAGTCTATCAATTGGCTACACTTCACCACCTTCTTCGTCAATTCTGGCAAAGCTGGGTCATTTTGTTGATCGTCCTTTTTCAGCCGGAAGTTCGCCGAGTTCTGGCACAAGTGGGAAGACAATGGTCATGGCGATCTTTATATTCCGCTGATCCTTTCCCTGTAATCAAAGCCGTGGTTGACGCCATTGAAACGATGGTATCCCAAGGCACCGGCGCTTTAATTGTTTTTGAGCGGAAAACCGGTCTGGCCAACTTCAAAGAAATGGGAATTCGGCTGGATGCCACTGTCAGCAGCGATCTGCTGTTATCTATCTTTAATACCAAATCACCACTTCACGACGGTGCCGTCATTATCACTGGAAACAGACTTGCAGCAGCGGGATGCTTTCTACCGCTGTCTCGTAATCCTCAACTAACAAGAGCTATGGGCACTCGACACCGTGCAGCCATCGGGTTGACCGAGGACACCGACGCGGTCGCAATCGTTGTTTCTGAAGAAAACGGAGTGGTTTCTCTGGCGTTGGATGGGACTATTGAAAAAGCGGCCGACTTCAATACTCTCAAACAGCGTCTGATTTCTCTTGTGGCCAATTCTAAAAAACAGCATGAAAGGGCATCACCGTGAAAGGGTTCCTTGTAACCTTATGCAAACGATTGTCGGCATCACTGACACGGAACATTGGATTGAAAGTGGGCTCATTGTTTCTTGCAACGATTCTGTGGGTGACGATAACCGGCCAAGGAACCGATGATAGAATCCTTCGTGAGGTTCCCTATCAGATCGGAAATGTTCCCGCTGATATGATTTTGACGGATAAAGGTATCGGGTTTGTAGATATCTATATAAGGGGACCTCGAAGCATGATCACGACGATCAGACCGGATGATTGCTCGGCTTCGTTGAGTCTACCTGAAAACTCTGAAATGGGGACGGTGGAAATAGAAATCGATCATTCCGACATCGTGATTCCTTACCCGAACCAGGTATCGTTACTTCAAGTATCACCTTCGTCCGTCACGGTCGCGCTAGATGAACTGATCACCAAGACGGTGCGCATTCAACCTTTTCTCCGCGGCTCACCGCATCCGGACTACCAGTTGGGAAAAACGCAAATTGAACCCGACAATGCCGAATTACAGGGACCAAGAACCTATCTTGACAATGTGGAAAGTGTCTTCACGGAACCAATCGATATCGCCAATCAGACACGGTCATTCAATGAACGTGTATCACTCAAACCCGGCAGCCCCCTTGTTTCCGTTCTCCAACCATCCAGAGCATCCGCCATGATCGAAATTCTCGAGCGAACCATTGAACGCTCCTTTCCAGAATTTGAAGTGACCGTCCTTTCGAACGCCCACGATCCCTCAATCATCGTCTCCCCTACCGTGGTTATTCTAACAATCACCGGGCCGGCTTCTACATTGAACAAACTCACCCCTTCAGATATACAACTGGTGATTAATACCGACAATTTGAAACCTGGCAGACAACTTGTTTCGCCCACCTTCGTCAGCGCTCATGGCAAGATGTTATCGTTTCGGGTCGAACCGGAGAAGATCGAAGTCGTCATTCCCGAACCAAAACTTATCGAACCCGATGAAACGTCTTTGAACATATCGAACGAGGATCGAGGTTTCATCGTCGATATGGTATGACAGGCAAACCTCATATTGATACTTTTTGTAACCTCGTTGTCGGTATACCCTTTTAATCATTGTGTTGTCAGTAATGTCGAGATGCGCTCGGCAAAGTAGTGGCATAACTTTTGCTTTATGATGTTGTTGAGATTTTATTTAGATTGAGTTGACGGTGTGATCTCAATCAAGTTGGAGGACAAAATGAATTTACGATCCGAAATTGGAAGTGCTTTAGTGCTGACTTTGTTATTCATAATGCTGCTCACAACGATGAGTACAGCGATGTATTTGTATTCGACGAAGCAGTCGATATTTGCAGATACCAACTATACGGCGGTAGCGTCGGCCTATGTTGCCGATGCCGGTATTGAACATGGAAAAGCTTTATTGGCGACGCGGGATAAAATGCTGAATCAATATGGTCAAAATCCTTCTGACAACAAAGTCGGCCGGGATGATTTTCCGGTAATTTTACCGATGTCATTGCCTTTCGGCCAGTATGCGACAGGGCCGGGTGGTGAACGACTCACGGATGGCAAGCAGGGAGTCGGGACGTATTCGATCAGGATCGACGGCGCTTTTTCAGAAGTATTGGATTTTGATCTTGAGCTGGTCAGAGATGTCGGTTTTCCTCAAACCCGTTTGAAGTATGGAGACTGGAACAGACGAAATCGATTATTGCCGGGAAAGACGTTGCAAGTGCAGGTTCGTCAAGGTATTGAGGTGGTAAATTCATTGAAATATCATTATTTGAGCGATGAAATCATATTAGGGCAGGAATCAGGCACTGTTAAATACAATCCATTTCTGTCAAACATTATCAATCCTTTCATAGGTAACGATATCCTTCTTGAATTGAATCGAACAAAAATAAAGGCTGATTCTTATGATGATACGCTTTCAGAAGTCAGGGATGCTTGGGGTAACAGTCTGGTTTTATTTCCAAATGATCGAGCGTTGGATCACAGAAACGAGGAAAGTGTAATTACCGCGCCGGCGGAAGGTATTTCTGCGTTGTTTTTCTCAATAGAACCTGACAAACCCTTTGCGACTTACGTTTTGAGCATTGTGAACCGAAATCCTGCTCTCCAGCCTGACGTAAAAGTTGAATTGACTTATATGAATTCAAACACCGGCTCTAACAATACTATCACTGTCGCTGAAAATCTTGATTGGGTCGATGGAAACAATTCTGCATTTGCAATACTGGATTTCTCGTTCGACGACGCTACCGAAACTAAGAATTGGAGGCGTGTCGGCATCGGCGCCCACCCTCTTGTCGGCACCGGAGCCGGGGATGATGCTTTCTCAATCATTATGGATGTAACCGGCACCCTTGATCAGGGAGGAGTTCAGATCTCGGTTACTCGAGGTATTCCCGGTGACATATCAGTTGGATTACGCATGCGGACTGAAGGTATGCCATGGAACTGTTGGTTCCCGGATTACCCGTCCTGCCCGGGATCCGGTTCTTATTATGAATTGATGGAACTTGGTCAAAATGAGGATCATGTCAGCGTCAATCTGACACCCCAGGTAATGAACTTAGGGTATAAAACTCGTATTCGAGTCAACGAATTATATACAATATCTTCTACTGGAAACGTCGAAACGTCTCTTGAAACCCGCTCATTAATGGCCACTCCGGTTAGTTTTCTCGACTATGCCCGGTTTTCCAAATATCGAATTCGTTTTGACAGCGGTGGTATGGTCGGTGGAAAAGTTTATTGTCAACAGCGTATCGAGTTGATAGGGCCGTTGAGCACTTATTTTTATGATGATGTTTTAACCAGTCAAGTCATTCGTCATCCTGAATTTGGAGAATTTCCCCTGGATGGTCAATTTTATGAAAAAGTTCCCTTGATTGATTTCCCGCCCTTAGCGGATGTCCAACAATTTTTCAACGCCAATGCCTCTAATGCTTGGGTAATCGGCGCCCCATATTCTACAGATCATTTCGATATCTTTTTAGGGAATTATGGTTACGTGAAAACACAAGCGGGAGACACTTTTTGGGGGTTCGATTTTTCCGTGACGCCTCCTATCTATCAGCAGCCTGATCCCAATATAATGCTTTCGGATAGTTATTCTTACCGAGCCGGTTGGGTTCCGGGCGCCAACGAGCCGGCCACAACGGTTCTTCCTGAAAATTTCAATGGTCTGATTATCGTGAACGGCAATGCCCATGTTTGGGGTAAATTACACGGACGCTCGCTAACAATTGTCGCTCGTGGTGATATCTATATTGAACGGGAAATTTTAATGGGAACTGATGAGCTGAACCCATCTTCGCCTGTCAGCGCTATGTCTACCGGTCAAGGTATGCCTGTAAATCTGGCGCTGATCTCGTTACGAAACGATGGCTTTGGAAATTTTGATGGTGATATCTATATAAGTGAAAATGCGCCGCGTATTCTTGTTGTCAATTCATCGTTGATGGCATTTGCCGGCAGCATCGTTACCGAAGATAATGATGAAGGGCCTCCAGGCTCGGGCAATATCGATCAAATCGATACGGACAAATCGCATAAATATGCGATTCCCAAATGGTCGAACACCTTCAATTGCTATACTTGGGACTATACGAACAATCTGCCCTCGGATGGTTATGCATTCGATTTGAACGATGACGGTCGCTTGACTAGGGGGCTTGATTTCCAGCCCCATGAACTGCCGAGAATCGAACTTGGCGGGTGGGATGAAAAGAAAATAGTCAATGACGACTATGTCTGGTATCTGAAACTGATCGGTTCATTGATCGACCAAAATGGAGCGGCCTTTTATAATTACGCTGCACGCGGCCGTAAGACTTCTCCTGTCCATCAAAACGGCATCACTCGAAATTTCCGCTATAATCCATCTATCAGAATCAACACACCGCCTCTCGTTCCTATGCCTATAAACGCCTTGAAAATTCTGGAAATCGATCACGCATTGTACTATTGATTTGAATCTCTATTGATGTCGCGTTATAATTCTGCTGATTGTAAGTATCGGCAGGAGGAGTTCATTGGCCAAACCAAGACTGAAAAATAGATACACACCCCTTGAACTTGCAAAGCGCCTGAAAATTTCCACTAAACGGCTCAACGAATTGGTTAGCGACGGCCAATTGCCGAAGGGTCGTATAGGAGAAGATGGTCGGCGGTATTATACCCAGCAAGATTTAGACTTCATTTTAAGGGAATGGAAAACGCAGACAACCGGTCGCTTTTTGATGTATACTCTTCCCCTTATAATGATTGTAGTTGTTTTGGTTGTGCTAACTACGATCGAGATCAAAAACAAAATTGAAGTCAGTAAAGTTGAACCCACGCCGACTATACCGTCCGGGTATGGGGCTCCTCCACCATTCCTGTATCAGGAAGATGCGGAATGGCCGGTGGAGACGGAAGCGGAAATTCCTTCTCCTTTATATCAATCTATTGAAGATTACCGGCGTCAGATGCAAGAAGAGAAATCGAAGAGAGAGCATCAACGCAGTACATCGCATCTTGAAGGCATGCCTTCTTATACTGAAGATTAACCTGAGACACGAGGCCACACATGCTGGAATTCCGAAAAGACCCGGTAATCGGTAGATGGGTCATCATTTCGACGGAGAGGGGCCTCAGGCCAACCGATCTTAAAACAGAGACTCTGAATTATCCTGATCGTCTATGTCCGTTTTGCCCTGGCCACGAGCACCTGACCACGCCAGAAATTTACGCTATTCGGGATCCTCATACAATGCCGAATACGCCCGGGTGGGAGCTTCGAGTAATTCCGAACAAATTTCCCGCTCTGCAAATTGAAGGACACTTACGTCAACGCGCTGATGGTATTTATGATAAAATGAATGGAGTCGGCGCTCACGAAGTCATAATAGAATCGCCGAATCACGATCATCTTTTCACTGATTTTACTGAAAAACAAGTATCGAATATCTTTCTGGCTTATCGCAATAGAATCACTGATTTGATCAAAGATACCCGATTACGCTATGTGATGATCTTCAAAAACTATGGTAAAGCCGCCGGTGCCAGCCTCGCCCATCCACACTCACAACTCATCGCCACCCCGATCGTCCCCAAACGTGTCATCGAAGAATTATCAGGTTCTGAATCCTACTATAGATATAAAGAACGCTGCGTTTTCTGCGATATCATCAACCAGGAACTCGAAGACGACAAGAGATTGATCGACCAAAACGATGATTTTTTGGCCATCTCTCCATACGCACCTCGTTGCCCTTTTGAAACATGGATTCTACCTAAAAATCACACCCCTTTCTTCGAGCAGATTACCGACTCGGCTTTGTTGAATCTGGCAAATCTTCTGCTGTCAATTATGAAAAGGCTCCATGTCGTTCTGGAAAATCCTCCCTATAACTTCTTGATACACAACGCTCCATTCCACTACAAATTTAAAGAAGCTTATCATTGGCATATCGAAATCATGCCTCGATCGACGTGGATCGCCGGCTTTGAATGGGGCACCGGATTCTATATCAATCCCACACCTCCTGAAGAGTCGGCGGAATTCCTGCGCAACGCATGAAGCTTTGCTGAAGATTGAACCTCACGTGTAATATCTCTCTATGTTTTACAGGAATGGATCGTATTGCTTGACATCGAAGCTGCTCATATGCTTATATCGATAGAGCTAATGGGTTTATCCGGGCATATTTTTCGATGAAGGAGTAAATCATGAGCAAGAAGACAGTAGAACAACCTGACTTTCTCGCAGAAATACAAGACCTGCAAAAACAAATTGATTCATTGAAAAAACGGCTTCAACTGGTTGAAGATAATCGCGAAAAAGTTCGCCAAAAAATCTACGAAAAAGTGAAATCCGATTATGAAGCGAGCTTGGAAAATCTTTATAACCAACTCCAGCCATATCAGGAAAAAATGCAGCAGGAAATCTCAGCTTTGGAAGAGCAAATCTTGAATTATCGTGACAATGAAAACCATAAGCAGGAAGAATTGGAAGAATACCAATTGCGGTTTTTTGCAGGTGAATTCGATGAAGATGCTTTTCAGCCCATGCAAACGGATTTGCTTTCAGAAATAAAAAAGATTCAAGAAGAAATCTCTGAACGTGAAAAAACGATCGCCAATTTCCGCGAGCATTTGGCTTTTATTACCGGTGAGCCCATCCAAATCCCGGAAGATCAACCTGAATTATTCGAAGAAAATGTGGTTTCTCCAATGCCGGAAAAAGAAGTTTTTTTCGACGATTCATCTGAAATTACTGAAGAAGAAGAGGAAGATATTGAACAGACTGATTTTTCGGACTCCCTGAAAAATGAAGAAGAAAAACCTTTTTTAAAGGATACTTACGGAGGTATATCGTTTTCTGAAGAGATTAGTCAGCAGGACATGAGTGCATCAGATGACGAGGACTACATCTGGACAAGTATTCCGGTTTTAGATGTAGTCGACGGCGATTTTTCCGGTGAATCCTATACGATTGATAAAGAACGCATGACTATGGGACGCGGACCAAACAATGACATCCAATTCGCTACTGACACGAGTGTTTCACGCCATCATGCCCAAATTGTGTTGGAAAACCAGAAGTACTATCTCGTCGATCTGGAAAGCTCCAACGGTTCTTCCGTTAACGGGATTCGAGTCTCTCGTGTTGCGTTGCGACCTAACGACGAAATTACAATCGGCGTCTCAAAAATGATCATTCGCACTCAAGAGTGAACACAAATAAACCTTCCCTGATCAAATGTAAATGGTGTTTGGATTTCCAGCATAGGATGTGTTGGCGATCGTTGGTTTGAATTCAAATAGTTCTTAGATGGGAGATCGATTTGGGTGCCATATTCGGGATAATCGGTACGCATACAAATAAAGATGTCGAAAAAATGAAAGCTGCTTTGAGCCATCGCAGCTTTTCCGATGCCCAGATTCATACTTTTAAAAATGGCTTTATTGGGAGCTATCCATCTGCCGACCGCTCGTCCAACCAGCCTTACCGAACAAACGGAAAAGTGTGGGTTGTCGATGGCTACATCGATTCCAAAACGCAACTCGATTGGCATAATCGACAAACTTTGACGCTCGGAAACGACACGGCCGGCTTGTATTCTATTGCCGCATATGACTCACTATCGGAAACGCTCGATCTATTTCGAGATCTTTCCGGATCCCGTCCTCTATATTATATTTGTGACACGAAAAGATGTATTTTTGCATCCTCTCCAAAAGCTATTCTCAGCGTGGAAGGCGTTACGCGAGCTCTCAATCATGCAGCAGTCTCCCTATACCTGTCGATGATTTGCCCCCCTGATCCCATCACTATCTACCAATCGATACAGATGCTCAGGCCTGGGTTTCACCTTCGATGGCACAACGGTAAAACGGAAATCATCCGTTACCAACCAATTTCCAGCAATTCAGGTAAACGAATTTCCGGAAAAGATGCGGCTGCAGATTTGCGTACAGCGCTTGAACAGGCTGTTTTGGACGCGATTCCACCTGACCATGCAAACACCGGTTTTTTTCTAAGCGGAGGAACGGATACCGGCGCCGTTGTGAGCCTTGCCGCCAAAGCCGGTATCTCGCCGATCAACACATTTACCATAGGGTACAAAGGCGCAGGATCAGGTTATGAATCCTATAATGAATTTTATTATGCAAAACTCATAGCAGATCATTACGGCACCGTTCATCACGAATTCACGATATCGCCCGATATCGTCAAACAAGCTTTGCCCGGGATAGTGGCCCATTTACACCAACCTTCCGGAGACGCTATTAACACCTATCTCGTAGCCGGTTCTCTCCCTAAAAACATCCATACTGTGTTAACCGGGACAGGAGGCGATGAAGTTTTCATCGGCTCACACTGGTTCAAACAATTTCAACGCCTGCAGCAGCTCACAAAAAGGTGGTTGTCCATACCCTCATTTTTGCGCGGGATGATTTTTCAGTCGGCAAAGCTGGTCAACAGGCGTACAGCATATCGCATGGATCGTCTTGAAGCGTTAAAAGCCGGTGTCCCCGCCCAATATCGTCATTTCAAACTCCTCTTCTCCACTTCCAGTCTTCTCAACCTGCTTCAACCTGACTTTATCCAGTCAATCGATTCGGATATGACACCGGATGAAATGATCTCTATGTATGACAAGCCTGCAGAAAACGAGGATCCAATCAATCGGCTCGAAAATTTGCTTTTCCATCATGAAGTATCCAATCTTCAATTGCGCGATGTCGATTCCATGAGTCATGCTCATGGATTTGAAGCTCGCAGCCCTCTGGTTGATAGGCGTGTCGTGGATCTGCTTCGTTCGGTTCCAGGTTATGAAAAAGCGCCGGACGGAAAGCTGAGATATCTGATGTTTCAAGCTCTGGATGACTGCCTGTTGATGGAAACACGGACCCGGCGCAAAATGAGCTTTATCGTGCCGATGGATTTATGGGCTCGGCGTGAGCTTCGGCCGGTTATTGAACATCTGCTGTCTCCTGAGATTGTCGGTCGACGAGGTATCCTGCGACCGGAAAGCGTTCAAAAGGAAGTGGCCGCTTTTTATTCAAAGGGTATCGAAAGACATCCTTTTAAAATATGGAACATGGCAATGTTGGAATTGTGGTGCCGATTCCATTTGGATGCGCCTATCGATGCTTCCGTCCCGGAATCATTGGACGATCTGTTGTGAAAAAATTACGAGTTCTGCTTTTAAACCCTGTTGCTGCAGGGTCACTGCAAACGCCTTTTCCCGTATTGCCGCTGGGTATAGCCTTGAATGCAGCTATAGCCCATGCCTTCGAATGTGAATTGCGTGTTCTGTTCGGTCAAAATCTTCACCATTCGCTGCAGAACCTGCTTCGAACCTGGACACCCGACTGCGCCGGTTTTCAGACTTTCGTCAATACGATGACGGAATCGCATAAGCTGGCCGGTATCATACGAAAGGCCGCTCCGAATGCGTTTATTGTTTTCGGCGGGGTG
Source organism: bacterium (assembly GCA_049652745.1). Taxonomy (GTDB): domain Bacteria; phylum CSSED10-310; class CSSED10-310; order CSSED10-310; family CSSED10-310; genus JBASEY01. The sequence continues at coordinate 6,769 of JBASEY010000049.1, read as the reverse complement.
GAAGCTTCCAACAATCCGGAAACAGCACTGAGGAACTCGACGGTAAATGGTGTAATCACAGGTGAGGGCGAAATGCAGTTTCGTCTGCTTTTAGAGCGTCTTACCGATAATCCTTACGAATCGCCTGGTTTGATCCATCGTGCCGATGATGGATCCTTGATCACAAATCCGGGGAAGTGCTTATACGAAAACCTGGATGATTTACCGGAAATTCCCTACGAACTTTTTTATGGATCCGGTAAGGTTCCAGTCGGTCATATTCTGACTCACAGGGGATGCCCTTTTCATTGCAGCCATTGTCCTTTGCGTTTTCGAGACGGAGTTCCTATTCGGTCGCACTCTGCTGCACGGATAATCGGTACGATCGAGCATCTGCATCAACGGTTCGGCGTGCGGCATATCGAATTTTTCGATGAGAATTTCACTATGGATCCGAACCATGTGTCGGAAATTTGTCAAGGTATTCAATCTGTTCCGGTCACTTTTAGTTGCACGGCCAGAATCAGTCAAGTGAATATCGACTTGTGTCGGGAAATGGCCGAAGCCGGTTGCAGACAAATCATTTTTGGATTAGGAACTGGAGTTCCGCGACTTCAATCCATATTGGGCACACACGAAGATCTGGATCACGCACGCCAATTATTTGTTCAACTTGCAGAAACATCCATTCAACCCCTGGCTGTTTTTTCTCTAGGTATTCCGACTGAAACCCGATCAGAATTACGACAAACCGTTCGATATGCATGCAATCTCAAAAAATGCGCCATACGTTTTGAACCCGCTGCTCCACTTCCAGGCAGCCAACTATATCATACAGCCGGCAAAAGCGGACACTTTTTGATTGATTCATGGGATAATTACCGTCGCCCGGGACAAGTGGTCTATATTCCTGAAGGATGGACAGTTCGATCCTTCTATACTGAGCTTTACAAAGCGAAATTGGCTGCTCGCTTGAAGCTGGTGCGCTCAAAATTTACACCTGCTTTTTTAAGGAGATAATAAATGAAATCAAAAATGGAACCTCAACCGCGTCAGTTAAAAATGAAAATTGATCCCAAGGATGAAGGCGGAGTTTACTCCAACGTCGCTACGGTACTCAGTTCAGAAAATGAGTTTATCATTGATTTTGGAATGTTTCTTCCGGGCACCGAATATATTCGGATAGGCAGCCGGGTCGTTCTGAACCCCAAAACGGCCAAGCAACTGCTTCTGGCATTGACCCAAAATATTCGGAATTTTGAGAACAAATATGGTGAAATCAAGTTGCCGTCAGTTCCGATGATGCGCCGAGAACCTGAAATAGTGCAGTAAAACGTTTTTGCGACTTAGAGATATTTTTTAGTCAACGGCCCCCAGGCGCGTTTGGTTTCATCCGGTATCAACTTCGGATCAGTGATCATTGCGCCCTGTAATGCCGAATGGCATTGACATTCCGCATCGAGATCGAGTTTGGGGATAACTTTCTTGATAAGCTCTTTGACATGATCCGTATTCGCTTTGATATTTTCCAGTATCTGCTGGGTTTCGACTTCCTCATCATCTTTCCAGACATCATAATCCGTGACCAAAGCCACTGTGGCATAACACATCTCCGCTTCCCGGGCCAGCTTGGCTTCAGGAAGAGCGGTCATACCGATAATCGAGGCGCCCCACGAACGATGCAAAGCACTTTCCGCTTTGGTGGAAAAGAGCGGTCCTTCCATGCAGACATATATGCCGCCTTGGTGAACCGTGACACCGATTTCTCTTCCGGTCTCAGTCAGGTAGTTCCCTAATCGACTGCAAAAAGGATTGGCAAACCCGACATGAACAGCGTAAGGCTCAAAAAAGCTGTTCACCCGACTTTTAGTTCTATCGATAATTTGATCAGGGACGACGAATTCCCTGGGAGCGATAGTCTCTTTGAGACTTCCGACGGCGCTGATCGATATGATGAACCGAACTCCAAGGCTTTTGAGCAGGAAAAGATTGGCTCTGGAATTGACAAATGTCGGATTGATCCTGTGGCCTCGTCCATGGCGAGGCAGGAATGCAACCGGGATTCCCTCCATATCAAGAATATTGACGGCATCAGAAGGAGACCCAAAGGGAGTTTCCATAGCAAACGTATCCAATAGCTTCATCCCGGGAATATCGTATAATCCACTGCCGCCGATAACCGCTACTTTAACATCCATATCCAGCCCTTTCTTCAGAATCTTGTTAACCTTCAGTAACCGGGCAATATGTTTAACATATCTTTTTTAAGCTTTCAAACTGGGAATCGGCGAGCGTGATAAAAATGATCAATCTGGTCAAGTGATAGTTTAAATGATACATTCGAATCTGAAGAGGATTTTGCATGGAAACTGTTTTTCTCGGAATAGGTTCAAATCTTGGAGATCCATTCGCCAACTGCATTTCAGCAGTTCAGAGTTTAAAAGCATGCAAATCCCTTTCAGTGGAAGCCGTGTCCGGATGGTACCTGACAGAACCCTTTGGTTTCACCGATCAGCCATGGTTTATCAATGGTGTGGTCAAAATCCGCACAGCGTTGAGTCCTTTGGAATTATTGGATTTCAACCAGGAACTTGAAAAGAATTTCCATCGGAACACGTTCACGCGTTGGGGTCCACGAACTCTGGATATCGATATCCTTTTATGGGAAACACGTGTCATCGTGTCCTCTCGACTCGTAATACCTCATGTACAAATGCATTTACGGCGTTTTGTCCTGGTTCCGATGTGTGAAATAGACCCGCTGATACGGCATCCTTTGTCAGGAAAAACAATGTCATCATTATTGGCCGACCTTGCCGATAGATTGACAGTTAAACACTATCAACAGTCAGGGAGGAAACCTTCGCTATGAAACGCGTGACAGTTCCAGAAATACAGAACCATGATCGGGAAAAACCGATCGTTATGTTAACAGCCTATGATGCACCAACCGCAAGAATAGTCGATGCCGCCGGTATCGACATCATTTTAGTCGGGGACAGTGTGGGAACAGCGGTTTTGGGTTACGAAGACACTCTTTCGGTAACGATTGAAGACATGATTCACCATGTAAAAGCTGTGGCCAGAGGGGCATCGAGATGTCTGATTGTCGGGGACATGCCGTTTGGATCGACCCAAATCGGCGGATCGACAGCTCGAAAAGACGCCGTCGCTTTAATGCGTGCGGGAGCCCATGCCGTCAAACTTGAAGGTTCCAGCCGCCTGGATTTGATCCGGGAACTGGTCGAAAACGGTATCCCGGTAATGGGACATATCGGCTTGACTCCGCAATCCATTCATGCCATGGGTGGATACAAAGTGCAGGGTCGAACCCTCAGTGACCAGGAATTACTTGTCAAAGCCGCTCAGCAACTTGAAGAAGCCGGTGTATTCAGCATCGTTATCGAATGTGTGCCGCCGAAAACAGCGAAATTGATCACAGAATCGATTCGTGTCCCGACCATAGGCATCGGAGCCGGCATCGATGTAAGCGGGCAGGTTCTGGTTCTGCACGATATCTTATCGCTGACCACCGCGTTTAAACCCAAGTTTGTCGCTCAATATTGCGACCTCACCGATGCTATAAAAACTGCCGTCGAACGCTTTTGTGACGATGTCAGAAACCGTCGCTTTCCAGGACCTGAACATACCTACAAGGACCTGATATGATCATTGTTCGCGAGAAAAAGGCGCTTTTGAACCATCTGGCAAATTTACGGCGGAGCAAACCGGATGTAACGACCGGGTTTGTACCCACAATGGGATTTCTGCATGAAGGCCACTGCTCTTTGATACGTAAAGCTCGGGAAGAAAATGACCATGTGACTGTCAGCATTTTTGTCAACCCGACTCAATTTGATCGTAGTGAAGATTTGAAAACCTATCCCCGAGATGAGAAACGCGATTTGGATTTGTGTCGAAAATATCAAGTTGATCTAGTATTTATCCCTTCCAATGAAGAAATGTATCCGCCAAACTCTTCTACAACAGTCTCCGTTTCCGGGTTGACCAAGAAACTATGTGGATCATTCAGGCCTGGGCATTTTCGAGGTGTCACCACCGTCGTGGCTAAACTATTCAATCTTGTCATGCCTCAAAATGCCTATTTTGGTCAGAAAGACGCCCAGCAGGCTCTGGTGATTCGCAAAATGGTTTGCGACCTGGATTTTCAAACAAAAATACGTGTTTGCCCGACTATTCGTGAGCCTGACGGGTTGGCTATGAGCAGCAGAAATGTCCGTCTTTCCGAAAAGGCCCGCGAAATAGCTCCCAATATTTACAAAAGTCTGATCGCCGCCGCCGCAGCAGCGTCTTCCGGTGAGAAAAACGTCTCTGTACTCATCGATATCGCTCAAAGCGTACTTGAAACCACACCGGAAATCTCGGTTCAATACCTGGAATGCAGGGATCGTGAAAAATTGAATTTGCTGACACATCTGAACAAACCCGCCGTACTCGCCATAGCTGCGTTCCTGGACAATGTACGCTTGATCGACAATGTTTTCCTTGAACCGGTGAGGTTTTAAGATGATAGCCAGGCAGAAAATAATTGAGCACCTGGCGGAGTTTCTCAACGTCGACATGATTTCGGATTATTGTGTCAACGGCCTGCAGGTCGAAGGATCAGAAACTATTAAAAAGATAGTGACAGGCGTATCTGTCAGCCAACGACTTTTCCAAGCTGCAATCGATATACAAGCCGACATGATTATCGTTCATCACGGTTTGTTTTGGAAATCAACCCCGTCTCCATTTTCGCTGACAGGCGTTTTGAAACACCGAGTCAAACAACTTTTAGATCATAACATCAATCTTGCCGGATACCATCTGCCTTTGGATGCGCATCCTGTCATTGGGAACAACGCTCAACTGATTCAGAATATGGGGTTTTCTGTACACGATCCCTTCGATGCAGGATTTATTGCTTATCTTGAGACCCCGATTTCCTCCGACAAATTAAAAAGCCGCCTGGATTCCTGCCTGCCGGAGCCGTCAACCATTTTCGGTTTCAAAAATAATACGATCACTTCATTGGCGGTGATTTCCGGAGCAGGATCTGGCGGTATCGAACAAGTCGCTCAAAAAAAATTGGATGCGCTGATAACCGGCGAAATCTCGGAACCTTCGATTCGGATTGCCGAGGAACTCGGTATCACCCTTTATCGAGCCGGTCATTATAACTCTGAACGTCCCGGACCTATTGCCCTGGCAGACCATCTCGCGAAATATTTTTGTATTCCTGTGGAATTTATCGATATTCCCAACCCGATTTAGCGCTTATGACAACTGAACATGCAGATTTTCTATCAGGGATCATCGAAGGCTTTTATGGGAGCCCGTGGACGCCGGATCAACGCCTCGATCTGATTGACAAGCTTTCCGAAGAATCCTTGAATACCTTTGTCTATGCTCCAAAATTCGACACTTTTCATCGTTTGAATTGGCGCCTTCCATACCCCCCTAAAATCCTCAAACACTTTCAACACCTCAACAAAAAAGGGCGCCGGAAAAATATCTGCACCGTTTTGTCTATTTCTCCGGGATTGAGTATTGACAAAAATGACGCCGAGATACTTCGACAGCGTTTTAAAGATCTGAAAAATACAGGCGCGACCGGGCTGGCTCTTTTGATGGACGATATCCCATGGGAGAAAGCTGATCCCGATTTTCATTCAGCCTTAGTGCAAATGCTGATGAATGATATCGGTGGAGATACCGAATGGTTCTTTTGCCCGACGATATATAGCGGTTACCATTTATCGACCGAAAAAAATGCCGGCGAATATTTAAACCGTATCGGCCGACTCATTCCCTCTGAATGCCGGATATTCTGGACAGGAAACACGGTCATATCGCGCACGATCGATGCTTTGGACTTGAACCCTGTCCAAGAAATGCTCCATAGAAAACCGTTGATATGGGATAATTTTCCTGCCAACGACTATGTCCCGGCAAATTCGTTCTTCCCTGGCCCGATCACCGGACGCTCCGCAAGTTTAACCACCTCATCCGCTGGCCTTTTGATCAATCCATCGGATATTTACACGGCCTCATTGATGAATATGTTCACTCTTGCCGAATGGATCAGAAACCCTCAAACCTATGATCCGGCCCAGGCTTTTAGTTGCGCACTGTCAAAACTGACGACCGATTCCAAATCTTATCAAATTCTAAGCGATCTTTTTGGCTATTTTTATACACCTTTTGGAGTTTCCGATTTATGGAAAGACCTGTTGAACTCCGTCAAATCGTATTTTCGAAACCCTGCCGAGCCCTCCCCTATACAGGCGTTGAAAGCCATGAGAAGCAGGTTTCGTGACGAAGATAACCTTGTTCGCATGAATAACATTTGGGTTGAAATTTTTCCGTTTGTCAGAACTTTGCTGGGAGACCTGGATTACTTGATTGCGCTGTGCAAACGGATTGAAAAATCCGGCCCTTCACCGGAATGCCTGATACCTCGCGATCCCAGATGGTCCACACCGATTGCGGATTTGATCTTGGAATTGAAAACGCAATCCTGAATTGTCTTCTGGCGTGATCCCTCTTTCGATCCTGTAAGGCATCGCTCGGAGAGACCTTATCCACTGGCCATTTCCGAGCTTAGACCTCATCCCCCTGCACCTTCTCCATAGCTGGAGAAGGGGGGTTGAACCCGGGATCTTTAACTCATCTTTTACAGTGATTTTATAAAAAGTATTTAGAATCAATTAGATAACAAGGCACAAAAAACTCTTGGCACTACAAAATGAAACACTGTAAAATCAATGAGTTACAGATTACAAATCGC
>JBASEY010000048.1:0-25461 GCA_049652745.1 bacterium | reverse complement strand
CATTCTCCGTCTTGTTATCCTTTACTGATCCTTCTGAATCCATATGAATCTCTCCATCTCGCCCTCAAAGTTTACTACACTAATCTTTCATAGGCTAGGTGTCTCATTCATATTGACACAGAGGGATCCTCACTGAGGATTGAGACACATTTGTTGCTTTGCTGATCTTGTGGTATAAAGTTGGTTAGAACGAACAGAATCCTCACTGAGGATTGAGACTACATCAAGTGCCTCCTTCAACCCGAAATGGCCCCCAGTTAGAACGAAAAGAATCCTCACTGAGGATTGAGACATGAGACATTATCGACGACGACGAGAATAGATGATTTGTTAGAACGAACAGAATCCTCACTGAGGATTGAGACATGATGTGATTACAGACGAACAGCGTGTTCTTAACAGGTTAGAACGAACAGAATCCTCACTGAGGATTGAGACGCTTTATATATACCATCTTCGTCTGGTTTGTAGGCATGTTAGAACGAACAGAATCCTCACTGAGGATTGAGACCTTCAAGACTCACGCCGTCTATTGCTTGCTTCCCTGTGTTAGAACGAACAGAATCCTCATTGAGGATTGAGACTCCTTACGATTGGTCGGAATTTCGAATTGCTGTGCGAGTTAGAACGAACAGAATCCTCATTGAGGATTGAGACCCTGTGGCATTTTTACCTCCTCTTATCATTTTCTCCTTGTTGAAATGATCAGAATCCTCATTTAGGATTGAGATTAGAATCGCCGAAGCACTCGGCGGATTCAGAAATGAGGCATAAATGTTCGGTAAAGTTATAAAGAACCTATTCACAGTGGCAATGTGTATAGGTATCATAGTTATGCTCGCCTGGGCACTACCACGAGTCGGATTTACGGTCGTGATAGGTACACTAGGGGCTGCATTTACGGGAATTACAATAGGAGGTGCCATACGGTGCCTGTTTGTAAGAGATAAGAAGGAGTAAAAAAATTGATCGGTAAGAGTAAACTGACAGAACAAATATACGCATATAGCACAGTTAATCACCCCTAGAGGGGGGACGGAACATGCGCAATATGCGGCGCTAAGTTGAAATGATCGGAATCCTCTTTGAGGATTGAGACCAGCTGAACGCTGACGCGTTCAGAGTGCGCAGTGCTGAGTTCTGAGTGCTGAGTTGAAGGATTTTCAGTTAATTTTGGTCAGTGAATTTGCTGATTAAATCTCAAAGACAATTGTTACCGATGTCTAATACTTGGTTATTTGACATTGATCTCGCATCCCCAGTGCCTGTTTGAACACGATTCCAAAGATTACAAAGATGGCCAGGATTGGTTTCCGAGAAATCAAAGACTAATCCCGGTAATCCTTTAATCCCGTAATCGTGTTCAGACAATGAAGGATTGTGCTACGCACTGCGAGCACTTCAGTCCTGAGTGCTGAGTTGCAGGATTTTCAGTTAATTTTGGTCAGTGAATTTGCTGATTAAATCTCAAGGACAATTGTCACCGATGTCTAATACCTGGACATTGGACATTCGATATTGGATATTGAAAAATCTCCCCCCTTGCCCCTTTTTAGCCCTTAACAATTATCGGTACCGCCGCTACCCATAATTTTGATTGCGCTGTACTGCCTTACCCGATCAACAAAAGAAAACTCTCAAGGGTTATCATTGACATAATCATGTTGACCAAAACGCCGCAACCGAAGGCCGGCACCCTTCAAATCAATACAACTAACCCGATTCCCTTGATTCAGCCGAAAATGTCCAATATGCGAGTTCTTACCCGTATAATTGATGCGTGCGTAAAAAGTAATTTTCAGGGAAATCGATGTAGTATTTTCAAGGGTTTGCGAAGGGGATTCGGGTTAAAAACAGGGTTTTTACACTTGCATCATAATTACTATACTGTAATCCACCATCCTTTTTTAACTCAGTAATATCTCCGGATTCAATCGTCAAAATCACAGATATCACCGCAAGCGTTTCTTGTAAATCGATTTTAAGAGGAATATCCTTCGATAAATTAAACTCTTTCATGAATTGTTTGTCATATTCTATATACGGAAAATCTAAAAGTTTTTCCGAAAGAATTTCGTTCTTGATAGTATTCCAAATAAGAACACCCCATTCAGATAATTCATACGTATTGTCGGCTTTTCTTCTCAATAAAGCTTCCGGAATACCAATTAATTTTTCAGGCTTTAACGAGCCACCCGCTGCAAGATACGCTAACTCATTTGCATGACCGGCAATCTGCTCCGTATCCGTTTTGATCGGAAGCCGCGGAATGCTCAACAATTGATTACTCCCTTGGAAAATATAAACCAAGCGATCAGCATAAAACATCCCGACAATGTTCAGATAGCTCTGTAAAACCTTGAACGCCGCCGTCAAATTAAAGATGACCTCATAACCGGATTTCCTAAAATCAGGAATCCTTTTTTCACATTCATTCAAAAGATCTTTCATTCCATCACTAAAATCATCGGAAGAATCAGCGCTGAGCTTTTTAGGGATAATAGAATCCGTACTGAAACCTTTCTCTTGTAAAAATGCTTCTATTACCTCTACCGCTTGCCTCCCGACAAACGTATCGGTGCCAATCAGAAGATGATGATCCGCTTTGCCCTGCTCTATCTCGGAATACAGCCCAAAGATTCCATTTAACTCAGCGCTGATATTGCGACATTTATCAGGTTTAGAGCTTTCCAATTTATTTATAACCCGATCCTTAAGCTCAAGAACTTTCTTTAAATCATCCCCGTCCAGGTCCGCTTTGTTGGCTATGCGATTGAGTTGGTCTTGCCATCCCTCTCTGCGTTCATCATTATTTAAAATATTTAAGAAAAGACTCATACCAACAGGCGATAAAATTAACTTTTTCATGATTACATACTCCTCTTGCCCATTATTAAAATTCATCAGAACGATTTTTATGATACAACATATTCATGAAGATTTTCAAATCTCAATTACAAAATCAAAAGCTCTGTTTTGTAGATAAAAAAGCACAACAACGTATCCTGCGCCGAAAGCAAATAAATAGCTGCTCTTCCCTCTGTCCAGGTAGTACGAATCAAAAATTCCTTAGGGTCATAAAAAATATTTTCTTGATCCTTGTCAGATTTTTAAAAAATAATCGTCTTTAACATTGTAAAAGGGAGGATGACATGTTACCTTTTATGACAGCGAGCATTTTATGCATAACAATTAAACGGCGGTTATCAGGTGACTTAAGTTATTGGAAAGGAGGCATTTCCGAAAATGGTGTACCACGATTATAAATTTTTATATGTTGGAAGTGTAAAAGGTATCCAGGAGTATATTTTCAGGGTAAGCAAGCTCAAATACATTATCGGCGCCACTGAATTAATTGAAGACCTTAGAGAAGAACTGAAAACACTTCTTAAAAAACTAGGATTTAAAGAGCAAGACTACTACATTATCCAATTGGCAGGCGGCAATGCTAGAATTTTGTTCAAAGAGAAAGATAAAGCACTTCAATTTATGGAGATATGGCCGCTATTAGTCCGTCAATATGCGCCTGGAATAAAATATGTTCAAGCGCTTGCCGAACGCAAAGACAACTCATTTAAAGCCACTATCGATAAAGTCGAACAGGAAATTCGAGCGAATCGTAATATCAATTATCCCGATCTGCCTCCTGCGGAACCTATCGTCGGGCGGCATCGACGAACAGGACTTCCCCTTGGATCCGTACTGTACAAAACAGGAAGCCAAGATGAAGAAGAATTATATCCCGATAGAGAAACACTGAAAAAACTACAAAAAACTGATCACGGTCGCGAAGCTCTTGCTGAACGAATCGGTTTGAACGACCGTTGGTCGGATAAAACCTGGACACGTGAATTCGATAAAATTGCTCCAAAACCAGGTCAGTATATGGCTGTGATACATGCCGATGCGAACAAGCTTGGTAAAACGATAGCAGATGCGTTGGGCCATATACAAAAAACCAGATCCGATGATGCTGCAATTGAGTTTTCAAAGAAATTGACAGATATTATCGAAAATGTTACACAGGAATCACTGAAAACTGCACTTGCCCCGATAGTTGATTCCTGTGAAAGTAAAGAAATTCCAGCCCGTGTTATTGTTTGCGCGGGCGATGACATGACGATTGTTTTGCCGGCTGAAAACGCCATTGAATTTACTGTTAAATATCTGAATACTTTCCAGGCCGAGTTTTCTGAAAAGATTAAAGATATTGCTGCTGAAAACAATATACATCTTGAACTGACTGCTTCAGCAGGTATCGCCTTTGTCAAATCCTCATATCCCTTCGCGCAAGCATATCAACTGTGCGAAGAAATGTGCAGCTTTACGAAAAAACAATTGGAACGTAACCATGCCGGGCTGGCATTCCATCGTATTACGACATCAGGAGTTCGAAAATATGACGATATCATCGCCACACAACTGACGATCCAACAAAGCAGAGGTGACTCCGAAAGCCGAATCGTTTTGAATATGATGCCGTACACGATTGACGAAGTATCGGTCGATGGCTTCCCGTCTGTTTCAAAACTACTTGCACTTGTGGATGCACTTGGAAAAATGTCTCGTGGAAGTATCCGTGAACTGATCAGCGCTACCTACAGAGGAAAAGCAGAAGTTGATAAAGCATTCAATCGAATTCTTCAAGTCGCTGAAAATAGAAAACAGAAAAAACAGGAACTTAAAGCTTTTCAGGAAGCGTTAAAATCATTTAAGACAGAAGACGCACCTGAAGGATTGATGTGGTCAAAAGCCAACCAATCGGCAGAATTAGATGGTGTTGTTTCGTATGTATATACCCCATTGATGGATGCGCTTGAATTGATGGCAGTCAACTCTGGGAAGAAAAAGGAGAATTAAATGATGAAAACAGTTACATTAATGATTGATATAACATCATTTTGGCACATCGGTTCCGGGCATGGCCGTGGTGGTGATGTAGATGCAGTTGTCCTGCGTGATACAACCGGGTTACCGTATATTCCGGGAAAAACAATCAAAGGGTTACTCCGCGAAGCAGTTCAGATTGCCGAAGACAATGGAAGAGTCACTGACGGAACTGTTCGGGATTTGTTTGGACAAACCATGAATCCAGAGGCAGAAAGCCCTGAAATTCTTGGCAAACTATTTTTTGATAATGCACATATCAAAGAAGAAGATCGCATGGCTTTGCTTGGAAATACTGAATTACAAGCCGGCTTGTTTGTATCGATGGCATCAACGGCAATCGATAATGAGAAAGGTGTTACTTTAGATGAATCATTACGTCGTAAAGAGGTCGTCATACCTTTAACCTTGCAAACACATATTCATGGTCCAAGCGACACGGAATGGGTGAATGTTCTGAAGACGTCGCTCCCGCTTGTCAGAATGCTAGGTGTCAATAGACATCGCGGACTGGGTCGATGTACGATGACGATTCAAACGGAGGCGAATTAAAATGAAACAACGATGGTTTGAATTAAAAACGCAATCACAGGTGATTGTTTCCAGATACGGCGTCACCGAAGGTATCCAAGAGAGTCTTGATTATATTCCTGGATCGGCGTTTATCGGCGTTGTGGCCGGTCTTTGGGACAAATTGGATGAAGCTCTTCTGATAGATGGCCGACTAAGCATATCCAACGCTTTATTGTATGGTGGAAAACAGCCGGAACTCTGGCTTCCGGTACCGCTAAGCTATCATAAACCCAAATATAACGATGATTTGTCCAACGATTCTATCCTTAATGGGATTTATGATCTGCAAAAATATCAGCATATGCAGTTAAAACAGATGCGCCGTGAATTTATTGCCCCAACAGAATCCTTGTATACCACCATACCCAAATATGTTACGGTCAAAACCGCTATAGACAGAAAAAAATACGGAACGGCAAAGAAAGAAAATCTTTTTACCTATGAATCTTTACCAGAAGGTCTTGTATTTCGCTTTCATGTTACGGCGGATGATGATGTATCGGATTCTCAGTTCAATCTTGTATGTGAACGGCTTCAACAAACCGTGCGGATAGGTCGCTCACGAACTGCGGAATACGGTTCGGTCAAAATCTCACCTGTCGAAATAAAAGATCATACTGCTGGAGCCCCTGTTGAATGGAAACAATATCCCAATAGTGTTGTATTATATTTTACCAGCGACTATGCCAGGGAAATATCAATAGGGCCATCGATGATCCCTTCCGGTCCTGATTTTTTCTTGGATGAAAATGCTAAAGTTAACTGGAAACAAACGTATATTAGATACCGAAACTATTCGCCTTGGAATCGCCATTTCCAATTCCGTATGCCGATGCGTCACGTCATAAGCAAAGGAAGTGTGGTGGTGTTTGATACAGACGAAACATGGACACAAACCAAACTGCAGGAACTACAGAATAAACTGGATACCGGTGTCGGTTCTTACATTAATGAAGGATTGGGGATGATCCTGGTCAATCCTAAATTCCTCATTACTGAAGAAAAACTCACACTGAGAAAATTCGACCTGGAAAACCATTTAAAACAGCATTGTTTTGCAACAGCTCCAAGTGATCAAATTCAGATGGACTCACCCTTGCTTCGACACCTGAATAACCGAGTCAATGCTATCAATCGATCGGGCGACGCAAAGCAACTGGGATTGAAATGGTCGAAAAATTGGCTGAAATTTATGCAAGCGCTTAAAAAAGATAATGCACCCATTCCCGGCAAGACACAGTGGTCAAACTTACGCGAAATTGCCGTCAGATTCCGACTTTCTGATACGAACGCTACGAAAAACTTTGAAGCTTTTAAAAAAGCGCTTGAACAACATTGCACAAGACCGCAAACAGATGATCCAAGTCATCATAAAAGTACTCGCCATAAATTCTGGGATACAGAAATTCTCACGAGATCAACAGAAGGACCCCCAATTTCATCATCTCTTTTTAGATGTATAACAAAAGATATTAGTAACACAGATGTCGTTGAGTCTAATGAAAAAATGCCCGGCTTGATTATTGACGCGTTCATTCAGGCAGTTGTCGAAATTACAAGGGCGCTGGACAGAAATGAAGATGGGAGATAATATCATGACAAATTTAACGTCAAATCGTGATAAACCTGTGACACATATCGGTATTGCAAGGGTTACCATAGAATTCGAAACACCCTTTCATGTAGGTTCCGGTGAAGAAGGCGATGTTTCTGATGCTGCGGTAGTGTGTGATGTCAATGGATTACCGACTCTTCCAGGAACAAGTCTAGCCGGTGTGCTACGGGCAACGTTTTCTGAGCGATTCGGTCAGACAAGCGAAAAACAGTTATTCGGCTACCAGAAAAAAAATGAGGGCGAAGGCTCAAAACTGACAATTTCTTGGGGTTGCATTCATGACTGCCATGATAAACCGGTTGAAGGCTTGGTCGATGGCAAACGGTTGAATGACCCTGTATTAGCTAACGCTTTCAATCCAACACTTCGTGATCATGTTCGAATCAATCATCTTGGCGCTTCATCTTCGGAAGAACGCGGAAAATTCGATGAACTGGCTGTGTGCAAAGGACACCGGTTTACGTTCGAATGTATGCTGCAAGGAACAGATGATGATCAAAGTTTATGGAACAACTTTATCGAAGTGTTATCGGATAAATCATTACGTATCGGTGGCAAAACCAGGCGCGGATTTGGTGCATTCAAAATCGTCAAACTACTTTCCAAGTTTTTCGATCTGAGCAAACCCGCTGATTTTGAATCATTCTCATCTTTCTCATCTCGCCTTGATATCGATCCAAAAGTACTTGAACCTGTTGAAGACAAATCATACTCAACACCTGACGCCAAAGAACGAACTGTCGTTTTAGAGCCGCTTGAGTACTGGATGTTTGGCAGCGGTGAGGATATTTCGGAAGATGGTTTTGAAGCTGATACGGCTCCTGTCCGTGACCGCGCTGTTGTTTGGGATTCTCTTCCAGCGAAAATAAAAGATACCCTGGTTGTTTTACCTGGATCATCTATCAAAGGAGCGCTGTCACATCGCACGGCATACCATTACAACCGACTAACAGGCTTTTTCGGCGATACAAACACACTGGATGTTTTTGAGAAACGCATAAATGATAATCTTGCTGTAGAACAACTATTTGGATTTGCAAAAGAAGGTAAAGGCGAAGAAAGTGAAGGTCAACGCGGTAGAGTTTTGATAGATGACATCTATGTCGATACTGAACCTAAATCGCAATTAGTTCATCATGTGTCCATCGATCGCTTCACTGGCGGAGCCCGCACACTGACCGGCGGCCTGTTCAATGAACGTCCTTTCTGGCAAGGACCCAATATATCATTGACTATTCGGGTCTTAGATATTGAAAATATCGATAAAATTGCTTTAAAAGCTTTGGATGAGGCTATAAACGATTTATGTGAATCACGCCTGGCTTTGGGCGGTGGAACCGGTCGAGGGCTCGGATTTTTTAAAAAGGTAAGTGATACCGGTTGCCTATCACCCTCTGATGTGAAAGGAGAATAATCCAATGATCAATACCATCGAATCGATATTAAAACTCGTCAATACAGGCACTGACAAAACATTTAGAAAAGGCGGCATTAAAACTGAATCACAGATAATAGAAACTGCCGGTGAGTTGAAAAAAACTGTTTTGAATTTCGGTGGCTCAGGCTGGTTACTATCAACAGGAAATAAACTAAAGGAAATTAAAGATGGCGATACGGAATCGGGCATCTGGGGTTTTGTCATACGTGGTGAATTGTTTGATGGTGTAAGAACTCTTCAGATAAACCGTACAGGAAGAGTTTGGACCGTCGCAGTAAAAAGTTTTGATGAGACTGCGGACAAGCTAGTGGAAGAAACGTCATTTCGACGCCATGGATATGATGAAAATGTTTGTTATCAGGTTGAGTATGATGTTGTGTCGATGATGAACCACAATGAAATTCAGCCGGTAAACTACCGTTTTTGCGGATGGGACGGGAGGATATCATGAGAGATCACACAAGAAACTTCAATAATTACAGTGGCCCTCAGCAAGGGCATGGTGGTGGAAAACAACAAAAGTATGGTGGTGGAAAACACCCAAAGCATAGTGGTGGATTCCACCATGCCGAACCTCTAGAATCAGCTATACCATCGCCCTATAATTTCGTACCACTGGCCTATATGGTATCGGTTGATGACGCTTGGACGGAAAAAGTCTCCCATGATATCCCGTTTTCAAATGGTATCAGTGGTGTGTTGACATTGAAATTGAAAGCGGAGAGCCCCATATATATCAGAAATGGAGGAGCACATCCTGAAGATCCAGAAACAAAATTGAATGACTCAGACTATCTGGACTTTTTCAGAGTATATCCCAATGGTCCGTATGGCATTCCTGGCTCATCGATTAAAGGGATGATCCGAAACGTGGTTGAAATAGCCTCGTTTTCAAAAATGGCATTGGTAGATAATTATAAATACTCTATTCGAGACCTTAATAACCAAAAACATTATACCAGCAAACTGACTGATAGTGATTCAGGAGCATATAAACCCCGCGCAAAAGCAGGCTGGTTGGAAGACCGTGGTAATGGTGAATGGGTTCTATATCCATGTGAATTCGGACGCGTTGAGCAGGATGAATTGGCACGTTATTTTGGCAATGGTTTCACCCCTTGGAAAAGGCAAAATGCCATTGATAAATACAAACAATGGCTCAGGCATAAAAATCTTACAGTTCATTGCAGAATCAATAGTGAAACTGTTCATCGTAAACATTCAGTTCCCCTTAGCTATTGTGAAGTTGATCAGCTTGGTAAGGGACCAAATCAAGGTGTAATTGTAATGACAGGGCAAACGGCAGAATGGAGCCCTGATAGACCTGGATCTAACAGAAAAAAGAAGCATATGGAATTTGTGTTTTTCAACACCTCACCTAACGCTTTACCAATAAAGCAAAAACTGAAAGATGAATTTATCTTCGTACATAGCGAACCGTCAGGAGAACCAAATAAAGAATGGAAATACTGGAAAAACAAAATGCAAAAAGGTGAACGTGTTCCGATCTTTTACCTGGGGAATTCTAATGATCCCGATTCTATGGGACTTGCCATGATGTATCGATTGGCCTATTCATATAGTGTTATCGATGCCATTCCTCAAGAGCACCATAATACGGAAGCGTTGGATTTTGCTCAATGCCTATTCGGACGTGTAGAAGATAAAACAGCGCTTCGCTCACGTGTATGGTTTAGGCCAATGATAATCGACACGAGCACAAAATCAGGTAATACTGTCAAGACAATTCTAAATAATCCAAAGCCAACCTACTATCCAAATTATATGGAACAAAATACGGATAATTCTGGAAAAATTAAAGGCGATTATCAGACATTTATGGATAACGGCTGTAAAATCAAGGGCTGGAAGCGATATCCTACACGTTTGCAAGCCCCTGAACCAATTAAACCTGCTCAAGATCAGGAACGAGTGTCCACAGCATTCAGGCCTCTGCCCGAAGGTACTTCATTTACAGGACATATGACCATTCATAATCTAAGACCCGAAGAACTCGGCGCCCTTGTATGGGCAATCCGATTGGGGGATCGTGCAGGCGCTCGCCATAGTCTGGGTATGGCAAAACCATACGGATATGGGCAAATAACGCTTTCTATTGAAAATACAGAGCTGCAATCAAACGATGGTCAAAAAGTCAACCTCGAAGAATGTGTTACTGCATTTGAACAGAAAATGAACTCATATTGCCCAGGTACAAACTGGAAAGATACACCGCAAATTCAGGCCTTGCTTGAAATGGCAGATCCAAATGCACACCGACCTCATGAACTGAAATATCCGATTTTGGACATGAAAAAAAGTAATAACCAATTTGTAGGATACATAAAGCAAAAACTGGCGCTGAAGGGCTTCCCGTCAAAAGGCAGCTCTGCTACACCTAAACCCAGTAGCTCTACTGCACCTAAACCCAAGCATAATAAAGTACAGGGATCACAAACAAACGTGCAACAAGGTGAAAGCCGTCTCGATGCGCTTGTTGATCGTGCTGCTACACAGCCACTTATACTAGTTGACCTTAAAAATGCACCAACAGAGTTCCAAAAATGGATAGAAACCCAGGATAAAACTGAACTTGCCAAGCTGTTGTTTGAAAAATTTGTGGAAAAATATCCTGAACATATAAAAAGGTGGAAAACACGATATGAGACACAGCAAAAAGGAGTGTTCGGCGATCTTAAACCACTTTTCGAAAAGTTTAATGTAAATATTCCAGATTGATCCCTATCTAGATAGACCGATCTAAGAATATATAAAAATCATGTCGGCCTGGCCAAGAACATTTATTTGAATTTCTCAAGCTAATAATCAAGCAGTTTCAGTGAAATTTTACTCCTGAAGCTGTTTGATTAGCTTGATTTTTAGAAAAGGACTGAAGAATTTTGAATTGATAGAACCGATTGAATTAAGACCTTCAAAATTTTTGAATCAATAGGAGCGAAAACATGAAAAAAATACTGGTTTCTTTAGTTAGCGATCAAGCAATTCCCAATCTGTTAATGATAAAAGAACTGACAGAAATAGATAGTTACCTGTTTATTTCTACGAAAGCTATGGAAGATAAGAACAAAAGCGAGAATCTTATAAATGCGGCTCAAATCAACAATATGAACCTGTGTAAAACGATAAGAGTAAATCAAAACTCTTTTTCAGATATTCAGTCGGAGCTAAAAAAACTGGACTTTGACGATGATGATCAGTTTTTTGTAAACATAACCGGCGGCAACAAAATGATGGCACTCAGCGTATATGAATATTTTAGACAGCGTAAAAACCAAGTATTTTATATACCTATAAGAGAAAACTCGTACATGACCATTTTCCCTCAAGATAAGACAGGTGAAACACCTATAAACTATCGTTTAACTATTGATGAATACCTAAAAAGCTATGGGATCAATTATAATAGCGAGAGAAGAGAAATTACACCTTCATATCAAACAGAACAATTTTTTGAATATTACAAATCCAATTACGAAGATCTAAAACCATATTTAAATATATTAAGAAAGTCTCGTAACAAAAAGAATATCAAGCAATCTGATCATCCCAAATTATTTGAATTTATCAAAACTACTCCTTTTAAACCGCAAAAAAATGATTCCTTGTCAAAATATGAAATTCGCTATCTGTCCGGCGAGTGGCTGGAAGAATTTATCTACAATAAAATAAATAATTGGAAAGAATTCGGTAACGAATATTTAAAACAAAATGTTTATATTGAAATCAAAGGAGCCAACAACCAATTTGACGTTATTGCAATGCTGGATAATACGTTATATCTGTTTGAATGCAAAACGGGCGTTTATGATTCCACCACTAATAAAAATATATTAGGTGAAACCCTTTATAAAATTTCAGCCCTTAAGCAGAGTTTCGGTTTAACGCCAAAAAGCAGAATTATCACCCTAAGTCAAAAAGATATATCGATCATAGATCACCATCTAAAACGTGCTAATGCTTTGGATATCGAAATTTTTGACAGATCGATGTTAATAAATGATTTTAAAGCAGAAAGCCTTTTCGAATCTTAATTATGCCCAATAATCCTTAGTTTTCACAATATACTTTATCAGCGATCAGGTTCTATATTTAAATCAAATGTTGTCTGCTCTCAGATTCTAAAAAATCAAGCGACAGGCACCAGCGTACCAACTGCCGGACCGTCAGGGATATGGTTCATGACGACAATACTGGAATTGAGCCGCGGGTCATACACCGCAACCCAGGCAAACGGATGGGCACGGTGCACTAGATGAGCATACAACCAGATAGGTCCACGCCCTGAAATGATCAAGCCAAGATTACGGTGGTTCTCTAAACCAGCCGGTAAATCCGTTTCAGCCAGATCGGATGGTTTAATTAACTCTGTTGCTAATGTAAATTCAATAAAAGTAAATGCTTCGTAATGTTTTGTGGTCCACTTCAAAATCGACATTATGAATCTCCTTCGCAGGGAAAACGCTCTCGAATCTTGGCAAACATCGCCGGCCACTCATACCAATCTATCAAAGGTGACGGGAAAACTGCTTTAACCTGTTCACGATAACTCGGCTTGACTTGGCTTGATAAAAATAACACCACGCCGCTATCGGTTTCGTTTCGTATTAATCGTCCGATACCCTGACGCAAACGAATCAAAGCCAGCGGTAAGCGATAATATATAAACCCATTCCAGAAATTACCCCCGTATGCTTTCATCCGAGCTTTCAACAATGGATCATCTAAAGGTATAAAAGGTATTTTTTCTATCGTGACGACCTGAAGCGCTTCTCCAGGTATATCGACACCCTCCCAAAAACTTTTTACCCCGATCAGAACTGATTTTTTATCACGTTTCTTCGCACGAACAAGCGCTTCCCGACTGCTACTGCCCTGTTGAAACACCACTATCCGGTCAGGCTCCAAGTCACTTTCAAGCCAATCGCCCAAGATTTTCTGACGCTTTGAACTGGTCATCAATATCAGTGTCTTTCCACCAAAAAAACGAATGACCTCCTGGATAATCTCACGATGTGTCTGTAAATATGGGTAAGGATCGTTGAAATTTAATACCGGCAAACTCCTTGGCTGAACCGCCAACATTTGCCGAGAATAACGAAATGGTGAATCGATAATACAATCATCTTTACGTCTTTCTTTCGCAATCATGTAATACCCTAAACGGTTTTTCAAAAAACGTGTCGTTGCTTCTCCACCATGTTCCGCCGTCGTCAGCGTTGCGGATGTTAGAAGAGCCGTGCTGACTTTGCTCCAAATATACCTGTTCATTATCCACGCAACATCAATTGGTTGCTCCCGCAATTCAAACGTTGACTCGGTATCCTTGTGCTCATAATGAACAGAATAGACATATCCATGCTTTTTCGTTTCTGTAAAACGTACCAAAAATTCAGCTATTTCAGCCAAGCTATCAATTATTGTATCCGTCTCATGTCCCAATTCTGTCGGAAATTCAGCTGAACAGCTTGCGACAGAATTCAACAATTCAAGAATATCTTTAAAAAATGTTGTCAAATCCTTCAATACAGCTTGAACGCCATCTCGCAAGCGCCTTGATTTATCTCGATCATCTATCGCAAAAGCAAACGATAACACTATGTCTGGATCATCCATCTCAGCCTCTGTAATATGGCGTTCGGCGACTATTCTGGTTTCAATAGTCTCCAACGTTCCCTGTAGAAGACTTTCGTACGATTCTACAAGAACCGCCGCTTTTTCAAAGTCGTTTAAAACAGTGTTCGTTTCTAAAGCCTTCATCGCCTTTTGTGAACGTCGCATACGAGGAAACCATCCGTTTTGGGGATGTAAAAGGATCGATTTCAACGTTGAAAGCGTGTCATACGTCACTATTTCACCGAAAACCGATGTTGCGGCCTCCTCAAGATTATGCGCTTCATCAAAAACAAATCGACTTACCTCTGGATAATGCGAAGGCCACATAAGAGATAACGCATGATTGACAACCAAAATATGGGCATTTGACGCTTTTATCAATGCACGATTATAAGGACATTGCGATTCATATCGGCAATGCGGACCACAGTGTCTGCCGGTGTTACGTATAGATGCTTTGATAGCAAAACCTTGCTCAGCACGGATAATGACACGATAACTGAAATGATCCAGATCACCTATCGCATCGGGGTGAAATAAGGTCGCTTTCAAAGCCGCTAATAGAAATCTATCGTCAGGCGAATCTGTCAGATCAATATTGTTAATGCGTTCTGCTACTCGAAAAGGACAGATATAGTTTTCGCGCCCCTTCAAGACCGCCCAACGCAATACATTTCCCAGCAGTTTATTGATTCGAGGTAACTCCTGATTGGCCAACTGATGCTGTAAATTACGTGTTTCGGTGCTAACGGCGACACGCTGATCATTCCTCAATGCGTATAAAGCCGCCGGAACAAGATATGCCATCGATTTGCCTGAACCAGTCCCCGCTTCAATCATTTGAATACGCTCAGTCTCAAGCGTATCCGCAACTTCGCGAGCCATCTTATATTGCCCGGGTCGATGGTAAAAACCCTCTATTCCTGCCAACACACCATCTGGACCGAAGATGTTATCAAGCGCATTAGAATCATCAAATGCTATAACCTGATTTATTTTTACTTTATCCCGCAGTGAATCATGCGTTCTCGTCGCCACCAAAAACGACGAATCTTCAGCGAATAAGCAAAGACGTTCAAACAAAAATACCCACCCGTTGTGAGGCGGTAAAAGCAACTGTTTCATCGATGCCCAGAAATCCGGCGGCAACGCATTACAGTGACAAAGACGTAAAAGTACCTCAAACGTGTCTTCCGCATCTTGAAGTCCTCGGTGTATCTCACGATCACGAATATCAGTCTCATAAATTAACCGTTCCAGATTATGTTCATCCAGATCCGGCCTGAGCAACGTTGCCGGCACAAGACTGTCTAACCACAACAGCGGTTCAGGAAGACCATTCGATTTAAAAAAAGATGCTTCAAAATTTGAATTATGAGCCACAACCGGCGAATCAGCCATAAATTGCTTCAGCGCATCGGTTATATCCGATAAAATTGGAGCATCTATCAGATCAGCATCTGTTAAACCGCATAACCGCTGAATTATTAAAGGCAATGGCTTACCAGGATTGATCAACGTAGAAAACCGTTCTTTCACTATATCGTTTTCGACAGCGATAGCGCCGATTTCAATAATTTTCTCAGTTTCTGAATTCAAACCTGTTGTTTCTATATCCAGAAACACAATCCGATCTTGAAAAAATATGTGTTGAGTTGATTTAGATTTACTCATAAGATTTTTTCACAATGATTTCGACTTGTTCCCGTATTTTTTTGACTGAATCACGATTATTCCACAAATTTACAAGTGTTTCTATATCCTCTTCAAAGTGATGACGAACTAATTCGTGATACAATGGTTCAGCGATTGGTTTGGGTGACCCGGCAGCTTCATACCCATCGGTAGCCAATTGCATGCTCCACCACAACAGATGAGATGCGGCTGAATGCACATTAAGAATGAATCTATCCACGTATTTTTCCGGTAGAGATTGAGTTAGCAATTTTTTCGCAGCGGTATAATTTTTCAAGACCTCTGCTGCCAACCCACCATATCGCCGCCATAAGATTCCCGGCCAGATAGACAGTGTTGGGTCGCAATAAGCTGACTCTGCCTCCTTGACGATATCCAACACTTCTGAATAGCGACCATTGAGAAAGAATAAACGTGCTTTCACATAGTATAAGAATGGCAGATAACTTTGTTTGCTTTTTAAATTCACCGGTATACATTTTAGGTCTTCCGGTATTTCGGTAATATTCTGATTCATCCGTAGACGATACTGATAAATCTTCAATCGGCGCTTGTCCTTATTCCTCAAAGGTGGTTCAATGCTTTCAAACCATGTTTGAGCTTCGGCGTATTTTCCAGCCAGGAGCGTACATTCACCAAATAGAATCCTTGTCGAGTTCCTCTCATTTGCCTCCATAGAATCCAAATTCGTATTTTTTATGTAATGCAACGATTTTTCATGCTGGTACAACGCAGTATGCAGAACAGCACATTTAGCAAAAAAGTTCGATTGACCGTGCGGAAATATTTCTGGGCTGTCATGTATCAGCCCTGAAATTCTGTCGGCAAATTTCAATGCGTAGTCAAAATAGAACGCTTTGCGTGCCGTCGCAAAGCAAGTGAGGAGGAGTTGTGGGAGTGGACTCTCATTTTCTTCCGTTTCGACCGGCGGTAATGCGCATAGATCATAATACTTATCAAACCAAAGAACGTAACGCCAGCTATTTTCGTTATCATCACTCCCTTTGATGGTATCGTGCAGTTTTTCCAGCCTTTCAGCATCTGGAGGGTGGGCTTGAATTATACGTGATGCTTCCGACACAAGTTCATGGATATCCGCCAAAATTTTAAAGCGGGGATTATTCTTTTCGATGGGCGGGAGTTCACCGGTTCCAATCGCAATAAAGGCGATTTCCGGACATTCATCTTTAATCAGATTATATTTCTCTATGACCTTTTCAGGTTTGTGAAAGCCGTTTTCATAGAATTCACCGGTAGCAGCCTTTGGAAAATCTTTATGATCGGCTGCTATATTCATCATGGCTTCATCGTAAACAAGCGCTAATGCCGCGCTAAGCGCTGCAGAATTCCAACATTTAACAAAACGGTTATCTTGAAAACCTGTTACCAACCTGTAAAAGACAGCTTCCCCTCGATCTGATAAAAGAAAATCCTTCTCGAATTTCATTGAAATATTTTTAACAATTTTTTTGAACGTCGCTTCAGGCTCGAGTATTTTATATCGTTTGCCAAGATTGTTACCAAGAAATTCATCGGTCTTTTTTGAAGCGGCGTAAATAAGTATTCCATCGCCATTTGCCGTAACACATGGAACAATGACACCAGGATGACAAGGTTCTGGAATATCAATACATTGCAATTTTTCAACTTGTTGTTTTGTCAGGACATTCAATGCAATTAACCGGTCACGTATCCGATTGCACACTTCTTTAGAATGATAAGCTCTACGATGAACAATATCCAAAAATATTTTAGAAGCATTAGCCCATTTATTCAGGCACAATTTACTGTCAAAGGGGTGTTCTTGAAAAAGGCAGTTAAAAGCTCGATTCAGGTTTCCTTCTGCAATCTCCCGGCTAAAATCACGAAACGGCACAGGCTCGGAAACCATAACTTATTGCTCAGGCATGATTTTTAGCGATATCGGATACACTGATGTGCCGGGAAATGAAATTGTCAATTTTTTATTGAAAAAATCATTTAACCCGCCGATTTTGAATGACAGCCGACTGAGATCGGATTCAGAATATTTCTGAATAGTAACTTCAGTATCACCCATAAAAACCATTGGTGTTGGTAAAAGATCCAAATCAAATCCAAAAATTTCTATCACTAGAATATCATCATACTGTGCCAACAAGGCTTGGAATGTTCCGTCATCAGGCAACTCTTTTATTTTATTCGCCGGATGAAAAGCCTGAGTATCGGCGGCAACAGGTAAAGGAATTCTGTTTTCGAAATACACAGGATTGAAGTCTATAATAGTTGGCTCGTCTTTGCGCTGCATGCGTTCCAGGATATCCGCCATAAGAACGGTGTCAAACAGGCGATCAGGCGCATGTTCAAGTAAAGCCGGCCAGGGAGCCATATGGGGTCCACCGGGCGCTGTTTCGGCATAATCACGTACGGCATCGGCCAAATCCAGATTTTGATTGACTGCTTGGAAGAATGCCGAACGAAATGCTTTGATTTCAGCGGTTCGTTCAGCAGGTATATCCAAAAAATGCTCTGCACAATCCAATACCAGCTCGGTGGAAAAATAATGGTCCGTCAGATCGGCTGCGGTTTCAAGAATCTCATCATCATGCAGTCGACCACGATCATACTGTTTGATAAACTGTTTTAGATTATTTTGAAACAATTCAAAGCTTATATCTTCAAATACCAGCCTGCCGATGCGGACATCACTGGTGATGAGCTGACGAGCCAGTTCAAACGATTCCTGGCACCGATCAGGCAACAACACATTGGTTTGTTGAGCATATTCTTTATGTCTCCGAAGCCGAGCCGTAAAATCCATCAGATTCAACGCTATAAATAATGGTGAAGCCGTATCATCAGGATGATTCCACAACTGTATCAATGTTTCCAGACGCCGACAGTCAAACATGAGATTGTCTGAATAATCAAACGTGTTCATTGGGCGTCTCCATAGACTAAAAGCATTGCTTTATATTTATCCCATAATTCCTTGTCGATTAGACGATGAGATCCACCTTGACGCATCACAACCCGAAGCGCTTTGTCCAGCGCTGTAAAAAATCGTTCATACACGGTGTGTTCGGTGACAGTTTTAATTCGGTTTTCATAAGGCACATAAGCCGTAACGACATTACATCTAGTCTCATCATCAGGACCAAACTTATGCGTTATGACAATGACGCCGTCAGAACTCAAATACAAATGATTCATTCCATTTGAATACACTGCAACAGCCCCGGATTCCACTGTTTCACAAAGAACATCGACGATTTTGTCACAATAAACGACCGAATAATCTTGAAGCAGTTTATCGCATTGAGGGAAATTCAAGCAATCTTCCTGAGAATGAAAACCAACTTCACATTTTAACTGCCATAAATACCTGCGCCAGGTCAAAATCTCATGAGCTGAAGCCGTCACATTTTCCAGCGCGTGCCAGGATTCACTCAAGTTCAGAAAATGCTTGGCGCAATGTCGGTGACGATTGTTTTGCCTTCTAAAAATGAAAACATTCAACAAACGATCTTCAAGTGTTATACTCTGTATGAAAGGACTCATAATAACACTTCCTTGATTTTTTTGCGTGACCGACTGATTATTTGATAGATAATATTTTCCGATAGTCCGGTTCCTTGAGCGATTTTTGCTACCGGGATCCGTTTGGGTACCGGTTGCTGTAACTTGAGATACCTTTTATTCTGTCTATTTAAAGCAGCCGTGCATGATTCTAACTTATCCAGCAGCGATTCCTCGGCATCAGGGTCCGGCGGATTCAACAAAAAGGTTTCATCTAATTTCTGTTTCAACCATTTCTGTTTGTTCTGAAGCTGAATAGTTTTCATATACGTTTCGGTAATTTTTGATTCCTGTCGAGTGTCTATTATATTGCTTTCAAAAAACCACTTGCAGAAATATTGTTCTAATTGCACAGCGTCTTTCCCGGTTGCAATCGCCAAGCCTTTCCATTCCGCGATATTAGGTGAAATACAATAAGCTAATTTTAAAACAGCCCGCTCACGTAATGGAAAGGTATAAAACAATCTTAGTGATTCACTCTTCTTGATAATACACGGTTCATCCTGGATTTCCAGCTCCAGCTCTTTCATGTCCTGCATTGGGTTGAAAGATAGAATTGTGGGTTGTAGACCACGGATTTGGCTTTTAGCCTGATTTACAACTACCATATGAATGTAGGATTTCCATGCTTCCGGCTTACGGATTGATAGCAGATGATTACAAGCCAGATCCAGCAACTGGTCTCTCACCCAATCCTCGGCTTTCTCAGCCGTATACTTTAGAATCGGTGATACTTTGTACGAAAGAGACACAGCTTCCTCCAAAAAAATCTCATACGCCGACATGTAGTCTTTTGTCTGAATTGCATGCCGTAATCGATCCTCCGGTTTCATGCTGGAAAATATAACCTAATTACCCATTTAATTCAAAACAAATTTGGCATTCACAAAACCGATTAGATCATACAAGTAGATCCTTAAAATAAAGACGAAATAAAATAATATTTCTGACATCCATCTATGATCAGGTTAATTGTGTGAGCCATCATCCTATCGAGCAAACATGCTTTCATCAATCATACAAGCATAATTCAATTTGACTCTGGAAGGTTTTTACCCTATTCTGCGTCTATGAGTTTGGCGAAACTCCGATTCTTAAAGTTTCAAAGTTGATTTTTCTGGGAAAACCATTCATTGGGGACTGTAGCCAGATGAATAATAAAGCCGAAACAGCTTTTCAACTAAGACTATCAACAGATTTTATAGCAGACACTTTGATAGGATTCTCGTTTAAAATCTCTGATCACTGCCACCATTTAAGTAAAGAACATGATAACCCTATATCGAAAGTCATGACATGGCATTTCTTGCTGAACTGAACATCATCACCTCGGATCGGATCGATCTGTATGCAATGGGCGGAAAAGCGGCACACGGATTTTTTCTGAAAATGGTGCAGGATTATGATCCTGCCACATCTGAAGAATTGCACCGAAGCCGCCCGATCAAACCATTTACTCTGAGCGTACATGCGCCGATGATAAGATCGGATAACAAGGTTTCCATTCCGGGGGAAGAACACTTTCGGTTGCGCATAACGGTACTTGATGAAGCGCTGGAAAGTATTGTGATGGCCTCGATTTTTCAACGCATGGAATCGAATGCTTTTCATCTTTTTGCCGGAATTCCAGTGAGATTAAGTAAAACAGCGGATCAGATATCGATTCTTGAAAAGGTATCGTCCAAAGCTATTCTCAAACGAGTTTTCAATGAAGATACAGTAGACATGAAATTCATCACACCCACGGCCTTCCGTCGGATTCAAGATCAGTATCTTTTTCCTGATCCGGAACTGGTCTTCGGATCGATCTATAAAAGCTGGTCAGCTTATGCCCAGGCTGAATTACCTTCGCCTGATGACAGTACGTTTCGACATGTACGTGCCGGACGATATCATCTTCAAACACGTATGTTGCGATTTAAAGGGTTTAGCCAATTGGGATTTGTAGGGGTGGTTCAATACAACTTGGAGCGCTTGTCCGATCAAGAAAAAATGCTGGTTTCGGCTCTGTCGCATTATGCTAACTGGAGCGGTGTCGGAGCGAAAACAACGATGGGTATGGGCGTGTGCCGACGATTTGATAGAGACGAATTGTTGGATTAACTCTATTCTTTGAAAACGTAATGAAAGGGGGTTTATCAGATGGAAGCACTGGTGGATCGGAAAAACCTTATTCCGGTATCGATGGCAATAGAAACGATTTTCTGCCCCAGGAATTTCTATCTTCGTTATGTCACAGGTGAAAAAGGCAGTAATGCCAGGATGGAACGAGGCGCTTGGGAAGATAAACGCCGAAAAGAGCAAGGTCGAATCAAAATGGAAGGCAGTGAGCGTATTCATGATGTCGATTTAGTCTCGATTGAAATGGGGTTGATCGGGAAAATCGATGCGATCGACATCGAAAATGGCGTCTATGTGCCGTTCGAATTCAAAACCGGTGGTGTAACCGATAACGAATATGACCGAGTTCAGTTGTGCACTCTTGGGATGATGCTGGAAGAAATGAAGGGAGTCACGATCGAATACGGGCACATTTATTACACTGAGGATCGCCGCAGAGTCAGGATAGAATTCGATCAAGCTTTGCGAGCACGAGTGAACCATGCTGTGGAGACGGCCTGGGCGATTCTGGAAGGGTCATTGGTGCCTCCACCCCGTGACGATCCCCGATGTCGTGGCTGTGCTCTGGCTGATGTTTGTATGCCGGATGAAACAAGGCTGATGTCCGGTAAAAAAGATGAATGCCCAGCCGGAGTCGCGCCTAGAAGCACCTTCGAGCGGACGGTTTTCATCGATCAGTCCTGGGGCTCGATAGGTCATAGAGATGGACGTTTGACGATAACCAAAGGACCAGAAACCATCGGTCAGGTGCCTATGGAGCAATTTGACCAGTTATTTTTGATCGGCAAGATCAACATATCGGGTGATTTGTTGTCGGAATTGCTCAAACGCGATGTTTTCATCGCTTTTTTTACGTCTTTCGGTCGTTTTGAAGGAACCCTGACGCCCGAAAAATCCAAGCATTCAGCCTTGAGAATAAAACAGGTTCAAGCCAGCCAAGATGAGTCAATGCGTATGATAGTCTCACGTGAGATTATCAAGGCGAAACTGACCAACATGCGTGTCTTTCTACGGCGGGCGAATCAACGAACGCCATCGGAAATCCTTGAAAAAGCGGTGGATCAGATCGCGGCGCTTCGCCAGCAACTAGCTGAAGCCGATTCATTAGAAAACACCTTGGGTATTGAAGGCGCTGCCGGCAGAGCCTACTTCGAAGGATACAGATCGTTGTTCGCGCCTGAATGGAAATTTGACCGACGTACCCGAAGACCGCCGATGGATCCGATCAACGCAGCATTATCTTTCGGTTATTCGATATTGACAGGTCAGATATCGGGATTGATTCATGCGGTGGGAATGGATCCATATATCGGATTCTTGCACCGTGAGCACTATGGCAATCCTTGCCTTGCTTTGGATCTGGTGGAGCCGTTTCGGTCAATTATTGTGGATTCGACGGTGTTGCGAATGGTCAGTCAAAATATGCTGACGGAAACCTGTTTTACTGAGCCGGACAAGATTTCCGGTGCCGTCTATTTAAACGAAACCGGCAGGAAAGCGTTTTTTAGTGCGTTTTCGACACGTATGCAAGAACAGGCGACGCATCCCGTTTTTGAGAAAAAATTATCCTATCGCCGATTGATCGAAATGGATATTCGTTTTCTAGCTAAATACTTATGTGATGAATTTGAAGAATATACCAGTTATACGGTGAGGTAAAGTTATGATTCGTGAAAAAAAATTGATAGTGGTGTACGATATCGTGGACGACAAACGAAGGCGAAACTTGTATAAATTGCTCAAATCGTATGGAATACGGACGCAATATTCTTTTTTTGAATGTTTGTTATCGGAGCGGCAGCAGGAGACGTTGAAGTTCAAGATTTTGGATATTATCGAGCCTTCGGAAGACAAGGTGGGATTTATTCATTTATGCGATTCGTGTTTCGACCAGATCAAGCGATATGGATACAGCGAACCGGAAATGTTTCGACAGGCGGATTTGGTATTTTAGGTTTTGCGAGCGGCTCGGGAACCGGGATTTCCCCAGGAGCCGCTCGCAATGGACTTAAGCTTTTGAATTAATAAAACAATTTTTCTGATAATCAGCGGATTTTGAGAAGACATGAGGATAATTAATGACGCGAAAAACAGCCGCTCGCAAAGTGCCATTTTAGCCCTTGACAATCAAGGGTTTGCGAGGGTAGGGTTAGAACGAACAGAATCCTCACTGAGGATTGAGACTTTCAAAAAAGTTTGGAAAAATACGAACATCTCAATGTTAGAACGAACAGAATCCTCACTGAGGATTGAGACATTTATGGATCGAGCATTAGCGCACAACATATCAAAGTTAGAACGAACAGAATCCTCACTGAGGATTGAGACAGATGTCCTAGAAATACTAGGGCGGCTATCTACTCAAGTTAGAACGAACAGAATCCTCACTGAGGATTGAGACACTTCAATGAACCAGGATACTTCAACGGGGTACCAAGTTAGAACGAACAGAATCCTCACTGAGGATTGAGACATGAGATCAAAGAATCGGTAATGCTCACTAGCTGTGGTTAGAACGAACAGAATCCTCACTGAGGATTGAGACCAAGCGGGTGACGGCACGCCCTGGCGAACAGCCAAGAGTTAGAACGAACAGAATCCTCACTGAGGATTGAGACATTATAAAACCTCCTTTGACAAAGAGTTAATTTGGAGTTAGAACGAACAGAATCCTCACTGAGGATTGAGACTCTTCTGCCTCAATGAGGGCTTTAGCTTCGTTTGCTGGTTAGAACGAACAGAATCCTCACTGAGGATTGAGACTGTCGATGAAATGGCCAACAAATCAAACGGTTTTAGTTGTTAGAACGAACAGAATCCTCACTGAGGATTGAGACCAGAGCGCCCGCACTTTAGGCAACGATATCCAGACCAGTTAGAACGAACAGAATCCTCACTGAGGATTGAGACAAAATCATTTGGTGATCCCAGGATGATTGACAGAAGTTAGAACGAACAGAATCCTCACTGAGGATTGAGACATGTGATGTAGAAGAAAAAGCTCTTGAATACTTAGGAGTTAGAACGAACAGAATCCTCACTGAGGATTGAGACGGCAGACCACTTATTGTAGTTAAGATGGATCATGGTAGTTAGAACGAACAGAATCCTCACTGAGGATTGAGACTTCGCAGGACTACAAATCCCTTTCCAACCCATTTTAGTTAGAACGAACAGAATCCTCACTGAGGATTGAGACAATTTGAGCCTATCACTCGCTAATATGTTTAATCTGGTTAGAACGAACAGAATCCTCACTGAGGATTGAGACGATTCTTCTCGTTCATTTATGATAAGAATGTCTTCTTGTTAGAACGAACAGAATCCTCACTGAGGATTGAGACATCATCGACTCAAATTCAAATATCTCTAGAACACTGTTAGAACGAACAGAATCCTCACTGAGGATTGAGACTACCACACGGTTGTGCGAAGATGCTGAAGTATCAAGTTAGAACGAACAGAATCCTCACTGAGGATTGAGACCTCATTTCTCCACTCCTTTCTGAAAAGATTTGATACGTTAGAACGAACAGAATCCTCACTGAGGATTGAGACACGGTGCTGCGCTACTACGAACTCAACGATTTCTCCGTGTTAGAACGAACAGAATCCTCACTGAGGATTGAGACACTGGTTTGCGATCAGATTTTCTCCAACCGTTTCTGAGTTAGAACGAACAGAATCCTCACTGAGGATTGAGACTGTTCTTAGGGTTTCTGGTTCTGCCGATCAGAAGCAGGTTAGAACGAACAGAATCCTCACTGAGGATTGAGACGTAGGCATCGTCAACGTAAAATGGGCACTTCTCGTGTGTGATTGGCCATTAAGAATTCCCCACTTTTTGGCCAATAAGATTCCCCACTTTGGAGGATGCCAAGGTGTAATCTCTGTGTCAAGGAGTTCTCAGGTGGTAGTGGTGGGCGGCATGCCGCCCCGG
>JBASEY010000047.1:0-23212 GCA_049652745.1 bacterium | reverse complement strand
TGACGGATCGGAGCTATATCCAAGAAGAGAGAATTCTCAGCTTAAAGGAATGCCTTGAAGCTGTAACGGTATGAGAGAGTTTATGATGAAACTTCAAATCAAATTGCAAACATTACTTGACACGAACAAAAAGTATATCATTGCCGTGTACTCAATTCCGTTTTTGAGTATATCGAATTTCTAATTATCAAGCGGATGAACTAAATTGAAGGAGCGCTATATGAAAACGTTTAAAAAAATCTCACTTGTTCTGCCGGTTTTTATTTTAGCAAGTATATTGACGGTATCGGGTCAAGGTTTTACGGATAAGAAAGACAAACAGAGTTACGGCATCGGTTTAGATGTTGGAAAGAATTTCTTGGATAGTTCTATTGAAATCGACATCGAATCTTTCTTCCAGGGTTTTCGTGATGCTTATACCAATCAGAATCGGAAATTGACTGAAGAAGAGTTGACTCAAGTTTTGGAAGAATTTTCGAAGGAACTGGCAGAGAAACGTATGGAAAAACAACGGAAAGCAGCAGAAGACAACAAAGCGGCGGGGAAAGCCTTCCTTGATGAGAACGCCAAAAAGGAAGGCGTGAAAGTCACGGAGAGTGGGCTTCAGTACAAAGTCATTCAAGAGGGTACTGGAAAGAATCCCACGGCGGAAGACCAAGTTCAAGTTCATTATCGAGGCACCTTGATCGACGGAACCGAATTCGACAGTTCCTATTCACGTGGAGAACCTGCTGTTTTTGGTGTGAAGCAGGTGATTCCGGGCTGGACGGAAGCTATCATGTTGATGAAAGAAGGTTCAAAATACAATGTTGTCATTCCGTCGGACCTGGCTTATGGAGTCAACGGGGCGGGTGGTGTTATCGCGCCCAATTCAACATTGGTTTTCGATATCGAGTTGATCAAAATCAATCCATAAGATCAAAACGGCATTCCAAACTTGCTATGTAGAAGCCTTTTCCAGCGCTGATAAATAGATGTCGGCCTGAAATATTCCAAGCGCTTTTTCTGGTGGCGGAGTATATTTTCTTTCAGATTTTCATTTTGAAGAATTTCCCATGCCAATTCACCAATCTCGATAAGGCGTTCCTTTCGATGAAAGACCACGCCGCCGCCGCTCAATGTGTAAGGAACAGCCGCTGCAGAAAAAGCCATTATGGGAATATCCAGCAGCATCGCCTCTATCAGCGGCACTCCGAAACCTTCATGTTCAGACATGGAAATAAAAAGGTCGGCTACTCTGTAATAAGCTAAAAGCTCGCTGTGCGTCGTCTTTCCGGTGAAATAAATATCTCCTAAATTCAATCGTCTGGCAAAATCCATGCAAGCATAGAGATAGCGTTCAAAGCCTGTGTACTTCCCGACTAAAAACAGCCTGCATCTGGGATCGATATAGCGTTTAAAAAATCCATAAAAACGGATGATGTCGTGTTGACATTTATTTGGCGTCACTCTACCGACAAAAAGAAAATTGATCATGTCTTTTTTGGAAAACATGTTAAGCAATACTGCGTTCGGTTCTTTTCGATAGGATTCAAAATCCAGCAAGATCGGCATTTCGCCGGTTTCAGAAAACCCCATCTCTTCCAATTCTCTGCGATTATATTCAGAATCCCCTAACGCCACATCCGGCACACTCTTCAAATTCATCAGACAGGTTCGGGCAGCACGTGAAATATGTTGTAAATGCGGATAACCCGTTAAAAAGCTCGGTGGCGTTATATTATGGTAAATCAGTATCTTTTGCCCAGGAAGCTGGGCAAACAAATCATTTAATGATGAAGGCAAGGCATAATGTAATATCGTTATCAGCTTTGATGAAGCTTTCATCCAGGCCGACATTTCTTTTACCGGTTTTCCAAGATGAGCCGCCTCGGAATCCGCTTCAAGAAAAAAAATCTCGCTTTCAGCTTGGAGTGATCCAAAAAAAGTTTTTAAAGCGATCGCATTGTTGCCGATTGCATCCCCGGTATGCAGAGTGGGAACCAGTTGGGCAATGTGCATCACAGATTCTCCTGTAAAAGCTGTTTGACCCTGCCGGCCATATCGACAGAAAGAAATTTCTGCAATCGTACTCTTTGCTTTTCCACAATCCCTTGGCGAAACGAACTGTTCAAACGCAATAAATCCACCAATTCCGCCAATTCAACAGGATGCTTGCTCTGTACCAACAGGCCGGCGCCGCCCATAGTTTCTTTAACAGCTCCCGCATCAAACGCAACAACCGGGATGTCAAAATGCATAGCCTCGAGCAAAGGCACACAAAAACCTTCGTGTTCACTCATGCACATAAAAACATCCGTCATTCGATAAATAGCCACCAATTCCGAGGTATCGATCATCCCGGTAAAATAGACATCGGCTATCCCGAGATCTCGAACCAACTGTTCCATAGCATGCACATATCGACTGCAATTCCGGTTTTCTCCAACGAAAATCAATCGAGAATGCGGATGTAACCATCTTTTATAACACGCAAACGCACGAATGATATCCTGATGACATTTGTTAGGTGAAATTCGTCCCACAAACGTCCAGGTGAACTGAGAAGACGACCACTGTCGGGAAAAAATTGGATGTGGTTGAATATCGAGTCTGGTCATTTCAACGATAATCGGTAGGACATGAACATTTCGATAGCCGGCTTCCCGCAAAATGGAAGCATTGTATTCGGAATCGGCCCACGCCATACAAGACCGATCTTTCAGCTTCCTCAATTCTTTCATGCCGTCAGCCGTCACCTCGGTCATATGAGGGCTGTTACCGTAAAACCAATGAGAAGGGGTGATATTGTGAAAAACAACGATCAATTTGTCAGGGCTTTCAATAAGTGAATCTGTAATCCCCGAACCGACGCTGAAGTGATAAACCATGACATTTTCTGGCGATGATATTTTTTTAAAATTTATCCAGCTTTCCGCTTCATCGATGAGTTTTCTATGAATGATGGCGGCAAATATCTTGCTGTCATAACCCATAGACTTGAAAATTCGTTTCAGGGCCAGGGTATCGTCACCGATGGCATCTCCGTAGGAAAGATTCGGTAAAATCTGATGAATATTCATTCCGTAATCTCCTGCATCGAGTCGGCATTCACCTGTTTTTCGAGGGTGTCGTCATCCTCTGCTTCGTCGATTATTGGTTCATCTTGCTTGACCGTCATGTTTCGCGGTTCAGTGAACGGGCGGCTTAAAATAATACCAATAACATTCCAATCGGTATCTTCCCAACCTTTTGTTACATCTACTTTTTCACCCTGAAGAACCATCGTCACCACAACTTTTCCGCTCACATCCTGCCAATGACCTCCAGAGACGGCATATTCCAGAGATTGGTTGTTTTGGACCTCCGTTTGAAAATGCCATTCAGTGATCGGCCATGATTGAAAGTGTTCAGTAATGTCAGTCCAACCTTTTTGGGCCATTTCGACACAAAAAAAATCCTGAAGGCTGGTATCCCCTGATGCAATTGTCGTTCTAAAACGCCTTGCTCGAGCGATGCCCGGTTCAAATCCTTTGATTTTGATTTCTTCAACATCGTCCGGTAAAGGCAATTCGACAGCTTTTGCCATTCGGTATCCTTTGGAAAAGATCAGTGAACCCAATGTCAATCCGTATAACATTATTACGGCCCCGGTGATGCCGGCGGTCCATTGAATCAGGCTTCGATCAAATGTCGGATTCGGTGTTTTCCTATGACTCAACGAGCCGAGAACACAGCCGACAAACCAAAAAAGTATATTTCCTACAATCGTTGTCCATTGAACTAGGCCGCCTGGAACGGTAAAAGTGTCTGGAAAGAGCAGGGCCTGCATTCCGATTGGTACCAAGCTGTTGGCAACTGCTGAAACAGACCACAATGTCATTGCATTATCTGGTCGCAGTCTACCCAAAAAAGCTCCTCCGGCAAGCAATGATAGAATAACAGGGAGGATAGACAGTAGATTCAGCAGCCATCCTTGCGAAGGCGACATGTTTTGGCTGACAATCGACACAAACAGAAACAAGATCACTTGGAGTATTTGTGCGGAAAAAAGCGCCAGGATAACCAGTCCTGTCGTTTGTATTTTAGGATGTCTATACCAGGGTATCACATTAACTCCTCTCGACGGCTTTTCTGGTAAACCAGGCGCAACAATGATTCATATTTTTTTTGTATGACGGGCCAACTGTAATGCTCCCGGTAGTATACATTCCCCTGCCTCCCCATAGCATCTCCTACCGAAGGATTTGCAAGCAAATAGTCTATACTTGCAGAAAATTCATCATAATTAT
Organism: bacterium; assembly: GCA_049652745.1. Classification (GTDB taxonomy): domain Bacteria; phylum CSSED10-310; class CSSED10-310; order CSSED10-310; family CSSED10-310; genus JBASEY01. The sequence goes on along the minus strand of JBASEY010000047.1, from coordinate 18,941 downwards.
GATAGGCAAGACCACCATTCGATCTTAGGCATTGCCCTTTTAAAACTTCGCATTTGCCATTGACAAGTGCGGGGCGTCGATGCCGCCAAGCCTCCAACAACACCATCGAAAGGCTTTCGAAGCTGCTGGGCATAATCAGGAATCGGCATCCAAGCAAGGCTTCGATTTTCGCTTTTTCAGAAACAAACCCCAGGTGCCGTATTCCAGGGTAGTTCGGAATCGGTATCACAGGCCTGCCGATCAAAACCAGGTCGATATCCGCCTGAGCTTCTTCACGATAACGCCGATACAGTCTGAACAAATGATCGCACCCTTTGTTCTTATCGATTCTGCCGATATACAGCATGTATGGGTTGTCTTGATCGACTTTGAAATCCTCTTTCAAAGTCTGCTTCATTTCATCGGATTCAACCAGGCCTACACCCACCACTTCACCAGGTACGGCTTGGTTGCCTGATATTGTTTGGATCAAACTTTTTTCTTCAAGCGAATTATAGGCGATGGCACCCGGCAGATGGAAAAGCGCTTTGACTACACCTAAATAAAGCGCCGGATCGTGTTCGGCGGTCGGCACCAGCAGAACTTTTTTTCTGAGAAAATCCAATGAGGCGGCAGTTGTCCAATAGCGATAGGAAAACAGTATCCAGACATCGATATCGGGACGGGATTGAACAGCTTTCAGAAGCCTGGGCGAAAATGGCCCGTTTTCTTTTATCCATAAATTTTCCATCGCTTCAGACTGCTGCTCATGAAACACAAGGTTCTGAACGTTTTCAAATGTCCTGATATTTCGTTTTTTCTTGACTAAAAACCGATGAACAGGGACTCCGTTGATAACTTCCGTTCCTTGTGGGTATTCATTTTTCCATGAAACATAATCTTTTGCACAGGTTGTAAAAACCTCTACCTGATGTGATTCAAGCAGGTGTTCAGCCACCAGCCGACAATGCAGTTCAGCGCCGCCGGCAATATCCAGACCATATCGTTGTACGACCAAGCCGAGTTTCACTATTCATCCCCTAAACCTTGAAGAAGGCGGTCATATTTTTTCAGTATGATTTGCCAGTCGTAATTTTCCCGATAGTACCGCTCTCCGTTTTCTCCCATCCTATCGCCGATGTCCGGCCGTAGTGACAACAGGGTTAAAATTTCGACCAATTCGTCGGTGTTGCGGTAATACAATCCACCTTTCGAACGATTGCATTGCCCTCGCAACACATCGCAGTATGCATTACAGACCACCGGCCGCCTCATTTTCCATGCTTCTAAAAGCACCATGGAAAGGCTTTCATATCTGCTCGGCATGATCAAAGCGACAGCCTTTGAGACCAGATGCATTTTGAAAGCATCCGGTTGAATGCCAAGATAAAAGATACCTGGATGACTTGGAATAGCCATCTCCTGCTTGCCGACAAACACCAGGGCCGGTGGATGAATGACTGATTTATGAAATTCGATATAGTCATGAATAAGCCGGCTGCACCCCTTTGATTCTTCGATTCTACCAACGTAAATAAAATACTTTGAAGGTATATCGATCAGAATTTGAGCTTTTAAATCATTGGTTTCGATCGGGGCCAGACCCACACCGACCGTAATGCCGGGTATTTTTTCGTTGCCGGAAATCTGATTGATCAAGGCTCGCTCTTCAGGTGAATTATAGGCTATGGCGAGCGGTCGATGAAAACTGTCGCGATGGATTCCCAAATAGAGTGTTTTATCATGTTCTGCCGTAGGCACAAGAACAGCTTTTTTCCCTATCTGTCTCAACGCGGCCCAAGTCGTCCAATATCGATAAGAGAACAGGATAAATCTGTCTGTATCGTTGGAGTGTGATAAATAATCGATCATATCCGGGCAGACAGGCCCGTGTGCCTCGAGATAGAGCTTCTCCTCCTTTGCAGATGGATAACCATGAAGTGTATTGAAGGCGATGAGGTCAAAATCCGGGGGTTTGGGTTGGGCGACGGAAAAACGGCGGACGGGGATTGAGTTGATGATTTCCGTTCCCTCAGGAAATATGTTTTCCCAGGTCAGATAATCCGCTGCGCATGTGGTGACGATTTCCATTTCATGCTGACGAGCAAGTTGTTCCGCGATCAGGCGGCAATGCAATTCGGCGCCTCCAATGATGCGTTCGCCGTAACGTTGTACCACACATTTGATTTTCATTGAGGATCGTCGGTAATTGAGTCTTTCAAAACAGCCATCGATTCAAACGTTTTGACTCTGTTTTCCAGATACTCCTTTTCCCTTTCCACTCTATCAAGCCGCGCTTTCAAAGCATCGTAATCTATCTGGCGGCGTGTAATTTCCTTCACCAGATTGTGGATAAGATGCGAAAAATACAGGTTGATCTGAGCCTGACGACCGACTAGATGATCCGTATAAAGACGTACAAATGGTCTGATGAGTTTTTTGATCATCACGATCAGTTTTGCATTCAATCCCGATCGATGAGTTGTGATAACATAGCTGGGATTTATGTTCCAACTGTGATCGGGTGATCGAAGTTTATCCAGCAAAACGGAATCTATTTCCGCCTCTTCGGCAAACTGCATGATTTTAGCGTCTGTCAGCTCAGCAATACCTTCTTCGGAATAGACACCTTCTTTTTGTTTTTGTGCGATTCTTTCCCGAATTTTTTCCATTATCCGCGAAACATCGATTTCCGCACCAATTTCAAAATCTTTCCAGTCATTCGCCATGATATGAATCCTCCCGGCAAATATCAGGTGATTGTAGGTTATTTGTCATGAAATGTGAAGTCCGCCGGACACTTTGATCACTTGACCCGTTACATAAGCTGATGCCGGGGAAAGCAGCCAGTCGACAACACCACAAATATCACGCTTTTCCCCGAAGCGCCCAAGCGGAATCGACGGCAGCATCTCCCCACCCCTGACAGGTATTTGGCCGGATTCGGTCAAAAAGACTCCGGGACTGATAATATTGACGGTTATACCTTTCGAAGCAAGGGCTTTTGCCGCAGATCGCCCCAAGACGGCTATAGCGTTCTTTGCAGCCGCATAAGCCGCAATTGTTTTAAAACCTCTCGGCGTGTCCAGACCGGAAAAACCAAACAGGATGATTCTGCCGGAAGTCATAAGGCCCGAGAGATTTTGGATCAGATGAACCGCACTTGAGACATTGTCATGAAATTGCTGCTCCCAGACAGTCCAGTCTGGGACAGGTCGATGTGAATAGTGAATCGGGCCGACACAATGAATAAGGGCAAAGGGGCTTATCTTTTGCTGTTTACATTCATCGGCGATTTTTCCTGAAATTTGGGGGTCGCGCAGGTCGCCATGGAACCAACGCACCATTTTGGAAGTATGTTTAACGGAGTGGCTGAGCTGTTCAGATTGTTCGGGAGTTCGACAAACCGGCCAGACAACACGAGATGAAACGAGATGATTGAATAGAATATTGCCTATTCCCCGAAATGCACCGGTAAGAATGACGACTTGTGATTTATCCAGCGGCTGAACTTTCATGCTCCCAGTTTACGCTGATTTGTAAAAAATGAAAAGCTGGTTGCTCGCCTTTCAGAATTGCTATATATACTTTGTTTGTTCATTCCCTGGAAAGGAGCTTTCGGAGTGACACATTATTCATTCTTAAAATCCGTCGCCCTTGTCTGCGTGTTTGTGTGCGTTGTACTCATACAAATCCCGGCTCAGCCATCAAAAGCCAACCAAAACATCGATTCTTCCTTGGATTCATTGCGATTGATCGCCCGAGCCCTCGAGACAATCGATAAAAATCCCTCATTGGATCTTGGAGGGAAAGACCTGGTCTATGCCGCTATTCATGGTATGTTTCGAACACTGGATCCATACTCTCAATTCCTTGACGAAGATGCTTTTGATTATATGAAGGCTCAGCAAATAGGAAGTTTCTACGGCATCGGCATTTCATTCGATGTTAGAAACGGGGAATTATTGGTAATCGCACCAATTGAAGAATCACCAGCCTGGCGGCTTGGTATAAGGGCAGGCGACGTAATTGAAGAGATCGAGGGAGAAACGGTTGCAGGTATTACCAACAATGAAGTGATTAAGCGTTTACGAGGTGAAAAGGGGTCTATCGTCAAAATAGGTATTCGTCGAAAAGGCGCCTCTGAGCTTTTACACTTCAGCGTACGAAGGGAGAAAATAGCTCTCAATAGCGCCAGAGGCGGCTTTTTGATTGACGCGGAAACAGGGTATATCAGGCTGACGGAATTCTCATCCACCACCTATAGTGAAATGATGGAAAAACTCCAGCGGCTCAAAGACAAGGGAATGACACGATTGATCTTAGACCTCAGATATAATGGAGGGGGTCTGTTGGGCTCTGCAGAACAGATTTCTTCGGCATTTCTGAGGAAGGGACAGATAATCGTCAGCACCAAGGGGCGAACCAAGGAAAGCAAACAAGATATCACCTGCCCCAAAGACGGCGACTATATTGATTTGCCGATTATCGTTTTGGTCAACGACAGCAGCGCCAGCGCTTCTGAAATTGTCGCGGGAGCCATCCAAGACCATGACCGGGGCCTTGTAATCGGTGTATCCACTCATGGAAAAGGCCTGGTCGGAAGCCAATATCAAACACGTTTTGGAACAGCGGCTCAAATCACCACTGCGCAATACTTTACTCCATCAGGCAGATACATTCAGAAGCCATACAAAATCCCACATAGAAAACCTGAAATCGGCTCGCCGAAAAAAGACGATGTCAATTCAGTTGGACGCAGGACGGATTATGGTCGTGAAGTTTTTGAAGGTGGGGGCATAACACCAGATATCGTGGTGGAAGAACCGATTCTGTCCCCTGTCATGTTCGAACTGGAATCCGAACGGGCATTTTTTGATTTTGCCGTGAAATTTGCCGATCGATTCAAAGGAATCGACTTGAATTATTCAGTATCAGATAAGATGATCGATGATTTTATAGCCGACCTCCTCTCTGAGAAACACAGCTTTGATATCGAGCAACTCAATGAAAACAAAGAACAAATTCGATCCGCTTTGCGCCGGGAAATTGTCGGGGTTCATATCAATACCGATGAAGCCGACAGATTGCGCGTTATGGAATTGCAAGCAGTGCAGAAAGCTCTGGAGCTATTTCCGGAAATCGATCAGATACTCAACCTCGATATTTCGACTGTCAAGGAACCATCGACGGCAGGCGTTTAACAATGAGCTCGGATCAATTTGGCACTAGGATGAGTTGGAACGCAGTTTTCTGAACAGCCATGACTGGGCATAGACCATCCACAGTATAAAAGGAACGATCATAGAGCCCACCTGCTCCATAAAACCCTGTAACATTTGAAGCATACGTATTCGTATCTTAAAAAGCACGTGAGCTGTTATTGACGGGTCGATTAACCAGGTTGGTTTTGTATAATAAAATCCTTTTATATTCAGATACATATGGAGAAAATGTGATAAAGACATCAGGGCGAAGCCGATTATTAGAGACAGCAGAAAACGTTTCCATGTGCGTATAGGTGTCGCAAATATCAGAGCAATAAAAGGAATGAGATTGAAATGGAGGGTATTAGGATAAATCGATAGGGCAAGCGGTTCAGGATCAGCTAATGGCGCAACCTCATTTAGTGCAGGTTTCATTTGCAACTGGAAGGTAAACCGGCCGTCATCAATACCAATAAATCGGGTACCCATTATCGGAATGGAGTGGCTCAGAATTTGCGCAGACTTTTCACAAAGAAATTTACCATAAGGGATACTTATCCAAGACCAGAAAAGAAAAGCGACGATACTGAAAATAAAAAATTTTAAAAAAAACAGCTTCCAGCTTTTGCCTAGCCAGAATCCTAACCAAAACCGGCTTATGTCTTTCCAAATACGCGACCAAACAGGAGCATTCCCCACGATTACCTATTCCCCTAATGTAACACTATCACGAATCATTTTTCGTCGAGAATATTGAGCTAAGCTGATGACGTTAAAAAACAGTTTATCTTGATGAAGCAATGAAATATTCATCTGATTAAGTCCAAGCTCATGAAGCTGGTTCACTGCCGCTATCGTGTGAGTTGGTTTTTGAAACCGGATTTTGAATTAACTTCTCTTTCCAGAAAACCCAAAACGCAATGACAAAAATAATAAAAATCCCCTGCCATAGAAATTCGTGATAAAAATCGAAATGTTTTCTCCATTTCATTCCGATTACACCCAAAACGGCCATTCTGATGGTATTGATCGCATATAAGCCGGCTATGCCCAATATCAATCCGTAAATTTTTTCCCACCAACGCGCCGTATACGCGAGCACTGCGGCGGCATAAATCATCATGCCGAAAATGCCGGCACAATGATAAATGATCGTGAAACGGAAATTCGTCAGTTCCACAACCGGCCCAGACGCTGCAGCGGCAACACCAAATAAATTAAGTAAAGCGACAACTGATCGCGCGATCACAATCGGAAGATAAACTGCGATATAGCTTTCAGTTATTTTCCAGTGCAGAAAAAAATAGAATAATATGCAAAAGTAGCCGAAAAGGAGGTAGAAATTCAATAAAACGGCATTTTTTTTATAAAATTCAATGAGTTTTTTCATTATCCGATCGCCCTCAAAACGCATTTAACTTAACAAACTTGAATCAGAGGACGCAAGTACTATATTTTTATCAGTGTCGACTTGGCAGAGTCGATTTTCAAATTGTTTGTAGGACCCCGATGAATAATTCAGATAAAACGCTTTTAGATGACAAATTGATGCGCCTTCATGCGATGGCGGAGGCAATGTATAACGATGGCGAATATGCTGCTGCTTTGAAAATCTGGTCGCGTATCAAAGCGCAAAACCCAAATTTCACGAAAATTGACTCACGGATTCTTCTGGCGTCTCAAAAGGTGGCGCAAACAAAAAAAAGTCCGAATAAAACCGCGCCTGCCGCTTATCATGCCCAACGAAACCTTTTCGTGGAAAATGGTCAGAGCCGACAGCATCATGTGTTTCAGCCCCGCTATTCCGGAGTCAAGTTGAAAAAGGGCCTTCGTCACCGGCATGTTTTCCTGCTGATGCTGATCGTTTCTCTTGTTCTTGTTTTGTTGAGTTTTCGCAACCACCGATCTTTTCTGATCATTGTAAACCCCAAAACAGCCAAGCTGGATTGCTACCAGGGTGATTTTTTTCCCTTTGGACAACGAAAAATTATGGAATTGGACGCCGGTATCGAATTGGACTGGGTGGACTATGTCGAAAACAAGGACTTGATCCGTTTGTTGAAAAAAGGCATCACCGTCTACAATCAAGACCAATTCAACAACCGTATTATCGAGATCTTCATGAATCTTGGAGATGAATCGTTACATCAGATGACGGAAAGAGGTCAGCAGAGCGCGATTTATTATTATAAACGCGTTTTTGATGCTGATTTCGAGCATCTTGTCGTTGAAAAAATTGTCAAAGCTTTTGTCAATCTAGCCAGGATTAAAATTGTCTCCAGAGATTTCACCGCAGCGCAAAGATATTTGGACAGCGCCGCTAATTTTAATTATCCCATTGAAGATATCTTTACGGTTCAACAGGATCTGAATGTTGCAAAAGGGTCGGATCGCCGTTATCTGTAAAAAAAAAGCCGAACATCATCTAGACTGTGCGAAATTTTGAACTCGGGAAGGCTTTGAATAAATTTTTGTCCATATCTCCGAGTGCTTATCCGCTGATCTAAAACCGCCACAAGACCTCGATCCGATCTGGAACGAATCAATCTGCCTATCCCCTGTTTCAGCATCATTACCGCCAAAGGCACCTGAAATCCGTTAAATGGATCTAATTCTTTCTCCCTGAAAAATTTAATTCTAGCCTTGACCACCGGATCAGACGGCGACGCGAACGGAAGCTTGTCGATGATCACAGCAGACAATGATTCACCTGGAACGTCGACACCTTGCCAAAAACTTATTGTCGCCAACAGGACAGAATGGACATCCTGTTGAAATTTTTTGATCAACCGGTGTTTCGGCATATCCCCTTGAACGAGTAGAGTGTGCTTGATCGAATCAACTATGAGTGAATGCAATTTTTCCATGCCGGCGTAACTGGTCGAGAGGATAAATGCTTTTCCTTGTGTAATTTCCAACAACCGGATAATTTCCTGCGCACATTCAGCATAAAAATCAGGGTGATTGGGATCAGGAAGCGCTTGTGGCAGATACAGTATTCCCTGTTCGGTATAGTCGAATGGAGACGGATATATTTGCGTTTGGCTATCCGCTAACCCTAAACGATCGATAATGTATTTGAACGAATTTTCCGTTGTCATTGTTGCTGATAAAAGAACCACAGACTGGCCCGATTTCAAAAAAGTTCGCTTGAAGTCTCGGGATATATCCACCGGCGTCGCATGCAATGCGTTGCCCTGACCGGTGTGTTCTCCCCACCATGCGATTCCTGGTTCCGATCGCTCGATAAAAAGGCGCATAGAATCAGAAAATGTTCGACATGTCTCCTTCCAATCATCGATGAACTCCTCCAAAACCAACACTTCCCGAGCCAGGCTGACCTGGAAATCGTCAAGCCGTTCCAACAAAACCGACCCTAAACGCTCCGTTTCTTTAAGCATGATGTTTTCCAAGGCAAATCGACCCGTGCCGGAAGGCATACTATCGAAAAACAGCTTCGCACCTTCCTCGAGACCTCGCAATGGATTCTCCAAACGCTTTATGACGCTCTTCAAATCGTCCCGCTCGGATTTCCAACGCCTGATCATCTTCACAAAGCTACGAATATCGGCATGTGATAGATGAGAGCCCAGGAAGTGGGTTGCTATGTCCTCCAGTAGATGCGCTTCATCGAAAACGACGATATCCGCCTGGGGAAGAGCGGAAAACGAATTGTCTTTTCTGAGCGCTGTATCGGCAAAATAAAGGTGATGGTTGACAACGATCAAGTCGGCCGCCTGAGCTTGAATTTTCAATCGCGCCAAGAAACACGACCGGTTGAACGGACATCGTTGACCTAAGCATTCTTCACGCCTGGAACAGATTTCCTGCCAAGTCTCAGAAGTGTCGGACAGAAAATCCATCTCTTCGCGATCCCCCGTTTCAGTGCAGTCCGCCCAATCCTGGATTTTTTGCCAATCTGTTTTCTCCTTTACAGAGTAAAACTCAGGGTTCGAACGAAAATCTTCAAAACGCCTTTGACACAGATAATTGTTTCTGCCTTTCATCAAAACAGCATATAACGTTTTGTCTAAAAGCTGATTCAACAAAGGTATGTCTTTTTTGATCAGTTGTTCCTGAAGGTTCTTCGTACCGGTGGAAATGATCGCTCGTTTTTGAATCGCGGCGACCGGCAACAAATAAGCCAGACTTTTACCGGTTCCGGTTCCGGCTTCGGCCAAGAAAACCTCGGTTTTATTATGTAATGCGTTATAAATATCAATAGACATTTCCAGTTGTTGTGATCGATATTCATACCAGGGAATGAGCTTCTCCAGTTTCCCTCGAGGCTCAAGACACTGCCTTATAAATACTTCAGTCACCGTAGGTCAGAATCACAACATCGAAATGCTATTGAAAAATACTTCAAAGTCGGATTTTTTTTCTTCGTAATAGTCCCGGGGACAAATACCCATTACAGCAACCCATTGCCGATTTTGGCGAATAAAAAGTGTATCGGTAATCCTGAAAATGCCCATTGATTGCCCCTTTCCAACGTCAAATTCAGTTTCCGTCACTATCCTGACTTTCTGAACACCAACCTGGGCCGGTATGTCAGCTCGTGAAATTTGCTCAGATTTTATCACATGCAGCCTGTCCAATATCCATTGATGAAAGCCGTCGGGAAACTCCCGCCGAAGCAATCGGTTGACGCCGACGATCAAAACCTGACTACGACCATCGACATGGTTAAAACTCAAATCAAATTCAGGGTAATCCCGGAACACCCAGACATCACTTTCCGGCCAGATCAGTTTAAAACCTTTAATATGGTTGGTATAGACACCTTCCTTGACATGTCTGGCAATAAACGATCGTTGAAAATCTTCCCGAGTTGCGCACCCGAAAACAAAAATCGGTATAATAAGCGTTATGAGGGTTTTTAAGTGTTTATCGATAGCATTCACATGAACCTCTCCCCACCATTGAAAGTTATGGTGCTCAGCTACTTTAAGTCAACCAGGGCTGAAGTGTCAATTGAAATGCCGAAGGTGAACACTATCACTAAAAACTCGCATAAGATAAAAGTAATTATTGACAAGAATTCACTTCAACCATATATAGCTTCATTAGGCTTGATTCGGAAGAGCCATCCTCATAAAAGTGGAAGCATGCACGATATCTTCCCAGCCCTCAAGGGCATTTATCAGCCTTCCGAACATATTCATCCTTCGAGTGTTATGAAGGTCAGGTATAAACCTGTTTTTTAGGGAGATTCTGGTTATATGGGGAAAAATGTTGATTTGACACCTTTGATTACCATAGGAAAAGAAAAAGGATATGTGACGTTTTCAGAGTTGAACTCACATCTGCCTGATCACCTGGTTTCGCCCGGAGAAATCGATGCTGTTTTTCATCAGTTGGACTCTTTGAATATCGATGTGGTTGAAGATTCGAAACTCGAAGATTACCAAGCGATCCAAGCTGATGAGAAAAAGCGATTGGAATCCAAAGATCAGGAAGCGACGAGGGATGGAGGTGCCGGTGATACCGTGAAGGAGTCTTCAGACGATCCGCTCAGGCTCTATTTCAAAGAAATGGGTTCGGTTTCGCTTCTGAATCGCGAAGGAGAAATTCAGATCGCCAGAAAAATCGAATCCGGCAAATTGGATGTCATACGCGGCGTCGCCCGTTCACAGTATATGGCTAAAGAAATTCTGATGTTGCGGGAGGAGTTGGAATCAGGAGCGACTCCGCTGGACACGTTGATCCAGATAGCAGAAGAGCAAATCGTCGATTTTGATGTGCTGCGACAAGAAATCCTCGAAAAAATCAAGCGGATCGGCGCGTGCCGCCAACAATTGCGTCAAACGGAAAAGAAATTGCTTTCCCGCCGCCTGTCCAAAGCATCGCGTGACGAACTGATGATGAAAAGAGAACAAGCCGAGCAAGCAATGATGGCTGCGATTATGGATGTTCCGTTGAACTATAATTTTGTCGAAAACGTCTGTAATAAAATAGAAGATATCGTTCTAAAAATGGTCAGTTATCAGCGTGAAACAGATAAGTTGCTTCGCAGCATTGGAATGGACTTCGATACTGTGAATCATTATTACCAGAAATACCGAAAAGATACTGATGTCGGCAGACTTGTCGATATAGGATCTCGGGAAATTCCTTTAGAAGAACTGAATGAAATTGCGCTCCGTGTCCGAAATGCTCAAAGAGCAATTGAAAAGCTCGAGACAGAAGCTCACGCGCCCATTGAACAGATGAAGCGGATTCAACAGGTCATCAGCCTGGGTCGGGCAAAAGAACGAAAAGCAAAAAGGCAATTGACGGAAGCCAATTTGCGGCTGGTGGTCTCGATCGCAAAAAAATATACCAATCGCGGTCTGCAGTTCAGCGACCTGATTCAAGAGGGCAATGTCGGCCTGATGCGTGCCGTCGATAAATTCGAATATCAACGAGGATACAAATTTTCAACCTATGCAACCTGGTGGATTCGTCAGGCCATAACACGAGCGATCGCCGACCAGGGCCGCACGATTCGCATCCCGGTCCATATGATTGAAACAATCAATAAACTCATTCGAACCTCCCGAATGCTGGTGCAGGAAAAAGGAACGGAACCAACCTCTGAAGAAATCGCCGAAAAGATGGAAATGCCTGTCGAAAAAGTTCGTCTTGTCATGAAAATGGCACAGGAACCCATCAGCCTTGAAACACCTATCGGCGACGAGGAAGACAGCCAGCTCGGCAATTTCATCGAAGATAAAACCGCTGAATCACCATCGGTTTCCGTCATCAACATGAGCTTGAAGGAGCAAGTTCAATCGACCTTGTCAACTCTGACTCCTCGAGAAAAAATGATATTGAGGATGAGGTTCGGCATCGGCGCCGGCTATGAACACACCCTGGAAGAAGTCGGTGAGTATTTTGCCGTCACGCGGGAACGTATCCGGCAAATCGAGGCCAAAGCGCTTCGAAAACTGCGCCATCCCAGCCGCAGAGATAAACTGAAACCATTCTACAGTTGATAGAAATTGTCATCAGTTTCGTGCTATAAGCTTGCCTTATGAAGATTGTCCTGGCCAGACCCTGGAATAAAACTTCCATGCTCATACCAAATCATGGGTTGGGATATCTGGCAACCGCCGCCAAAAAACATGGCCATGAACCCATCATTATCGATTGCATTCGAGAAAAACTCCAGCCTGCCGACTTTTCAGCCCGAATCAAATCGATAAAACCGGATCTGGTCGGCTTTCAGGTTTATACGTTCGATTTGCCGGTTTTAGGCGACTATATCTCAACGCTGAAATCACATAATATCACTCTTGTAGCAGGTGGACCACACCCATCCGCGGCTCCTTCGGATATGCGGGACCGATTTCCGGATATCCCTCTGTTTATAAAAGGTGAAGCGGAAATTTCATTCCCGATGCTGTTGGATGAACTGGAAAGATGCAAGGATATCCCCTCTGAGGATACTCTGAAAAAAATTCCGGGCTGCTATTCTCAGAACACCGAAAATCCACAAGCTGTCTCTTGCATGCACACCCCAAATCTGGACGAACTTGGTTTTCCTGATTGGGATCAAATCTCACCTCTCGACTATCCCGTCGCTCCCCAGGGAACATTTACGCTGCGCCTGCCGGTGGCCCCCATCATCGTGACCCGAGGCTGCCCTTACCCCTGTACTTTCTGCGCCGGTAAATTGATCAGCGGCAGTATCATCCGAACCCGATCGGTTGACCATGTCATGGAAGAACTGATTTATCTCAAAAACCGATTCGGTATCAGGGAGTTTCATATCCAAGACGACAACTTCACGTTTCACCGTGATTATGTGCTTGAATTTTGTGAAAAACTCACCGCATTAAATCTCGATCTGGTCTGGGCCTGCCCCAACGGCATCCGCTTGGATTCTTTAGACGAAAAAGTTTTGAAAGCAATGGACAGGGCTGGATGTTATTCTGTTGCCGTGGGCATCGAATCCGGCAATCAGCGGATCTTGGACATGATGAAAAAACAAACCGCCTTGAACGATATCATCATGAAAGTCAATTTGATTCGGCGAGTAACATCATGGCATATCACCGGTTTTTTCATTCTGGGTTATCCGGGTGAAACCAGGCAGGAGATGGAAAACACGATTCGTTTGTCCCGTCGTTTGCCGTTGGATAAAGCTAACTTCGGTATCCTGATGCCGCTTCCGGGAACTCAGGCGGAAAAAGCGGCTTGTGAGGAGGGTTGGAATCCCGATACGGACTTGCTGCGCATGACGGAATACCGAAGCCCGTTTACACCGAGAGGAATGACGCCGACGGAATTCCGACGACTTTTCCGAAGAGCGTTTGTCGGTTTTTATGCCAGACCACGCATTATTTTGAGTTTTCTGAAACAAATCAAAAGCCGGGATCAGATTCGAATACTGTTTCGAAGACTCAAGGATGTCATCATGCCATGAAATTGTCGCGCATGATAACGGGTTGGCCTCGATCGATGCTTTTTCGCTCGCCGTATACCTGTAATATAAAAATCACGACACGCTGCAACTTGAAATGCGGATTCTGCGGCCTCTGGTCAGCTCCTCACGGCAAAGAACTTCATCTGGCCAATTATCGTCATATCGCCGATTTGCTGGACCGAGCCGGAATATCACGCGTGGTCATCACCGGTGGTGAGCCGCTTTTACGCGGGGATACAGCGGAAATTACGGCTCTTTTTTCTAAAAAAGGCATCTCTACAACCTTGTTGACCAACGGTATCTTGTTGACGGAAGCAAGATTGAATGAATTGATTCACGCCGGCCTGAACGATATCGGATTGTCCCTGCATACTCTCGATGCAGAACGCTTCGAAAAGATTTGCGGCCGGAAAAATGCCTGGAACATGATCGTCGATGCAATAAAGATGTGTGTAGAAAAGCTGCCAAACGGTATTGTCGAAGTGATGACCACAGTGACACGGGAAAATCTGACGGAAATACCCGATATCGTCGCTTTTGTGGATAAATCATTGGGCGCTTGGTCTGTTGTCAATCCAGTCAATGTGCCGGAATCCGACCGGGCGATTCTGACCGCCGACTCGACGGAGTCGGCTCCTCCCTTGCCTGCCGAGGATGTCGACGCGGTTTATGACAAACTGGATCAGATGAAACGAAATGGTTGCCGACTCCTTGTGTCCGAAAGATTTCTCAAAGATTCTAGGCGCTATTTGAAAACAGGGGATTTTCGCTGGAATTGCGATGCGGGTGAACGGTATTTTACCATTTTTCCGGACGGCGGACTGGCGCCGTGCAGTGATCAGCCGATTATACGCGACATAACGGTCATGAAACCGGGAGATTTTCGTCTGTCGGATTACAAGCGGGAGGTCAGACAGGTGCAAAAACGATGCGGAGGATGTATTTTTTCGTGTTGGAGAGAAGCGACCTATCTGTTTTCAGATTGGCATGTCATGAAGGAACGATTTTTTTCTTTGAATCGATTTCGGAAAGGACGATAGACAGTGGGTGAAACACTTCGAGATTTCCGCGTTTTACTGATTCGACCGCCTTACACGCGACTTCGCGGCATCGGGCAGGCTCCGTATTTCCCGCTGGGTATCGGTTCAATGGCGGCAGTATTGAACGCGACTGCGGGAGTTAAGGCGAAAATTTATTATGCGGAGCATTCCGGACCCGGCGAAAAACCTTATATAATCGATAAAAAGAGCGTGTTTGAATCGCGTTCCCAGGCGCAAAAACAATACACGGCGGCTTTGAAAACAGACAATCATCCTGCATGGATTGAAGCCGAACAGGTTTTAAGGGATTTTCAACCCGATCTTGTGGGTCTTAGCGTATTGACTCCCGAAACCGGTTCCGCTTTGAAATTAACGGCTCTGAGCAAGTCGCTGTTTCCGGAAACGCCGGTTATCTGGGGTGGTGTTCATCCATCGTTTGAAATATCGGCAACTCTCGCACTGCCGGGTGTCGATTATGTGATAGCCGGTGAAGGGGAGAAAACGCTGGCTGAAACCGTCAACGCGTTACGGAACGAAATCGATCCGTCGTCCATACCGGGTGTTTTCGCCCGCAATCGCCCGTTTACTGATGCATGCGGTAGAAAATTGATTGCAAATCTCGATGAATTGCCTTCGCCGGATCATTCGGCGGTATTGTTTCCGGAGCGGTTCACGCCAGTTGCAATGGGCAGCCTGATGCACAGTCGAGGATGTCCCTGGCGGTGTGGCTTCTGTTCATCTAGACGGTTTTGGAACGAGGAGGTTCGTTTCCGGTCAGCCGAAGCCGTTGTCGATGAAATACAGAAAATCAACAGGGATTATGGAATACGAGTATTCACTTTTTGGGATGATGCGTTCACGATTGACAGGCGCTTGACGGAGGCGCTGTGCGAGGCGATTTTAAAATCGTCCATCAAAATCGCTTGGCGCACTGCAACCCGTCTGGATTTGTTGGATGATGCCCTGCTGAGACTGATGCGGAAGGCTGGATGCTTTCAGATTGAATTGGGAATCGAATCCGGGAGCCCCAGAATATCGGAATTGATACGGAAAGACATCGATTTGGATTCGGCGCCCGCTGTCATCGATAGAGCCAACCGTCATGGTATCGCCTGCGGCGTATTTTTAATGGCTGGATTTCCGGATGAGACGCGTGAAGATCTGAAGCTGACCCTGGATTTTGCCAAACGGATCAAGCCGGCGGAAATCGTATTGAATGTATTCGATCCAATGCCGGGTTCCGAACAGTATGAACGCACCGTTGAGCTTGGCCTTCTACCTGATCCGGTAGATTTCACGCATTTCCCCCTTTGGCCTGACGCCCATTTCATGACCCATGTTTCACCGGATGAATTCAACCGAATCGTAGATGAAATGAGCGCCTATATATTTCAATATAACTCAAGCCGGACAGCCCTGATACGCCGAGCCAGGCCTGAAATTCTGCAGTTATTGCGCACGGATAGAAAGGTTTTGTTTCAAAAAGCGCTGCGAGTTTTCAGCAGGCATCTGCGGAGATAGGTGGGATGAAGCTCCGACTGTCCGCTGTCATAACCTGGTTTTATTGGTATCCGATTCGTATTCTTGTTCAAATTGTGCCCCGACGAACGGTTGTCGATATCGGCCGGATCATTGGAACACTGGATCATTGGCTCCGATCCGGGAAAAATAGGATTGTAAGCCAGGAATTGAAAAAGACCGACACAATGAGTTTGCCTGCTGAAAAGATAAAGCGATTGACCCGACTCAGTTTTCAGCAGTCATGCGCCGTTATGTTGGAAACATTTTGTTTTCCCCGAATAAATTCCGACAACATCGATCGATGGATGAGGGTCCATGGTCTCGATGTGCTCGATCGGGCTTTGGCCTCGGGCAAAGGAGTCGTAATCGTTCTATCTCATTTTGGCGCGAATCAGATGGTCATGGCAGCGCTGGGCTATCGTGGGTACAGCATCAATCAGATAGGCAGTCGGCCGGATGATTGGCACAGACTTTCCGGCCAAAAACCGACAGCTCTGGAAAAGCGGATATTTCGACACCGAATGCGACTGGAAAAGTCGTTACCGGCGCAATTTCTGTATATCGACAAATCCATGCGGCCGGTTTTCACCGCACTGCACAATAATCAAGTCATGATCCTGGCCGCAGACGGTAGAGCCGGCGCTCGTTTTTTTACGGTTTCATTGGGTAATAGACGCATAAACTTGTCTGCCGGGCCGTTCCGAATAGCGGCATCGACAGGCGCAGCGTTGGTTCCGGCTTTTCCGGTCAGAAACAAGGATGGAGTTCATGATTTATTTATTGAACCGCCGATACATCCGCAACATACCGCATCGACAGAATCGTGGGCAGAACAAGCCGCTTGTCTGTATGCTGAAAGGTTGAACTCATGGATACAGCAAAAGCCGCATCACTATGCCATGCTTATGGCGGAAGCCTTCATCCGAAGCTCTCATGACCCTGTACCCCTTTTCGAGGATTACCGAAATGCAACTCAAATCAACAATCAGCATAGTCATTCCGGTTCGTGATTCTCTCGATACACTGCTGGACACCCTGGTATCGATAAGCGGCCAAACGGTATCGCCGAATGAGATCATCATTGTGGACGACGGCTCCAAAGAACCCGTGAAAACCAAGCTGGGAGACACCTCGATTTTCATCATACGTCTTCCGGAATCACAAGGGCCGGCGACTGCTCGAAACGTCGGCGCTCGATCCGCCACATCGTCGATTGTGCTTTTTGTCGACGCGGATGTGCTTTTACAACCCGACGTTGTCGAGAGGGTTCGAAACTCGATGGCGGACAATCCAAAGATTGCGGCCGTACAAGGTGTTTATACGCCAAAGGTTCCGGCTGACAGCAACCTTTTCACCCGATATCAAAACCATTACTATAATTTTGCTTTCAACGCGATAGAAGCAGATTCGCCGGCGCTGTGCGCGACGTTTTGTTTTGCCGTCAGGCGAGATATCTTTTTACAAATTGGCGGGTTCGACACGGATATTTTGAAACCGACTGTCGAGGACGAGGCTTTCGGTTATGTTCTGGAGGCTGCCGGCCACGCAATTCTTCTGGATAAAAATCTCCGGGTCATGCATCTGGCTCGATATCGATTCAAGAGTTTGATTTCAAGAAAATTCAGAATGAGTTATTATCAGGCGAAAAGCCTTTTTAGAGGCAACCGACCACCGCTTTCAACCCTTTCATCTAAAAATAAAACGCATCATTCTATCGACACTATCTCTGCAGTGCTTCTTTCACCGCTTCTAGCCGTTACGCTTCTGTGTCATTTTCCTGCCTTTCTTTTGATTGCTATAGGTTATACAGCGGCCAACGCTCGGTTTTGGCGGTATCTTTTCAAGGTTGAACCGCCCGTCTTTGCCAGTGAAATGCTGGCGTTGACCTGGGTCGATCAGATGACGATATTTTCCGGGCTGGCAGTCGGCTCAATCGCATTTTTATCGAAACGCAAGTATTGACAAAGGCGCTCTTCGAGCGATTCAGTGCTGAGCGGCGTACTCTTCGAGCGCTTCAGTGCTGAGTGCTGAGTTGGGGGATTATCAGTTGATTGTGGTCTGATAGTTTTCTATCCAAAATTAGAGGACAATAGATACTGAATTCCAAACACTTGGAAATTGGTTATTGGATATAGACTCTCACCCCTTACCCCTCACCTCTTCTCCTTTGCCGCTCCCTGCTTCTAGCTTCTTGCTCCTCCCTCCCAGCGATGGTAGTCACATAAAAACGGACATTGGTTTTAGTTCTTGACACTTAATTCCACATGATAGTAGAATTTTACTGATTTTTTGCATTTTTTTGAGATCATTGCCGAGTTGTGTCATTAACCATGGGATAAGGGAGGAACTTTCCATGAAAAGCAATTGTTGGTGGGTCAATATATGTGTCGTTATAGGCATCCTGATTGGGTGTCGACTGCCGGCGGCAATGGCCGCGGTCAATATCGACGTCGATATGCGATTGAATGACGGCGGATTCATTTCGTATGACCATTTCAAGGCCGAGTTATACATGAACAACCTGGAACAACCGGTGTCGGGTGCAACCATATTCGGAATACTCGAGATATTGGGAGAGTTTTTCTTCTGGCCGTCGTTCTCGCGCGACGTGGATTTCAGTTTGATGGATATACCTCCCGGTGAAACCATCGTGATTTTTCTGGAGTTTGATTTCGAGAATATCGATGCGTTTATCCCGTTTGGTCCGATGCGGTTTTGGGGCGCCTGGTTTTTGGACATGGAGACTTGGAATTATGATTTTCAGGAGTTTTGGCTGGATTC
>JBASEY010000046.1:0-51630 GCA_049652745.1 bacterium | reverse complement strand
CGGAAAGTTTACAGCCCAGTATGCAGCGCTTGTCCTCCCATCCTTTGATATATCGCACAAAAGACTGCCAATTTTTCGAGCGACAGCTTGGACATAATTGGGCAAAGGCATAAAAACCGTTCCGCCTCTACCATACATCGTGTTCATAGAGAATGAGGCATCTAAGCCTAGAAAAGCGGTTGATATGCCCTCTCCACCTTTCACGTAATGCTTCAATATAAGTTCAGGACTAGGTTGAAAACAAACCTCCACTTTACAACTCCCATCTTTCTCCCGTCTTGGAACATTGACTCTGCCTAATGGTTTGGTTGGATTTGATACTGCCGGCATTATATCCTCCTTTTTGACAAATATTTAAGCCTATTAGAATTTTCCAGATACCAGTCATAATTGTCAACTTTTCAATAGCAGAAATCAACTCGGATCACCGGTTTTAGAGAAGCCTTGCATCGTTGCCTGTCTAAGAATTCTAAATCTGTTGATTACAAAAAAGTCTTACTTGATGTATGTGTAAAAAGTAATTTTCCGGGAAACCAATGTTGTGTTTTCAACGGCTTACAAGGGCGATTTGGGCTCAAAATAGGATTATTACACTTGCATCATATTTTAATAGGGCAGAAAAAAGTAAACAAAATCACTGAATACATTTTCAGGTGTCTATAAATGAAAAATTGGCCTTTTGGTATTCATTTCTTGGCGACTATATTTTTATTAAAAATTACCAAACTTGACGAAAAAATCTCCAGATCATAGACTAAATCAAGGGATGATCAAAATACAAGAGACATCTAAAGACCTAAATGATCTGCATTGCCATTATGGTGAGCGTTTTATAAAAGATACAGCTTTTTGCTCATCAATAATAAAAGATTGTCTTACCCCCAAATATCCTATTGAAGCTCAATTGCTTTCCGATTCAGCGAGACTTGGTGTGGCTGAGAGAATATCAAAAATCAAAAAAGGAAGGAAAGCAACAGAATTGGTTTTAGAAGTAGCAAGCGATCTCGCTGAAAAAACCGGTCATAACTCAGAGATGACGATTTGGATAGTAAACAGTTGGGCATTGGCTTTTAAAACGATTTCAACCCCTATTTCAGTACCCGATTCTCCCTGTCAGACAAATCCTGTTTCACTATTCAACCAATCTTTGATGACTCCCGTAATACCTTCACCTGTTCAAAATATTTTGCCGCCGATTTCAGCGCCAGTATTATCCTCGAAAAAACCACTCAAATGCTTGATACGGCTGTTTTTGGTTTTAGTTTTTGGAGGACTTCTGATTTTTGTGACGAAAAATATCTTGTTCCATTTATCGATGAAAAACTCGGTTATATCGGACACCAAACCTACTCCAGTAAATGGTGTTTTAAAACTCACCATAACTGAAGATATTTTAACGCTGAATGGTAAACGGATAAACTTTTCAAATCTTTCACGTGTTCTTGCAGATGCAGCGGAAAAAGATAAGCACCTTCCTGTGGAAATATTATACGATAGAAATCATGATCCTGGACAGCTTGAAACGGTAAAAGACTTATGCCGCAAAGCTGGTTTTAAAAAAATCTGGACTCGAGAAATAAATACAAAATAAACTATTCCTTCTGTGTCAATATGAATGAGACACCTGGCCTATGAAAGATTAGTGAAATAAACTAAAAGGGTAAGTTTGAGAGGTTCATATAGATTCAGATCAGTTAGGCCAATCATTCAGCACCTTCTTTATATTTCGGATATCAGCCATCACGTCACCTAAATGTTTGGTTTTTTCTTGACGCTTTTTTATTAGACCAGAAATTTCAACTGCTTTTGGAGATGATTCTTTGCCCACGTACTTAAATTTCATTTTTTTGCCTTCTCGATAAGCGATATATACGTAGGCATTGCCGTTACGCTTCTTCAATGATACAGATCCTCTTGGCAAATTCTCTATTTCTTTTTAATAAAGCGCTGCCAATCTTTACAATCTAATCATGCTCTTCTTTTAAAATATAACCTGAATTCCCGCTGTTTTAATAACATGCTTCCTTGGAGTGTCTGCTTGATCACGATTCCAAAGATTACAAAAATGGGCAGCACTCTTCTTGTGCGGTTCCACTCGCCCCCCAATTTACAAACCCGCCCGAACCCATTACACTCTATCCAGCGCCTTTAAACATTGAATATATGAGGAGGGCTGCAGGATGATCATCGAAAATGAACGGTTTCTTGTTACAGGAGGCGCCGGATTTCTCGGCAGGCACGTCTGTGACGAACTTCGACGCAAAGGCGTCAGCGACGACAAAATATTCGCACCTCGCCAGGCACAATACGACCTGACCCGATACGAAGATGTCGAACGCGTTTACAAAGATTTTTGTCCGACCGTCGTCATACACCTGGCAGCCGTGGTCGGCGGTATCGGCGCCAACCGCAAACATCCCGGATCGTTTTTTTACAAAAACCTGATGATGGGAGCCATGATCATCGAACAGGCCCGCCTGTATAACGTCAAAAAACTCACCGCTATCGGCACGATATGCGCCTATCCGAAATTTACACCGATACCGTTCAAAGAAGACCACCTGTGGGACGGCTACCCTGAAGAAACCAACGCACCCTACGGCCTGGCCAAAAAAATGCTGCTGGTGCAGGCTCAGGCGTATCGAGCCGAATATAACCTGAACACGATCTATCTGCTCCCCGTCAACCTTTACGGCCCCGGAGACAATTTCAATCCCGAATCATCCCACGTCATTCCCGCTCTGATAAAAAAATGTGTCGACGCACGGGAATCCGGTCAACCTCGCGTCGAAGTGTGGGGAACAGGCCGCGCTACCCGGGAGTTTTTGTATGTCAAAGACGCCGCCCAAGGCATCGTCATGGCCACTGAGCGGTACGACGGCGAAGAACCGTGCAACCTCGGCGCGGGCTTCGAGATTTCGATCCGGGAACTGGCATCTCTGATCGCCGAACTGACTCGATTTAAAGGCGATATCGTATGGGATACCACCAAACCCGACGGGCAGCCGCGGCGCTTGCTGGATACGCAGCGCGCGTTCGATTACTTCGGGTTCAGAGCCAAAACCGATTTCAGGCAGGGCTTGAAAGAAACGATCGAGTATTACGAAACCATACGAAAGGGTGATACAACCAATGACTAATCCCACTGTGAACCCGGTGCCGGTCGGCGACGTCACGTTCGGGTCGGGCGATCTGCCGCCGATCATCGCCGGCCCCTGCGTCATCGAATCGGAAAGCCATGCGCTGGACATGGCCGCCATGCTGAAAGAACTCGTGCAAAACGCAGGATTCAGCTATGTTTTTAAATCCAGTTACGACAAAGCCAATCGATCCTCGATCTATTCTTTTCGCGGACCGGGTATCGATAAGGGTCTTGAGATACTCGGGAAAGTGCGATCCAAAATCGGCGTTCCGGTGCTGACCGATATCCACGCCGTCGATCAGATCGCCCGCGCCGCTAACGTGGTCAGCATGATCCAGATACCGGCGTTTCTGTGCCGCCAGACGGATTTGTATATCGAAGCGGGCAAGCACGATATCGCGGTCAACGTCAAAAAAGGCCAGTTCATGAGCCCTGAAAGTATGGGTCATATTGTCGATAAAGCGCGGGAATGCGGTATCGAACGCCTGACACTGACCGAACGAGGCGCTTCGTTTGGATACCATCGCCTGGTGGTGGATTTTACCGGGATGGAAATCATGAAACGATTCGGAGCGCCACTGGTTTTCGACGGCACACATGCCGTGCAGCAACCGGCCGGAAGCGGCTCCCATTCAGGCGGCAACAGAGATTTCGTTCCGGGGTTGTGCCGCGCCGCAGCCGCTCTGGGCGTGCATGGTTTTTTTCTGGAGGTGCACGATAGTCCCGATGACGCGCCGTGTGATGGTCCGAACATGATTTCACCGCAGACGTTGATAAAACTTTTGAAGGATATTCGAGCGATCGTCACCGGATTGAAAGGGAACATTGATGACCGAGCATGATATTTTACTGACGGTAACAGAAGTTTTCGAGCGTGAATGCGAGGCGCTGACAGCCTCCCGTGAACTGCTGGGTCAGGGTATGATCGACGCGGTGCGGGCGATGATGAGCTGCAGCGGCAAAATCGTCACGATGGGCGTCGGCAAGTCCGGTTTGGTCGCCCGCAAGATCGCTTCGACACTGTCCAGCACCGGCACACAGGCGGTTTTCGTGCATCCTGTCGAATGCCTGCATGGTGATATGGGCATGATTTTACCGCAGGACATCATATTGATGCTGTCGAACAGCGGAGAATCCGACGAAGTCAGAAAACTGATGCTGTTTTTACGCTCCCGAAAAATACGGGTTATCGCCGTGACGGCGCATCCGCAATCCTATCTGGGCCGAATGGCCGATATTGTCATCCCATACCGGGTTCCGCGTGAGGCGTGCCCGATGGGTATGGCGCCGATGGCCAGCACGACCGTGCAGATGGTGATCGGGGACGCGTTGGCGTCGGCATTGATCAAATTACACGATTTCAAACCCGATAATTTTGCCGAGTTTCACCCGGCGGGAGCCCTGGGTAAACGGCTATTGTTGAAGATCGAGGATCTGATGCATACCGGCGAGGACAACCCGCTGGTCGTGACCGGCACGCCGATGCAAGAGGCGTTGGTGACGATGACGGGGAAGACGATGGGCGCTATTCTGATCGTGGATCATCAACACAAACTGTTGGGAATTTTTACGGACGGCGACCTGCGTCGGGCAATCCAGCAGCGGACCGATATCATGTCGATGCCGGTCGATGAACTGATGACGCGGAATCCTATCTATGTGCACAAGGCCAGCCCGGCGATCGAGGCGCTGCGATTGATGGAGCGTCGGAAAAGCCAGATCTCCGTTTTACCGGTGATCGATGATGCCGGTAGAGCCTGCGGGATAATCCGATTACATGACCTTGTCATTGCCGGATTACAGGCATAGATGATCCTTAAAACGATTGAGGTCGAGTTTTTTTAATCAAAATCGGTTTTTGCTTGAAAAAAAAGATGGGTTTCGGATAGATTCAACCATCGGTAGACGAAGTAGTTCGGAACAGGAGAAAGACAATGAAAAAACGAGTTCAAATAGTCATTATCGGTAGCGGGCCGGCGGGGTTGACGGCGGCGATATATACGGCTCGAGCGAAAATGGAGCCGGTTGTATTCGAGGGGGTACAGCCGGGCGGACAGCTCATGATCACGACGGACGTCGAAAATTTTCCCGGTTGGCCGGATGGTATTTCGGGTCCGGAACTGATGGAGAACTGTCGAAAGCAGGCTCTGCGTTTCGGTGCGGAACTCGTTCAGGAAGAAGTCACGGAAGTCGAACTGGAAAAGCGGCCGTTCACGGTTCGCTATGGCGATGGCCAGGTCCTGTTAGCGGATGCGATAATCATCGCCAGCGGCGCATCGGCCAGATGGCTGAACATCGAATCGGAACAGCGCCTGCGCGGTCACGGAGTGTCCGCCTGCGCGACATGTGACGGCTTTTTCTTCTCGGAAAAACGTGTTGCCGTCGTCGGCGGCGGTGATACGGCGATGGAAGAGGCGATCCATCTGACGCGGTTTGCGACCGAAGTGCTGGTCATCCACCGACGCGACGAACTGCGAGCCTCGAAATATATGCAAGACCGAGCGATGCGGAACAAAAAAATCAAATTTGTCTGGGATTCCGTGGTCGATGAAATTATCGGTGACGTCAAAACCGGCGTGAGCGGCGTCAAAATCCGCAACGTCAAAACCAATGTCATCAGCCGTCTGGACGTCGAAGGCGTTTTCATGGCGATCGGTCATGATCCGAACACAGGATTTTTGAAAGGACAACTCCCATTGGACGAAAGTGGATTTATCGTCTGTGAACGCGGAAAAGTTGCGACATGTATAGCCGGCGTGTTTGCTGCCGGGGATGTCAGAGATTCCCGATACCGACAGGCGATCACCGCGGCGGGAATGGGGTGTATGGCCGCAGTGGAAGCTCAGGAATTTCTGGAGATGAACCCGATTCAGTAAACGGTTACTGAATCTAATTCGTTGTTTTATATCGAAAAATTTTGATCGGGTATCAGCCTTCGGTGTGCATGAGGCAGGGTGCTAGGGACAGACATCTGGAAATTCTGAAGCGCTGGCAGAGCACCAGTATCCTTCATTGTCTGAACACGATTACAGGATTAAAGGATTACCAGGATTAGTCTTTTCTTTCTAAGAGTCTAATCCTGCCCATCTTTGTAATCTTTGAAATCGTTTTCAAACAGCCATTGGGGATGCGAAGTCAATATTCAATAACCAGTCACCAAGTCACCAGATTTTGGACATCAATTAATTAGGGGATAGACTTCCAATTTTAGTACGTCCCATAGGTCCCATGTCCCATCCGTCCCATAAGTCCCATTTTCGAGGGACAGACTTCCAATTTTTATTGGGTGATTTAGATGTTATTGGCGTTCATTAGCGGTTAATAAAAAAGACTGCAACTGAAACAGCTCTTTAATAAAGATGAATTATACCGGTAAAATTGTTATCTTACTTTTGGTTTAAAGGGATTTTCGTCCGGGTCGAAACATGAAACGTCGAAAAATTTGTTACAGTCTGCTGAATTATCGCGTGGCGACACATCGTCATTATTATCATATCTATGAATTTATCGAAGCGCTGGGAAAGCGAACCGATCTGCGGCTGCATGTGATGGAAGCGGAGGAGCCTCCGGTGTTTGATTCGCCGACAGAAGTGCTCGACTTGACCGGTCACGGGTTGAAAGCGCGGCTGCGGCGGTATTGGGCCATCCTTCAGGCCAGGATGAAGGGATACAAAATTTTCTATCATCACTATACGACGGATCCGGCACGGTTTTCGGCAGTCGTGAACCGATTGACCGGAGGCCGCACCTATTTGTGGCATTGTATCGTCATGGAGGCGCTGGACGATATCGTGCAAACAGGGAAAGCTCAGCGTGCGATGCTGAAAGTGACCCTGAAAATGGTGCATCACCTGGTGACCGGCACGGATTTTATGGCGGATTATTATACGCAGCGATACCCAATAAAACGCGAGTCGGTGAAAGTGGTACCGAATTACATCAATTTGGACCGGTTCGATCGCTCAAAGGTAAATACCAGGGAAATACCCGATAGGTTCGGGATACCTTCCGACAAAAAGATCGTGTTGTATCTGCATGAGGTCGAAGAAGGTCGGGCGTCGCTGTTGCCGGAGATTGTCGAAAGCGTGTTTCAGAAGCGGCAGGATGTCGTGTTTGTGATTGTCGGTGACGGTCGGTATTGGACCACCCTGAAAAGCCGTCTGCAGAAACATATCGATCAGGGGACGGTGTTCATGCCGGGCAAGGCTCCGAATATCGAGACGCCCAAATACTACGGTTGTGCGGACGTATTTATCATGACCAGCAATTTTGAAGCGTTTTCGCGGGTGTTGCTGGAGGCGATGGCGATGGAGGTGCCGTTTGTCGCGACGGACGGCGGCGGGAACATACCGTCCTATACGCCGCAACAATACCGTCCGTATATTTTACCGAAAGAAGCCTGGCCGGAGTTTGCCGATAAAATTTGTGATTTGCTGGACAATCCCGAGCGCAGAGAACAACTGATCGCCGTCGGCAAAGAGCATGTCAAAAAATATAGCCTGGATAAAATTGTCGATGTTTTTTTAGAGACAATTATTTGATATTTTCGTTATGAGCTCGATGACGATTGATTGAGTTTTTACAGTGCATTCAACCGTTTGAAAAGGTAATGACCGCTCAATTTAAAGGAAAGCTTTTTCCTTATTTGAGTTTTAATTCCGCTTTTACGATGTAATGCAGGCGGGACTGAAATCTTGAACTTGCGTTATGGTGTTAAAGGGCTATGACTCTATTTATACAACAAGGTATGAGATAGAGAGCAAATAAGTTTGCAATTCGGTTTTACCAAAGAGCCATCGTAAACTCCAAAAATATGAACAACCTTTTAAAAAGGAGAGAACGATCTGGTATTTGCGAGAACGAAATTTGATGCATATTTAAACAGTGATTTTCCAGGAATCGATATTGTGTTTTCAAGGCTTTTCGAGAGCGATTTGGGCTCAAAACGGGATTTTTGCACCTGCATCAAATTTTGAGGTCGGGATAAATACAGGGGATAGGGAAACGTGTTTTTCGCGAATTGCGGTTATCAGTGGTCATTCTGGTAATTCTTGTAAAAATATCCCTGATTTCAGAAAAAGAGTTTGTGAAATTGTGTTATCCGACGAGGCTTCACGTTTATCGGGAAGGTGCGTATCGTTTCATTGACTTTTCAGTCAAATATGTTTCAATCGAACAGGGTGATCGATAAACGATTACCATGGAAAGGAGACTGGTTATGAGAGCGAGAAAAATTCGTAAGGGTGTTTATTGGATGGGAGCGGTCGATTGGAACAGGCGGTTGTTTGATTCGTTGATTCCTCTGCCGGACGGTACCAGTTACAATGCTTATCTAGTGCAGGGGTCGGAAAAGACGGTGTTGATCGACACGGTCGATCCGAACATGGCCGATGTGTTGAAGCGTCAGCTTTCGACGGTCAAAAAGATCGACTGGGTGGTATCTCAGCATGCCGAGCAGGATCATTCGGGCATGTTGCCGTATGTGCTGGACACCTACAAGGACGCTCAGTTGATTTGTACGCCCAAGGCGAAAGATTTGTTGGTGGATCATCTGAAAATTTCCCCGGATCGGATACGAACGGTGGAAGACGGGGAGACGGTTTCGCTGGGGGATAAAACGCTTCGGTTCATACACACGCCGTGGGTGCATTGGCCTGAGACGATGGTCACGCATCTGCCGGAAGATCGACTATTGTTCACGTGTGATTTTTTGGGCTCACATATCGCTATGTCCGGGTTGTATGCAGGGGATGACCCCTATGTCATCGAAGCGGCCAAGCGGTATTACGCGGAAATCATGATGCCGTTTCGCAATATGATCAAAGGGAACCTGAAGAAGGTCAGGGAATTGGATTTCAACATGATCGCACCCAGCCACGGTCCGATATTCGATCAGCCGGAACGCATTTTGTCGGCTTATGAAAAGTGGGTTGCCGATGATGTGTCGAATCTGGTTGTGATACCGTATATCTCGATGCACGGCAGCACGGAAATCATGGTCGATTACCTGGTGGCGGCGTTGGCCGAGCGGGATATCGCCGTGCAAAAATTCGAGTTGTCGACAACGGATATCGGCAAGCTCGCGATGGCGCTTGTCGATGCGGCAACGATCGTTATCGGCACGCCGACGGTCCATGTCGGGCCGCACCCGAGTGTGTTCTCAGCTACACATCTGGCGAACGCGCTCAAACCGAAGTTGAAATACGCGGCGATCATCGGTTCTTATGGATGGGGAACCAAAGCCGTCGAACAGATTTCCGGGTTGATACCGAATTTGAAAGTGGAAGTGCTGGGCGCGATTTTGTGTAAAGGTGTTCCGAGCGATAAAACGTTTGCCGAGCTGGACAAGCTGGCGGACGCGATCCACGAAAAACACAAAGCGATGAAGTAAGAGTTTGTGACAAACCGGCAGGAATAGTTGATTCTTGACCTATACAGGCCGGTGGAATTGTTTAGCGGTAAAGTGGCCTGAGCGAGCGTCAAGCGATAAATAAAATGTTTCGAACGAGTTGATCCGGCAGATACGGTTCGGGGAAAACATAAAATACAAGGTTTGATACAGGCGAGTTTACTGGGCCGGCGCCAGGACGCTCGATCGATCCCATTGGTCGGATTTTTTGATCGGCATATTTTTGGGGTGGATTTGGACAGATTTGCAGCCAGTCATGTCTTGAGCATGTCGGTTTGTTAAACAAACCGGACAGGAAAAATCGAAAAAACATGGGGAAATGTGAAGTGTTTCGATAATGGAAGGCCTGTTTAACGGTTGAAATATCGGCTAAAAGTCTTTAAAATTCATCTATGAGAGAAAAAGACTTTCGGATTCTCTCAGGTGAAAATCGGTGTGCCTGCGGGGACGGTTTTGGAGCTGAAACGCAAAGGTTGAAAGGCTGCGGTAATTAGGTTGGAACAGTGGTTTGTATCGCTTAGTGCAGCCGGCGGCGGTAAACTTTACAGATTTCGAATGGAGCTTTCGATAGACGGGTGTTGGATGACATCTGGTCTCGGAAACCTTGTGGAGCTTTGTTATCTTTTTAAGGAGACGGATTGAATGGGAGGAATCATCGGGCCTATCAATGAGACGACCCGAGTTCTTTTATCGATATCTCTCATTTTGTCGTCCGGCTTCCT
The DNA here is from genome assembly GCA_049652745.1 of bacterium. Taxonomy (GTDB): domain Bacteria; phylum CSSED10-310; class CSSED10-310; order CSSED10-310; family CSSED10-310; genus JBASEY01. The sequence continues at coordinate 41,357 of JBASEY010000046.1, read as the reverse complement.
TCTGACCCGTCTGACCAAGCGCGCAAAGCTGCCCAATGTCACCGGATATGTTTTGGCGGGTGTTCTTATCGGGCCGTATGTGCTGAATCTTGTCCCGCGTGAATTGCTGGACGACATGAGCTTCATCAGCGATATGGCCTTGGCGTTCATCGCGTTCGGCGTCGGCCGCTTTTTCCGCAAAAAGACCATCATGAACACCGGTATGGGGGTTATCGTCATCACTTTAGTGGAATCCTTGCTGGCGGGTGTTTTTGTCACGCTGGGCATCCGCTATATCTTTTGGCTGGAATGGGATTTTTGTCTGCTGCTCGGCGCCATCGCGACCGCCACCGCGCCGGCCAGCACCATGGTGACCATCCGGCAGTACCGAGCCCGCGGCATTTTCGTCGATACGCTGCTTCAAGTGGTTGCGCTGGATGACGCGATCTGTCTGATTGTTTTTACAATAGCTCTAGCGATAGTCAATGCCGAGAAAGGGTCAAAGATGACTTTGACACAAATCCTGTTGCCGGTATTGCTCAATATGGTCGCGTTGATTCTGGGCTATATCAGCGGGACTATTTTAAGCAAATTGATGACGCCTGACAGAAGTGAGGATAATAGGCTGATCCTGACGATTGCGCTTCTGCTGGGCTTGGCCGGCTTGTGCTCCGTGTTCGATATTTCACCGCTGTTGTCCTGTATGCTGTTTGGAGCGATCTATATCAACAAGACAAGAGATAAAGAGCTTTATCGGCAAATAGAATCGTTTGCGCCGCCGATATTGTCGATTTTTTATGTCGTGTCCGGCATGAACCTGGATATCAGCTCGTTCAAAACCTTTGGAGCCATCGGTTCGGTCTATTTCCTGATCCGTATCTTGGGTAAATACCTGGGAGCTTATTTCGGCAGCGTGCTGGCGCAATCGAACTTGGCGATCAGAAACTATCTGGGTTTGGCGTTGATACCTCAAGCGGGAGTTGCCATCGGATTGGCGTTTCTGGGTAAACGCGTCCTGACGGGGGAGGCCGGTGATATGCTTCTGGCGATCATTTTGGCATCATCGGTTTTATATGAATTGGTGGGTCCGATCAGCGCGAAGACAGCCCTGGTCTATTCAGGCGCGATTCAGTCCAAACCGCCGCCGGGCTTGGTATCGGATTTAATTGATTTTGATTTGAGCTAAGTTGAATATCTGAACACGATTCCAAAGATTACACAGATTGCCAGGATTAGATTCCGAGAAAGCAAAGACTAATCCTGGTAATCCTTTAATCCCGTAATCGTGTTCAGACAATAAAAGAACAGACTAAATGCCTGTCAAATCCTCACCCTCAACAAATTTCCGAATCCGATTCTATCGGAGCTAATAAACCGTGCAGTAAAGGTGTCTGTTTGAACACGATTCCAAAGATTACAAAGATGGGCACGATTAGATTCCGAGAAAGCAAAGATTAATCCCGGTAATCCTTTAATCCTGTAATCGTATTCAGACAATCTCGGTTGACAAAAATCGTCATGAATCATTATAATAGTAAAGATTTATTACAAGTGCGAGGTCGATTATGTCACAAGCTAAAACCGAAAAACCGACACCAAAAAGACAGCGCGACGCCCGAAAAAAGGGGAATATCGTTTTTTCCGCCGATGCATGTACCGCTGCGGTGCTGTGTGCCGGCTTGATAATGATCGCTAAATATGCCGGTTCGGGATTAGCCGGATGGAAAAGGCTTCTTGGCGATCTTTGGCGACCGAATAATTTTGCCGGAAAGACATCGGGTTTATCTATGTGGACTGATGCGGTGAAATTTATCGTCAAAGCCTCCGCCGTCGTGATTCTTCCGGTCATGGCTGCCGGTCTGTCGATTGGATTCTTGCAGGTCGGACCGCTGTTTCGCAAACTGAAGCCGGATATGTCCCATATCAATCCGGCCAAAGGGTTCAAAAATCTTTTTAACAAGAAAAAAATGGTGGATCTGGTGAAGACGACACTGAAGTTTTCAATGACAGTGGGCGTATTGGCGAAACTGCTGTGGAATCGATCGATGCCGGTTTTATTCGTTTCAGACACATCCTTGGAAGCGGCCACACTCTGTTTCAGCCGATTGACGAGTCTGGTTTTCCAATTTGCCGTCGTTTTGGCGGCTCTGTTCGGCATCATCGATTATTTGTTGCAAAAACACCGGTGGCTGCAGGATTTGAAGATGAGCCGACAGGAAGTGCTTCAAGAATACAAGGAAGCCGAAGGCGACCCCCTTCTCAAAGGCCTTCGAAAACAATTTCATCAAGAAATGCTGGAATCCAGCCTGGCCGACAGAGTCTCCCGATCGCGATTCGTCGTCGTCAACCCAACCCGATATGCCGTAGCCGTCGAATACGATGACCAGTGGCAGGGCGCGCCGCGGGTCACCGCGAAAGGGTATATGGATTCAGCGGCTAAAATCCGAGCCGTCGCAGGCGAGCACAACGTGCCGGTCTTGAGACATCCTCCGTTGGCACGGAAACTGTTCGAACTGAGCATCGATCAGGAAATCCCGGAAGACCTTTTCCAGGCGATCGCGGAACTGCTTGTGTTCATTGTCAGATTATCCCCTGAAGATAAAAAACGGTATCGCTGACCAAGAGCAGCCTCCAAAATTTTTTTAGCACTCCCTTGACAAAATTTTACAGATAAATTATAATTTGTAACGTAACGTTACTTAAACACCTGGACGGGTCCAAAGAAAAAACGTTAAATTGGGTTTCTTTTGAAAGGAGTTTTTTATGGGAATTACATTGTTAGCTGGTTTGGGCATTAAATTGGGGTCGGAATTGGTCGGTTCGATCATGGAAAAAACCCTGAGTAATGCCAAAGAGAGTATGGCAAAAAATCGTACGGCGTTTGATCGATTTGATTCCGTTGTCGGACAATTCGGCGGACGAGCACCAAAACTGACGCCTGCCAAACAGTTCGCTTTGGCGCTTCCGTTATCGTTGGCCGCACAATACGGCGCCGGCAGATTTTGTATGGGCTTGCTGACCCAAAATCTTGGAAATTTTCAATCGCTTCTTGGTCTGGCTAAAGGATTGGTTGATCAAATCGCCGGGTTTCAGCCGCAGACACTGCAACAAAATCAATCTACAGGAAAAGCCATCAATCCAGGCGCTTTTGGTTCCGGCTTGAACGTCGATACACACGCCATGGCCGCTTCGACCGGTTACGGGTCTCAGTCGGCGTCGGGAAGCGGTGGAATGGGTCCGATGGAAATGTTTCAAAAAATGCAGGAAGCCCAACAGGCGGCGCAAATGTTCGAATTGGCGGTCAAAATCGCCGATATTCAGCATCAGGCGGCCATGTCGGCTATCCGCGGCATACGGTATTAAACGTTTGTTCAGTAGAAAAGGAGATCATTTAATATGAACGCAGTAATCAAAGAAAAAATTGCTCGAGGCGAATCCTTGACAAAAGATGAACTGGAAAAAGTGTTGGTCAACGGTGGTCGACTGAAAGACGTCTTTAAACTGTCCGATCGCGATTTGACGACGTTGGCGATTGTTGGATACGAACTTTTCAATCAGGGAAAATTCGATGATGCCCGCGTGGTGTTTCAGGGACTGAATGCGCTGGGTCATGAGGATTCATTTGTGCAGACGGCGCTGGGAACCCTTGCAGCCCGTGACGGAGAATTGGATAAAGCGATCGATTATTTCAACAAAGCGCTGATCCGCGACCCGGAAGACCTGACCGCATTGACCAATCGTGCGGAAGTATACTTGAAAAAGAATTGTTTCGATCAAGCGGCGACAGACCTGAAAATGGCGATCGATCTGGATCCAAATGAAGAATCACCGATGAGCTCACGGGCGCGTGTTCTGGCTATGGTTACCCGTGAACTGATGGAATCGATCAAAACTCCCGCCTAGGCGGTCGGCTGAACGATGGAAACCGTCTCCCGATACAGCGACGTTTTCCTGGCAATCTTCGTGGTGTTGGTTGTGGGGATGATGATCATCCCCCTTCCAACCTGGTTGCTGGATATCCTCCTCACGCTGAATATCACCCTCGCCATGGTCATCCTGCTGGTCGTCCTTTATATTTCCCATGCCATCCGACTGGCGTCTTTTCCCAGCGTGCTGCTGATCGCAACACTTTTCCGACTGGCGCTGAATGTCTCTTCAACACGATTGATCCTTTTAAATGCCGATGCCGGCCACGTCATCAAAGCCTTCGGCGCCTTCGTCGTACAGGGCAATATGATCGTCGGCGCAATCATCTTTTTGATTCTGACTCTGATCAATTTCATTGTCATCTCAAAAGGATCGGAACGAGTGGCGGAAGTCTCAGCCCGGTTCACTCTGGACGCCATGCCCGGAAAGCAGATGGCGATCGACGCGGATGTCAGGGCGGGAACCATCGATATGCAGGAGGCTAAAAAACGGCGACGGCTGCTGGCTCGGGAATCCCAACTGTTCGGCGCGATGGATGGAGCGATGAAATTCGTCAAAGGCGATGCGATAGCCGGCATACTGATCACAGCCGTCAATATCATCGGCGGCGTCGCTGTCGGGGTGACGATGAAAAATATGGATGCCGGCGAGGCGCTTAAAATCTACGGTTTATTGACGATAGGCGACGGTCTGTTGTCCCAAATACCGGCGCTGATCGTCTCCGTTGCCGCCGGGTTGATGGTCACACGAGTCGAACCGGAATGTTCCGGTGACCATCTTGGCCGCGATATCAGCCTGCAACTGCTTTCATACCCTAAAGCGCTTATGATGGTATCCGGCCTGCTGTTTTGCCTGGGTGTCATTCCCGGGTTGCCTTTGTTTCCATTTTGGACGATGGGGCTCGCCCTGCTGGGAGCAGCCGTATATCTGACTAAAACAAGTAAAAAGACGACGAGCATGGAAGGGGTGGACAGCGATTCCGGTTTCTCCCAATCCCATCGTGAAACAGACACCCTCCTACATGTTCCGGCGCCGTTGGCTCTTTGCCTGGGACGCGGCATTACGCAAATGCTGGATGCGGAAAGCGCTGAAAGTGAACTGTCCGCCGTCGCTTTGCCGACCATGCGCAAAGATATCTATCTTGAAACAGGAGTGCCGATTCCCGGCATAAAAGTGTTTACAGCCCACGATGAACTACCTGAAAATGTTTTTGTCGTGAATCTGTTGGATATGCCGGTATATACCGGATATATACCATCGAACCAAGCATATGTTCAGGACGGCGACGAAAAATTGCAACTGATTGTCGGCATTGATGAAGCGCCGGTCAAACCCGCTTTCGATCAGATGGGAACTTTGGTGCCGGCCGAACGACAAAAACGACTGGAAGATGCCGGCTACCATGTGTTTTCAGGGGTTTCCCTTTTTACGTACCAGGTCAAACAGGTTCTGATGAACCATCTTCACGAATTTATCGGCTTGCAAGAAGTCAAATGGCTGTGCGATGAACTGGAACAGATCTATCCTGACACCGTCGCCGAACTTGTTCCTCGAATCATTTCTTATCAACGTCTGGGCGATATTCTTCGCCGGCTGGTACAGGAAAAGGTCTGTATCAGGGACCTGAAACGAATACTGGAAGCCGTGTCCGAATACGCAGATATCGAGCCGGACAATATCGCGCTGACGGAAAAAGTGCGGGCGAAACTTGCCCGGCAGATTTATCATCAGTTTTCCACGAATGGGCGCCTGGAAGTTTTCTTGTTGGACCCGAAACTCGAAGATGTATTTCGATCCGCGATACATGTTTCCGGCCAAGAAAGAGTTTTAGCGCTGACTCCGGATATCATGGACAAAGTTATTTCCGCTTTTCAAGTGCAGCTAGCACAAAGAATCAATAAAAGCACCACGGTCATTCTGACTGTCGAGCAGAATATTCGGTATGTTTTATGGAGATTTCTGGCACAACAGATGCAAAATATTCAAGTCCTGGCGGCGCAGGAAATGCCGCCCGGCGCCCAATTTACCGCTCTTGGCTGTGTCACCCTGTAAAACTTTGTCGGCTCGATCAAAACAGCGTGGCGGCTATCATCACTAACGCCGCCGCCATTATGATAATCCCCCCGATGAAAAGTGCGACATAAACTCGGTTCGCTGAGCCCGCAGCAACGGGTTTCACCGCTTCTTCATGATCCGATGGAAGCGGAACCGGTTCAATCGGTTGGTCGGGAATGACATGAATTAAATCCAGATTTCCCAACAAAACAGTATCCGAGGGAAGAATAGCGATACGATGTTCGACCCGCAGACCATTGACAATGATTCCGTTGGCACCGCCCAGATCAGTGATCACGACAGCATCATTCCAATCCCATAAAAGGGTGAAATGATAGCGTGAAATCCGTGGATCATCGACGACGATATCGTTTTCGGAAGCTCTGCCGATCCGGTATTCTTTTCCCCGTTCCGACAGCGTGAAATCAACTAATGTATTGCCGTTGAAACCTATTTTGAATTTGGGTGTATCCATGTGATTCATGGCTTACCGAAAGAAAAACCAGGGCATAGGCAGCCATGCCAGAACCGCGCCGATAGCGCCGACGGCAAATGCGGTCAAAAGCCAGGGTTTTTTCCCGCGGTCTTTACAAAAATCCCTGTAAGCTCTCAGCTTGTCGCCGATATGTGGCCGATGAGGAGGATTTTCCAGGCCTGCATCGAGCGTTTGCAGATACATAATAATCCGCATATATGCCGTGAAAGCGATCATACCAAAAACCAGGCAGGCTGTGCCGAACAATGTGGCTAGATACCGGTGATTCATCGGGTGATCTCCAAACACGTGACGATCACTAACAGAATGCCGGAATATAATGAAACCACTTCGTTATGCCCCATAATCACTCCGTATATTTAAGGGATTTCAACAATGCCCGAGCTTCATCTTCAAACCCGATACGCGGCCTGGGATAGAACGGACTGCCATGGCAAAACGCCAGGGTTGTGTCCAGGTAATTCCGGGTGATCTCGGGATCCCTGCCGACAAGATTGACCGATTCGGAAGGATCCTCGTCCAAATTGAACAAATTTGTCGCGGCGATTTGAAAATACGGATTGGAAAAAACATGGATCAATTTGTAGTTATCTTTTCGATACGCGACGATCGGTCGAAAATGATGCTCAGAAAAAATCGATCGAAGCGATGCTGCCGACTGATTGTCGGATCCGTTGTCGGCTGTTCTTTTACGCATGGTTCTCAATAGGATTTCATATCCTTTCAGAGAACTGACAGGCCGAGCGACAATCTGCCTGGGCGCAGGTGTTTTATCCGCGGGTAAAAGCCCATAAATCAGCGGAATATGCAATATTTCCTGAGACAGAGAATCATTGGACAGCAGGTTGGAATCCAATGATCGAATCACGCCGTGATCAGCCGTGATAACAAAAAAAAGCGACCGTTTATGGCGTTTGGAAACGACATTTTGAAAAATATCGTGAACGATTCCATCCAATACCATCATACGGTGATCTATACGGGCCGACAGCTCCCTGGCATCCTTTTCGAAATTATCGGAGGAAATCAGCGATATCAACCGATCCTGCTCGGAAACCGGCAGGTTCAGCTCTGAAATCGGAACCGGTTTTTCACGATAAGCAGATAGGTCGAACGGCTCAACCGTTTCCTGTTTCCACGGTGTTTCCGGCGCCAGATGAATCCAGAAAAAACCTGGATTGGCAATCATTTGAGGTGAATTCATCAGGCTGTTGATTTGAGTTATCGGCGTTTCAAGAGGGTGTGTTTTGGGATGAGACAGATATATTCGTCTAAACCCTTGAATTTTCTTGAAAACCGGTTGATTTGCCGAGTAAATGAAAGCATGGCTTAGATAGGGTGTGTCCTTGAGCGCTTCCGTTATTGCCGGCGGCAGCTCTTGAGCAGTGGATAAATCTCGGTAATAGCCATGATCACGAGGTAATTTGCCGGTTATCAAAGATGCGATCGCAGAAGGCTCATGGTTACTGACCGCCGTTGTATCGCTGTATACCGTAGCGAGATGCGTCAGATGATCCAGAAAAGGTGTCCTTGCGATAGCGTTCCCATAAGCGCCTAATTGATCGGCTGATATCGAAGACAACGTGATCAACAATACATCGGGCTGCGTGCTATCCACCGACAAATCCCAATTCAGGTTGGCCGGATGCAGTAAAAACTCACTCAACGCCAAATAATCGACTGGTCCGGAAGATTCAGGGTCCGTGTAAAATGACAATTCAAGATAACCGTCATTACTCAGAAAAGGCAGCTTTTCCCTAAACGGGTTCCATTGCGTCAGGGTTGACGAGTCACGTTTAATCGAAAGAGTTTGCTCGTGCACCAAACGGTTTAGTTTTAAATCAAACAGAGAAAATGTCAGTCCATACATCGACGGCGATTCGTCACCCGATGTAGAGGACAGCCCGTAATTGAGCTGAATAGTATTCTGGACACCGCCTTTGATCGGAATACGAAATTTGATTGGAGGTGCAAACAACAGACTGTCACGTATCTGATTTCCGATTTGAATTCGGCTTCTGACGACTGCGCCCAATGTGACACGGATCGAATGAAGCGCAATCGATTCCAACCTTACATCAGAAGGCAGTTTGTCCGTATCGATCGATATATGCAGGATATTTCTGCCGGCTACTTGAAACGGGGACGGCACGTAAAACTCATATTCCCCGATCGGCAGATCGCTTTCAATAAATGGTATCGGAGTATCGTTCAAGGTGACTTGAAGCAGCTCCTCGGCATACTCCGGTAAAATGTTAATCAGCTTGATGGTCAAACGCCGTTCCATCGGCTGAGCCCAGTCCAAATAGACCAGGCCGCCTTGAGCTGTAAAACGGGGCCACGGAAAATGCGTTTTCGGTATATCCGCATCGAATGTCCAAGCGCCTCCCAGCAAAGTCTTTTTGTTTGTTCTATCATTGAACATGAAACGCTCACGGTCACTTCTCAACCAATCCTTGTCAAACGTTTCCACCAGATTTCTAGGAATGGATTGCTCCGCTGACGCCTGCTTTTTCCGGAAACAGCCGGCGGAAAAAAGGCCCGTGATCATCAGGGCCAGCACAAGAACCTTTTTAATGTGTATTGCCGAGTGTTCTGACATAATAGTCGACCGTTTCCGTCAAGCCGTCAAAAACTGATATTTTGGGAGAATAACCCAGCTTGGCTTGCGCCAACGAGATATCCGCAAGCGAATGCTTGACGTCTCCCGGGCGTTCGCCGGCATATTCTGGATGCCGACTCGAGCCTAAAATATTACGGATCATATCATATAAATCATTTACGGTTGTCTGAGCGCCGCAACCGATGTTGAAAACCGATCCCCCGATGTCATGGGCGCTGCAGGCTGCCAGATTGGCGTCGATGACATTGTCGATATATGTGAAATCGCGTGACTGGTCACCGTTGCCGAAAATAATGGATTTTTTCCTGGTGAGAAGTTGGGATATGAACAGGGGTATAACGGCGGAATACTGTGAAAAAGGGTTTTGGCGCGGGCCGAATACATTGAAGTAACGCAGAGCGACGGTTTCAAGGCCGTAAAGCTCATAAAATATCCTGCAGTAATGTTCGCCGGTCAATTTGGTCAGAGCATAGGGGGATTTTGGATGCGTTTGTTGGGTTTCACGCTTCGGGAGCTCCGGGTTCAAGCCATACACAGAACTGGACGAAGCGAATACAAAGCGTTTGACCCCGACATCTCGCGCCGCGACAAGCATATTGAGAGTTCCGTTGACATTGTTCCAATTGGAATTCAACGGGTCGGCGATAGAGCGCGGCACGGACGGCAGCGCAGCTTGGTGAAGCACATAATCGACACCGACCATAATCGAATTGAGAAATTGCGTATCGGTTATGTCGCCCTGAATAAACGTTATCCGATCAATAACACCGTCCAGATTACGTATGTTACCCGTGCTCAAATTATCGACTGCGATCACGTCTGTATTCGGCATGTCCGCCACGGCATGCGCCAGATGAGACCCGATAAATCCTGCTGCACCGGTGATCAAATATCGACTCATGGTGTATTGCCGTAACAGGGTCGTTTTCCTGGAGATAACGGCCGGATGAGCATAACCTCCGTATCCTGACTATAAAATTCGTTTGAATTGTGCTCAGGGAGAAATTTCAGAACGATAACCGTGATATTGTCATCACCGCCGCTGGCATTTGCCTTGCGCACCAACTCTTCAACCGCTGTCTTGACATCGTTGTTGCATTGCAGCACGGTTTCGGCGATTTCTTTGTCGCCCAACATGTTGGTCAATCCATCCGTGCATAAGATAAGATAATCGTTTTGTTGAATTGGGTACTCCAGGATATCCGCTTCGACATCGTTTTGAGTTCCCAAGGCGCGAGTGATGACGTTTCTCATCGGATGAAGCCGGGATTCCTCTGTCGTCATATTTCCCAATTGCATCTGCATATTGACCCAGGAATGGTCAGTCGTCAGCAACCCAATTTTGTTATTCCGTATCAAATAAACCCTGCTGTCGCCGACGTTCGCGACAAATAGTCGGCCGCCGTGGTATATGACGACGACAAGCGTAGTACCCATACCGCGCAGAGCTTGTTTTTGGTGTGTTTCAAAGATGATTTGCCTGTTCGCATGATCAAGTGCTCCCGCTAAAATATCCAAAAAATGGGATTTTTCGTTTTGTTTGGCAGCGTTCATATGTCCATGAAGATATTCTGCAACCAGATTCACCGCCATACTACTGGCGATATCACCGGCAGCATGGCCGCCCATTCCATCTGCGACCATGTAAACACGACTTTTAGGACAAATTCTAAAGCTGTCCTCGTTGATCTGGCGCTTCATGCCCAAATCACTGGCACCATATGCTAAAACCTTCATGTCACAACCAATCCCAAGTTCACGTTATCATCAAATACCTTATAAATAATATGAAGGGAGCTGATAAAGGTCAAGAAATCAGCGTTTCCTTTTTTTATTGATCACAATCCCGAATTTTTCCAGTTTGCGGTCTAAAGTCGGGCGAGATATACCCAGCAAAGCGCTGGCTCTGAGCTTGTTGCCCTTGGTCGTCTGCAGAACTGACCGTATATGCGCTTCTTCGATATCTTCCATCGATTCCAATACCAGCCGTTCTTTTTCCAAAACACCGGAACGTTCGACGGGAATCCGAATCGTTTTCGGCAAATCATCAAACATGATCGTCGGCGGAATACCGAATAAAACCGCACTTTCGACAGCGCTCTCCAACTCGGAAATATTACCCGGCCAGGTATAATTGATCAAAGCCTCCAACGCCTCCGGCGAAAAATCCGTAAACGGTTTTTTCATCAAAACCGACGATTTTTCAAGAAACATATTCGCCAACAACGGTATGTCCTGCTTCCGTTCAACCAAATCAGGCAGCCGAATCACCAGATTCGAAATGGCTTTATATAACGAGAGATCGAATAGATCCTGCTGAACTCTTTGGACAAGATTTTCTGTCGAGGTGAATAAAAAACGACACTCCGACAACGGATGCCCAGCGAAATGAATGGTTTTCGTCAGTAACTCCAATACATCAGCCTGCTGAACCTTGTTGAGCGCTTCGATATGATCCAAGACAACCATTCTCTTCCCGATGGAATCATCCGCCTCGAGATTGGACAAAATTGTTTCGACTATAACACCTGTTCGCTCCGCCTGACCCAGTGTTTCACACGTTATCACTACAAGAGGAGCCGCACGATAGATACTCAACTGATGAATATGTTGAATGATAAATGATTTTCCCGTGCCTTGCGATCCAATGATCAATGCCGGCAACGTCGAATAAGCGACGGGTGCGATCGAATCGATAACTTTCGCCATTTCCCGCGATCTGGCGATGATGTCATGTTTTGGATCGGTTTGCCGAGGTGTCTCCAATTTATCAGTACATGCCTGAAAGCGTCGACTGATATTTACCGCCGAGCTTGCAATAGAAAACACCGAATATAGAAACGCTTTGGACTCAGCCATGGATTGATGACCGTCTTCAAGATAAAGAATGACTCGATCACCCGCACCATGATCTAAAAGCACAATCCAGGTTCGAAATATCGTCGTATCGAATTGGTCGACATTGGTATCCTCATTAGGAAAAGACAGTATAAAAGGCATTTTCTTGTTTAAAAAATCAGATGTATGACGATGAATGACAACTTCGATCTCACGCGAAGTGAAATCGGCATCACCCGCCTGAACACTGATGTTGCCGGTTGCCAAGGCGGCATGAAGAAGAAGGGCGCGGGGGAATTTTTCCGAGGAGACGAACAACCGCAAAAGACAGGTATAAAACTGATCAGGTAAAACCAATGATTGGATCAAATCCGATATATCCACCGGCTTAAGTTGAAAATCCGACATTTTGGGGGTTGACGATGCGCGACTGGGTATCCCGGGTATATCTCGATTGATAAGCAAAATATCTGCTCCAAGTTTTTTATAGAGGGAATTGGCTGTCTTCATTTCCCGTTCGGCAGCTTCAGATTGATCTATCGAATAATAGGCTTCCGCCATCAATCGACGAATGAGAGCAATTTCCAGTTCATCATGACGGGCGATAAACAATCCCAGAGATTGTTTGAAGTCTGCCAAAGCCGCATCGAAATTGCTCTGCCGCAAATTGATCATTCCCAATAACTTGTATGCATTGGCCTGTTGCCGGATCAAACCTTCTCTTTTTGCCGAAACAAGACCTTTTTGAATCCATTCATACGCTGCATCGGTTTCGTCCTGAAGGAAATGTATCCAGGCTCGAAGCATGTCCGTATCCGGCAGCTTCATATTCAACTTTTCCAAAAGGGTTTCCACTTCATCGAGCAGTATTTCAGCCTGTTTATAATTCCGAAGCCTGCAGTTGGCCTCAGCGACATTCATAAGAGCAAGCATGATATATAATACGCTGTCTTGTTGACGAGCCCGCTCTAATAGTTTTGTGAAAATCTCTAAAATCTGAACCGGATTCCCCCGTCGTCGGGCTATGACGGCAAGGTCGGTGTACAATGGATGATACAGGATGAAAGGCGATCGATCATCCAAAAGACTCTCCGCCTCGATAAGGAGCCGCTCAGCATGGTCGATACGCCCTGATTCTATCAGAAAATGCGAATACAATACCGAAGTCCGGATTTTCAATACAGGATCATCATACTTGTCGGATATTTCACACGCTTCGATCAACAGGTTTTCAGCGCTTTCATAAGTATGCTGCTCCATCAGCAGCGATGCCGTATGACACAACCCGTAGCACAGCAGTTTTAACGTATAAAATTTACGGGAAAGAATGATACCGACCTCAAATTCACTCAAAGCCGGTTTGTGTTTCCAGGCTTTTTCGAAGTACAACCCCATCAGATAACGGCGATGTATAACAGCATGTATGTCATTCGACTGCTCACCACAAGATATCGACTCTTTTAAAAAGTATTCGCCCGAACTGGGCAACTGTCGATCAAAATAGGTGCTGGCAATCCATTCCAGAAAAACACCGGAAAAATATGGGTACTTTTGCAGCGGAAGCCGTTTTTGATAACTGTTGAACAGGTTCATAAGCTCATCGATTTGCTCAGGCGTATCCACCATCCGGCTGTAAAACATCATGATTTTCAATCGGTGATCGAAAGCGGTTGACTTGGGAAGATAGTCAAGTGATTCAATCACATTTTTCAACGCGGAATCTCTGTCCTTCAGCATGAATCGACAGATGCCCATAAGTAGGAAATAATGAGCGCTATCGCGTTTTTGATAAAAACGTGACTCCAAAATGGGTTCGGCATCGACCAATGCTTTCAAAGCGCCGTCAAATTCCTGCACCAGAATCAAAACTTGCGCCAGTTCGAAATTCGCACCGGCAATTTTCGTTCGATTTCGATCCGGCATGTGCTTCAAATTACGCAAATGCCACCTGATTGCCTGATGAAAAGCCCCGGTTTTTCTATAATAACGTGCCGCTGTCAATGCCCAATCACATCCATGCAGCCGATTGTCTCCCAAGAAAAAATGCTCGGATACCACAGCAGGATGAATCGGTTCGCGAGCAAGCAGTTGACTGGCCAGCTCCTGATGGAATTCATGACGCTTGTAGGCAGGGATAACCGTGTAGATTCGTGCGCGGAACCGCTCATTGGTAAATTTATAGACAGGTGATCCATGCTGCAGATCGCGCTCGACCCATCCGTGTGCCAAAGCGACACCGATGCCGGATCGCGCGAATTTATCATCCCCTAAAAATTCAAAAAATGATTTAAACTGGTCGATCGGGCAACCGTCCGGCCAAAGCGATAAAAATGTCAAAGCGTCAATTTCTTCCCGAGACATCCGATTGGCTATGAACCAGTCAATCAATACATCCAGATTGTCAAACCGGGAAAGGTACTGCGTCCTGCCTGCATCGATCCTCCATCGGTGATCATGGTATAAAACGGCGCCGGTATAGTGCGCCATGTTCGACAACAGAGTGACGGCGCCTGCAATCCCGTTGGACAGATCGTGTATCCAGGCCGCGAGGGGCTCAGGAAAAGAATCGACGGCCGACAGCATTTTCAACATGGCCGTCGTCTGAGACTGATCGAACGCCAGAGCTTCAAGTGAGTGAAACCGGGGCGCCGCAAGTACGGTCGGGTAAATGACAGGGCTGTTCGTTTCGATAATCCATAGACAAGGGCAATGCCGCGGAGACACCGCAGCCAGCTCCGCCATCTTGACCCAGAATTTCCAAAAGATATGACAGGTGAAATGACAATTTTCCAGAATTACCACACACGGTTCAGCAGCCTGTTCTGCATCTTCAGAAGACAACGCGATATGCAATTCCAGAGCCGCTCGGTGAATCATACTGTCCAGATAGGTGTCATCGGACAGATAGAGATGGTTGTCTTCGTACTCCAAATGATACAGCTTTTCGATCAGGTCGGGAGCTAAATCCGGTTTTACGACCAGCAACTGCGAAATAACCGCTTTCAAAACACCGATACCATGGTCGGTATCCGTATAAGGTATCGAGCGGATCGTCAGCGGAGTTATTCCGGCGACGCGAAATTCCGACGCCGCCTCACGCAGCAGACGCGTTTTTCCGATACCGGGCTCCCCCCATAAAGTCACGACTGAAGCGTGGCCGGAAAGAGCTTTGGTAAAAGCATTCAGGATTTCGGTTCGAGGTAGCGGATGATCCGTTATCGGGCTTTGAATCAACGGGGAAGGGAACGATTCGGGCGGATTGTCGGCGATACAGGCCGCGATTTCCCAGGCGCTTTGCGGACGTAAACCCGGTTCTTTGGCAATTAGCCGATCCACCATCTTACATAACGAATTCAATTTGGTTTTACCGGTCGGGCGACAAGGTGCAAATTTTTCGTTCATCAGCTTGGATAAAATATCCGCTGAACCGGAACCGTCGCAGGGGTGATGTCCGGTAATCGCTTCATATAGAATGGTACCGAAAGAATATAGATCAGTTCTGCCGTCGACGGCGCGTCCGGCAAGCATCTCAGGACTCTGGTAGCGAAGTGCCGCCAAATCCCCGGTAAAGCGACTGATCGGCTCCTGCAGCCTATTCACGAAAAACGATAAACCGCCGTCAAGCAAATAAAAACTCCATCGATCGTGGTCTGTATCGACTAAAAGAGTTTCCGGCCTGATGTCCAAGTGATATATCCCTTTTAAATGCAGGTAATTAAATGCATCACAAAGCTGTTGAACAAATGTTTTCAGCACGGAGACATCATGCAAAGGCTGCAAGGTTTGCATTGGGCTGCCCGGGTGATCATCCATCACCAGATACGGCATACCCTCGGCATCTCGATCAAAACGTCGGATAAACGCGATGTTGGGGTGCTGCAGCGCATAAAAATGAGCTAACTCATAATTGATAGATTCCAAATCCAACGATTCAATCCAACCATAAAACGGGGTAGCGGGATCAAAAGCGCGCACAAGATAGCGTTGGCCGGTTTTTTTGTCGGCGACTCTATACAACGCCCCGCGATGATCCGAGCCCAGTTCATCGATTACAGTAAATTTTTGTGCCGATGGCCTCATAGCAACCTCTTTCCTCATAAAATTCGACGCGTCGAGTGAACACGTTTTTCAGCAGCCAGTTTACCCCGTTCAGCACAATTAATCCAGCAAAATTTTACAAAATCGCGTTTTTGATGAATATTTTTATGAGCGGAAATCCGGTGCGGCTTCACTTTCTGACAAAATGCGGTGTCGAAATGAGTTTCAAGCCGAATTTTTCCGTTTTTTGCAGCCTGTTTGATTTGAGCTTTCCTGAAAAGTTTATTAAGGTTACCGCGGTTTTCGAAGCCAATCTTCTATTGTGGATTTTGGATGAAATTATCGGAATTACACAGAGCGCTTTATCCCTATTGGAAGCCATATCGATTGCGGTTGCTGATCGGAGTGGTTTTTCTGTTTGGCTCTTCGAGCCTGTTGATGGTTCAACCTTGGATTCTGCGTCTGGCGATCGATGGCGTGAGATCTGAACAATTTTCGCAAAAAATTGTGCTGTATATAGTCGGAATCCTGGGTGTTACGCTGTTATCTTGTATCTTTCGATTTCTAATGCGATGGCAGATCATCGGTGTCAGCCGCCGTGTCGAGCATGACATACGCCGGGTGGTTTTCCAGCATGTGTTGATCCTTCCACGGGAATTTTTCGACCGCATGTCGACCGGGGATATCATGTCCAGGATGACCAATGATGTTCAACGGGTGCGCATGATCCTGGGTCCGTCGCTGATGCAAATCGGCAACACTCTGTTTTCGTTGGTGTTTGCATTGACATTCATGATGTTGATCGATCCGAAACTGACCCTGTTGTCGCTGCTTCCCCTGCCGTTGATGCCGATCATCTTTTATTTTCTCGGCAAGCGCATCCGCCGTCATTCCGAAAACGTTCAGAAACAGATAGCTGCTATCACCTCGTTCTCACAAGAAAACCTGACCGGTATCCGGGTTATCAAGGCTTATAACCTGCAAGACGTCGAAAGCGAAGAGATGGACCGCTTGAGTGATGGGTATGTGAAGCGAAACCTGTCGCTGGTTCGTGTTCAGGGTTTGTTCGTTCCGATGTCGATACTTTTAACGGGTTTATCGACGACTCTGGTCTTGTTGTTATGTGGATGGTGGGTGATTGCCGGTTGGATTACCATCGGCAGTGTGGTGGCTTTTCTGGAGTATCTGGCGATACTTTCCTGGCCGATGTTCGCTATCGGGTGGGTTACCGGGCAGATACAGCAGGGCTCCGCCGCCATGCAGCGTATTCAGGCGGTTTTAAACGAAAAACCCTCCAGAGGCATGTTGCCGGAAAATGGCCGACTTCAGGACAACAGCATCGATCTTTCAGGGGCTGTGACCTTCAAAAATGTGTATTTTCGTTACCAGCCGGATCAGCCGTATATACTTCAAAACCTGAGTTTTTCCATTGATAAAGGTTCCACGGCGGCGATTATGGGCGCCTCCGGATCAGGCAAATCGACGATCATCCATCTGCTGACTCGAAGCTACACCCCGAATTCCGGTGAAATTCTCTTGAACGGCCATAAAATCGACGAACTCCCCGAATATGTCGTGCGTGAGCATATCGGCATCGTCCCTCAAAACGTCATCCTGTTCTCCGACACGATTCGAAACAACATCATCTTCGGTTCGAGAAACGTCGATCAGCTCGACTTCGACAATATTTTAGGCTCCGTTCAATTGGAACGTGAGCTGTCGGAGTTTCCGCGTCAATTGGAAACGCAACTGGGGGAGAGGGGCGTCAATATATCGGGCGGTCAAAAGCAGCGCTTGACGATGGCTCGAATGCTGGCCAAAGAGTCAGGCATTATTCTTATGGATGACCCGTTTTCAAGCGTCGATATCGCCACCGAAGAAAAAATACTGGATGCCTTGCTGTCAACCCATACGGATAAAACCACTATTTTGGTGACTCACCGAGTGAATACGGCTCGGCGGGCCGACAAAATTTTCGTCCTTCACAACGGCGCCATTGTCGAAGAAGGCACCCATGACGAACTTATAAAAAAAGGCGCTTATTATTTCGAGCTGTTCAAAAAGCAGTCTTTGATGGAAGAATTGGAGTCGATCTGATGCGGGGAGGAATGCATCATCATCATGGAACGGATATACCGGATGATTTCAAGTTCGACTTCACCGTAGCCGCCCGTATATTCAGCTTTTTGAAACCCTATAAATATCAGGTGTTTTTGGCGATTTTCTGTCTTTTGACGTTTTCGGCTCTTCAACTTGCCGGGCCCTATTTGATCAAAAGCGCAATCGACGGCCCGATCGCCGACGGCGACATTCCCGGCTTGATTCGCCTGACCATCCTGTTTTTGCTGACGATTATCGGTAGTTTCATCGCGCAGTTCACTCAAATTTACATGATGGCCTTGACAGGTCAGTCGATCATGAACGATCTGCGCAAACAGCTTTTCCGCCATATCCAAACCCTGGACATAAAGTTTTTCGATCGCTATCCGGTCGGCTGGGTGATTACACGGCTGACGACGGATATCGAGACGATGAACGAGCTGTTCACATCCGGCGTCGTGCAGTTCATTGGAGATGTGTTCACGCTGGCCGGTATCGTCATCATCATGTTTATGATGAACAAAATATTGACGCTTCTGGTTTTGTCTAGCATGATTTTATTCGGGCTCAACGTAATCCTGTTCCGGAAACCATTCCGCGAAAGTTTTAGAGCCGTTCGTGAAAAAATTGCGATTATTCTGAGTTTTCTGTCCGAACATATACAAGGATTGCATGTCATTCAATTGTTCAATAATTTCACTCGAGTCCAAAAACAATTCGACGATGCCAACCTGGCCACGCTGAAAGCGCAGCTCAGAAGCATTTTCTATTTTGCACTTTTTGTGCCGACCGTCGATCTCACCAGCGCATTCACTATCGTGCTGCTGCTGAAATTCGGCGGCGTGATGACTCAAAATCAGACCATAACCATCGGCGTTTTGGTCGCTTTCTTTCAGTACGCCCGGCGTTTTTTCAGACCGATCCAAGAGATGTCTCAGAATTTCAATGTCTTTCAATCCGCGCTGGTCTCATCGGAACGCATCTTTCAGGTATTGGATTTACGAAGCGCTATCGTTGAACCCGTTGAATCGGAAGCGGTTGTTCCAACCGACATCAAAGGCGAAATCACGTTTGAAAATGTATGGTTCGCCTATACCAATGAAGACTGGGTTCTGAAAGATGTGTCCTTCCGGATAGCTCCCGGCGAAAGCGTCGCCGTCGTCGGAGCCACCGGCGCCGGCAAGACGACCATCACCAGCCTGTTATGCCGATTCTATGAACCGAATAAAGGCGTCATCCGCTTGGATGGTATCGATATCCGGCAGATACCGCTCCGCACGCTGAGAAGTTTTATGGGGTTGATACACCAGGATGCGGTGATATTTACCGGGACGGTCGCCGACAATATCCGTGTCGGGCGATCGGATTTTCCCGATCAGGAACTGCGTGCCATTGCAACGAAAAGCGGTATGGACGATTTTATCGCCCGGATGCCGAATGGTTTTGATACCGATGTCGGTGAAGCCGGCGGTCGATTGTCGGCAGGGGAAAAACAACTCGTCTCCTTCATGCGGGCAATCAGTTTCGAACCCAGAATCATCATCCTGGATGAAGCGACATCGAATGTGGATTCGTTGACGGAAGCGATCCTTCAACAAGCCACGGCAACGCTGCTGGAGGGTAAAACCGCCCTGGTGGTGGCGCATCGACTGTCGACCATTCGACATGTCGACAGGATTTTTGTGTTTCATAAAGGCTGCCTGACGGAACAGGGTACACATGAAGAACTGATGAAAAACGAAAACGGTATCTATCCGCGGCTGTACCGTCTGTATTATGCCGGTCAATTGAATGAATAAGATGTAAATAGATGTGATGTTGATTTTGAATATGGTCGATTCATATGTAAAAAATAATTATTCGAAAAATCGATGTTGTGTTTTCAAGGGTTTGCGAAAGGGATTTGAGCTCATAACGGGGTTTTACACTCTCATCATGATTACGAAAGGAGATTGATATAGATGCATTGGTTTTATAGAAAAATACAATTATTTGTTATTGCGATAACGATATTATGGGGCTGCGCATCGACTCCGCCGGCCCCAATAGAGGATTCTGGTGGTAAACGTAATACTCATATTGACGATTGTTATCGTTTGGTGAAGGCAGAGAATTATTTTGAAGCTCTGTCCATTTGCGAGATGGCGGTCAGCGACAGTCCGGACAGCTTCATTGCACGCACCTCGTATGCGAAAGCGCTGGCCGAAACCGGCCGGGTGGAGGAAGCTCTGTTTCACTATACCGAAGCGTTGGAAATCGATCCGGAAGTCATAAATACGCGAATGGAGTATGCCGTTCTCCTCAAAGACACTCAAAATTATTCCGATGCATTGACTCAACTTGACATTGTATTGCAAAAGCAATCTGATCATGTTCCGGCGATGCTTGAGAAGGCGGCGGTATACACGCTGCAGAAGAATTGGAGGCAGGCGGTCGACATGCTGGATCAAGCGATACAATTTCGCCCTGATGACCAAGCGTTGCGGGTAGAACTCGTTCAAGCGCTGGCGAAGACCGGCCGGCAATCCGAGATTATCGGTGCGATAACGAAAGCGTCAAGTGATTTTCCGGATTCGGCGTCGCTGGCGTTCGCGTTTGCCTCGCTGCTTCAGGAGCAGAAACTGTACAAGCAGGCGATTACGCAATACAATCGGCTTTTAAAGTTGGACGGCAACAATCATTCCGCTCGATATAACCTGGCGTTGTGTCATTATCAAGACAAAAATCTGCGTGAAGCAGAAAAGGCAGTGATGCATCTGCTTCAAAGTCGTTCTGCTTCGAGTTCGGCATACGTGCTGGCCGGGCAGATTGCATTGGATAAAGGCAATACACCGGGTGCGGAAACGCATTTCCGTAAAGCGATTGAAGTGGATGCATCGAATGGCTCGGCTTGGGTGATGCTCGGCAACGTGCTGCGCAAAAACGGGGATCGAACGGGCGCAGCCGAAGCGTATCGCCAGGCGCTGCGGATCGATCCGTCGAACGCAACAGCCAAGCGAAATTTGAAAAGAGTGTACTGATCAAATCAGCAAGGCTTTGGATGGCGGCTCGTGTGAGTAGCCTATGCCTTCTTGAGACATTTGTGGCAGGGGTGCGGCGGATGAATATTATTGAGCATAAGAACTATGACAGGTTTTCAGCTCGATATGAACATTCACGGTACCTGATGAAAACTTTTGGCAACTTAAACGTTTCGAGTTCGGCGACTTGAGCATCGGCATCATCCGGTGAAAACCTTTGGAACTATTTTAAATCGGCCTCTAATGGTAAAATGAGATTGGTCAGCAGGTATGACAGTGACGCGGCTGAAGGAAAATATCGGATGATCGCAAAGAAGGTGATATTACTGAGTTTACTTATTCTGGTCGCTGGATGTGCGTTCAGTCCGGTTGAACCGTAGACGTCTCCCAACATCGTTCTGCTGTCTATCGACACGCTTCGGGCTGATCGGCTCGGCTTGTACGGCAATTCCAAGTCCGTATCGCCCGTTATGGACCGATTGAGCCGTCAAGACCACGTGTTTTGTTCGATCACATCTCAGTCGCCATTGACGGCGCTTTCTCACATGACGATGTTTACACCCCGCTATCCGTAAGTTCATTAGGTCAGGAACATCGATGATACGACTCTGATCAGACTATCATCGAATATACCGACTCTGGCGGAGCAGTTGAAGGAGGCCGGCTATGGAGCTCTGGCTTGCACGGATGGCGGCAACGTCAACAGCGCCCTGGGATTTTCAAGAGGTTTCGATATCTATGCCGAAGCAGGCGCCGAGCAGTTCTTCGGTCTTGTCGGTCTGCGGCCCCGAGAGCCGTGGTTCGCGTTTCTGCACACTTATTTTGTTCATGATCCCTATATTGTGCCGAACCCATTCTGTCGATTTTTCGACAGGGATTATGCCGGCGGGATTAAAGGCAGTTTGGAATCATACGGCAACGTCACGACAACTCTAGGCTTGTATAGTCTTCGCAAAGAGTTTTGGGAAACGGTAGATTTTTCCGATAAGCGCGACCGTCGTCATTTACTGAACCTAAATGATTCATCTATCAGAATTGTCGATACAAGCCTGCAAGCGCTGGTAAACCGGCTGGATGAGTTGGGGCTTAAAGACAACACGATAATGATTATCACGTCGGACCATGGCGAAGAGTTTTTCGAGCATTCCCGGATTTTGCATGAGCGTCTTTATAATGAAACCTTGAGTGTTCCTTTGATCGTGATCGATTTTCGCAAAGAAGATGTGCATAGTCGATTGATTGAAACGCAGGTCAGGCTGCTGGATTTAGCGCCGACGATTCTGGATTATCTTGGCCTTCCGCCGCTTCCGGGCGCTCAAGGAGTTTCATTAGTGACGGGTCTCGACGGCGGACAATTGAAGGCCCAGGTTGTGCATGCTCTTGCGCCGTCCCCATATCGTAGTCGTATGACCGGGAAAGAGTCATGGAAATATATTTACAATCCCAACAAAGCGCCGCCCAACACCGATGCGTGGGTCTTGGGCTTGCCGCGGCCTGTTGTTCTTGAGGAGGAGCTGTACAATACCGATATCGATCCGGGTGAAAAAGTGAATTTGGCAGAGGTGCAGCCTGATATTTTAGAGGAAATGCGGGGTTTAAGTGCTGTTCATCATAACGAAATGGCAGCTTTAGCGGGTCAGATCACTCAGGAGACCACTCAAGTTGACGAGAGCGTGATGCGTCAGTTGCAGGCGTTGGGGTATGTTGAGTGATAAGTGGTTAGTGGTAGCGATTGGTGGTTAGTGTTGCGGTGTTACAGTATATGTAACCTGAAATCCGCTAGTTATGGTAAGAAAGTTGTGGTACGGGTATCGATATCTGAAACGCCTTGAAAATGGCGTTTAATTGCTCAGGGCTATCGGTAACCGCCATGGTTATCCTTATTCTTATCTCTCCATCTCTTCCAATAATATCTCCGCAATATCCCTGACGGCAATCGATTCTTCTGCGTGTTTGTCTTTGAGCGCATCTGTCAACATGATCAAACAATACGGACACGATACCGCTATCTGATCAGCCTGCGTCGCCGCCAATTGATCGAAACGAGCGTGATTGATCCTGTCACCGGCTTCCTCCGTCCAATACATGCCGCCGCCGGCGCCACAACACAACGCCTTTTCACGATTCTGATCCGCTTCAACCGAAATCACACCATTGATGCCGTTCAACACCTTTCGCGTTGATGTCATATCACCGTTGACTCGACCCAAATAACACGGATCATGGAACACTACCTTCTGAAGATTGACGGTTTTCGGGAAAACCGGGTTGGCCTCGATCCAATCAGCCAGTAATTGTGAATGATGAAGAACTTCGTATTTTCCACCAAAATCTGGATACTCGTTCTTGAACGTGTTGTAGCAATGCGCACATAACGTGACGATCTTCTTGACCCCCAGCTCGTTGAACAACTCGACATTCCCCTGAATGAGCATCTGCCCCAACGCCTCTTCACCCAATCGCCGCGCCGTTTCACCGCAACACATCTCATCAGCGCCCAATATGCCGAATGAAACATTCATTTTCTGCAACAGTTTCACCAACGCTGTCCCGGCTTTGATGACCCGATCATCAAATGAAGCCGCACAACCCATGTAAAGAAGATATTCAGGATTCTCGACTTCGGTATAATGCGGTAAATTCAACTCTTTACACCAGTCACCCCGCTTAGATGCGCCGATGTTCCATGGGTTGCTGTTGACTTCCATGCCCTTGAAAACCCGCTTCAATTCATTCGGAAACTCACCGTGATTCAAATTCAAAGCCCGCCTGAGCCCGACGATGCGATGCACATAGCCGATATTCAACGGACAAGCCTGCTCACACGCATGACACGTCGTGCACTCCCAGATTGCGACATCACTGACGATATCCGGCACCAAAGGCTTTTTCGGTTCGACATCCGGATTATCGGCAAGAATGCGCTCGCCGTCTTCATCCTGCAGAAAATGGTTCTCCGCAACGGTAATTTCACGTGGCGCAAGCGTTTTGTGGGTTTTGACCGCCGGACATTGATCATTGCATCGACCACACTCGGTACAGGTGTACATATCCAATACGTCCTTCCACGTGTGGTCTTCCATTTTCTCGATACCGAACGATTCAATGTTTTCGTTTTCAATATCGAGTTTCGTCAATCGACCGTTTCTGTTCAGCGGGCGCAGATAGACATTGAACAGGGAGGTCAATATATGCATGTGCTTGCCGGTGGGCAAATAGACTAAAAACCCCAAAATAGCCAGGCAATGCAACAACAGAGAGATATGCCCGGCGGCGATGACTCCGGTTCGCATATAGCCGGCCTGGTTGGTGAACAACAACCCCATGATCGACCCAAAGGGAGCATAAGCGACGAAACCTTCGCCCTTGGTGCCATACCAAGCGCCTTCGAAAACCAGATCGGTGATCATGATGACCGCGATCATGCTCAGGACAAATGCAGCGCCCGGCGTATTGAGCAATCGTGGTACACGAAGTATATACCGACGCACAGATGCGTAGATGATCATGATCAGCACCGAGACTGTTGCGATGTTGGAAACCAATGAAAACAGCTTGCCCAAAAATGTGTCTATGCCGAGGAAAGGCAAATGAAAACCAAAACCGAAAAGGCTCATTCCGAACAGCGTCAGAGCCCGCAGCAGAAGCGCGAGAAACCCCCAGAAAATCACCGCATGCATCAGCCCCGGCCAAAATTCCTGGAACAGTTTTTTCTGGCCGAGAAAGATCGTGAAAAATTCTTTGATGCGTCGTGGATGGTCGGTGATCGGATCAGGGACAGGCGCACATTTTTTCAGGATAAGGAATTTTTTTCGGACGGCTGCAAAAAACAGGTAGACGGCTGTCGGTACAGCGGCAGCGATCAGCAGTGTATGAAACCAGGTGTGATTCATGAATAATTCCCCCGGGTTTATTTATTGATAAATTTTTTCAGTTCCTCACGGAGCGCCGGCAGTATTTTGAACAGGTCGCCGACGATAGCGAAATCGGCTTTTTTCATGATCGGCGCTTCAGGATCGGTGTTGATGGCCAGGATAAACCGCGACGATCCCATCCCGGCGAAATGCTGAATGGCTCCTGAAATCCCGCAGGCGATATACAAGATCGGGCTGACGACTTTGCCGGTTTGACCGACCTGGCTGCTGTAAGGCACCCAGCCTTCGTCAACGGCGGTGCGGGAGGCGCCGACGGCGCCGTTCAAAAGCCGAGCCGTCTCTTCCAGCAGTTTGAAGCCTTCAGGACCCCCGACGCCGCGACCGCCGGCGACAATGATATCGGCTTCGGTCAGGTCGATAGCGCCTTGAGCCGCTGCGACAGCTTCCTTGACGACGGCGCGCACGGCTGGTTCCGTCGGCGTGACGGGCTGTATGGCTGCTTTGGTTTGAGCCGCTGTCGCCGCATCGAACGCATTGGGGCGAATGGATATCACTCGGGTATCGGCGGCAAACTCATAATGAGCGACAAGTTTTCCTGAATAGACCGGCCGCTGCACTACCAAGCCGTTGGTTGTGTCGATACAGGTGACATCGGTAGCCAAGGCTGCATCAAGGCGTGCGGCAAGCCGAGCGGTCAGGTCGCGCCCAAGCGCTGTGGCGGCGGCAATAATCGTTGTCGCTCCTGACTGAGTAACCACTTCATGAAGCGCATCGACAAACGGTTCGCTTTGATAGCGTTTGTACACTTCACCATCGATCACATAGACGGTTTTAAGTGGCCAGGAGGCCAGTGTATCCGCAAGATGCGCTTCCCCGATCAATACGGCGGAAACGTTTCCTGCGTCGCCGGCGATTTTGTGTGCAGCAGTGATGGCTTCCAGCGAAGATTTTCTGATCGATCCGCTTCTGGTTTCAGCCCAAACTAAAATTCCTGACATCGTAAACCTCCTTCAAACCTCAAAAAACCTTGGCTTTATCGGTCAACCATTCGGCTGCCTGGCGGGCGGTATCGTTCGGGTCGCCTGTAACACAGGTGCCCGAAGCACGCGGCGGAGGCGCCGCCATGGCCACACATCGCAAGAGTGGTGACAAGTTTTGTTGATGAGAGACATCTTGAACAGTTTTTGTCTCCAGCGGCTTTTTCTGAGCACGTCTCACGGCCATCAAATTCGGGTACCGAGGTTCGTTCAAACCCTTTTGGCACGAAATGACACCCGGCAACGCCAGAGCCAACTTGAAGACGTCACCGTCGACTTCACGTTCGACATTGATTGCGGCGCCATCCAGCTTGAGTTTGCTGACGTTCAACACGTGCGGCCGGCCGAGATATTCCGCCAGCGCTGCAGCCATGGCGTCGTCATTGGTATCGATCTGTTCACGACCGCATAAAACCAGATCGGCCGTTATATTTTTCAGCGCTTCAGCGATAATTTTCGCCTGCAGAATGATGTCCGGCTGGAAACCGGATTCATGGGTGATCAACAGGCCGGAATCGATTCCCATGGCCATCGCCGTGCGGATGACCGATTCAGACCGCTCGGGTCCAAGGCAGACGGCAAGTGTTTCCGCCCCAAACTCTTCCGCTAAGCTGACGGCCGCTTCAACGGCGTATTCATCATACGGATTCATGATCCATTTCAGGTCGTCTTCAGCAATTCTTGTGGGATTGCTTGGGTTAACGACGATATTGGCTTCCGTATCCGGAACCTGTTTTAAAACAACAGCTATCAACATACTCTATCCTTTCGTTAAACCATGCGCTTGAGTCAGCGCTTCAGTTGCTCCCTGGGTTTTCATCGAAAATTCGAAATTCGTCTCGACAGGTGATTACGAATATATAAACGGTTTTTCCGTTCCATTCGTGACTCGGATGACGGCATCGCGCAGCGCGGCCATTTCGTCGCCGCCGGGGTAACAGAAGATAGGTTTACCCATCCATTCGATGCGTTCGATGATCCAGGGCTTGATTCGAGGATCGTAAACGATGCCACCCGTCAACACGACTCCGTCGAAATCTCCTTTAAAAACGGCTCCGAGCGCACAGATATCTTTGGCAATCTGGTACGCCATACCTTCCAGACAAAGCTCGATGAATTTTTTATCGACTCCGGGTTTCAAAGATTTGATATCGTCTTCGGACACCGGGTCATTATTCAGGTATTTTTCCAGGAAAATCAGATCGGAAGTTCCCAGATAGGCGATCAATCCGCCTTTGCCCTTCATTTTCAGTTTCATCTCCTGAAGCGTATATTTTCCGGAGTAAGCCATCTTCAGCAGGCCGCCGCAGGGGACGCCGCCAGCACGCTGTGGAGTGTACGGTCCGTCGCCGTCCAAGGCTTGGTTGATATCGACGACGCGGCCGTGACGGTGAGCGCCGATGCTGATGCCTCCACCGCCGTGCATGACGATCAGGTTGACCTCTTCGTACCGTTTGCCGAGCTCTTTCGCAGCCAGACGAGCGACGCGTTTTTGGTTCAGCGCGTGAAAGATGGAAATGCGCGGATTTTCCGGCATACCGGACAAGCGGGCGATATCATCCATTTCATCTACGATCACCGGGTCGGCGATATAGGCGGGGATACCGAGCTTTGAGGCGAGACCGTGAGCCAACAAACCTCCCAGATTCGATGGGTGGTCGCCGAACTGCCCGGATTTGAGATCTCTTAAAACAGCTTCATTCACCAGATAGGTTCCACCGGGACCCGGCTTTAACAGACCTCCACGGCCGGCGATGGCATCCAGAGTTTTCAAATCGACATTGTTTTCAGCCAGAGTGTCCATCAATAGTTTTGATCGGAATTCAAGTTGAGCCGTCACGGGATGTTCTTCGAACGGCAGCATCTGCATCGGTGAATAGCGAACGGTTTTGTGAAACACTTTTTCCAGGCCTTTGAAAAGAGATATCTCATCTGACGTCGACCCGGGATTGATAACTAATATGGTGAGTGCTTTTTCCATAAATTGCTCCTTAACGATGAAAAGAAAATTTTGAAGACAAAGATCAAAACATTCAAGCCGCTAAAATTAGCATAGCTGTTTAAAAATCACAAGATGAGATTCAAAAAACGCACTATCGATCGTCGGTTTCAATTCCATGCATCAATTTGGATTGGTTGGGCGATGCGTGGTCAACAAGCCGGCGATCCATCGACCGACAAAATAAGTGTATCCGGCCGACCAAACAGCAAGAATAAGACCAAGAACGATGACAATAATCATGATGGGTAAACCTGAAGGATGGTTGGCGCCAAACGAAGTAGGTGATGAGGATATCTCCGTTATCAACCGGAACAGATCATCGGAACGCAATTCCCAGTAAGCATCGATGATCGACGACGCTTTGCCAGTGGTGACAAGGTTGACCAGACGGGTTGAAATGATGGTTCCAATCTCAAAAAAATCACCGGTCAGATTATAGAACGAGGCCAGACCGATGACGATTCCCGGACCGAAAAGCGTAAACGATCGACGGGATATCGCCGTGGTGATGCACCAAACACCTGGAAACAATGTCAACAGATAGGGAGCGAAAACCGTGACTAAATAACCGATATCACCGTTGGGTTTGAAATCGGTCAATCGACCGGCATATTGGCTCGATGCCGGGACGATGAACGGAAAAATTCGGGATAGAAACCCCGCGCCGTATTCGCGGCCCATCACCAACGTCGAAACGGTGCCGCCGGTGACACGGCAGCCGGCGACATGAAGCAGTTCATGAAAAGGAACATAGATGAACCAGGTGACAACCAGGCTGATGACAAAGGTCAACATGGTTTTCAGGCGGGTTTCAGTTTGCTGGAAAGGGACGACAAGCCCCTGGTAAATATCGTTGAATGCCGTGATCCAGCCGCCAAACAAAAAGCGGATTAACACATTGTTTTTTTTCGGTTTTGTTGTGGGATGTCGTCGTTTTTTTTCAGATGGATTCTGCTCCATAACCCGATCACTCTATCGAATGATCTAAAATTAGGCAAGAGAGAGGAAAGGCGGCATAAGCACCAAAAATGGATCGTGTTCAAGCATTGGTTATATTATCTTTAAAAACATGGCCTTATTGTTCAGATGGTTTAACCGATCGGCTTTCTATTAACTCCTTAAGAACAAATTTCAACTACCGTCTCTGTCGAAAAATCGTTTTATAAAATTGGATTCAATAGGTGGTTAATCACAACATATCATTGGCTTTTTGCTGCTCTTGAGCCCATTTCGGTGATGTGTCATAATCCCGGATACGATTGGAGGTGAACCTTGAAAGTCAGACATGGGTTATACCGATTTTTGGATACGGAAATAAACAAATACCGTGGAGTCCGTTTGGGTTTGGTCAGTAACGCCACGTCGGTCGATCACACGTTCGAACACACGATGTATCGACTGTTGAACCACCCCGCTGCTACGTTGACTGCCGTGTTCGGGCCTCAACACGGTATCTTCGGCCATACTCAGGATAACATGGTGGAATGGCACAGTTATCGAGATCTGCAAACGGGGTTGCCGTTCTTCAGCCTTTATGGTGAGACGCGGATACCGACGGAAGAGATGATGGCGCAGGTGGATGCCGTCGTTTTCGATATTCAGGATGTCGGAGCACGTTATTACACGTTCATTTATACGATGGCGAATGTGATGAAAGCCTGTGCGCGGGATCACAAAAAGATGATCGTACTGGATCGACCGAATCCTTTGAACGGCTGCGACATCGAAGGCTCTTTGCTGGAAAGCGGATACACCTCGTTTGTCGGCATGTATCCGATACCGAACCGACACGGCATGACTTGTGGTGAACTGGCGTTGATGTTCAACGATTGCTTTGGAATCAACTGTGATTTGGATGTCGTCGCGATGGACGGTTGGCGGCGTCGGATGTGGTTCGATGAGACCGGCGTGCCGTGGGTCATTCCATCCCCGAACATGCCTTGCCTGGATACGGCTGTCGTCTATCCCGGCATGTGTTTGATCGAAGGTACCAACGTTTCGGAAGGTCGCGGCACCACGCGGCCGTTTGAAATTGTCGGCGCACCGTTCGTCGAGCCCCGCCGCTTTTTGACGCGTCTGGTGGATTACCACTTACCGGGAGTCAGATTTCGGGAACTGATGTTCCGGCCGACATTTCAGAAATTTAAAGGAGAATCCTGCGGCGGCGTTCAGATTCATGTCGTCGATCGAAACGTGTTTAAACCGCTGTTGACGGCCGTGGCGGTCATCAAAGTGCTGCGCGAACTCTATCCCAAACATTTTCAGTGGAAATTGCCGCCGTACGAATATGAATATGTCAAATTGCCATTCGACATTTTAGCCGGCTCATCCACTTTGAGGCGTGAAATTGAAACCGGCACATCCCTGCCGGATATTCAGGGACGATGGCGCAAGGATGAAGAGGATTTCCGGGAAATGCGCTGCAACTACCTTTTATATGATGAGTGATCCGGACGGAAAACCCGACGATGGGACAGGTCGCCCCGATCTCGACCTCGATCAAAAAATCGATGTTGCGCTCGAAAAAATCCGACAGTCACGTTTTTCCTATGGAATAACCAGTTGGCAGCGTTTTCCCGCCGCAAACGCCGACTTGAGAAAATTTCCCGACTCTCTGCATCCTGAACTGGCGGATATTTTAGTCAAGAAAGGATTCGGCAGACTGTATTCTCACCAAGCGGCGGCCTGGGACGCCGTGCAGCGCGGCGAAAACCCCGTTATCGTGACGCCGACGGCATCGGGAAAAACGCTCTGCTACAACCTGCCCGTGCTGGATCGCCTTCTGCGTGATCCCGGTAAACGAGCGCTGTACCTTTATCCCGCAAAAGCGCTCGCACAGGACCAATATCACGATCTGATTTCCATGGCTGCCGATCTGAAAAAGAAGATCAAGATCGGAATTTACGACGGCGACACCCCGGCATCTCACCGCACAACGATCCGCCAAAATGCTCAGTTGATCATGACCAATCCGGATATGCTGCATACGGGCATCCTGCCGCATCATTCCCGTTGGAGCCAATTTTTCTCGAAGCTGGATTACATCGTCATCGATGAAATGCACCAGTACCGCGGTATTTTCGGCAGCCACTTGTGCAATGTGCTGCGTCGGTTGCGGCGCATTTGCCGATTCTACGGCGCTGAGCTGCATTATATTCTCAGCTCCGCTACGATTGCCAATCCGGAAGAGCTGGCCGGACGCCTGATAGGTGATTCGGTGTATTTGATAAATGAGTCAGGCGCGCCGTCTGGCGAAAAAACCTTTATTTTGTATAATCCTCCCGTCATCGACAACGTGGAAATGGTTCGCCGATCCTATCTGGATGAAGCGTCGCTGCTGGTCAGGATTTTGATCGATGCGGGAATACAAACCATTGTTTTCACCAGGACCCGGCGCAATGTAGAGCTGCTTTTACATGATCTGCGCAGGCATTACGCAGGAAAACTCGAAAATTCATCGATACAGGGTTATCGCGGCGGTTATCTTCCGCGTGAGCGGCGGGTGATCGAAAAGGGTTTGCGTGACGGTGTCGTTCGCTGCGTCGTGGCGACCTCAGCGTTGGAACTCGGCGTGGATATCGGCGATATGGGTGCAGCCGTGATGGCCGGCTACCCCGGAACGATCGCCTCGGCCTGGCAGCGGGCGGGACGCGCCGGTCGTCGTGAAAATCGATCGATTGCCATCATGGTCGCGTCAGCCGCCCCTCTGGATCAGTATATCGTACGCAATCCGCACTATTTTTTTCAGCATCCGGTCGAGCATGGCCTGATCAATCCTGACAATGTGTTGATTCTTCTGGAGCATATCCGATGCGCCGCTTTTGAGCTGCCGTTTACAGACGGCGAATATTTTGCGGATCAAACCCCGGATTTTCTGGCGTATCTTGAAGAAGATGGTGAATTGCAGCACAGTTCGAATAGATGGTTCTATACCGGCGGCGAGTATCCGGCCGCCAAGGTCAGTCTGCGTTCCGTTTCCGGCGATGCCATCACTATTGCCGACCATTCGACCGATAAACCGGACATTATCGGGGAGCTGGATGTTTATGCGGCGCATCTGCTGGTGCATCCCGAAGCGGTGTATCTGCACGGTGGCCGCCAATATCTGGTCAAGACGCTCGATCTGGAAAACCATCGCGCCGCTGTCGTCCCGATGGATCTGGGCTATTATACTGCGCCGTTTGAACTGACTCGGGTCGATATTATCGATACTAAACTCTGTTCCGAAAATTCTTGTCCGATTTGTTTCGGAGATGTCCAGGTTGTCAGCCGTGTCGTCGGATATCGAAAAATCCGATTTGGAACACAAGAAGTGCTGGGAGCGCACGACTTGGCGCTGCCGGAACGGGAGTTGATCACCACCGGTGCGTGGTTCACGCTGCCGACGGCAATAGCCGATTATGATCGAACGGGTGATATGCTGACCATTGCAGCGGGTTTTGTCGGCGCTCTGACCGCAATTCACAGTGTCGCATCGGTTTTACTGATGAGCGACCCGAGGGATATCGGCGCTTTTGTCGGCAGTCCGGGCAATGAGTGGGCGGTTCAAACCGATCACCTCGGAACACTTCAATTGTCCGGCCATCCAACCGGAAATTTTTCGTTGGCCAACCTGTTTATTTACGATTGTTATCCCGGCGGTATCGGACTCAGTGAATCATTGTATCGAAAGATAGCGCTGAT
Organism: bacterium; assembly: GCA_049652745.1. Taxonomy (GTDB): domain Bacteria; phylum CSSED10-310; class CSSED10-310; order CSSED10-310; family CSSED10-310; genus JBASEY01. Next base: position 8,684 of record JBASEY010000046.1, on the reverse strand, counting down.
TTTGTCCAGGGCCGTCGAGTTGGTCGAACAGTGTGAATGTCGGAATGGATGTCCCGGTTGCATCGGCCCGGTCAACACAACCGAGCATTTCATCAAGGCATCGGCGATCACGGTTCTGCGCCATCTCGCTCAGGCTTTTCCATTAGCCGACAATCTTTGAAAGCCTCTTTTGGAAGCAGCGGCAGCGCACGTCGTGCGAAACTGTCAACCTTATAAAAAATCGCTTTCAGGACGGGTATATCGGAATTTTCCAGGTTCATCCGATAGACGATATCCCGGATACGAATCAACGTGTTCACTTTTCTGTCGGGTTTGAAAAATCCGATTCCATAAAGGCCGGCTTGCATCAAATCGATAAGGTCGTTCAATTCGGATTGAGTCGGTTTTTCGCTCTCTTCAAGGGGTTTTTTACCTTTTATGGCCTGATATATTTCGGATAAAAAAACTGTAACCGAGTGAGCCAAATTAAAGCTCAAGCCTGTTGGAGTCGTTATCGTGGATAAAATATGGCATTGGTCGATTTCATCCCGGGTCAGTCCGTTGTCTTCACGTCCAAAAATGAGGGCTGTTTTTTCGGAGATCAAGCGTGAACGGTATTTTTCCGCCATAATCCGGGCGGATAACGGCATGCTTCGGTTGTATCGTTCCTGTTGCACGGTGCCGATGACAAGATTGCAATCGGCGACCGCTTCGGACAGAGATTTCCATCGCGTGGCTTTTTGTAATAGTGGATAGCCATATAGAGACATTTGTTTTGCGTCATCGCATAAAAAATCCACGTCACCGATGATTTTGATGGTTTCGACACCAAAGTTCGCGGCGCTGCGTGCAATAGCTCCGACATTTCCGGGATAAATGGGTTCTACGAGTATGATTTCCAGTCTGGATAGCGACATATCGCGATGTTCCTTTGTTAGAAAAAAAGGTGTTCAAATCGGTCAATCGAGACAAGTTTGTCAGGTTGACTGCGTCATGACAACCACTTGTTCAATACAGCCACCAGGGAATTATAATCAAGTGGTTTAGAAAGATGATCGTTCATACCGGAGTCGATACATTTTGCCTGATCATCTTTCATGGCATACGCGGTCAAGGCGATGATAGGTATAGACTTGACTGCTTCGCCGGCTTCGCCGCTACGGATGGCTCTGGTGGCGTCGAATCCATTCATGATCGGCATTTGGCAGTCCATCATAATCAGGTCATAATTATTGGAGGTCAGTAGTTTCAGTGCGTGCTGTCCGTTTACGGCGGTATCGGATTTCAGTCCGAGTTTTTTGATCAAAGCATTGGCAAGAATAGCACTTACCTGATCATCTTCAACCAGGAGAATCCGGGCATTTTTCCTTATTTGTGGTTTCAGCATTGATGTTACAGGGTCAGTTGGAGCAGAGGACGATATGGACAGTTCCAACGTGAACAAGCAAATTGTGCCTTTTCCCAGAGTGCTTTCAATATGCAGTTCACCATTCATCATTTCCACCAATTGCTTCGATATGGAAAGCCCGAGCCCGGTGCCGCCGTATTCGCGTGTATCTGAGCCGTCGACCTGAAAAAAGGAGTCATAAAGCGAAGCCTGCTGGTCTTTAGAAATACCGATACCGGTATCGGAAACGATGAATTGAAGATGAACGGACGTTTCGGTTTTCTGGAGCAGTTCAGCTTTGACGTTGACGTGCCCCACTTTAGTGAATTTAATAGCGTTTCCAGCCAAGTTGATTAAAATCTGACCAATGCGATCCGGGTCACCCTCGAGATTTTCAGGGATATCTTCAGACACATCAAAAGTAAATATAAGTCCTTTCTTTTCTGCTAGTTTAGCGATCGGTGTCAGAATGCTGGTCATCAATTTTTTTAAATTCAACGGCTTTTTGGATATTTCTAACTTACCGGCTTCTATGCGGGAAATATCTAGGAGATCATTGATCGTTCTCATCATTCGTTCCCCGCTTTGCATCAACAAATCGATATAATGCCTTTGTTCTTTATCTAAATTTGTTTCGGCTAAAAGGGAAGCCATCCCCAGAACCCCGCTCATCGGCGTGCGGATTTCATGACTCATGTTGGCCAAAAAACGGCTTTTAGCCACCGTGGCGGCCTGCGCTTGAGCCAAAGCATCTCTCAAGGCTTTTTCCGACCGCTTTTGTTCGGTGATGTCCCGAATCAATCCGGTCAAATAGGTTTCATTTGTTTCTTTTACCGTGAACGGTGATTTTTTTGTGGAAATAATATGCTCTTTTCCGCTTGCATCCGTGATTGGTTCCTCATTGATGTTTTCTACTCCCGATTCAAATACCAGCTTGTCTTTTTCCCAGAAAACATCGGCTTCATGTTTCGGAAAAAAATCATAATCCGATTTGCCTAGAAGTTCTGAACGGGAATATCCAAGGAATTTGCAAAAAGCTTCATTGATTACAATCCAACGATGTTGTTGGTTTTTGACAAAAATCGGGTCGGGTATCGTATCGACGATTTGGTTCAGAAATGGGTCATAATGTACAACATCATTCGAAGCTCTCTGTTTGGCGAAAGCATCGGTAACAAATCTCGTGACAGCCGAAAAGATATGTATATCGTTCTCGGAAAATCGCTGTTTTTTTCGAACCGTCTCAAATCCGACAAAACCGGTACAGGATTCGGATAAGACGATAGGCAGCATGATCAACGTTCTAAAGTTATGATGATCGAACAAATACTGTATTCCCGGGTCAACCGGCAGATTGTCCGAATCCGGAATGTGTAGAAATACTCCCTTATTCAGCACTGTTATAAGGTCTTCAAATATCCTTAAGGAAACGGATTGGAGTGATCCGATTTTAGGCTCGATATCCGGTGCACACCATTCATGAGTATTTCGCAATCGGTTCTTTTCTTCATCGAGGTTCAACAAAAAAATCCGATCAACGTTCGCTTCTTTTCCAACCGTTTCAAACATGTCATCTATAGCGGTTTCGATCTGGTCGACCGGCAGTTTGTGGAATTTTGCAGCCAGATCGAGCAGCATGTTATAGGCAAACCCATGTATCTGATCCAAGGGTTCAATGGCTGTATGCTTTTTTTTATCGGGTGATGGATTTTGTTTATTCATGTACTCCCCCTTAGGGATTGAACCATAATAAGGTGATTCTGTATCTAATGATGAATCATCTGATACAGAAATGTCAAACAAACTATTGCTCACGCATTTGGAAAGCGTTCATCTTTTGTTCATCTATCTATTTGAGATCATTATTTCAGATAGGCTTTATAATGGTTCACGTGTCATATGCAATCTAAACTCCTATTCCGCTACACTGATCCAATACAACGGAAAAACGACAGGAATTACGGCAATGCGCGAAATTGATACCGCTCGATCATTCGGTCGCTATTTTTATGGCTTGCTTCAGCGCGGTTTTAAGAATGCTTACAGGCGGCTTTTTGATCAGATTTTGTTCCATCATTCTATGAGTGATTTCACGGGCTTCCAGAATATCTGTTTCCGCTTTTCGATAGACCTGTTCAGCCGTCATGTCGATACGAGCGACTCCGTCGGCGATCGCCTGCATCGCCACATCCCGGGCTTCGGCTGGAAACACGTCCACTTGATCCATCGTCGGGATGATATACTCCGGTGACAATCCTTGTTTTTCCGCTGTTCGAGCCAGTGAATGCGCGGCTGCTATGGCCATGTTGTCGGTGATTTTTCGAGCTCTGACCAGCAAGGCTCCTTTCAAAATTCCAGGAAAGCCGAGCGAGTTGTTGACCTGGTTCGGAAAATCGCCGCGACCGGTAGCTACAATAAACGCGCCGGCTTCTTTGGCGGCATACGGATAGATTTCCGGAATCGGATTGGCGCAGGCGAAGACAATGGATTTCGGTGCCATTGATTTGACCCATTCCGGTTTGATGACATCCGGTCCGGGAGCCGACAGTGCAATCAGAACGTCGGCATTTTTGATCGCTTCTTCGATGGTTTTGATTCCATCCGGATTGCTTTTTCGGCAGATTTGCCATTTCAAATAAAAACGTGGATCACGTTCAATATCTTCCCGATGCTTACCGAGAGCTCCTTTTTGATCGAACATGATCATATTTTCCGCGTTGACGCCGTCGGCTTCGAGCAGGCGGAAAATCGTCGTATTGGAGGCGCCGGCGCCGAACAACACAATTTTGACCTTTTTCAGGTCTTTTTCAGCGACTTTCAGTGCGTTGATCAAAGCCGCCAAAGTGACGCAACCCGTTCCTTGAGCATCGTCGTGCCATACCGGAATATTACATCGATCTCTGAGTGTATCTAATACCTTATAACAATTCGGCTGCGAGATATCCTCCAGGTTCACGGCGCCGAAACTCGGTTGGGCCATCATGACGAAATCGATGATTTTATCCGGATCATGCTCGCCTTTATCGTTGTAACTATCGATACATAAGGGCACCGCATCGCACCCGCCAAGGTACTTCATCAAAAACGCTTTGCCTTCCATGACGCCCAGGCCGCCGGATGGTGAGCAGTCCCCGTCACCCAGCACACGGGTCGAATCGGATACGACCGCCACCGTATTACCGCGCCCTGTCAATTCAAAAGACATTTCAGGATTATCGCGTATCGTCGTCGATATTTTTGAGACGCCCGGTGTGTACCAGATATTGAACCAATTGAAGCCATAAATGCTGGCCTTCGGTATCGTCATCATTTTGCCGCCGTAGAAGGAATGCAAACGCAAGGCGAGCTCTTTGAAAAATGCCGTTTTGGCTCTGGCTGTCTGTTCTTGTGAAAAGGTCGATGGAAACAGCTCATCCAGGTTTTTAAGCGTGAAATCAAATTCCGACATCAGGTTTCTCCTTTTGCAAATGGTAGGCCCATTTGGTGATATTTTCGGCAAAGAAATCGTCTCCATAGCAATCGTTCAGCACGATAAGCGGCATATCTTCAACCACTAACCGCATCACCGCTTCAGCACCAAGGTCTTCGAAAGCGAGGGTTATTTTTTCTCGAACGGATTCAGCAAGCAATGCGCCGAGTCCTCCGGTCGCACCAAAATAAACACCGATATATTTTTTCAGCGCATCGATGACCGTAGGGCTGCGTCTGCCTTTACCGATCATGCCTTTCATACCGTGCTGCATCAACTTCTCGACATACGGATCCATGCGTCGGCTGGTGGTGGGTCCTGCGGCGCCGATGACTCGCCCGGGTCTGGCAGGGGAAGGACCGGTGTAATAGATAACGCTGCCTTTCACGTCGAAGGGAAGTGGTTTTTCTAGTGCGATTAACTCAACGAGTTTTTTATGAGCGGCATCACGTGCGGTATAGACCACGCCGGATAAAGCTATTTGTGTTCCGATACGGAGATTTTTGATAACGGCGTCGGTCAACGGCGTTTCGATTCGAATGATGTCGCTCACGGTGATCTCCTTGCTTTCACAGAATTATTCCTAAAAGTTCCATCTCAAAAAAAGAGCATGCGTTGTCTTCACCTTTTCACAGGGTCGCCGATTTGCTTCGAGCGGCATGGCATTGAATGTTTATGGCGACAGGAAACGTCGCGATATGTCTGGGGAAAACTTCCAGAAAAAGATCCAGCGCCGTGACACGGCCTCCGAGCCCACCTGGACCGATCCCCAGTTTGTTTACCTCTTCGAGCCATTCAATCTCAAGTTTTGCCAGATCGGGGTCAGGATTACGTTGACCGATCGGACGCAGCAGCGCTTTTTTGGCCAGAAAACCGACATAATCAAAGGTGCCGCCGAATCCGACGCCTATCAATAGAGGAGGACAAGCATCAGCGCCGGTTTCGCGGACAGTCTCGAGCACAAATTGTTTGACGCCTTCCACACCCTCAGCAGGCGTCAACATTTTGATCCGTCCGGCGTTTTCCGATCCGCCTCCTTTGGGAAGCACCGTTATTTTAACTGAATCACCTGGAACAATTTCAGTATGTATGACAGCCGGCGTATTATCCCGAGAATTGACAGGGTGCGTCAAAGGATTGTCGATGATGGATTTTCTCAGGTAACCATCACGATAACCACGGCGGACGCCTTCGTTGATTGCATCCTTCAGCGAGCCGCCGTAAAAGTGCACCTCCTGACCGATTTCCATGAAGATCACGGTAAAACCAGTGTCCTGACAGATCGGTATCTGCTTGTCGGTTGCAATCTCGGCATTTTTTAACAGTTGATCGAGTATGGCAGCGCCAATCGGTGATTCTTCCCTGGCGCCGGCATTCTTGAACGCCTGAATAATGTCCGGATTCAAATCATGACAGGCTTGGATACATAAATCCTGTATCAACTCGGTTATTTTTTGTACAGGGATGTTTTTCATGGTTTCCTCGCCTTCCAAAAAAGTCAGGATTCGATTCTATTCTATTGAAAAAAGTGTGCTCTGCAAGCGTAGAGACGAAGTTCGTGGGTAATGATTAGTTTAATTGATCCGGTGAAAAATCTTGGATATACTCTTTTCGATATTTAGTTAGTGAGCGTAACTGCCACAGATGTTTTTAAACTTTGAACTTGGAAAGGGAAGTGTTGATTGTTTGGGGTGAACGAAAATTATCGGAAGCCGACATCGGTGACTCAGGCTAATTCTTCATTCAGCCCTCGTCACTTCCTGTGGAGTTACAAATCTTCCTAAAATTACTATTCATGGAAAATTTTATTTATAGGTTTCAACCAAAATCAAGGAGGTTTCAAATGAATCGTATAGTGTTAATGGGAATAGTTTTGCTTTGTCTGGTTTCATTAAGCTCTTTACATGCAGCTATTTATGTTTCTCAAACCAATGGCAACAACCAGAATCCTGGAACAAAAGACAGTCCGGTAAAAGAAATCGATAAGGCTGTAACTCTGGCACAGTCCGGCGATGAGATTTATATTGCGGGTGGTATTTATATGGGCACCTTCGGTGTGGGTTACATAGAAACCGACAAACCTTTGAAGCTTTATGGCAGCTATGATGAAACGTTTTCAAAACGAAATATCGTCGAAACACCGACGGTTTTTCAGCCTGATAACGCTGCCGGCGGGAAAGCTCGGAAAGCCTTCTTGAAATTCACCAAGGATATCGAAGGTGCGGTTATCGATGGTATTGTTTTTGATATGGGATACCGAAATGCCTACAGCCCCAAGGAGGGTATTGTCGAAGGCCTTGAAACTGGTCGGATACTCAGCTCGACTGAGCGGCCGGCTTCAGGCAACAGCACCACAGAAGAGCCGATTATCCAGATTGTTACAGCAGCTAGAGGCGGTGATATCACGGTGCAGAACTGTGTTTTCGTCAACGGCGCCAACTTTGGTTTGCAGGGTGGTTTCAGCCGCGGAACATTTCGTGTGTTGAACAATGTTTTCGTCGGCAACAGGATGGCGGCAATTGAAATTTATGGAACCTGCGGCGGACAAAGCGACCCCAAAACAATGCAGAATTGTGGCTCGGTTGAAATCGCCTACAATACCATTCTATTTTCCTGGAGCCGAGTGAAGGACTTGAAAGATATGGGGTACGGCGTTCGCATCATGACAAAATGTGAGTACAATATCCATCACAATATTATCGGAGGCAGTATTTTGACGGGAGTTGACAATACACGATTTACTCCTGACGATAGAATCAAATTGGACGACAACATCTTTTTTGTCAATAAGCAAGGTGATCTCGAGTATAGTCCCGCAAGTAACGTCAAACTCAATCTGACTGTCGATCAATTTGGGGATCTGTCTTTTGCGTCAGCCAAAAACAATCGGCTGGAAATACCGTCAAAGCTGCCCATCAACAAGGAGTATCTGGAAGGTTTCCTGAACACCAGTTACTCTGAAGAAGTCGATTTCGATCCGGATTCGCCGGCGAATCTTTGGCGGGAAGCCATGGGAATGAACAAACAGGGCAAGATAACATCCAAGGTTTCAATGTTCATGAATCGATATCCGTGGCGAGATACACTTCTTCTGTTTGGAGCGATGCAAGGCTACGGCGCACAGACTTTCGAATAATTGGAAGTCTGTCCCCAAGTTCGTGATGAGTGATGAGTGATGAGCGCTGAATAAGGCGTTCTGAGAGAGCGGTTTCTGGTTCCTTATTTCTGGAAGTCTGTCCCCCGAAAGTACATCCATCCAATATACCTCGGTTTCAAATGTATTCACGTAATTTATTCCATTTACATAAGTTTATCCTTAAAAAGCAATCCACGTACAAGCCTTTGAGAAATCCCCCAACAGCAGCCCGGTTTCGGGATCGATCAGACCAGCATAAGAGTGCCATTTAACGCCGGTGATGATTCCATATAAAAGACTCACATCCAGTTCAAAGATGGGCACATTCTGGCAGGACCAGCCCGGCGGAAGCGTCAGCCGCATCGTCCGATAATCCGTTGTCAGTATCGGTTGGTCCCCATCAAAACTAAAAAAGTAATATATGCCATTCTGAAGCTCTTCAAACTCCATCACAATAGCCAAATCGGCTTCCAATGGCTCCGGAAGCGGATTGTAAATATCCAATGCCACCCGCATTCGGTCACCCCTATCGAGAACTGAAAGATAGACATCAATCGTTGTTATCAAAACATGCGGTTGCTCATATTGCTGAAGTTCATAATTTTCGATTGATAACCGTGAATGATAAACATATTGATCATCTCTGCGAACGTATGCAGTCAATGCTGATAACTTGTATCCAGACCGTTTCCTGATTTGCGGTTCGATATCAT
>JBASEY010000045.1:0-40388 GCA_049652745.1 bacterium | reverse complement strand
AAAGGTAAAACTGCCCTAATGAGAGCATCACAGGCTGGTAAGCTCGACGTTGTCAACCTGCTGTTAGACAAAGGTGCTGAGGTGAATATGAAAGATGAAGACGGTACAACCGCTATAATGGAGGCATCATTTTGGGGTTACCTCGATGTCGTTAAGCTGCTGTTAAACAAAGGCGCTGAGGTAAATTTACAAGATAACTACGGTTCTACTGCCCTAACGTGGGCATCATGGAACGGTCACCTCGATGTTGTTAAGCTGCTTTTAGACAAAGGCGCTGATGTAAGTTTACAAGATAAAAAAGGTAAAACTGCCCTAATACAGGCATCAAAGGCAGGTAAGCTCGATGTTGTTAAGCTGCTGTTAGACAACGACGCTGATGTGAACATAAAAGATGATGAAGGGAAACCTGCCCTAATACAGGCTTTATGGAACGGTTACTTCGATGTTGTTAAGCTGCTGTTAGACAACGGCGCTGAGGTGAATTTTCAAATTGATGATGGTTATACTCCCTTAATATGGGCATCAAGGTACGGTAAGATCGATGTTGTTAAGCTGCTGTTAGACAACGGCGCTGATATGAACATAAAAGATGATGACGGCAAAACTGCCCTAATGCAGGCATTATGGGAAGGTTACCTCGATGTTGTTAAGCTGCTGTTAGACAACGGCGCTGATATGAACATAAAAGATGATGACGGCGAAACTGCCCTAATGCAGGCATTATGGAAAGGTTACCTCGATGTTGTTAAGCTGCTTTTAGACAAAGGCGCTGATGTAAGTTTACAAGATAAAAAAGGTAAAACGGCCCTAATGAAAGCATCAGAAGAAGGTTGCGACGACGTTGTTAGGATGCTGTTAAACAAAGGCGCTGAGGTGAATATCGAAGATAACGACGGTGAAACCGCCTTAATGCGGGCATCACAGAGGGATCACATCGATGTTGTTAAGCTGCTGTTAAGCAAAAGCGCTGATGTAAGTTTACAAGATAAAAAAGGTAAAACGGCCTTAATGCGGGCATCAGAGAAGGGTTGCCCTAACGTTGTTCAACTGCTGTTAGACAACGGCGTCAAGGTGAATATGAAAGATAACAACGGTGATACAGCCCTAATGTGGGCATCAACGGGTGGTCACCTCGATGTTGTTAAGTTGCTGTTAGACAAAGGCGCAGATATGACCATGAAAAATGGCAGGGGTACTACTGCTCTTGAGTTGGCAAAATTGAACGGTTGTCGCAAAATCGTTGATATTCTAATGCAATATAATTCTGATGACAATAACCTAATTAAAGCATCACGGAATGGTGATCTAGCTCTTGTTAATCTTCTGTTAGACAAAGGCGCTAAGGTGAACAAGAAAAATTACGACGACGATACTGCTCTAATGGAGGCTTCAGAAAATGGTCATCTCGAAGTTGTTAAGCTGTTGTTAGACAAAGGCGCTGAGGTGAATATGGAAGATAACAATGATGATACAGCCCTAATGAAGGCATCAGAGGCAGGTAAGCTCGATGTTGTTAAGTTGCTGTTAGACAAAGGTGCTAAGGTGAACAAGAAAAATTACGACGACGATACTGCTCTAATGGAGGCTTCAGAAAATGATCATCTCGAAGTTGTTAAGCTGCTGTTAGACAAAGGCGCTGAGGTAAATTTACAAGATAAAAAAGGTGAAACTGCCTTAATGCGGGCATCAGAGAAGGGTTGCCTCAACGTTGTTCAACTGCTGTTAGACAACGGCGCTGAGGTGAATATCAAAGATAACGGCGGTAAAACTGCCTTAATGCGGGCATCAGAGAAGGGTTGCCCCAACGTTGTTAAACTGCTGTTAGACTACGGCGCAGAGGTGAATGTACAATATAAATACGGTTATACACCGCTAATCTTGGCAATTTGGTATCGTCATCTCGATATTGTTAAACTGCTGTTAGACAACCGCGCTGAGGTGAATATGAAAGACAACAACGGTTGGACCGCCCTAGTATGGGCATCATGGATGGGGCACCTCGATATTGCAAAGCTGCTGTTAGACAACGGCGCTGAGGTTGATTTACTAAATATACACAAAGAAACCGCTCTCTTTCAGGCTTCAGAAAATGGCCATCACAAAATTGTTAAGCTGCTATTAGACAACGGCGCTGAGGTGAATATACGGAGTAAACAAGATTATACTCCCTTAATATGGGCATCATGGAAGGGTAATCTTGATGTTGTTAAGCTGTTGTTAGACAACGGCGCCAAGGTGAATATGAAAAATTACTTCGAAGATACTGCTCTAATGGAGGCTTCTAAAAAAGGTCATCTCGAAGTTGTTAAGCTGCTGTTAGACAACGGTGCTGTGGTGAACATACAAAATAAATACGGTTATACACCGCTAATTTTGGCATCAGAAAAAGGACATCTCGATATTGTTAAGCTGTTGTTAGACAATAGCGCCGATGTGAATATACAGAATAACGAAGGCAAAACTGCTCGGCAATTGGCATCAGCGAAAGGTCACAGCAAAATCGTTGATCTTTTAAGACAATATGAGAAAGTAGGATAAAAAAACGGACATCCCTTTAGCTCCTCATCTTGTGGATATCTGTTAGCACACTTGATTTGGCTACCATTTTTATCTCAAAATTTCACAACTGCTCCCATATTCGAGTGAAAGAAAGTATTTCCAACGAGCTCTAATTCTTGGAAAGTGAGCTGATTCAAATGAGAGTCACTAAGTCGAACTGCCGCTTTGTCAATATACGTTAGACACCTGTCCTATAAAAGATCGGTGTAGTTAACTTTTGGGGTGAGATAGAGTGTTTCAAATGAATTCATTACAATCGGTAAAGGATAACGGGATGAAGATTGATGGAAAGATGATAGAAATGGCAACTTCACGAATACCGTATATAGAGATCAAGGAACATGCCCAGCGGCATCGTTTTACCTGGTCCTACGTGCCGGCGATTCCGCACGAAGCAGATCGCAGTACGAAGCGGGGTAAATTATGCCGATCAAACCACATTTTATTTAAATCTACCCGAAATATCCGGAGCAGTATGTCAACTCAATTCCAGCAGCTCCCAAGTTACCGAAAGCCGCCAGGGCAAACCCATCGGAAAATCCTGTTGATCAACAAAGAAATCCGCCCTGAATGTTCGCGGAAAGTCTATCAACGTGATTGGCTAATTCCGCAGCTTGATAGGAGAAAATGATATGGCCACAATAAGCAGATTCAAAAAGGCGCTGTTACCTCTGCAAGCGTTGTTTCAAAAAGTGTTGTTTCCTATCTTGTCCTACACGTTAGGCATAACAAAAATAAAGTATAATGCGCTAGCAGGGAAAAGAATGATACATGCTATACAAAATGGTAATTTGACAGAAGTTAAAATCGCTTTGTTTTTTGGCGCTGATCCCAACATGACCAATAAAGATGAAACAGTTCTTTTCATCGCATTAGAAAAGGGCCTTAAAGATATTGTTAAGCTGCTGTTAGACAACGGCGCTGAGGTGAATTTACAAACAAAGTATAGCGGTCAAACAGCCCTAATAGAGGCATCAGAAAAAGGTCGCCTCAATGTTGTAAAGCTGTTGTTGGCCTAAGAAAGGAGAATGAACAAATGAACCTACCGAACTCGCTTTATGAAGCAATCGTCAAGGGCTTCGCAGGGACAGGGGAAGTCGGTGATCGTCGAACGTTGTTCCTATTTGTGGTAGACCATTCGCAAGCCATGCAGAAGCTATTCGCTGAAACAGGACGCAGCCGTATCGCCTCCGTGACGGAGGCACTCAACGAGATGAAGAGCGAAATGGCAAAGGTCGACTGCGGGAAACATATCGATGTTGGCTTCATCGGCTACCCCATCGCGACCGGAGATACTGCAACCGGCAGCATGTGGTCTGATGGTTCACGACAGGGGATTATTCGATCAGTTGCAGACAAAACTCAGATCGTGGCCGGCACTCTGTCTGGTGCTTGTAATGACGGGGCAAGCGACGCGCTATCCGTCGCACGGGAACAGGTATCGGGCTGGATGAAGAGTAATGGTCACCCGCTCTTCAGCCCCGTAGTTCTCCACGTCACTGCCGTCGAGCATGCGCCGATCCCCAACATCGAAGCAACAGCACAAGCCCTGACTGCAACCAGCGGAACGTGTCTGTTTCACTGCTGTTTCGACGAGCGTTCTCCCGACAACCTCGTTGTCCCCAGGCAGGCGGAGGTACCAGAGGGTTTGGCATCCCAGTTGTTCTCCGTTTCAAGCGAGTTGCCGCCTTTGGTCGAAGACGTAGGAGAACTTTTGAATGGTCGAATATCACCGAGACTGAGGAAAATGGGCGAGGACATAGCACAAAGCTATGGCGTACCAAGGGGGCTGGCCTCGCTGGGGGCTGACCTGCTGCGTGGAGCGCTTCGGGGAGGAATGCGTCTACCCACAGGAATTCCTGGATGGCCCGTTGAGGTCGGGATGCGAGTAGAAGGTCTGCAGATCAACTCGCGAACAGGATTCGCACTTGTGAGAGGAATGGTGGGGTTTCGGATATTCACGAGATTGTTCAACTGATTGCGGACAAGGACTGGGCCAACAAGGAAATCTACCCTAAATGAACGCGGCAGGTGTCTCAAAGCTATTGACACATTCCACAATGCATTACGAATGCTTCTCAGCGCTACCCGAATTAATATTTTCGGAGGAAAGCCTATAAGAAATGAAATTTTTCATATTCGTGTGAAAGAAAGCGAGAGGTAGGCACTCAATAGTATTGACCTTCATACGGACTGCTTGTTTTTAGAGCTACTATTTAGCGAAAATATGGTATATTTGATTTGTTATAGGTTGCAGGCATTTTAGTAAGGAGGAATCATGTGGCTCTCTAAATCTGATGAAGTCGAGCGTTGTAGATTATTGGAGCTGTGCCGGGCGCTTGATAAAGAGTTACCCGTCTACTCTCTTGTGATTCAAATTGTTCGCGTTCTTTTTGCGATATCCACTGAGGAACAGCGTGCTGAAATAGCGTCTCCCTCGGATGTCATCAAAGCCTTTCACAGCAAAGGGCTTATTCCACAAAAATTGCTCAAAGAATACCCGCAACCGGTAAATGAGGAAGATTCAGTCGAATCAAGATTGCCGGCGCTGTATTTTGCTGCCTCGATCTATCCACAAAGAGCATTTCAGATGACTGAAACCGTTCTATCAGATCGAGTCCGACTTTTTGAGGAAAATTTCTCATCCCTAAAAAGACACTACGCCGACGCGTTATTAGATGAACAAGCTCTTATTCAGCTTCTGCCTTTTTTAAATCAGTCAATTGTCCTTGAAGAAGGGATCACTATCAATCAACTCTTGATAGATTTGTCCGCGGCTGAATTTATTGCGCAAAACGACCCTGCTTACTTTAAAAGAGAAAAAGAAGAGCGAATGAATGGTGCGGCTTTGTATCTTCTAACAAGTTATCCTGAAATGCTTTGCCGAATCGGCAAGTATTGGAAACAAGAAAGAAATCTGCTGCATTTTTTCCGAAAATATTTCATAAGTTCGCCGACGTACACAACAGGCGAATACCAAAGTTCAGAAGGTTGGCCTATCTGGTCCCGCGTTTCGGAAAAATTAGCCAAAATCGCTCCTGGTGCCGAAGCCGGGAATTATCAGGAGATAGTCCATTTAGAAAAAAGAGTCTGGTATACCATTTCAAACTGGACAGGCATAAAAAATATATCTGAGGAATCGCGCAGTCTGTGGGAGGTTCAATGGGATAAGCTGACTTCCGGTTTCCCATATTATTCATTCCGATCAAGTATTAAAACCTGGTGGCAACAATGTCTTGAAAATTATCGAGCAAAACCTCATGGCGAAGTTCTGGATTCTTATCCTGATCAAGTTTACTCCTCACCAGTCAAACATGAATTGAATCTTGAGCAATTGAGATGGTTACGAGAAGGATACCGGCTGGTCCGGACAACGTTTTTTCCACGCGCCGATACCATGCGTACGGATGAAGAAATAGATTTTGCTGAATTAAATGAAAAATATCGAAAAGTATTGGATTTAATTTGGTGTGGGCGGCTTGAGAGTCAATTGGAGGAAGATTTATCACCCCTGAAAATAAATGCAATCGCGGAGGCATTCCCTGACCTGGGGCTTACTACCATCAACAACCTTAGCCACCGACTAAAACTTCGTATTTGGGCCTATTCATTGTCACGTATCAAAGGATTGACAAATAATCAGATATTGAAAACTAAACGTGCAAGTAAAAAGAATTTAAAAAATGATACAAGCAAACAAGTGTTCCTTAATGAACCCGCGATTTTGACAATTGCCTCTGTTGCGCGTATGATGCCTTTAAAATTTTCACTGCTGTTTCCCTTTTCTGCGCACTGTTTTTTTCAATCCAAAGTCAAACCACAACGGCCGGACCCATGGACATTTATTCGATTTGTCAATGAATTTTGGCATTGGCTTCCAGCGTTCGCAATCTATAGCTCCAGCAGCCCAATTCAGCTAATGATTACACAAGGAAATCAAATTTATCGTAAATTTTTCGATCTTGTACAAAAGTCTGCCCTGGCAAATCTTTTCATCACTCTGAAAAACACCAAGACTGAAGCAGAATTGGGTATTTTTTTGATAGAGCGGAACTTAAATGAAGAATCGGAGATAATGATTCAAATCCTGCAAGAATGCTTTGGTGATGAACTCTTCAAAGGATTTTTCAGTAAAGATTCAGTGAAAATATGGAGGAAAATTCTTGGCAAGAGATCGGATTATTGGATCATCCCTATATGGTATTTCGCTTTCATCGAAAGACTTGGAATTGACGATGTAATTACCAGGCTCAAGGTTGAGCAGCAAGAAAGAAAATCAGTGATGGATTGCTTTAACGCCATGAAAAAGCTCGATTGCGAAAGAAAAAGCGCGTGCGCAGACAAAAACAAACGTAAGGAGAGATTGATATCATGAAGCTGGACAAAGCAAAAAAAATCTTGGCATCATTTCTTTCCGGATATGAAAATGTCGCACCGGAAGATTTGAAGCTTGCGTGTGAGATAGCTAACGCTGATGGGGACTATGTTAGTCATATTCTTCAAGAATTCGGCCTAGATGGAAATTGGGTAAATACATGCGAAATATTTCGCGTTAATGTTGCAGAATTCAGTGAGTTATCTCGAGAGGAACAAAAAAAAGAAATGCCCTGTCTGCTCGATCATCTCGAGTCTTGCCCGGAATGTAGATCACTTTACTGGTCAATAAAACCCCATTGGGCCATTAAAGCAGGAAGCGGAGTGACGCAAAAGCTGAAAAAAGTTTGCAAGACTCTTTCTGAAGATTTGCACATTGTGTTTGATAGCGTCGGAACAATCAAGGAGAGTCTCAAAGGGCCGCCTTCGCTTAAATATGCCGCTGTAGCCGGAGTAATGGGAGGTGAAATTATTGAAGATGGTATCCCTTCGCAACATAATATTGAAGAAAGCAGGCGAAAGGAATGGATTTTCGAGGACGAGGATTTTGATTGCTTTATCCGTTTAACGGTTTTCTCAGCGAAAGATGATGAAGTTGAGGTTTCGATCGAACTGGGTTCGCGAACAGACGGTGCAATAGATATCGATACCGTACGCGTTGAAATAATTGACAATCAAGATTCTGTTTTTCTATCCGGACGACTGGCTGATGTCCAATCGGAACCGATTATCATACCGAAAGGAAAATGGCGTTTCTTTTTAACGCTTTATGAGAATGGTGTTGAATCGGTATGGGAAATTCCCGTAGAGTTTTCAAATTTCGACATGGAGTCTAACAGTGAAGAATAATACCGGCGAAAAAGAACGCTCAAAAACCACAATTTTAACTCAGATTCTTGGAGTGTCCCACAGAAGAACTCCCAACGGGAAAGAAGGATTGATTTATGCGCCTGTTCCTGCACCGATGGGACTTGATATGGGAATTCCCCCATCAACTTATGTTCCAGTAAAATGGGAAGCATTACACTCTCAGATCGAACAAATTCGTTCTAAAATTGAGACTCTCACTTTTTTGGCTTTGCAGAATAAAAAGAGAGGATCTGTCGAAATAGAACAGGAAGCACGATCACTTGAGAAGCTTGTACTCCCTGAGAATGGTTTTACAAGTATCATCCATCAAGGTATGCACCCTCAGTTTGATATCATTCAAGATGCTGCAGAACTCATTCCTTGGGAGGTTATGGAAGAATATCATTTTATTTGCGACAATCCTGCACATAAGAAAAGATCTTTCCCTTGCTCCAAGGAGGCTTCATCGCAACGATTTTGCGATATATGCGGCAGAGAAATGACCATTGAAGGAGGAAAGCTCTGCATAAATTATCACTTATCACACCTTATCAGGGGATGTGAATGGTCCAGCATGGCCGGTAACGAATTTTTATGTATCGAAGATCCATCGAATGATCTTTGTTCGGATATAAAAGACCCCGATAAAATTAGCTCAAACCATTTGAAAGAATTACGCAAAATACTGTCGAGCTTCGGTTATAAAATAAATCTGTTATCACGTAAAAATGCAACACGAAACCGTGTTCTAAAAGCCATTTCCAACCCGGAACTCGCGGGTATTTATTATTTTGGACATGGATACTTTCCTAAAGAGGGGGATGAAGGCTGCTTGATCCTTGCGGATGGTCACCTTTATACGAGTGATATTAAAAACATAGATATCAAGGCCAAGTTGGTTTTCATCAATGCCTGTGAAGGAGCGGCATCAGGACGCAATTGGGATCTTGAGAAAAGTTCCAGCAGTGTCGCCAGCGCATTCGCAAAAGCGGGTTGTGGAAAAGTCGTCATTGCTCCACTATGGCCGATGCTCAACATCCATGCATCCGAAGCAGCTCTTGATTTTTTTAAATCCGCCTCTCAAAACCAATCCTTTGGAGCATCTCTGCAGCAAGTGCGCAGATCGAGTCTTCAACGGTATCACGCCGGCGAACCCCATACCACCTGGATGGCATATCGTTATTATGGAGACCCGAACAAAGCATTGCCTATACCAGGCGATGTACCAGTTGAAATATGCCGGGGATCGTTATCGGCTGTGAAATGCCGTGTCTTCGACGGCGAATCGAAAATCAACAAAGAGATATTCGCTTTCGGAATAGATGATGTTTTATTACGTGCCGCAAAACGAAAAAACCTACAGAGTAGAACCCTCGTTTCTACAACCGATTTTATTGCTGGTTTTCTACGTAAAGGTACTCTTACACGCACCTTATTAAAGGAGATCAATTTAGATCCGGATCAGTTATATACGAAATTAGAGGAACATGTTGAACAAGAATCCGGCACAGATTCACTTCCTGATGCAAGTCAAAGAATGGATACTCTGTTATCTTTTGAATTGGATAATGAGGATGAGGAAGCTATACAAAAACATGTAGATAATTGGATCATTAGCCGAAAAAATCAGTGTACATCGGATCTGATTGATATCTTTTTGAAAGCGGATGAGCTTTCGCAACAACAAGACTCATCTGAAAAAGAGAGTCCGATTTCTGAAGCTAATGTGTTGGAATGCTTAATATACAATCCACTATGGAAAAACCTGGCCATTGTGGGGCTCCCATCTGAGGAAGAGATTGGTCATCTCATTCTAAAACACAAAATACAGGGAAAAATCGATGAAAACGGAGAATTGATATTAGCTAAATTAGACGATAATGCTAAAAAAATTATTAAAGCAGCCCACAATTTATCTCAGCAACGAGGTGTATTTCCGATCCCTAACAGAGTACTTTTCGCATCTTTTCTAATTGATGAAAAAGGTTATTTAAATCGGATTTGCAATCAAAAACAAATAGATGTCGCTGCTTTATTCGAATTTTTAATGGGAGTGATCGAAGATAATTCTCCGCTTTCATTTGGATTGAGTGTCGAAGCATGCGAGAGGATTGTTCTTCCCGTTATTGAAAAAGCTACGGAACTCGCACATGACAAAATAATTTCCGAGAAAATTCTATTTAGAGCTTTTTGTGAATGTGCAAACAGCGAATTTAAAAGCTTTGTGAAAACGTTTTTTCCGGAAATCGACCTTGATAATATTGAATCAACGCAAATTCCAGGCCAACAGGAAGAGGAACCGACGGAAGCCCCGCTGAGTCTGGTATCCAAGGATAATGCCAATCAATCCGAAATGCCAAAGCAGGATCAATTCGACTCAACAGCATGGAACATTATCATGGAGTCCGCAAAATGCGCCTTTTCACAGGGTTGGAATGAAATCAAATCTCCCCATCTTTTCGCTGCGCTCATAACCTCCAGGTCAGAGCCGATAGAAACTTTGTTAAGAATCAACGCCATTAAAGCCGAGGATCTGAAGAGCCTGGTCCTCTCCATTGTGCCTGCGCGCCCAAGCATTCCAGGCTCAATATCAACCGTTACTTTTAGCAGGAATACGTTCAAAATCATTCGGCAGGCCGTAGATATAGCCCGTTCAGTCGGACATCCCAAAGTAGGTGTACAGGAATTATTTGCAGCATTCTTTGCCGATGGTGGAGGAATTGTCGGAGAACTCTTTAACCATCTCGGCATAAGAACAGATGAAAATAACCCAACTTCATCGCAACAGATTTTCAACCCCCGGAATCCATCTTTATTGTCAATGTTTGGAGTAGATCTGACTGAAAAAGCAAAACAAGGACTACTATCTGAAATAGTAGGACGAGAAGATGAAATTCAAACGGCCCTGCAAACTCTTCTTCTGACGGAAAATGCAAACCCTCTTCTTGTCGGTGAGGCAGGAGTTGGAAAAACTGCCATTGTTGAAGGCATCGCTCAAAGAATTGTGCAAAAAAGATGTCCAAAAAACCTTCAATCGAAGCGAATTATTGAGCTGTCAGCCGGAGGGCTTGTCGCAAATACCAGCTTACGAGGTGAATTCGAACAACGGATTCAAGGCATACTCGCTGAAGCCAAAGATGATGTAATCTTATTCATTGACGAAATCCACACGCTGGTGGGCGCAGGAAGTGGAGATGGCAGAGGCCCTGATGCCGCTAATATGCTCAAAGCTGCGTTAGCACGGGGATCTCTTCGATTGATCGGTGCGACGACCTACGCAGAATACAAAAAAACAATTGCACGAGACAAAGCGTTATCAAGACGATTCCAAGTTCAGATCATCGGTCCAACTTCTCGCAATGCTACTGTACAAATACTATCCTCTCGAAAAAAAATTTTTGAAAAGCATCATGGAGTTGAAATCAGTGTAGATACGATTGAAGCAGCCACCGACTTATCCGGCCGCTATATTGTTGACAAGCACTGGCCGGCAAAAGCCAGGGATGTTCTGGAGCGTGCATGTGTACTTGCATTAGTCGAATCGGAAACCAAAAAATCCGGTGACACGATTTTGGTATCAAAAGAACATGTCGTTAAAGTAATTGCCAATTCAACAGGCATACCCATCGAACGGCTTACGATAGATGAACAACAGACACTGGCTGCTTTGGAGCAAAGAATTAACCGTAGAATTATCGGCCAGCCTCAGGCAATACATACTTTGGTCGAATCAATTCGAAAGGGACGACAAGGATTAGCATCGCTCAATAAACCTTGGGGCGCATTCCTGTGCGTAGGGCCTCCAGGCGTTGGAAAAACTGAGCTGGCAAAAATTCTTGCCGAAGAAATTTTCGGTGGAACTGACGCACTGATACGATTTGATATGGGCGATTTCACTGAAGCGCATTCAACCGCAAAACTGATCGGAGCTCCGCCGGGATATATAGGATTTGATCAAGGATCACCGTTAATTGATAAACTAAGAATGCACCCCTATTCGGTTATTCTTTTTGATGAAATTGAACATGCACATGAAAATGTTCTCGCTGTCCTCTTACGCTTACTCTCGGAAGGCACGATATCCGATAATGAAGGCAATATCGCCGATGCCAGGAATACGATTGTTATTATGACCTCCAATAAATTAAGTCAGGAATCACAAAGTTTAAAAATAGGCTTTGTAACAGACACGGTCGATAAGCAAAACAAACCTGCCCTCACCAATATACGAACTCTCATGGCTCAGCATTTTCCACCAAAATTTATCGATCGACTGGATGGAATCATCGAGTTTAAACAGCTCACGGCTGAAGACTTGCTAACGATTACAACACTCCGAGTTCAAGATGTCGTGGAGAAAGTTTATGATATGTACAATTTGAGTCTTACCATTGAACCCAACGTAACTAAATGGATTCTGGAAAAAGCGTTGAATGAAGATTGTGGTGCAAGATCAATTCAAAGAACGATAGATAACACCCTGATCGCGGAGATCATGCGATTTCTAGGCTCGGAAATCGGTAAAAAAATAGATATCTCAATTGTTGACAACTCAATCAAGGCCAAGCTGGTTGAACCATGAGAAACCGTGCTAAATATAAAACATTCAGCGCTTTTTGTCGTTTTTTTTCAATCTCTAAAGAGGACAATATCTTATGATCGAAGACGAATTTTTAAATAGAATAGTTGAACAAAATGAAATCGATCCTGAAGAGCTCGATCATTTGATCCAAATGCTGAAGAGCTTCAACTCAACTAGGCACAATTCTGGCGAAAGTATTTCCGACTGTGTTCCGGAATCCGCTTATCGTATGGTATGTCTTACACTGTTGACCTGTCCCCATGATCTCGAACCTGATAGTCGTCCTATAACGAATTACGAGGATTTTTATAATTTACTGGCGAGTCATAGCTCTGATCCTCTGCCGGAAGTCAATATGTGCTGCAATTGGATTGCGCTGCAGATTGGCAAGTTTTCGGACCAGGATATTGAAAACCTTGTCTTGAAAGCACAAATCCCACTTTGGGACCCCATCCAAGCGCTTTTGCTGCGAGCGCTGGCTTTTTTAGGACTGAGAAAGCAAATTGGTGAACTGATACCCCATGAGGGGCCCACTGCTTTGTTCCAGGCTGATGCGATGCTCGAGGCTGTTTTACCCGAGCAGACATTTTTGCAGTGGGCGAATCGAACAGCGACATTATCTGATCCGCTTTTACCCGAAGAAATCAACTCCCATTGGCAAAATCTCATTCAAGCTGAAATCGAACTATTAAGCGGGAAAAATCTTGTGATTGTCGAAAGCGCTTTGAAAAAAATTGCGTGTTTAAGTATTTGCGAAAATGCCAAAACCTATGCAGAGTTCGAACTCCGTCGGATCGTTACACGTGCTGTCGCCGCCATCATTCGGACATGGATATCTCATCAAGGTGCCGGCGATCCGGATTTTCTAGCCGGTCCGATTGGAAATCTGCTTCCGAAATGGGAGTACAATTATTTACAATCTCTTTTATGTTGGCGAGAGAACGACCTTTCCAGCGCATCTTCCTTCATAAAAAGCGCATTTTCCCAAAATACATTTCAGTCTGCCGTCCGTTTGGCGATGGCTTTTTTTATAGCCCGTGAGTCACCTGAGAAAGCATTGAATATTTTAGAATCCGATAACACCACCTTGGAAAATGATGTATCGAGAGCCGTATTACTCTGTCGATTGGAAAAATATGAGGAGGCCGACCGAATAATTTCAAACAACTCAAATTTTGCGCAAAAAATTTTTGAGCCCGTACGCTTCAGGTGGAGCAGTGGACAGAAGCAAAACTGCAAAGCATATTTCACACTTCAAACAGCACTTTTTGAAAAATTGCAGGATTGGACCAAAGCTTCTAATGTGTGGAACCTTGCTTATCAAGATAATAGGTCTAAAGCCATTCATACCGCCAGACAATTCTTCACATCAACTCAAGAACTCAAATCACTAAAACCGGAACAACGATGGCGACGCTCCATACTCAAACAAAAAATAAAGAAATATTCGTACGAAATCGGAAATACGCTGCTAACTAAGAATGCTCTGTTTTTCAGAGCATATGCATCAATCGATCTCGATAGCGAACGCTCGAAGCGAGATTTCAAGATATTGATCAACAGGATAGACTGGATAAATGCGGAGCGCAGGGTTGGAGGAAACAGACTCATTCTCGCGGGAGATGCGTTGTTGTTTCACGGTCAAACAAAGGAAGCACTAAAAGCGTATGATTGGGCCAAAACCGCAAATAATGTCCATCTGCGAGACAGATCAGGGGTTGCTAAGATTTATCACGAAATAAAAGCCGGCGCTAAACCGGATGCGCTCAAAAAAACAGTGGAGCAACTATCTGACGGCTATCCGGACAGTGAATGGATTAAATTGCTTTCCTCTTACGCTTTATTCATCTCAGGTGATATTGACGGCGCCTTATTACAGATCAATTCCTATGATTATTCTGAGGCGATCACTCCTATTCGGAATTTGCTTATGAATTTATATAAGTCGTCCGGCGCACCTGATCCAGGAAGTAAAATGGATTTAACTGATCTGGGGATATCAAACGAATCGAAAGAGCTGCTTAATTTGTTATGGGGCAATGAACCTGCGGCAAAACAAATCGTAGCATTCATGAACTTCTTTGGTGATGAGTGGGCTGCTTATTATCCATTTGATCCACGTACCGCAGCATATAAAGTAGTAAATGAATATTTTAAATCGGGATCAACTGATAAATCCAACCAACTTTTAAAAAAGCTGGAGCATACCAACGCTGAATGGGCGCTCGAGCCCGCAAACCTAATAAGACTGCGTTCTTTTATTCAACGTGCAATTAAAGGCGATTTAAATGCAGCGGAAGCAGGATTGACAAAAATGAAAGTTACGCATCAAAAAGGAGGAAACGATCAATGAATACTTTTACAGAAGATGGAAAAATAAATCCCAATATTTTTGACTCTGAGATGTGCAAATATACTGATAATCTCAATGATTTGATAGTTACTGCTGTTAAGACCAGTAGCGATAAGATCGAAAGCACTCATTTGTTAATCGTCTTGGCCCAGGTGAAAGGAGGTTTCACTCAGGAAATCCTCGATGAATCGACTATTAATGTCGATCAATGGCAAGATGGACTTTCAGCTTGTGTCAAACCCTCTCCCGAATTTATTCCACCCACTCAAATCACAAAAACAGATCTCCATGAGAGTGCGTTGAAGGCAATCGAAGAGTCCCGCGTTCACTGCATCGAGGAAGGACGAAAGAAAATTTCCGAACCAATACTTCTATTGAATGCGCTTCGAAATACCACTTCTGATGTACTAGACTTATTCAAATTAATTGGTTTTGATCTGGATTATTGGTGTAAACGGATAGAGAATTCTTTAAAAAAAGTTGACCCTTTGATTGTGTTCGAGAACCAATCTCCTTTTAAAAGCGGTAGAGACTTGATGCCAAGTGAAACGAAGTCGATGGGAAAAGTCATTGAAAGTTCTTTTTCCAAAAGCGGAAAAAAGGTTCTAAACTTGATGCGAAGTGAAGCTGAATCTATGGGATATGAGACAGTTGATCCCAGGCATTTGCTTCTGGCCTTGCTTGAGTGTGAAAATAGCGCGACACATTATGGGATTTATAATCAAAATCTAACTCCTAAAAAAATACAGGAAGCACTCCTATTAAACCTAAAAATGAGAGCTAAGAAAATAATTAGTTCGGTGCCTTTGGATGGCGATCATTTTCAACCTATTCTGAAAAATATCCTGTTGCTTTCGGGTGAGTTGGCCGCCCGAAAAAATGTGGACAAAATAGCTGAGCCGCACATTTTACAGGCGTTTCTCGAAACAGACAGCTCTGCTCGAAGAATTTTGGAAGATGAAAAAGTAAATGTTTCAGGCTTATTAACCTTAATTAAGAGATATGATTATACTGAAGATGCAGAAGAAGAACTCAACCTGGCTGATACCAATACTGTCAGGGAAAGATTACAAAGAAAACTTGTTGGACAAGACAAAGCCATTGATAAAATTATTCCTTACATTCAGCGCTTAAAATATGGTTTTACTTCACTGGGTCGACCGGCGGGAGTTTTTCTTTTTTGTGGTCAGTCGGGAAGTGGAAAAACAGAAATGGCCAAAGAATTGGCCAGGTCCATTTATGGATCGGAGGAAAACCTGATTTTCCTTGAGATGGGGCAGTTCAACTCTCCGGAAAGCATGAATATTTTCGTTGGCGCTCCTCCTGGGTATATTGGATTTGGAGAAGGAAAGCTTACAAATGGATTGCGAGATAAACCCAAGTCGGTTGTTTTATTCGATGAGGTCGAAAAAGCAAATCCGCGCGTTTTGGATGCTCTTTTACGGTTCCTGGATGAAGGTAAAATCGATGATCCTGCCGGGCCTGTCCGTGACGGATCACAGTGCCTTGTCATCTTGACGAGTAACATTGGTGCGGAAAGTCTGAGCAAGCTTTGGAATCAGGTAGAAAATGATCCGAACTGGCGCACGAAAATCCGTCAGCGACTTCGAGAAGAATTCAAAAAACATCAATTCCGGATAGAGTTCCTGAACAGGGTTGATGAAATCATTCTTTTTGAGGAACTCAATGCCGAATCTTACACAGAAATTGCTCGACGTTTGCTAAAGCGAGAATTGGATAGGCTTAATCTAAAAACTACAATCCATGTCCAGCCGGATCCGAGTATCTGGAATCTGATTGGAGCCTATTGTGAAGTATTAGGAGAAGGCGCCAGGTCAACGCAAAGACTTATTTCATCTGTAGTAATTTCAGCAGTGTTCGATTTCTTATCAGGAAATAATCTTGATCCTCCGATCAATTTAAAAGTGAAAGCGGAGCCTTCACCAAATGATCCTAATGGTGAACCCATAGGTAGAGTAAGCTTGGCATGATTTTTTACTAGGAGAGTAGCGGTATATATAATTTGTAAAGGAGTTCATAATGGAAACACCGATCAATATGAAAGCACTGACAGGCGAATTGATCGCAGGCCGATATAGGTTAGAGAAATACCTGGATGAAGGCGCTTTTGGAGCTGTTTATAAAGCTTCCCATGAAGCCTATGGCGTTGAATTGCGCAAGGTCGCGATTAAACTCGCCAAACGACCCATGACCAGCTCCGAAGCACGCAAGGCCTTTGCCGATGCCCTACACATCGTTCGAATGACCGATCTCGCCCCAGACATCTCATTAAAGCAGCATTTCGTCACAGTCCATGATGCAGGACAGTGCCCGGATGGAAGCCCTCTGGCAGGACACCCTTATATGGTAATGGAATTGATCAGCGGTGGAAGTATAGAAAAATTCCTCAAAATCGGCCCGTTCCCGCTCACCCGGGCCATCAACTATTTTGATCAGATGTTGAAAGCAGTGGCATTTATGCATTATGGCGTAACAAAAATAGTTGAAACACAGCAGCCGATGCTCCATCGTGATATAAAACCCGCTAATTTTCTTGTCGTGAGATCGAAAGAAGGCGATGATATCGTAAAAATTACGGATTTCGGCCTCGCTATCGAAGTAGATCAAATGATGGGATGGATTAACAGTGGCGGAGATCTCGCTTATCTGGCCCCGGAATCATTTTCGCACGGAATATGCTCCCCTCAAACTGATGTTTACATGCTCGGACTTGTTTTCTACCAAATGCTGACAGGGAAAAATCCATTTTCTATAATCGGAACACACCTCAGGGGTTCAGATGAAAATAAACGAAAAGAACTCAACGAAATCCATTTTTCGGCTCGAAAGCATGAGCGGTTCTCACTCTTAGAAAACAATGAAGAAATCAAACAAAGACCGGCAATTGCAAGAGTTATTCGCAACGCTTTGCAATTGGAAATGATCGAGCGTCCTTATAACAACGCCTATGAAATGCTGATGGCATGGGAAAAAGCGAAAGCCGGCGACGACGCGTCCAGGTCTATAAACAAATCACCTTGGGAAACAGCTCGGCTGTTGTACGAACGAGCAATTGCATGCCGGGCTAAAAATGATTGGCAGCATTATGAATTATTTCTTAAACAAGCTTCCGATATCAATCGAGATAAAACTCAGGTTCCGGATGCTTTTATTGTGGGAGAAATCTATCTGGAAATGGTCAAATTCCTTCTTGACCATAATGAAAATATGGAAGCCGCTAAAATTGCCGGTGAGGGATATCGTCGACGTAAAAGTAAATACACTTGTCGGGCAATGGCCGAATATTACAAACACCTTCAATCACCTGTAGCAGTCACCTTCGAAAAAGAAGCATTGACCTTTGAACAAAACAAGAGTAAAAATTCTGCTTATTAGCAGAAGTAATATATGGATCGCCGTATTATAAAGGAGAATTTCAGTTGATTAAAAATATAGATTCGGACATACAAATCCTGGTTAAAAAAGCCCTGGATATAATCACTGGAGCTCGCCTCCAATCCGACAAAGTGATCGCCTGGAATGCACTGCAGGATCGTGATGAGGAAGGAAATTCCAGAGGGTGCCTACCTTACACGGAAAAAGCGATAAAGGATTTTACCAATGCTTATCAGAATAGTGCGGATGACCCGGATGTCATTCATCATCTAGCTATCGCCCATCATGCGCTTGCATGGGACCTTGAAAATCAAAATGATTCAAGGGCAAAACAGGAATGGGAAGCTGCATTTTACTACTGGCGTTTGCTGGTCGGATTAAAAGATTTTTGGATCGATAAGAAAAATAAATTATATGAAATTGACAAAAATGCAGACCCATCGTTTATTGATGAATTTCGCAATTCACTTCTGGAGCGCTTGCTTGATATCCATGTTTCTTTTGTTCGCCGTTACAGCGAACTGGAATGCCATGAACGCGCAATCAATCATATTGAAATCGTCCAAAACGCATGCATAGCCCCAGCAGTTAAAAAAAGTCTCATCCAAAAAGTGTTCGATGCGATGACCGGATCGGTTATTTCTGCCAAGGTGGCCGGTGAGTATCTTTCGGCAATAGTATCTCTGAACCGATTCCTGGTATTGTTTCCCGAATATCTGCCCGCATTGCGAATGTGCATTGAAATATACTACGAGTGGATATCCAAAATGTCGTGTCAGGACGAATGGAATGATATCGTCAATACCGTTAATGAAGCTGACCCTCACATCACCAACATGCTTAGAAATCCTGATTTGAAAAGAGATTCTTTGGCTGAAAAAGAACTGCTGGATATCGGTTATATTATAATTAGTCATTCTGAAGATAAGGGATTACTATATCTAGCACGCAACAAAGATCAGATAACGTACTTCACCGATCGCCATGCAGCCATGAAAGCTCTGGAATTGGGCATTAAATGGGGCAGATTGTTTTTATCATCCGGTATTTCAGACTCTAGAATAAAATTTATTCTTTCTTCTTGTTTAGTATACTACGCTTTTGCATATCATGAGGAAGTCAAAGATATTATGAATTCCGATGCTGAACCCCGGGACCAACTTCGAGCCTGTATCAAAGTAGATGTAGTTACAATTGCACTATTTGAAGAAGCTTTAGCAATCCTTCCAGAAGAGCCTGAAGGTGATGAAGCAAGGTCTCAGATTCTTGAACAATTGAACAACCTGAGAAAGGAACTTGACAAGCTTAATACGCAAAAAAATATAATCGATCTTTTTGGAGGTTTACTATGATGGACATTTGGAACCGAGGACCATTGACCGAAAACCCCTATTACCGCACGGCATTCAGAGTCGCAAGAGTTCCACCGGAGGAAACAAGGCATCGAGTTATGGTCAGCCTGATTAACCAAACCAGAAAAGTGGTTAGAGAGAACCCTTGCGGACATATGATTGGTATGGATCCAGTCACAGAACCCGAAATTAATGCCGCAGAAAAGATATTAGTTGACCCTAAACAAAGGATCCTGGAGGAAATGTTGGTTCATAAAACTGAAAGGTTGCGTTTGGATCAACTCAAAAAACTTCTGAAAGATATCGATGAAATTGTTTCAAACGAATGTCGGCAGCCATCCCGTTTGAGTAATGTGGATGGTCTTCAGTTTATTTTAAATGATCTAATAAAACTATATCTATCCGTCTCTCCTGTACCCGATCCATCTTTCGGCGCACTTGAGATGGATCTTATTCCCCCTTTCGGAATTGACGAGGAGGATTAAATGGACGAGCGTTTTCTAGTTAAGGACGCCCCGCGTCACGTATTGACCGGAATGCCGGCTTCTACTCCCCTGGCAAGCATCGTTTGGCGATCGCTGCAGACAACATATAAAGATCAAAAAAAACAACAAAAAAAACGTGAATCTGAGTTTGCTTCCCTTGAAAATGGACTAGCCGATATCGCTGAAGAAGTTCACAAGCTCAGAAAATTTGTTCACCAATTCCATGCCGACAGCAACGATCCCAGCGAAAAAAAATCTATCGCTCGAATTACCGGAATCGCCGATAGGCTTGCGGAGCTTCTTTCAAAAAAAATGGGGATTATGACGTTATCACCCGAAGGAGAACCATTTACTGAAGAATTGATGGAGTTGTTTAATAATATAGCGCAGCAACCTATGGAAAATGTTGACTATCCTTATATTATACAAGTGGTTACCCCAACTATTATGTTCAGAGGCGCGATATTGAGAATGGGAAAAATCATCATAGCAATTCCGATTTCACAAAAAGAAGATTAGGGTTATGTCATTAATTCTCAAGGGGGTTAATGACTAGCATAATGCTTTAATTTATCACCGGGGAAAATAATGTCATGAGTTAGAGAAAATTTAAGGCATCGAAGATGGAACAGTGTACTATGGTAACAATTTTCCGGAAAAATGAAATGATTTTGGATTGATGACAACTGCCCCGGAAATGGGATTATTCAAGACAGATACGGCGGCATTTATAGGTTCCTGAACGTAGCTGAAAATTTTAAAGGAGGTCTTCCCGATGTCATTATACCAAGACCCGAGCCGGAGCTAAGCCTGTGAAACAATATCGAATAAAAGAACCCTCCACCGGGTTCATGACATATGCTCATGAGTTTTCTAGAACAAAATATTCAATTCGAGTGAAAGGATTGGTAAACGTGTTGTCTATTTAAAACAGGATATATAAATTTTAAACTTTAAAGGAGGTATCTTCATATGGCTAGAACAATTGGTATAGACTTGGGAACAACGTATAGTGCCGTCAGTATTGCCGAAGAAAGAGCAGGGGAAGGATTTTATGTTTTAAGAGGCTGTCCCGGATTTTCGATCCTTCGGGATAAGCTGAAAAACCTTATAACACCTTCCGTTGTTGCTGAAAACAGCAAAGGTGAGCTTATTGTCGGCTATTCCGCAAAAGCTCGCGCAGGTTTTTCACCTGAACCCATCATGTTCGCGAAGCGCTGGATGGGGACAAATAAAACATTTCGCTTGGATAAACAGGGAGAATTATCTGTAGTTGAAGCATCTGCAGAAATAATCAAATACTTGAAGAAAATGGCTGAAGACAAGCTTGGTGAGACCGTAGATCATGTCGTGATCACAGTTCCAGCTTATTTTTCATTCATTGCAAAACAAATGACGAAAGAAGCCGCCATGCTGGCGGGTTTTGATGAAAAAGCCATAACGATTCTTTTGGAACCGGTGGCCGCAGCATTGATGTATAGTGTCAACGATCCGAGAGAAGATCTCCGCATCATGATATACGACCTGGGCGGCGGCACCTTTGATGTCGCGATCCTAAGGAAAAAAGAAGGCGTTATCAGTAATGATTCAGTTGAGGCTTTTGGCGGAGACCCCATGTTGGGAGGTTATAATTTCGATGAAACATTGGCTTACTGGATTTTGGATGAACTGAACGCTAACGGGTATAATCTGCCATTATTCAAACATCAAGAAAACGACCCGGCGGTTCAAGCCCAAAAACAACAGCAGGACAGAGTCATCTGGGCTAAACTTATGGTGTATGCGGAACGAGCAAAAATCGCACTATCAAAAGAAGATTTTTACGAGTTTCAGGAGCCCGATACGGGAATTCTTGATTATTCGGGAAATCCTGTCTCTATCGAACTTTCAATCACTAAGGAAGACTTCGAAAAAATGATCGAAGGAAAGGTTTTTTATACTATCCAGAAATGTCGGGAAACAATAGAAAAGATTAAACCTTCTATTACATCGGATCAGATCGATGAGATAATCCTTGTGGGAGGGTCGTCACGAATCCCTTTGATCCAGATAAGACTTGAAGAAACTTTTAAGAAAAAGCCCTTACTCATTGCCCCGGATTTATGTGTTTCGTTAGGCGCTGCGGTGCTTGCCAAGGCTTCGTCCACTGTGCAGGATGATCTAGGCGATATTAAAATCGACCCGATTCCTGCATCAACGGATCTTCCCTATTTTCGAGTTAATGGGCATATCGTCAAAGGTGATCAGTTACCGGAAGTGCAGGGATGTAAGGTTATATTGCGTGCTACTGATGGTTCTTACCAGGCAACGAGAACGACACAAAACGACGGCAAATTTCAATTTGAAACTATAAATCTCGCTCCTGATACCGAAACTGAGTTTATTCTGAGAGTGGAATCACCTATGGGAAAAATAATCAAAGACCATCGCTTCTGTGTCACGCAAACCAGTGATGTCCTTCAACCTCTTCCTGGAACAGCTCTTGGAAGCGGGGGAATACAACCCGTACTTTCAAAACCACTCAGCATAGAATGGGTCGAAGGTAAAGAAATTTTTGCTCCTGAAGGCGCTATTTTGCCGTTTACAGCGCATATCCCCGCAGTGACCGCTGATGCATGTGGGAAAATCCAAGTCCGTATATTAGAAGAAAATAATACATTGGGCGCAATTTTGATTACCAATGTTCCTAAAACCCTGCCAATCGGAAGCAAGGTGGAAGTAGACGTCACGATCAAAGAAAACTTTGAAATTCATGGGCGCGCTTATATTCCAGCTCTTGGAATAGAAGCAACCACAGTCATTCAAATCCCGATAATCCAAGCAATGACAAGCGATGAACTGCGCCGTAAATTTGAGAAATTGATTGAGATACAAGAAGATGTTTGGGGAAGTGCATTACCGGGACAGTTGATGAGATACGGTAAGCGCATAAAGGATCTAATAGCTGAATGTATGGAGCTGTTCAAGAGCCCGAATCCGGATACTGCTAAAATTCAATCAATAATCGACGAAATTGAAAATTTAATAAATCAACTCGGAAAAAGATGGAGCCCGAATCCTGCAAAATCGCTTTACGATAATAAGGTGTATGAAATCAATAATCTGATCAAGAATTTGACCAACACAAAACCGGAATTAAAAAAAGACGGGTATGAAAACCGGCTTTCTTCAATTTGTATCGAAGCAGAAAAAGCATATGAAACTGAGAATGATGCAGTATGGAAGGATTCGAATGCAAAATTGGACAAATTGCTTGACGATTTGGAAAGATTAAATACACCAATTACGCCGCCAACAGAAACAAAGCCTCCAAGCCCGGAAGAAGAACTGCTGAAGGCAACAATGATGCTCGAGAAATTTAAGCAGGAGGCCGAAGCCAGAGGTCTTTATGATGATCTAAAAGAAATATTTGAAGAACTGGTAAGGGCCCTAAAGAGAATTGATCCCAACTCACCCACTTTTGATATCCAACTCCGTGAAGTTTATAAAAAACTTATAAAAATTTATGACTGTTTAAACTCACCGGAAAATGAGGGTTTACCTAGTCAAGGTACCTTAAGTAAAGAATAATAATAGAAGAAGGAAGAACTTGGGTAAATTTCATGTTTAATTTTCCATGCATTAACTCAGAAATACAGCTTGAATTTGGGGATTGTTTTTGCGCTATCCAAAACCGAGGATTCCGAAAAAAACAATCCCCTTTGAGTGAAAGATTTCGACTGATTCGTATCTATTTTAATGAATGGTTTAAAGCGTGAAAAGCGATGAAGTTTAATAGCTCAATTTTAATAGGAAAATGCAATACCAGGTTGGGAAATGCTCTGTAGAACTGTGAAAATTGACTGAATCAACAGGGGGTTACATTATGTTTCAATGTCCATCATGCAATTCAGAAGTCAAGGAAAATTCTTTTATTTGCCCATCGTGCAACGCGGATTTATCACTCTTGATCAAACTCGGCGGCTTAAGCGACGCTTGGTTTAATCGAGCGCTCGAAGAGCTAAATAATGGGAAAATCGGGCGCGCGCTCGAATGTCTGTCCGCGTGTTGCGTTGCGAACCCTAACGATGCAATTGCTTTACGCGCTCTGGCAAAAGTGTGGGCACAACTGAACTGCTGGCAGGAATCGCTAGATGCACTGGATCGTGCGTCATCTATCGATCCGGAAACACCGGAACTTGAAGAGATCAGATCGGCTGTCAGGGATGCTCAATCCACGAAGACGGCTGTAACCCGAAAGGCGACCTCGCCGAAAAAATCACGAAAGAATAAGAGCGTGAAACATGTACGAGATAAAGATAAAGCTTTAAATACGCAACGTGATACAACAAAGCTCTCAGAAAAGAAAACAAATCATAAGGAGGTACGATGATGAAAAAAAGAATTATCGGCATCGATTTAGGAACGACATTCAGCGCAGTGGCTTATGTAGATGATCAAGGTTTTCCCCGCGTGATACCGAACGCCGATGGGAATTCGACTACTCCTTCTGTTGTTTGGATCGAACCCGATAGAATCACTGTAGGCGAAACCGCGATGAATCAATGGATAATGGATGAAGAGCATGTAATCCGTTGGATCAAACGCGCTATGGGCAATCCGCATTATCGATTCCAGGGAAAATCAGCCATCGAAATTTCGGCGGAAATCTTGAAGTCTCTTAAAAAAGATGCCGAGATCGAATTGGGTGAAGCTGTTTCAGAAGCTGTGATCACCTGTCCGGCATATTTCAATTCACTGGAGATCGAAAACACGCAACAAGCCGGGGAATTGGCAGGTTTACATGTCCGCGAAATAGTGAAAGAGCCTACTGCTGCAGCGGTGTACTATGGTATCGATCATATGAAGCATGGTGAAATTACAATGGTGTGTGATCTGGGGGGAGGTACTTTCGATGCCACCATTCTAACCTTGGATAACGATAATAGATTTAATCCATTGGCGACACAAGGCGACCGCCAGTTGGGGGGGCATGATTGGACTCAAGAATTACTTTCTCTCGTCGTTGAAAAATTCCTGGACGAAACCGGCTATGATCCAACGAATGATTTGCTTACCGGTCAAATATTGTATGAAGACTGCGAGAAAGCAAAACGCGCTTTTCAGCAGCGGGAACGCGTAAGCATATCGTGCAAGATTCAGGATGCGCTACACGAAGTTATCGTCGAACGTAAGGAATTTGAAGATAGAACAGAACCGCTGATACAACAAATGCTCCTATGGTGTGAAGAAGCTCTTCTGAAAGCACAACTCACATGGAAAGATATCGATCGCATTTTACTTGTCGGCGGCTCCAGTCGCTTGCTAAGAGTCAGCCCTGCTCTCTTTGAACGCTCAGGAATAAAACCCATTTTAGGAAGTAATCCGGATTTGATGGTAGCGTATGGTGCCGCAATTCTCGGCAGCGGCAAAGTCCGCAGTCGAAAAATATCCGCACTGATGGATAAGAAGAGCGGAGGCCTTGTAGAAGTTAATTATAAAAGAATCATAGCCCGAAACATGGGAACGCGGGTAGTCGTTTTCGACAACGACAAGCCGAGAATTGAAAATTCTCTTCTTATCCCTCACAGCACCGAATCCCCGGTATCCAAAAGCAGAGATGATTATGAAATCTCATCGGATGGACAAGTTTACTTTGAACTCCCAATTGTTGAATTCGAAGATGAAGACAATTGGGAAGTACAGAGAAATTATAAATTTTCTTGCCTGCCAGGCGCTAAGCGAGGTGATCGAATCAAGGTGACTTTTGACTATTCAATCAGCGGTGTTGTGACTGCGGACGCTATCGACCTGCGCACCGGTCAACAGCTCCAGAGAGAAGATAAAGGACATTATGAAGACCCTGATCTGACTGAAATCATCCAGGTTAAATTCAAACCTCGCTGGATTATCTTTGCAGTGGATACTTCCGGTAGCATGTCTTGGAGCTCAAAAATGGTAATTGCAAAGGACGCCCTTCGAAAAAATATACAAGATCTGATTTCTATTGGGGGGGACAACTGTCGTATAGGACTGGTCAGTTTCAATTCGGAAGCAGAAGTTCTGTGTAAGCCAACATCAGATCTATCGACGCTGAAAAAAGCGATTGAAAAATTAGAACCTACCGGATTGACGGCCATGGATAAAGGAATTTTACTCGCGCTGAGCTTAATCACCGACGTTCCGCCGGGGACAGATCGGGAGATTGTTTTGGTCACGGATGGGATGCCGGATGATAAGGAATTGGCTTTATCCGCTGCTCTGAATACCCAATCAAAGGGAATTAAACTGATGACGCTTGGACTAGGCAAATCCGATGTGGATGAATCGTTTTTGAAGCAGATGACACCCAACACGTTGGTTATAGACAAAATAAACGATATGACGCAAGCCGTGACGACATTGCTGACTCAATCCGTCCAGAATCGCAAACCTGGGCATGGCGGATTGACAGAACAATGAAAATCTTGAATAAAGGAGAAAATATGAACCATTCAAAAAAGAATGAAAATTTAGAACCACTTCCTGATATGGCTGAATTAGCACCAGATCAAGATGAAACTCAAAGCAGTCCCGAATTGGAAACTGAAACGCTTTTTGAACAAGAAGACACGTGTTCTGACACGCCGGATTCTCCGCCTAATGATATTACCATTTTGACAAACGGAGAAAAAAGCGAGGATAATAACTCCATAGAGCCTTCCCCTTTAACCCCAAATCCATTGGATAAGATAACGACACAGTTGAACTTATTGAACAGTGAAATTGGAAAAATAGCTTTGAGCGTTGACGCAATTGATTCCAAAATTGAGCAGCTCGAAAATTTATCTTCATCAATAGACAGTAAATTGTCATTTATACCTCCTCAAATCAGGACATTTGCTAACAAATTGGATGCTGTTATAACCGCTGTTGGCGAGGCTCGATATCGTGCTTTATTGCTGGATGTGATTCGAATTTACGATTTGGTGAATCAATTGCTTTTACTTATTCCTGACGAAAATGCATCGAAAAATTCTACAGATCGGCACAATTATAAACTGCTCCAAACACAAATAAAGCAACTGATCGAAGAAAACGGTGTATATCAGATTCCGGCAGAGGGAGAATTCAATCCAAATTTCCATCGTGCGATTAAACAAACTCCAGTTACTGATCCAGATCAAGATAAACAGATTATCGAAGTTATACGCCCTGGTTTCAAAAGTGACCAAATCATAATTAGATATGCGGAAGTTATTGTCGGCAAATACACGCCGCCGGAAAGTCCACAAACGGATCCTAATAAATTAGAAATTGAAAATGACGCTATCAACTGAAAAAGTTTTTTCCATGTGTTCCGAATCAATTTTTAAGCATAATGTTTTAACTTTAATATTTTTAAATGGAGGGTAATAACATGAATACGTCGCAGGAAAATAATATCGATAAAAAAAAGTGCGTGGGTATCGACCTGGGAACAACCTATTCTTCGATTTCGTGGTTTGATACATTAAACAACCGGGTCGATACTATTGATTTAAATTCGGCGGATGGTGCAAAAGTACTCCGTTCCGTCGTTTTCTATCCTGAAAATGGCGAACCCGTGGTCGGAGAAGTAGCCATGAACAGCGCAAAAGAAAACCCGGATCGAGTCATCATCGGAATAAAAAGATCTATGGGAACGGACTATAAAACTCAACCGATCGATGGCAAGGAATATACGCCCGCTGAAGTGTCTTCCCACATATTACAAGTTCTTGTGAAAGATGCCCAGGCTTATCTAGGTGAAGAAGTGGGTGATGTGGTCATCACTGTGCCTGCTTATTTTGGAGATGCCGAAAGAGCGATGACAGAAGAAGCCGGGAAGCTTGCAGGTCTAAATGTGCGAGCGCTCCTTCCTGAGCCGCATGCAGCAGCCTTGGCTTACTCAATCGATCAGGTTGTCGATATAATCGATAAATATTTGCTGGTTTATGACCTTGGCGGCGGCACTTTCGATGTCACTCTCATACATGTCACCACTTCAAATGAAGCCGACAATTCGATAAATTTAAAAATTGAAACAATATTCAAAGAGGGAAATGCCCATTTGGGAGGATTGGACTGGGATAGAGCGCTGGCAGAAATCGTGAAAGAGAAAATCTTAGAGGATACCGGAGAGGACATTACGAATGATTTCAGAAACGAAGTAGTCCTTATGGATAACTGCGAAAAGGGAAAGCGGCAGTTGAGTCGAATAAGCCCGGTTAAAATAATAGGAGATTTATACGGGCATCAGGCAGAAGTTACCATTTCAGATTTTGAAGACAGGACAAATAGTCTGCTTCTCGAAACACAGGCTCTTCTTGAGGTTGTTCTTGAAGAAGCGGAAAAAAAACACGGCATAACCAAGGATAAAATCGATGTCTTGCTGACTGGAGGCTCAACTTTTGAAGACAGGACAAGTAGTCTGCTTGACGAAACGCAGGCTCTTCTTGAGGATGTTCTTGACAAAGCTGAAAAAGATTTCGGCATAACCAGGGATAAAATCGATGTCTTGCTGACTGGAGGCTCAACCAGGATGCCAATGGTTCCAAGGATGATTGAGAAAGTTATGGGGAAACCACCCGTTCGGCATCGTAATCCTGAACTTTTGGTCACTATCGGAGCCGCGTACTGGGCACATATTCTAACGTCTACAGATGCTATTGTTGTCAAAGTACCCAATTCTTCCGGCGATCCATCAGAAAAGAAAGTAAATATTAAAGAGTCCGGTTTAACCGACACAATATCCTACTCAGTTGGAATCGAAATTCTTCGCTATGACGCACAGGGACAACCAATGTACGTCAATGACATTATCTTAAAGAAAAATTCAACTGCAGGAGAATACTTTGAGAAAACCTATTATCTTTCTGAAAATAATATGACCGAAATCCAAATTGTACT
This sequence comes from bacterium, assembly GCA_049652745.1. Lineage (GTDB taxonomy): Bacteria > CSSED10-310 > CSSED10-310 > CSSED10-310 > CSSED10-310 > JBASEY01. The sequence continues at coordinate 11,549 of JBASEY010000045.1, read as the reverse complement.
CTATAAAGGTGAATCATCGAACCCTGATGAATGTGAAAAATTGTGTGATTTCATGATCGCCGGATTGCCCGGAGGTCCGACTAAAGGTCATGAAGTTAGAGTTAGAATAGGATTTAACAGTTTAAAGGGAATCATTGAAGGAGACGCCATTTATGTCCCTACAGGCAAAAAAGCGGATATTAGCATTGCTCGCCCTGTTTCATAGGAGGTATTCATGAGTCAATCGCAATCAAATAAACCCTCTGGAAGCACTACAAAATTAAAATATACATACCATGACGTCCTTAAGATGTATGAAGAACTTGATCTTAAAGTGTGCGATGACGGAAATATGATTGAAGAAGCTTATGAAAAGAAAAAAGCGAAATATGTGAAAATGCTTAAAAGCCCGGACCCTGCTGTAAGTGCTCAGGCAAAATGGGGAATGGAATCTTATACTACATTAAGTGATCCCGACAAGAGAAAAGCTTGTCTTGAAGAAGTCTATGAAAAATACAAAACTCAGGCTGATATCAGTATAACAGGAGTCGTCTCAGAAAAAACAAAAACGTTTGATTCTGTTTTGGCGGAGCAACTCAAAATATTGGCGATTGAGTTATTTAATGCCGTTGATGATCTGGCCGAAACTTGGCGTGATCGATTCATTAAAGAAAAGAAATACAAAATTAATGATCTTATCATACCGCCTCCTGCAATTGTTCAGAATTTCAAGGCGTTTAGCGGATATGGCAAGATTCACCTTTCCTGGCAGCTTCCCGACAAGAACTGTGAATACATTGAAATCACGCGATCAGAAGGATCAGGATCTATAACTGAGCTTTATAAAGGCACAGGATCTTCGTTTGTCGATAAAGATGTAAAACCAGGTATTCGGTATGAATATCACGCCCGATCAATTTTTAAAGAAGAACCTGGTTCAATAATCTGGTCTCATGCAGTGTGCCTTGGCGAAGCCACTGATTTGAAAGCGAACTGGAATCATAAAGAACATCATGTTCGTCTCGAATGGAAAACGCCGGGAGCCAAGTATCTTACAAGAGTTTTCCGACGTAAAGGCAATGAACCTCAAATTCGAATCGTTGACGATGTTCCATGCCCAGAAAACGAGGAAACAAAGGTTTTTTTACGCGATACGGATTCATTCTTTATAGATACGGAAATATGCATGGGCGAGACCTATTTCTATACTGTTATCGTTGATTTCGGAGAGAACTTTTTCAGCAAAGGTGTCAGCACACAAGTAACGATACCCAAACCGCCGCCTACTGTAAAATCTGTTCTTGCAGAATATAAACAGGATCACGATAAAAATATGGTCAGCATCAGTTGGGATCAGGTTGATGAGCCGGTGGAGTACGTTTTAGTCCGCAGGGACGGCGATACCCCGGCGGCTAAAGTTGATGATGGTAAGTTAATATTTCAGACAACAAATACAAAATTTATTGACGAGAAGGTCGAGCCGGGTCATAAATACATCTATACTGTTTTCACATACGCCAATAAAATGTATAGTCCGTCGGGATCCTCATCCACACCGGTGGATATTCTGCCTGAAATAACTGATCTTGCCGCAGTAGCAAGCGACGGTTGTGTAGATTTATCATGGAAAACACCTGACAATGTCCGAAAAATAATCGTACGTCGTGGCGTGAATAAACCTCTTAACCACCTGGAAGGCACCCCTGTCAAGTTAACAGGAGTAAATATAGCTTCAGATATCGGACTACATAATGGCATAACTTACCATTATCGAATCTGTTGTGTATATTGTCCTGGATCGGTAGATATCATTACTAAAGGCGTGCTTATTTCCGCCACCCCCGTCAGGCTTCCTAAACCCATCAAACCTCTCAAGGTCGAACAGAGAGGAAAAGAAGCATTGTGTACATGGCAGCCAGTTGATTGTGGAACACCTGTATTAGTACGCTTTGAAAGACCACATGGATTGGTATACGGTCATCGAATAAACATTGACCAATTAAGGGATTTAGAATCAAGTATGAGCAGCTCTCGGATTCCCATATCTACGGAAAGTACGGCAATAGATCAATTCCCGGACCACAATCATCCGTATTATGGGATTTTCACAATCGAAGGCACTTACGTAGTAGTCGGTGATTTCACAAGCTGTTTTGTATGCGAAGATATATCGAGCCTGAAATTGAGATCGACACCGGAGGGTATTATCTTGCGCTGGAATTGGCCTAAAAATTCCAATTCCGTGTTGGTTGTCAGACGTAACGGTCAGTGGCCGGACGGCTGGAATGATCCGGCAGCGACACTTATGACCTGTTACCGTCATGAATATACAAATGCAGGAGAAAAGTTCGTGGACATGGTCCGATTAGAAAGCCATGCTCGTTTGTATTACATTGTATATGTGCAAATTAAAAGAGGAAAAGACACCTTTTATTCACCTGGGACAGACCCGTCTTGCAGAGGAGCCATCGAATGGAAATCCATGACTTTGGATTATTCTCTTTCACCCGCATCGGGAAGGCAGAAAACTCCATCGATACAGTTGAACTGGAGTATGGATAAAATCCTTCCGGAATTCACTGGATTTAAGTTGATGGCTTATCAGGATTGCCAACCTACTATTCCTCCGAACGCCATAGAACTTTATCGATGGACCCAAGGAAATAATCAAACCGTATTAAAACAAAAAACAACACTGAATCTGGAACCCATTCAAAAATTAGGCTGGCCTTGGTTTCATTGCAAGATTGAGGTTATAGATCCCACACAAGCCGATATGATCCTGATCAGACATCCGAATACAAGTATTCCCATTTCGAATACCGGCAAGTTCCAAAAAGTAAATGCTATGCCGTTAACGAAAGTCTATAGCAATGGCACTCCCGGAAAAATAATGTGCCCTTTGTGTTTTAGCGAGTTTTCGATAGACAAGATTCTGTACACTTCATTTATAGGAAACACTGAACCTCTACATGCAAAAAGAACCATTTTCGATATACTGTCAGGCCGTCCACCCAGAGTTCCCACAGATGAAAAAGGTAATAAACTAAGTCGAAAAATTTGTCCTGTTTGTAAAGAGGATTTGCCCTATACAGCAGGTGAGCAGAAAAATCTGATCATAGGACTGGTCGGCCCTAAACACAGTGGGAAGAGCACTTATATAGCCATATTAATACAACAACTTCGAAATCAGATTTCCGGCGATTTTCAAGCGTCGTTGTGGAGTTCCTGCCAAAAAACGGATGATCGGTATGATAAAGATTATTATCAACCTTTAATCAAAGTGCAAATAGAACTGCCGGCAACTGCAGGCTCTCCTCCCCCATTGATTTATGACTTGACACTGAATGAAATGCTCTGGCGTGAAAAGCGCAGGCGTGGAATAACTCTAGCGCTCTACGACACCGCAGGAGAAAATCTATCAAATCCCCAAATAGCCAGACAGACAGCTCAATACATGAGTGCAGCCTCAGGGATCATTCTTATCCTGGACCCATTGCAGATACCTTGGATCAGAGAACAAACGCCCCCTTCTTTCCGCTTGCCTGAAGAGATAAAGGAATCTTTCCCAGGCGCCATCGTGAACACATTATTGACGGTTCTAGAGGAACAAAAATTGAAAGAAGGGAAATCTGCTTTGGGAAAAGGCGAACCGCTTTCGATCCCTGTCGCTGTGGTATTGAATAAATGTGATGTTTTGCAGGAAATCGGATTGATTCCATCCAATCGGCTCTGGAACATGGAAAAACGCCATATCGGATATTACAACACCGACGATCACAACGACATGACGGGTATGTGGAGTGAATATATACAAAAATGGTGTCCTGCCGCCTATAGCCTTATGATGCAGCGATTCCCCCGCAGAGCCTTTTTCGGTATGTCATCTACGGGCTGCGCATCAGACAAGAATACACGATATCCTTATATCGCGCCTTTCAGAGCGTCTGATCCATTGTTATGGCTGTTATCGGAATTACAGGTCATACCGGATTTGGCGGCATGGAAAAGACTGAATAACGTAAAGAGTTGAATTCATGAATATTTAGTAATGTTGAGTCAAATTTGCGAAAGGAAAATTTTATGGCTATTGAACAGTTAACATTCACTAATCTTCCATCTGGAAAAGGAAATGATCCGAATAAATCAGGGTTTCAGATCAAGGCCGTATCGCCGGGTTTGAGTGACGAACAGCAGGCGCAATTGCACAATCTATGCATGCACTACGGAGATACCGTCTATCGATTTGCTCCGGTCTCCGCTACGAATAAAGAGGACGAATGGCGAAAAACAATTACACAAATCGATTCTATGCCTGAAAATGTATTAGACGAATTTCCTACAGTTTGGAACTATACACAACTTAGTCCAAGCCTTTTTGCTTTAACCAGAACGTGTTACCTTGGCTGGACGCATGATGGCAGAACGGGAAACTTTTTTTCACATGCCTTAATTTTTCCCCCGACTCAACTGGAAGAATGTAATTTCAATCCAATGATACTCACCCATTCACAGGAGTTTCAATCCCGTAATCGAGACGACGATACATCCCTGCCTGTTCTACATAATTTTAAAAAGCCATCCGATACCAAACCATCATTTAAGCTTGTTTTAAATGAACCATTTAAATCCAGACTTGCTCAAATGATATCCTCTCTCAGCATAGCCGATCCGAATTCCAGGGTACTGTTAATTTGTCTTTCGGATTGGCGCGATGCCGCTACGTTGGCGGAAGAGCTTCTTAATCTGATGCCGCCTAAAATTAGATCACGGACGACATTGTGTACCTATGAAAGTGACAGAAAATGGTTGATTCCCACTCCTTCCGGTGAACGGCCGAAAAACCTGGTGGCGACTCACAATCTGATAATTCTTAACAAAACCGGAGACCGTTCTTTCGATATCCGGCCGGATGAATATAAATCCTCGTTCATTGTTTTTAATTTCGCGGAAAACGAGTTCAGTCCCATGGAAAAACCAAGTCGCTATGCTGATTTTGCTGCAGAATGTGTTTTGAACGGAACCCCGGAACAGCTAATTACCCACCATGCGTTAGCAGAAAAATTTCAATTGGAACAAACTCCCGATATATTAGACGTTTTAGTCGACGTGGTCCCTCTTTACAGCAGCGAAATCGAGAAAAATCAACTTTTACCGGCGCTTGATTCGTTGCTTAAAATTCTTGAATCAGCAAACCATCCCAAGCCCATAGATCAAGCTCTGGATTTGTTAATTCCACATGTAACAACTCTTTCGAAGGATGACCCTTTAAATGTGCTTTCGGAAATCAGTGACAAATTAGCATTGTTGATAAATCATGCTGAAAATAAAGAACATCTATCTTTTATGAAGCAGTTGTATTCTCTAATCAGTCAAGCGATTGCAGATGGTCGCGGACTGGCGGCTTCGGCTCTTTTAAAAGTTTATGGCAGCGAACGAAAGAAGATCATTTTCTCTATCTTGAAAGAAATTCTTAGTCGTGAGGAGCCCTTGGAGATCTCAGTCAATAAAAGGGATGCGGAACAGATGGTGAATATACTGTCGGAGGGATTCGCATTGTTTCTACAAGAGTCCGACAATAATACCTTGCCTGAAACGTATATTTTCTGGATTCTTGAAATGGCAAAAGCTTCCGGTCAAATCCAAATGGTTTGGAAACAGACAAAAGACCAATATATAAAGCCGTTTTTCGAAACAGAATGGAATGAAGAAAAATTAAGCTTTTTGGAAAAATTGTTAAATCTTCTTACTGTGGACTGTTTTCCCGAGGCAAATCTATGGCTGATATTCAAATTGATTGAATGGACAAAGCCGGAGAACAAAGAACTCCTCGATCTTCTTGTCAAGGCCGTACAAGCCGTCGAAGGTTCTATGGAACCCAAAAAAGAACTCCAGGAACTCATTCGGGTTTTACGCAATACTGAAAAAGATTTATCCAAGCAAGCTGTTGCTCTGGGTTATCTGTCTGACGCAACATCCGACACCACTCTTACAGAAGTGTTTCTTTCTGAATACCTGAATTTAATGGCGGATGACAGAATCAAAGATCAACGCGAGACAATACGAAAAAATCTTCTTCAAATGAATGTATTGCAGCCCGCAAAAAGAGAATTCATTAATGACCTCATTCCGTGGAAACACGAGTCCGGATTGGAGAAATTCAAGTATTGGCATCAAGTGTTGGATGAGTATCCCGAGTTTTACGATGCCATCTGCAGAGAAATCTCGATCAGAATTCCAAATCCTGATTTCAAGGAAACCGAATTTTCTCTCGTCGAAACCCTTTTAAAAGCAAAACCGAATCAGGCAACAACAGGCCAAGGTCATCGATCCCTGGTAAATGCTGTAATCCTCGGATTGCCGCTCCAACCTTTGAAAGATCCATGGTTTGAGTTGTTAAAAACATCTTCCGATCAGCTCAGCCAGACCAAAGTAAAGGCTCGATTTCAAGTCATGGTATTTATGAAGGACGTCACTATAATGACCCAAAAAAACGATTGGTCAATTCAGAATTTTCCTTTAGAGAATAACTATTGGCCTCAAGTCAAATTTCTGGATGAAAAGGATAGATTAGAAGCTGTCTCTTGGTTAAGTGACATTTTTAAGCAAACTGGAATCACATCTTCTGAAGATGCGAAAAAACTAATCGAGATTCTGGAGCATACAGGAGAAATATTTCTGGAAAACATATCAAACGTCGTAGGCGACTTATGCGCAAATCGTGACCCTGTTACGACCGTTATCACCGTTATGTCGTTCGCCAAACTCTATCTGCAAGGTAATGAACGATATTTAAATATTATTAAAAAACTGGTTGATCGCCTCGATCGGACTGAGAAAAAACTCTTCATTTCTCACCTGGAATCTCACTTCTCTAAACCGGATAAAGTGTATAAGACGCAACAACAAAAATTGCTCAACGAATTGGGGGTTTGGTCGATAAAACCTTCTTCGGATGAATCAACACCTGCCTCAGCGAAATCGGATTCTACGGATAATGCAAAAAAAAGTGGATTAAATATTATCGATTTTGGAAAACAATTGTGGGATATGGTGTCAGGCATCAAAAAAAACAGGGAGGCAGAAGAGAAAAAACCGAAACGGGAAGATGTGACCAGACAGAAAACTGAAGAAAATCAAAAACAGCCCCGTAAAAATCACAAAAATAAAAAATAGGGGGCAAGGTATTTTCAAGGCATGGCCTTCCTGATCAGGGCAAATTCTCGAACACATCGATAAAATTAAAATGGATCGGGCTCATCGGGTGTTAGTTTACGCGCCGCAACAGGTCTGAACTCCGCTCTCATGGAAATGACAGAGAAAAAGAACTCGAGGCTGACCCCGCGCAATCACCTTGAAAAAATTCATAAATGCTTTGTTTCCATTATAGAAAATCTGATAAAATTCCATGCTGACATGTTTTAGTTCGGGGTTGAAGGATATCTTTTTACAAAAGGAGTGAAAGAATTAGTCACTTTTCACCTCTAATGGATATGTTGAAAGGAGGTACGGCTTATGGCTCGTCAACGAATGTATTTGTTTGAGCGTGGATATGTCGATTATAAGGCTCGGTTAAAACGATTTTTTCAGACTTTGAGGCAAAGCAGTCTAAATGTCTGGAAATGGTTTTGGATCGGTAAAGGCGCGTCAATTAGCGAAATCACCCTCAAACTGCTTATTATAGTCACGGCAATTTCTTTATCCGTTATGTATGTGCAGTATGAAAAAGCACATGATCGCAGCTTCTCATTCTCGGCGTTTTTCGTGATGTGTATCATATTTACTTCTGCCACAATTTTATTGTGGGGGTGGAAACCTCCCGTTCACTTCGCAACACGCTTGTTGTCTGCTGTAACGGCATCAGGGACAATATTATTATTTTCAATTGCGACATTCAGTATCGCTTTATTGATATTTCCCGTATATTTTATTGTGCTTTTCCTTTTGACAGCCGCTTCGTTCATGCTCTTTTTACCTATACGTGGCTTACATATCTTATGGCTATGGTGGCGGAAGCTGACATATGAATGCCCGTATGATGATTGTCACTACAATGGAATGCCGATACACGTTTGTACTTGCGGGGAGCAGTATCACGATCTTTATCCGAGTTTTTATGGTATTTTTCACCATCTTTGCCGCCATAATGGTCAGTATTACAAACTTCCGACTTTGGAATTTTGGGGAAGGAATAAACTCACTAGGTTATGTGGAGGTTGCAAGCGCCCATTGATTTTTTCTGAATTGGGAGAACTACCCGTCTATAAGATCGCCATTGTCGGCGGCACCAGTTCGGGAAAGACCATATATTTGATCCAATTACTCAATCGTTTACTTCACTATTTTAAACAAATCCCTAATGGCAAAGCATCGATTGCCAATCGCCTACAAAACGATGATTTTAGAAATCTAATGTCGCGGTTGAACAATGGCCAATTCCCTTCCAAAACGGCCGGCGACGTCATGACAGCTTTTGGTCTCGCGATACAAATCCCCAAAATGATCAGATCGTTGTTGTATTTATTCGATGCGCCCGGTGAAGATTATGGTAAGATAGAGACCTTCTGGAAAAAACAAGGGCACCAGCATCTGAACGGCATTATACTTGTTGTGGATCCATTCAGTTTGCCCGCACTTAAAAACTATGTAAACGACGATCGGAAGAAATTCGTGCACCCTTCAGGGGATCGATTGGAAAAAATCGTTGATAATCTCATCAACGCCGTGAACATGCTTATTCTGAAAAGGCCTTCGGAAAAATGTACTATTCCTCTGGCAGTTGTAATCAGCAAAACCGATGCGTTTGACGCGCAACTTGTTGAAGAATTCCCTTTCCTTGGAAACCTGATTTCAAATAATAATAATTGGACTGATGATCTCAATCTAAACTCTCGGGAGACTCTGATTAGCCTGGGCGCAAAGTCAATCGTTCAGAATCTGGAACAGAAATTCACAAATATCAATTATTTCGCTTGTTCCGCTCTCGGCCGCATACCACAAATCAATAGAACGGACCCATTCCTGCCAAGTGGTGTTGAATATCCACTTCTATGGATGCTGACCCAATTAGAGAAAAAATTTCAGATGTCGACTTCTCTCACCATGGCAATGGCAAATAACTAGTAAAAAGAGGAAAATGGAGGTTCAAATGATGAAACACATATCTTGCATTGCATACAGTTTGATCATAATAGGTTCGTTGCTTTTAATACCAGTAGCTCATTCCGATTTTGATACGGCGTGGTTAATGGGCAGCGCCATCAAAAATGAAGACATAACAGCCGGGCTGAATGCGATCTCTGTTATGTCTCAGAGCGAATTGGCCCAATTGTTGACGAATCTTGAAGAAAACAAGGAAAGCGCGACGGATAAAGGAAAGCAAACTGCAGCATTATTGACAGGATTTGCCCTTGAAATGACGAATCAGATCGACCTCGCTCTGGCTGAATACAGACAACTATCAGAATCTGCACCCGACACGGATTTTGCCGTCAGCGCTAAATTCCGTCAATCTTTTCTGGAAATACAGGCTGGTAATTATAAAAAGAAGAATGCTTTGTATGAATCCTCTATAGCAGATTCCGACCAAAAGGGATGGTTCAGATACGATACAAAGGAAAATAAAAGCCCCAGGAATGAATGGACTTATGAAAGCTCAATAACATTTAAACGACAATCTCAGGTATATCTTCGCTCGGATTTCCTTTCTTTTAGACTTTTTGCTTTTTTACGATCATACTCCATTTTCCCGACGAATTATGCATATTTATTCGTGCTGATAGTCTTGGCTATAGGAGTAAAAATACTCGAATTTCCACTTTATTACTATAGTGCGAAGTCCAGACTTCAGATAAAACGTCTTGACCCATTAGTCCAGATGATAAAAGAAAACCATTCAGATGACTCCTATACCGCAGCGATGAAAACTCAGGCTCTTTATAAAATGCTAGGCGTAAAATGGCAGAGCGGTTGTTTGACACTGTTAGTAGAACTCATTTTTTTTGTTTGGATGCTGCTGACCATGCGTATTTTTTCTCCTCAAATGGCCTTGGATGGATCAACATTCTTATGGTGTGCCGATGTTCTTAAATTTGATCTTGGAATCGTTATTGTAAGCTTGGTCGTTAAGATATTGATATCCTTTATTACCCAAACCTCCGATGCAGACAAAGCTCAGATCATCATGGGATCTATTTTCATGTCCGGATTGCTTATTCTTATTTCAAGATATTGGCGTTGGCCTGCTTATGCTTTTATTTTTCTTATGATTTTAGATGTTATAGGGATAGTCATCAAAAAAATCCTAGACGTGATCGTATCCTGAAAGACCGCTTGAAATTAACTGATGAAAACAAGGGAAAATATTAATGATATTCATCAATTCGAAACATAATTTCGCGTGCTGGAGCGTCTTCAGCAAATTAAGGAGAAAGCGATGGCTGATGATCGGAAAGGATGTTTAAGTTTCTGGGATTGTTTTATCTATTTTGGATATTGGTGTGCGTTGGAAGGTCTTAAAACAATTAGTTACTTTAAATCCCATCCTTGGTTGTGCTTCATTGCATCAATACCAACAGGTTTTATTCTTACTTTTCCAATTTTTTTTATAGTGATCAAACTACCGTTTATACTTTTGCCAGGACTCGCTATTGTCGGAATGTACTTTTTATTTACCTTTTGTCATTATAACTGGATTATAGCTGCAGGAATAGGCTATCTTCTAATCGGATTAACGTTAGCATACTTTGCCGGGAAAGAGACCGATGAGAGTGACAAGAGGATAGAGCTGTGGAATGCTTTCTGGATTATCTTGTTTGGAATCATCACAATTTTCACAGGTGTTTTTAAGAGCTAACAGTTGGATTCGCCGATCTCTTATCTTTTATCCATATGAGTAAGACAGATAGCCTTCTTTGTCAATATGCGTGAGACACTTGGCCTATAAAAGATCAGTGTAGTAAACTTTGAGGGCGAGATGCAGAGATTCATATTGATTCAGAACGATCATCAAAGGATAACAGGACGGAGATTGAGGGAACGATCTTAAAGATGACAGGTTTACGAATACCGGATACAGAAGTTAAGGAACGTGCCCATCGGCGTCGCTTCACCAGGCCCTGCAAGCCGACGATTCCACACGAAGCAGATCTCAGTGCGAAGCGGGGGGAATTAGGCCGGTGTAACCGTGTTTTATTTGAAATCTACCAAAAATATCTGGAGCAGTATGTCAAATCAATTCCGACAGCTCCCAAATTACTGGGAGTCCCCTGTTTCAAGCCATCGGAAACCCCGTTGATCAACAAGGAAATCCACCCTGAATGAATGCAGCAGATATCTCAACGTGATTGATTATTCCGCATCTGGATAGGAGGAAACGATATGGCCACTATAGGCAAATTCAAAAAGGCGCTGTTGCCCCTGGAAGAGTTGTTCCGAAAAATGTTGTTGACTATCTTGCCCTACACGTTAGGGACAACAAAAATAAAATATAATGAGGAAGCAGGGAAAAGAATGATCCAGGCTATAGAGAATGGTAACCTGGCAGAAGTTAAAATCGCCTTGTTTGATGG
>JBASEY010000044.1:0-2719 GCA_049652745.1 bacterium | reverse complement strand
GACCATTTTTTGATTCGTCATCTTTCTGAGACCATTTTTTTCAAAAATCCATTCTATGATCACCTAATTCTGAAAATTGTCTCAGAAATCATGTTATGAAAAAAACGAGTTTTTACGCTTGCATCATAATTGTTACTCCAGAAATCGATGCTTTCTGAAGAACATTTATCACAATTGATATACCTATATTGACAAACGAAATAATAGAGATACCTTGAAATAAGATGAAACTCCTCATTTCCCATGCTGATTGGAAATGGATCTCCAATCTTGAGACTTTTAAAATCATAGGGAGGATTCGACTTGGTTATCAGCCAACAGAAATGATCCAGGAAATTGATGAACGAATTGAATAGATATTTTTCATCCTTATCCAATAAATAATAGTAGAAATCTATCAGAATGCATTCCCAGAGGGTAAACTGATTTTCATCATTTATTATTTCATCAATGAATATACATTTATAATCATCAGGGCTTATATGCCATCTGATCTCATTGTGTTCATACTCAGGTGAGGTGTTGATCATCTTCCACTCAAGCTTTTCCAGGTCGATTTGCGTTCCTTCTTCAACAATCTGGCTTGTAGGACCACATGTACCTGGTTTCTTATCAATTCCCAACATAAAAAAATCATTTAAAGATAAATGGAAATATTCTTCGATATAGTGAGCTATCCGATTGAGCAATTCCCGTATGACAAAATTTGTACCATATAAGTTCTGTATAACCGGGCCAGACTTGTAATATTCGAGACTCTTGAAGCGATCATTCTTTGTGGCGTAATCATAAAACCAGTTGACATATTCCATATGTGCATTCGGCAGCAGGTTCGGGAGGCACTCACCGTTTGGATCACGATGGTAAAATTTTCCGTTCTCTTTTATCAAGTCGCCTACAGCTTCGGCATAGATTCCAAAATAAGACGCTGGTTTTCCGTAAGTTTCAAAGATTTTGTAACTGATGTCCAAAACTTTCTCAAAATCAGATTTAAATTTATTATTCATAAATGCGTCATTGGGATCCCGTGAATGATTGACCAGCCATTCTTTGGTACTCCATCCTTTATTATTCGGCGGTTTTAGCCCGTATTGAGGGTTCCAGTATTGATGACAACCATTATGTTCCTGAGTCAAATTCAATCCACTACCGCAAAAATCGTGCTCGTACAGCCCCTCGTTGACAAAACCTCTGAATGTTTCATCCTGACATATTCTTAAAACTAATCCGAAATAGGGGTCCGTCTGAAGCACATCGATGTTGTTCGGAATGAGATCCACTTCATAGCCGTTATTATAGGTTTTCAATATCAGCATTTCCGTGTTGAAATTAACCCGTTTGGGTATGAAATTCAGAAAACCCATTTCATTCGGGAAGTAATCTGCGGCAAGTTTGGCGCCGTTCACCAGATGATACAGCCAATCCCTGCAATCATTGTCTTCAAAGATAACAGGTGTAGGAAAAACATTGTAGGGTTCATCCCTGAATTCCAGAAAAGCGATATGCTCATAAAAATCAGCAACGGCAACGCCAAGACCTTTATAATTTTCATCTTTTTTTGTAAACTCCGAACCAGGTGTCAAACTCGGCTTCGGGATCGTTACGCCCAGCACAGTGATGTTTGAATCATCATAATATTCCCATCCCGTCCATAAAAGCACAAACCGCAGAATCTGGTGGTTCCGGATGGTTTCAGTTAGTTCGTTGAATCGCTTTATAGAGCCATTATCATTTTTGCATTCATCCATAATTATAGCTGTTCCTGTCCCGGAAAAATTGCCCATGATTTCAGGAAGCTGAACAACGATTTGTTTCTTTAATGAATCCACGAACTTTTTACCAAGATTTTCAACAGTGTATTTTTCGTCAATTTTCTTGGAAAGAGATAGATTTCCATTGATAAACAGGTAATTGACTGCAGAGGCAATTTGATCTATGACATCGAAAGTGTACACCGCATTATTAAAACAATAATCATCATCATTTGGAAAGACAGTATAATGGTGAAAATACCCATAATAATCCAGATTTGACGGATCCTGATCGGCATTTACCTGACCGGATATCGAAAGCAACAAAACGAATGCAACCACGAACTGTAAATTTCTCATGATTCACCCTCCATCTAACATACCTCGGTTTCAAGTGCATTCAGGTAGTTTAATTCATTTACCGGAGTTAAGTTTCTAAAAAGTAATCCGTGTACGGGCTTTTGAGAAATCCCCCAACAACAACCCGGTTTCAGGATCGATCAGACCAGCATAAGAGTGCCATATAACGCCGGGGATGATTCCATATAAAAGACTCACATCCAGTTCAAAGATGGACACATTCTGGCAGGACCAGCCCGGCGGAAGCGTCAGCCGCATCGTCCGATAATCCGTTGTCAGTATCGGTTGGTCCCCATCAAAACTAAAAAAGTAATATATGCCATTCTGAACTCCCTCAAACTCCATCACAATAGCCAAATCGGCTTCCAATGGCTCCGGAAGCGGATTGTAAATATCCAATGCCACCCGCATTCGGTCACCCCTATCGAGAACTGAAAGATAGACATCGATCGTCGTTATCAAAACATGCGGTTGCTCAAACTGCTGAAGTTCATAATTTTCGATTGATAACCGTGAATGATAAACATATTGATCATCTCTGCGAACGTATGCAGTCAATGCTGATAACTTGTATCCAGACCGTTTCCTGATTTGCGGTTCGATATCAT
>JBASEY010000043.1:0-19625 GCA_049652745.1 bacterium | reverse complement strand
AATACCAGAGGGCGCTTCGCCCCTCTGGACACCCAGATTCCCTTTTTAAAAAAGGGAAATAAAATCTTCAATAGTGGTACATTTTTAAATGCCCAGATTTGGTACATTTTTAAATGCCCATTGACATGATGTCGTTAAGCTGCTGTTAGACAATGGCGCTGAGGTGAATATGAAAAGTAACAGTGGTTATACCGCCTTAATGACTGCATCATTGGATGGTCATCGTGATGTCGTTAAGCTGCTGCTAGACAAGGGAGCAGATGTGAATATGAAAACTAACGATGGTTATACCGCCTTAATGATAGCATCATTGGATGGTCATCGTGATGTCGTTAGGTTGCTGTTAGACAAGGGCGCTGATGTGAATATGAAAGATAACGACGGTATTACTGTCCTAATGTTGGTTTCAGAACAAGGCAATCTTGAAATCGTTAAGCTTTTAATAGATAACGGCGCTGATGTGAATATAGTAAATTACTACAGTGGCACTGCTCTAATGAAGGCATCAGAGTATGGCCATCTTGACGTCGTTAAGCTCTTATTGGACAAAGGCGCCGATCTGAATATAAAAGATAATGAAGGTAAAACTGCCCTGGAGCGGGCGTCATTACAAGGTCATAGCGAAATCGTCGATCTTCTAAGGCAACATGGAGCTATCTGATAAGGAAATGGCCGGGTAAAATCAGAATGCGACCAAGGCGCGACCAAAACAAAAACATGATTCCAGCAATTTATCGTAACCTATTGATTTTATTGAAGCCAATGAGGGGACTCGAACCCCTGACCTGCTGATTACGAATCAGTTTTTTTGGGTGTTGACCGCTAATCACCCAGTTGTTGACAATCGTTGATAAAGCCTGTAAAATAAAGCTTTGAAGCGTTGATCCATTATCGATCTGTTATGGGTCACTGTACGCGACTAAGATGCGACTAAGGCTCTGTATGCGACTAAGATGCGACTAAAACTGACCCGCTGATTCCGGTGCAAACCTGCTGACTTTAGTCGCATAACACGCTTTGAAAGGGGAGATGATCATGGCTGTTATGAAACTGACAAAAAGAACCATCGATCGGTTATCGACTGAGAAACGATCCGGCGAAAAACATTACGATACCGAGTTGCGGGCATTTGGTATTCAAATCTTCCCATCCGGTAGGAAAACATTCTTCGTTATGTGCACAATATCAGGACGAAGAAAACAGATTACGATTGGGACTTATGGGATAATGACAGTCGACAAAGCCAGACAAAAAGCGAAGCAAGTGATCGGGCAGGTTCAGGCTGGTGAAGATCCTTCTGCATCGTCGAGTGATACAGGTAATGAGCTTACCTTCTGTGAATGGGTTGAGCGTTACATGGAAGATGTTGTCCAGCAGAAGAAACACCCGAGGGAAGACAGACGTTATCTTGGTGAGGCCATAAAAGTATTCGGTGATAAACTGCTAACGGAACTCAATGCAGAAGATATCCGAAATGTGTTCAAAAGTAAGCGCAAGCATCCGACTGCTGCGAATCGATGGCTTGCATCCGTACGGGCATGTTTGCAATCTGCATGGCGGCTTGATTTGATTCCATCGAATCCGGCGATGAAGATCCGATCCATGCCTGAACCTGCACCACGATCGAGAATACTGACACAAGACGAGTATGATCGTTTGATTGAAGCTCTTGAAAGACTTCCGGAGATTCATGTTAGAGCTGCCTTTTATCTTCTGCTTGAAACCGGAGCTCGTTTAAGCGAGGTGCTTCACGCAAAATGGCAAGATATTGATTTCGTTAATGGATCATGGCGGATTCCAAGCACCAAGAGCGGAAGGCCACAGACTATTCCGCTGTTGGATAATGTTCTGGAATTGCTGAGGGAATTACCCAGAGAAAGTGTATTCATAATCCCTGGTAAAATAGAAAATCAACCACGGAAAGACCTCAAACGTCCCTGGAAATTCCTGCAGGAGGCTGTGGATATAAAAGACGTTACTATCCACGACTTGCGACGAACTTTCGGGAAACAGGTGGAACAGACATCCGGGTTGCTTCAAGCCTCGAGATTGCTGAGACATACCGATCCTCGGGTGACTGCTCGGCATTACGCACCTTTCGGTATTGAAGAAATGAGGGATGCTTTGGAGAAGAGAAAGAAGAGAAAGAATAGGGAAAAACCTTGATATCCAGAAAGTGCTTCTGGGGTATTGCAATAACTATAGCTTTGCTACGGGGTTCAAGTTCTATGTAAGCAAATCCATCGCAAATGACGGCAGAAGGCAAAGTGGTTGACATAGACTGGGGGAAATATAAGATGATCCAGATAATTAGGAGGATATAACATGTGTCCATTAAGAGGTTTCAAAACAGCAGTGTTGCTCTTAATAGTATCCTTTACCGTAACGTCTTGTTCTCCTAGTAGAGAAACAAAATATAATGTAAAAGCAAGTGAAAGATTGTTAATAGCTGCAAGGAAAGGTAAGCTGAAAGAAGTAAAAACCGCATTATCTAATAATGCTGATGTGAATATCCAAGATAGCGATGACGGCGCTACTGCCCTAATGGAGGCATTAGAGAATGGGCATCTTGATGTCGTAAAGCTTTTGTTAAAAAAGGGCACTGATGTGAATATACAAAATGACCGCGGTCTAACCGCCCTAATGTTAGCATCGGAAAGTGGTGATCTTGACATCGTTAAGCTTTTGTTAAAAAAGGGCGCCAAAATGGATATACAAAGCAAATTAGATATCACTGCTTTAATGATCGCATCATCGGCGGGGCATCATGACATTGTTAAACTACTGATAGAAAAGGGCGCAGATGTTAATATAAAAATGAGCGGGCTTACTCCCCTGATGTCTGCATCACTTAATGGCCATCTTGACATCGTTAAGCTACTGTTAGACAGAGGAGTTGATATGAATATGAAATCAGATGCACTATTATTGGCATCGGCTGAGGGTCATCAAGACGTTGTTCAGCTTTTGCTAAACGCGGATGCTCAGGTGAATACCCAAAATATCTATGGCTTTACTCCCCTAATGTTTGCATCAGAGAATGGTCATCTTGATGTTGTTAAGCTTTTGTTAAATTCGGGCGCTAAGGTGAATATGGAAAATTTCTACGGCTCTAGTGCTCTATCGTTGGCAACAATAAAAAGGCATCTTGACGTTGTTGATCTTCTAAAACGACATGGAGCTAAATAGTAAAGAAATTGTCGGCTAAAGGAGGACAGCCAATTACAATAATGGGATAAGATATTAACGAGGGCTGTTTAATGTCATAAAAGTGATGGCGATACACAAATAAACTCAATGAATGCATGGCTATGTAGTGGTCTACTTCCAAATGTGTTTCAACAGCCGAAAATAAAGTAATTTATTCTATCAATCCCAACAACTGGCCATATCACTATGCGATAGTCGGTTAACAATCTCTTTCGTGCACAGATCAATTTCTACCAACTTTTCAGGCGTGATCCAAAGAATTTCGTATTGATCAACTTGCCGTATTCAAACCCAAAGCCAATGAAGGAGCAGCTGAGGATGGCCTTCATCAATCACTGGTTATTCTCGCCAGGATTATCGCTCATTAACTACATTGCAAAGAAACTAACTCACAACTTAGGAGGTGTTATATGAAAACATACACGAGACAAAAGACATTGCATTATGGTATCCACAAATCAAAACCCATCCACTCACCGCACAACCAACAAATCTGCATTGAACTATTACCTTCCCGAATCAAACATAACCTGTCCCAGATCGGAGTACTATTTCACGGAGACGGAGAAAATCTTATTTGTTAATAAATTTTTATCAGCCTGCCGATCATACACTGATTCTCAGTTGGGGTAGATAGAAATGGTTGCAAGATCAGATTACCGATTGTTGAAATGACTGTTCCATACAAAACGAGCACGTATCAGTTTTGATCCCAATATCTTCCAGGTAAATTCTAATGGCTGGCTATCCAGGTCAGATCATCACTGTCCTGATAGCAGAAAAACAAGAATAAGACCTTGTTAGGGGGTGGGTAAATTAAATAACCCTTGCAAGAAAAGCAAAAAGCGTTTCTGGGGCATTCTGGCGCGTTCTAGGGGTATTCTGTGATAAAGATCAGATTTCGATTAGAGCAAGTTTGCATGGAAGAGAAATAGATAACGCAGATAAAGGATCGCGTTGGTTTTATTCTTGTATCGCTTTCAACAGCGCATCACGTGCGTCCGAATAGTATTGAATGTCTATCTTGATTGCCATGTCATCGGAAAGATCATTGAGTTGGGAGCTTTAGCCCCCATCAATCGAATCAATATGCATCTTGAATAAAATAATTGACATGAACTGATAATTACTGTAACAAATATCTTTGCGATGAGATGTATTGAGAATAAATTTATCTAAACGCTTCAGAGGTGTTTCTGATGGACAGCAAGCTGGACAGTATCCTAACTATTGAGGAGTTATCCGTTTATCTGAAAATCCCTAAGTCGACGCTTTATAAACTCGTCCGAGAGGGCAAAATTCCTGCCCAAAAAGTGGGCCGACACCTGCGCTTCCTTCGGGAGTCCATCAATGAATGGATGAAGCAGCAAAATGCGTATGGGAGAAGAGGGTAGACATGGCCTTTAACAAAGATAATTTCTGCCGCCGTTTTATTGATCTTATATCATCCCAATCTGAGGATTGGGATGATGAGTCCCATCGTATGAACGTGCAGGTATCTTTTATCATTCAGAACTTCACAGTATCTGAAATCTCAGAGGACGCGGGATGAAAAACCCCGAAGCCTTATCTCCAAACAAAATTCAACACTCTCATCAAACTGATCCACAGCATTCAAAAGAGAGTGAAAAGCTTTCTTCATATTCTTGTTCTCAGAACAAAACAGAACTTCAAGAAGCTCTTCATGAACAACTCAAGAAACTTGGATTTTCCAAGAACGGGAAAGGATACTTAATTGAGGGACAACTAACAAAGCAAAGAATACGAGATTTCCACTCAAAAAAAAGGATCGATATATTGCGGAGTAATAGGGCATTTATTGAGCAATTTGGCCCTGATTTGGTTATGAACTTTGCAAATGGTAGACAAGTTGATCCTGAAGCGATATCCCCTGAACTCATAGAAGTCAGGCCAGAATCAGAAGAGTCTCGGCTTTTCAGGTTTGCATCTCTTTTATGGTCAGTACCAGTATCTCAAGGATTTGGCCGGAGGATACGTTTTCTCGTTAGAGACAAGCAGAACGGTCAACTTATTGGGCTCTTTGCTCTCGGTGACCCTGTATTCAATCTTTCGGCTCGCGATAAATGGATTGGTTGGACATTCGAAGATCGCAAAGATCGCCTAAAACACATAATGGATGCCTATGTTGTCGGCTCAGTGCCTCCGTATTCTCAACTCATTGGCGGAAAACTGGTTGCTGCGTTGATGGGGAGTAAAGAGGTTCAAGAGGTATATGACCGCAAGTATTTGGGGCGAGAAGCCGTTATCAGCGGGAAAAAAAATAGAGCAAGGCTTGTATTGCTTACAACTACATCTGCATTGGGGCGGTCTTCTCTTTACAACCGGCTTGCAATACCTAATGGACCTCAGTTTATTAGGATAGGAGAGACGCG
This sequence comes from bacterium, assembly GCA_049652745.1. Taxonomy (GTDB): domain Bacteria; phylum CSSED10-310; class CSSED10-310; order CSSED10-310; family CSSED10-310; genus JBASEY01. The sequence continues at coordinate 14,022 of JBASEY010000043.1, read as the reverse complement.
CGGTTTTGGCCATTTTCATCTATCTGGTGAGATATTCGAAAAAATGCGGGGCTATCTGGAAGCAGTCGGTCATCCTTATGCAACAGGAAATCGGTTCGGTATGGGACCAAACTGGAAATTCCGTGTTGCTCGAGTTGCTTTAGAGAAGATAGGGCTTGATGGCAACGACATTCTGAATCATGGAATAGCGCGGGAGGTATATGCAATACCTTTATCCAATAATTGGCAAGAAATCCTGCAGGGCACACAAAAAAACGTTTTTTCCTGCGTTCTTCCAGCTTCCGAAATAATGGAATTCTGTTTGAATCGGTGGATAATACCAAGAGCGTCGCGAGATAAACGTTATATGTATTTTGAACGTTGCAGGATAATGGAATGCCTGCTTAACGGTGGTCCGGGACCATCATGGTAATGGCTATGAACCTTGCACAATGGCATAAACGCCTTGAATGTCACTTCAGAGTATTATCTGCTCATAGAAAAAGCAGGTTCCAAAACAGGCAAATTTTTGGCCTTGAGCATGGTCTTGATATATCCGAGATTCGGGCTTTGATGACTGCAGTGCGAGCACACATTGCCGACGGTCCGCCAGCATGGGACCACGCACTTGCTTGGATAGTCTATGCCTCTGAGATTGGATATGGCTATTCAGGTAATGAATACTGGCAGACATTTGAGGAAGAGACTCCGGGTTGGACTATCTACGGAGATCGCTACTGGATTCGCGATTGCTTTCGCTGGTTCCAGGAAGAATTCAATGGCGTAGAGCCAGGCGGAACATGGGCTAAACATTTTTCAATCATCTGTTGGCCAATCACGCATGCCATACTTCCTACAGATCTTCAAAGACAGCTTGCTCGTATTCTCTACGAAGTGAGGCACTTTTTCTCTGCAGAACTATTCGAGTTTTCCTCTGAGTTACCCTCAAAATTTGGTGATCTCATTGCCCTACACAGTTGGAATGCCACATCGCGTTTCCAAAATCTTGTTCAAGAGCCACAACTATTGGGTCAGATTGCAACTGCCTTGCTCCTTCAGGGCGAATTCGGCACAGAGCACCTTATTCATCCAATGACGCTTAGCAGAATTGGGAAAGATTTAGACAGAGAACGCCGAGCGCGTGAGTGGCTCCGCGGGGCTCGTAGCGTTGCTACAGAACGCGTGCAAATTCGTGGTCTCAAATTGCCAGATCAAGTCATGAAACCTTCCATCTCCATCGTAGGTAACCTGGCCGCTGCAAGAGCAGAGGTTGCAAAACTTGGGATTGAACCTCGACTCGTCCTTCGACCGACAGATTCGACAAATATTTCATGGGAGGTTTCGCTCGAGATTCCAAATCTGTCTCATCTGATCATCCGATTTCCTCAAACAAAGGATATACTCACGGGTTCGCGTTGTGTTGTCACTGGTGCTGCGGGAAGACCGCTTGCAAGAGGACGGTGTTTGCACGGCGCACAGCGTGTAACGCTTGCTCAGTGGCCACTTTCTGATGAGGTTTTATTGCGCTTCGAGCAGACAAATCCTGAACTCGAATATCTCCTCCGTACGGAGTGCCTCCTTCGCCCTGGCTCCACCTGGCTCTTTAGGATCGCATCCGACGGGCTTGCCTACGAATGCCGGAGTTTACGCGTTCGACCAGGGGAGCGGTACATTATGGTCAGCACGACCGGTCCAGTCAGTTCAAATGGTCATGCCATTCCAATTAACCTCTCATGTCAAGGTGCATATGGCGCTATTTTGGACATTCCTTTAGCCCTTGACGAAGATTGGGAAGAAACGCTACGACACCTTGGACTAGGGCAAAGGAAGACAATTGAGGTCTGGCCAGCTGGACTATCTGCTGTTGTCTGGGATGGAGAAGGCCACGGCGAGTGGCTTGCTTCAGAGTGCCCTTGTCTTGGTATTCAGACAGATCATTCATTAGCTCATCTCATGATCTCGATGGAGACTAATGAAAATTTATGCCTTGATTTGACACCGGTGATGCCAGGTGAGCCGACTTTCATTGAGTTTCCCAACCTTTCGATTGGTCTTCATACTGTTCGGATCTCTGCCCAGAATAGCCTGACAGAAGAGGCTGAGTTGATCGGCGATCTGGATGTTGTGATACGTATCCGAGATGAACGTTCATGGGCACCCGGCGAAAGTTCGCGAGGCCCCCTAATGGTATATATGGAGCCTTCGGCGCCGACGCTTGAACAAATTTGGGAAGGGCGTGTTGATGTAACGATCAGAGGTCCAGCCAATCGCGTTGTTAAATGCCGAGTTTCTTTTTTTGAAAGAGATGGCAATGTTGCGACTGTTACTAAACAACTACCTCCTATTCCTCTGCCGGTTACTGCAGATAAATGGCGTGACCACTTCGAAAAATGCTTTCGAAAAACAGAAGTAGCCAAAAATTTCTATGATACAACACGTATCTGCGAGCTTGATTTCACAGCAGATGAACTAGGCGCGTTCAAAGTACGCTGCGAGAGAGACTTCACTCCTCTTCGTTGGGCAATACGACGGCGTAGCCAGGGCTATTTTATCCGCTTGCTTGATGACATTGGTGCCGATGCACCCCCCGAAGTTACACACATGGCCTTCGAGACACCATGCATTGAGGAGAAAATCGAAATTACCTCAGAATACGATGTTCCAGAAACCGGCGGATTGTATGTTGCACGTATGTATGGCTTCATGGCTGGGATAATCGTTCCTCCTATGAATATTAAAGGATTGGTAGGTCTTGGATGCCGCTCTAATATTGAGGGAGGACCGCGTTCAAAAGAATCGATAATCCGCACACTTCAAATAGCAAGCCTTTGGGGTAGCGCAAGGTTGCCTGGCAATATCATTTCAACGATTAGACAACAAGGAGTTTTGGAAGCGTTTGCATGCTTTGTCGCGAGTTTACTTGGTGGTGATACTTGGGCGAAGGCTGAGATCGACGCCTCTAAGGGAGATAGCAGTATGGAGTTATTGCAAAAAGCTATTTCAAAACGGCAAGATGAACAAGAAGTTGGTTTAGTCCTCGCCCGTGATTACGTGGACCTTGCTCTCATCACATGTAACGAGAGGGTCAAACGGTTTGCATCGCTAGCTTCGAAGTGTCTTTTGCTTCACTCTTCTTCGTCTGCTCACGAATTAAGTGTGGAATGGATTTCTGAACTAGCTTTGAGGCTTGCAAGTGATCCTGCAGGAGTCAAGGCTTGGGCCGGAGAAAGGCTTGGAGCGGGGTTGGAACGCCTCATGGAAGCGCCGACAACGGCAAGAGCAGCGCGGTTTCTTGTTCTCGCGATTAACAAGTATCACACCAAGTCGCAATTATTGCCAGGACAACTTTACGCAGGCTGGAGGTGGGCATGAGAAAGCTATCTGTATCTGAGGTACACGCGCACAAAATTGATGAGTTGGGACTTGATCCTGACTCCCTTGATCTTGCATCGGTCGAAGGGATCGCGGGAGCTCTTCGTAGGGTAGCGAGTTTTCTTTGCCCCTGTACGGCCCCAACGATTGTACGTGCTGTAGTTCAGCCGCTGCGAGGTTTAGTGGACGACCTTGAAGTATTGAAGACTGTTGTCGAAAATACGTTAAACGCTATGATTGCCCATGGCGATATCCTTGAACACAACGATGTAACAGAGGATTCAATGCATAAGAACATTGCGACGCTATATGCTGCGCCGCCATCATTTGTCATCCGCATGAGCGGCACAGTTATTTTGCTAGGGATCACATCTGGAGAATTCTCAGCATTACCTGATGAACTTGAGACTCGCATCGAGTATGTAAATCATTTGCGGCGGTTAAGCCCGACTCCGGGGGAGGACCTACGTGGCGACCTTGTTCAACTTGATCTTATAGAACTGTCCTATAAGGATTGGTTGAAAATGCCTCCAGCCGAAACCGCTGAACAGCACGTATTGCGCGTTGGCAACCTTTTAGATTCCGCACAACCATCGCGCGATGTTCCCGGACTCTTAATACTAGACTCTGAACGTCCTGTTGATTACTACCGCGGTCGCTGGGTAGAACCACGCTCTCAATCGGGACGTTTCGTGGCACGACGAAGTCAGGCATATGGCGCAAAATTATGGTGTTATGTCCAACTGCGCAATGGTAATCCTGAGCGCCTTATCGATTTTCCAATTGCAGGGGGCCGATGGCGAGGATGTGACGAGGCTTGGCGCCTGCAAATGGCGATTGATGCACAACGCGGCGAACCGCAGAGGTTTAGAGTGCGTCCTGGCCCAGCTGACACTCGAGTGGTTGAGTTTTTCTCACCCGTACCAATGTGGGCTCAGCGTAGATGGGATGCAGTTGGCGAGCCAGTTACAAGTTCGCGATGTTTATTTGCCTATCGGATGACTGAAACTGAACTCGAGGAGGAACTTAGATTCGCTCGTAATGAGTTGTGGCTTGACGAACTAATAATAAACGCAAAGCAAACATAAAGAGGTGAGCAAGATGTCTTTGACTATAGGAGAAACCATTCAGCAACTTCATCATGCAGTGAGAGACTACATTGAGGCAACCTATCATATTAGCCATCCAACGCTTGTGGCACAGCGTAGGCGGCTGCTCGAAGAGCCTGGCGTGATCCATCAGAGACCATATCTGGAGAGTACGCCTCGCTATAAGACAGGCTTAGCATTTCGAGAACTCGGTCTCAATCCAGCAGTTCTCGACGTTTTCGCGGCTGTCTCCAAACCTGAAGGTGATCTCGGTCGGCTTATCCATGACCCGCCCTATGAACATCAGGCAATCTCAACAAAACTTTCGCTAGTCGAGGGACGAAGCATAGTAGTCATGACTGGTACGGGGTCCGGTAAGACTGAGTGTTTTTTGTTGCCTATGCTTGGAAAACTCGCACGCGAGGCGAGAAATAAAGGTTCGCAGTTTGGTTCGACATCTGCTGTGAGAGCAATTGTGCTTTACCCAATGAATGCTCTCGTAAATGATCAACTGGGACGGCTCCGTTTACTCTTCGGCGACCCACGGATCGTCAAAAAGTTCATGGAATGGTCAGGGAGGCCAGCTAGATTCGCAAGGTATACAAGCAGAACCTTGTATCCCGGTGTTCGCGATAAAGATAAAGACATGGACCGGCTTGCTCCAATCGGAAAGTACTATGTTCGAAACTTAGAACTTGCTCAGGAACCAGCATCACCTCGGCAGAAAGCTGCCGAGGCGCTGGTAAGTGAATTAAGAAAAAGAGGAAAATGGCCAGCAAAGCCGGATCTTATTAGTTGGTATGGACAGAAAGGTGAGCGATGGATTGATAAAAAGAGTGGTGAGTTTAAGAGATGTGTGACATTGCCGGAAGATCCTGAACTCGTCACACGACACGAGGTGCAGGAAACTCCACCTGATGTCCTCATCACTAACTACTCGATGCTCGAATATATGTTGATGCGTCCCATAGAACGACCGATTTTTGATCGGACTCGGGACTGGCTGCTCGATAACCCGGATGAACTTCTTTTACTTATCATCGATGAGGCGCATCTCTATCGAGGAGCTGCTGGGGCAGAAGTAGCCTTGCTTATCCGTCGTCTCCGCATGCGCTTAGGTATTCCTGCTGAACGTCTTCAAGTTATCTGTACTAGCGCAAGCTTCAGAGACCCCAACTATGCAGTACAATTTGCTTCGCAACTTACAGGAAAAGATCTGGCTGACTTTAGAAACGTGCAAGGAGATCTTCTGCTCCGCTCTGAAGCGGCGAAAGGGACGCCCGAGGATGCGAATGCCCTAAATTTAATTAATCTCGAAGCCTTTTATGAAACGGACACTGATGAATCTAGACTCGCCCATATCTCGTCTTTCTTAAAATACCGGAACGTTGAGCCGCCTTGGGAACTACAGAGGGCGCTCTACGATGCACTATCCCATTTTGCACCAATGGCAAGGCTTATCAATCTCACAATGACCAAGGCCTATCCTGTTGACGAACTTGGTAAAGAATTGTTCGATGGTGTTTCTTCAAATGTGGCGGCTCGTGCTGTCACAAATCTGATCGCTATTGGCAGCGTAGCTAGGCGTGATGTAACCGAACCTAGTGTGCTACCATGCAGGGTGCACTCTTTTTACAGAGGACTTGCGGGCATCTGGGCCTGCATGGATCCAAAGTGTTCTTGCCTTCCTGCCGCAGAGCGCGGTGGACCCACTGGAAAGCTTTTCAGCCAGCCACGAGATACTTGTGATTGTGGGGCACGAGTCCTCGAATTAGTTACGTGCCGAAACTGTGGCACAGCTTATTGCCGTGCTTATACGGATAATGTAGATGATCCGGACTTCTTATGGCCGGAGCCTGGCGGGGCGTTTCGAACGGCTACTGGCTATTTTGACGAACTTGCTCCCATCGACTTATTACTTGAGAAACCTGTTTTCAATGAAGCAGTCGAACCAGCGGAATACGACTTAGTAACTGGACGTCTGAATCCAGCTAATCTGGGATCCCGAAACCGTCAGGTCTACCTTAGGGCAGGCCGTTCTAACCCACCGGATACCAAGGATGAGACTTGTAATGCGAAGCCAGGTGAGTTTCGACCATGCGCAGTCTGTGGTGAGAGCGCTGCATTTGGACGATCATCTGTTCAAGATCATCTGACAAAGGGCGATCAACCATTCCAAGCGCTGATAGCAAAACAGATTCAAGTCCAGCCGCCCAGTCCAATTCAAGCCACGAAATTGGCTCCTTTGCGCGGCAGAAAAGTTCTAGTATTTTCAGATTCCCGTCAGATGGCCGCACGGCTCGCGCCAAACCTACAGACCTACTCAACTCAGGACGCGTTGCGTCCTTTGATTGTCTCTGGATACGCCCGGCTCGCTGCTGTGTCAATTATCTCTAATGTATTATCGCTAGAAGATCTCTACTTCAGTGTGCTGATTGCCGCAAAATATATGGGAGTAAGGCTTCGCCCTGAATTGAAATTTGGTGAAAGTTTTCAGGATGAAAACCTTGTTGAGAGAGCAGTTAGGAATGAGGTGCTTACCAAAGACGCAGACCTACTGGAGTTGCTGCTACAGATAAGAGCGTCGGCACCACCGGAGTCTTTGCTTAGAGCGATCATGAAATCACTTACAGATAGCTATTATGGACTAGAATCGTTAGCTCTCGCATCTATCGTAGAACGGCCTGTTCACACTTTAATCATCAGTTCCTGGCCAGAAATACCTGGGTACGCCGAGACTGAAAAAGAAAAGATTGCACTTACTCGCGCTTGGCTTCGTTGTTGGCATCGCCCTGGTTTCTGGTTGAGCCGCATGCCACCAGCTTGGTGGCTGCGTGATGTCCAGCCAAGATCAGGTAAATTTACTGAAATGCATCGGCTTCTTCGCGATAAGCCTGCTCGGTCTTTATTCGAAAAGGAGTGGATTCCGCTGCTACTGGAACTCTTTGCAGAGCGGACTTCGCAGAACAAGTATCGTTTGAATGGAAGAGAACTTTCACTTGCAATTGGTGGTAAATGGTCTTATTGCCAGTCTTGCAGAACGACCCAGCGTCCATTTCCTGGGAAAATGACTTGTGTCAACTGCGGTCAGGATACAGCGGTGCTTATCAATCCAGACGTCGACCCGGTCTTCACTGCGCGAAAGGGCTACTATAGAGCAAGCACAATTGATGCCCTGAAAACACCGCCTATTGTGCCCATGGCGTTAATTGCAGCCGAGCACACGGCTCAACTCAATGCTGCGCAAGCCGAAGAAGTATTCTCCAAGGCTGAAGAGCATGAACTCCTCTTTCAAGACGTGGATCTTGGGCCTGATGATTCAGGGCGTGAGCGGCCTGCGATCGATGTTCTCTCGTGCACAACAACGATGGAAGTAGGCATTGATATTGGTTCCCTTTCTGGCGTCTCACTCCGCAATATGCCCCCTGCTCGTGCTAACTACCAGCAGCGTGCTGGTCGTGCAGGTAGACGTGGAAATGCTGTCGCCACAGTGACTGCCTTCGGCAGCGCTGATAGCCATGATGATTACTACTTCACCCATCCTGATCAGATGATTAGGGGAGCGGTTGATGATCCGACTCTGACGCTTGATAACCCAGAGATCGCACGCCGTCATGTGACAGCCTATTTGTTGCAGCGCTACCATCAGGCCAAACTCCCAACAATTAGGCCGGAAGATCAGCCGCATCTGTTTGCAGTTCTCGGAACAGTAACCGATTTCAAGGACGTTAATAAAGTTCTGAATCGGATCGACTTGGAGCATTGGTTACGTTCGTATGAGGCAGAATTAAAGGAAGATGTAACTGCCTGGCTTCCAAATGAGATACCAATAGCTGATCGTCACGCGCTACTTAACACACTTATTGAAGGTACTCTTACGCCAATTGACGATGCAATAAATTATGCATCAAGTACTTCATCCAATGCTGGTTTGGCTAATAAAGTGTTGGCGAAGAAAGGTAATGATGAAGGTAGGACGAACCTCGAAGCGGCTGATGAACAAGGGGAGGAGATACCTGGCCGTGATCCAGCCTCTGAAAACCTCCTCGACCGTTTGCTTTATAAAGGAGTTCTGCCGAGATATGCATTTCCAACAGATGTCGCCACTTTTTACGTCTTTAACCCTAATGACTCCTCAGACTATCATACTGCTTTTCGCTTCACGCCTTCCCAAGGGCTTCCAGTCGCGCTCTCAGAATACGCGCCGGGAAAGGAGGTTTGGATTGGCAGCAAGCTTTGGACATCAGGCGCTATCTACTCGCCAATGCAAAACGATCTCTATCGTGCATGGCAGTCTAGGCGATTGTACTATGAGTGCAGGTATTGCCACTATGCCAAAACCACATCGCTTGAGGAAGGATCGCGGAATGAGGTAAGGGACTGTGAAGCTTGTGGCGGAGTTGGCACTTTTGGTCCTGCTAGGTACTGGTTGCGTCCACCTGGGTTTGCACACCCCGTGAGCAAAGAAGAAGGAACTTCACCTGACGATCAACCCGCGAAGAGTTACGCTACCCGTGCCAAATTAACAATGCAGACACCACCAGATGAGGCTAAGTGGACAAGACTCAATGACCGCATTCGTGTTTATTATACCAGGCAGCACCTCCTTGTCACGAACCGAGGTCCACGTGAAGAGGGTTATACTTATTGCACAAAATGCGGCCTCATCGAGCCGACTGCCTTACCTAAAGGAGTAGTCGGAGCGGCACATAGAAAGCCGTATCCCGACCGTAGAGACGAAAATTGTCCGGGTGGTGGCGCAACTAAAGGGCTTGTCCTTGGAACGGATTTCATTAGTGACGTACTTCTAATTTCCATCAGAGTAAACTCACCACTCACGCTCGCTCCTGGGCTCTTGGCGACTGAGGTTGTGCTGCGCACCATTAGCGAGGCGCTCACCAAAGCTGCGTGCAATAGATTAGAACTAGAAGCTAAAGAATTACAGGCTGAATATCGACCAGCGCTCACTGTTGCAGGGCGTGAAGGTCGCGAAGCAGAAATTTACCTTTATGACACCCTGCCTGGCGGCGCTGGCTTTGCTCAAAGAGTTGGTCATCATGGGATAGCAGTGTTTGAAGATGCCTTGCATATTTTAGAAGAGTGTCCCGAAAATTGTGATCGGTCCTGTTACCGTTGCTTGAGAAGTTATAAGAATAAGTTCGAACACGATCTTCTTGATCGTCAGCTTGGTGCGAGCCTAATGCGATTCCTGATTCATGGCAATTATCCGACCATGGATCCCAGCAGGCTAGCAATGTCTACAGACTTGCTCTTTGAGGATCTCCGGCGACAAGACCTTGGGGGGCTAACTATCGAGCGAAATCATCAAATGTCTATTCCTGGCTTTGGCTCAGTAACAATCCCGATATACGTTAGACGTTCGGATGGATCCGAATATATCATTGGCCTTCATGGCCCTTTAACACCTGATGATCCTCCTGACCAATTGTTAAGAGAAATCAAGGAGTTTTGCCCTTCTATCCCTGTGTATCTTTATGATGAAATGGTTGTACGGCGGAATCTACCTGCTGCAACGAGCCGTCTCATCGCGCAGATAGGATAGGAAAATGTCTGGTTGGAATAATAAGGGTTTCTGGCGCGTATTGCGACCAACGAGATGGCCTGAAGTCCCGTCATGGATGTCATTTTCCACACTCATAGAATTGGAAATTTGTCCTCGTCGTTGGGCGCTTGTTGCTTCTGAGTATTCAGAAATATGGAATAACAGCGGTTACCCTACCGTGCCGCAATCTTCAGCGCTTGAAGGAACAATCGTTCATCTAAGTCTCCAGAAAATCACAAGGGCTCTTTTAGAAAACGGTTGCTCTTCGCTAGCAGATGCGAGTGCGATTTTAACGCTACAACAATTGGGTGGCTATACAAATATCATTAAGGATAGCCTTGAACGAGTCCTGCTTCCATACAAGGTAAATCCACGAGTCGCCGTAGTCCTTGGCGATATGCGTACCCAACTTGCTGCCAAGATTCCAGAGATTAGGACGAGGGTTCAGAAATTCCTATCTCGCATTCGCATCGAGCCTCGTACTATCATACAGGGAAAACCCATTCTCCAGCCGAAGAGGGAACTTCGTCATGCTTTACAGCATGGCACATACACAGAGGTTCTTCTTCAAGCCCCCAAATTGAAGTGGCGAGGTATTGCTGACTTGCTCTCTCTTTCGGCTGCTCAATGTGAGATCAGAGATTTCAAGACTGGAACCCAAAAAGAGGAGCACCAAGTCCAACTGTGGACATATGCATTGCTTTGGGCTCAGGACAGTGGTTTAAATCCTAATAGCCGGCTTGCTGATAAACTCGTGATCTCCTACGATGAGTGTGACGTCGAAGTGCTACCTCCTGACATCAGCAAGCTAAGTTCGCTTGAAAATGAAATAAAGAAACGAACGGGTGATGCGCTAGCTAATCTCCAATCGGGTAATCCCCAGGCACGTCTGAGCCTTGAAAACTGTATGTACTGTGCGGTGCGACATTTATGCGAGGACTATTGGCCTTGGCTCGTCCGGAATTATCTAACAGGCAAAATGATAAATGGAAAATACATCGATATACAGATCAAACTATCCTCTCAACATGGACCAAGCAGTTGGGATGGTGAAGTTGAATACGGTCCCGCAATGAAAGCTGGCGAAGCAATTCTTTTGCGAACTGAAAATCCAACATTTGATCTGCATCCTGGTCAACGACTGAGGTTATTAAACGTTCATGTAAGTTTGCCCAGTGATGAAATGGATACAAAGAACGAACATCATTTGATTGCAGCGACCATGGGCTCATGGTCTGAAATGTTCTTGATTTCCGGGTCACAATAGCTATCGGGGGTCTTATAGAAGAAACAGTAGATATGCCTCACAGAAACGCAAATGCAGGAAATAGCACCAGTTGGTTTTATCCTCGTCAAGCAAGAAACTCTATCATGAGGTTAGCGATCGCTGTTCGTTCTGTGGTGCCGTGGATGTGGTGTTGCTGAAGATTCATCATATCGATGGAGATCTCTCGAATAACGAGATCGAAAACCTATAGTTGAAAAATTGTTCCATACATAGAGAGCACGTATCCAAGGGAAAATATTAACCCCATCTAAAGTTTTTCTTCTTGGAATAGTAGCGCCTGCAGTATGATTCCAATTCCCATCGCAAAGAAGAAGACAAGTTGATTATTAGACCGGAGACATCGGTACGGTTGATGGCTAAGATCAAGTTGGATATTATGCCGTGATAAGAATCTCGATGGGACGTGACATGGAGGATCGAAGCAGATGAATTTTGCAGATAATACCATAGGAAGTCTTGGGGGTAGCGGTTCGTCGTTTGAAGAATCTCTTAGGAAAGACATACAAAAACGGCGTCAGGAATCGGATAGTTTTTCACGCGCACGGTCACGTCGCCGATTGATGCTATTTGCAGGTATCGGGGGCCTGATCATCGTTTTGGTCATTATCGTTGGCGGAGTATCACCCTTAATTATACCTAATCGACAGCAAACACAGATCTTCGATTTGGGTTTTGGTATCACCCTGGAAATGGTGTTCATTCCAGGCGGCAGTTTCCAGATGGGTTCGCCGAATAGTGAATCCGTAAGGGATGATGATGAAGGTCCTGTTCACAGGGTTGAACTGGATGGGTTCTGGATAGGCAAGTATGAAGTGACGCAGGCGCAGTATCGTGTGATCATGGGCACGAATCCGAGTCATTTAAAGGGTGACAATCGTCCGGTTGAGCGGGTTTCCTGGGATGATGCGATGGAGTTTTGCCGAAAACTATCTCAGAAAACGGGAAAAAGGTTTACGTTGCCGACGGAGGCGCAGTGGGAGTATGCGTGTCGGGCAGGGACGACGGGTCCATTTGCCTTTGGGAATTGTTTGAGCACCTCTGATGCGAATTATAAAGGGAATTATCCTTTATCGGGTTGTTCCAAGGGAAGGTATCTTAAATCGACGTGGGACGTGGGTAGTGGTCGTGCGAATGCCTGGGGGTTGTATGATATGCACGGTAATGTATGGGAGTTGTGTCTGGATTGGTATGGTGAGGACTACTATAGTGAGTCGCCCAGGCGTAATCCCGTCGGCCCGGGTTCCGGTTCCTACCGCGTCTGCCGGGGCGGCGGTTGGAACCTCTACGCCAGGGGCTGCCGGTCAGCGTATCGCGTTTGGAGCGCGCCGTCGTTCACGTACGGCAACTTGGGCTTCCGCCTCGTGATGACAGATTCATCCTGATGTGTGCTCACGAGAACCGGTTTCGTCCGCAGATGGACGATGCGTATGCCGAATGGGGCGTCAGCCCCCGGCATCGCAATCGGGAATCAGGACGAAACCGGACGCATTCGTGGAGTGCTTGGCCGGTTCATTTGAATTCAAACATGCACTGTAATTTTTATTGTGGCTGACATCTAAACATATCCATTGGCATAGCCACCACTCGGAAACCTCTGTGAAAATGATCGCAAATCCCTTCACACGCGAGGTGAAAAAAATCAGAATAATTTTGTCGGGGTACTAGGTCTGGTTAAAGGGCTCTACTGTAGCCCAGCAAACGTTCCGTGCCCCCACCCCTTTGCTATAGCATTTCCAACTATTCCTACCAGTCCCAGGTCTTCTGGGGTGGCTATATCTGTAATTTTCATGGTTGAAAGGAGGTGATTCCCATGATTGTTCTTAGTCTCTAAGTTTCATTCACAATCTAAACTGATCGCCTGTCATCGTATAGGTGATCCTAAACCTGGCCGGAGTATCTATTCACTCCGGCCTTTTTTGTATATCTGGAGGTTTTATTTATCATGAAAACACTTCAAACTATCCCGTTCCATACCATTCCGGAGACCTTTGCTCCTGATGAGACTGTCTCTACACCTATTGCTATTCCTATTCATCGGATAGTCGGTCACGAGATCCGTCATTACTTGAACATCCTGACTGAAGGTCTATCTCAATTACGGTCACAAGTATCTATCGAGGATCAGGACGCTGTTGTTATCCTGGAGAAAGCATCAGAGCAGATCGGTAGTCTGATTCCCTTGCTGCAGGTTGATAGAACGGATATCCAAAAGGTGCCGGTCAATCTCAATTGTCTGCTATGGATGCAGCTTCATCTGGTTGAGCCATTATTAAATCCCCGCGACATCACGCTTACAACAGACATTCCCAGTGATCTGATTCATGTCATGGGCGATAACCGTCAACTCGGCCAGGCCTTTCTGAATGTCATCAAGAATGCGATCGATGCCTGCAGTGAGCAAGACACCATCTCAATAACCTGTGAGTCTTTTGCTGCTCATGTGATCGTTACCATTCAAGATACTGGAATCGGTATGACATCAGAGCAACTATCACGTCTCTGGCAACCCCTTTACACAACCAAACCTGACGGCATCGGTCTCGGTACCTGTATTGCCCGTCAGATCATCTGCAATCACGGTGGTTCGATAGGTGTTGAATCCACACCTGGAATCGGCACGACCGTTACGATCGAACTGCCATTATCTAACCCTTTTCCGTTTTAGGAGGTATCCCATGAATTTTCATCCCAAAGTCAAATCCACGCTGGATCAAATCCTGAATCTATTCCGA
>JBASEY010000042.1:0-113406 GCA_049652745.1 bacterium | reverse complement strand
TCTTAACGCAGAACCCATCATATTCAGGTGGAAATACCAACCTGAAGATGTATCGATAACAGGTCAACACCATTGATATATCATTTAGGAATCAAAACACTAGTTATCATAACTTGCGGATTTCAGGCTGGATATGCACACCATCCGGCCGCAATACCGACACCAACCGAATTCTTTCACACACATCATTAGGATAGATCAGCAGATCATTTTGCAGCATTAAATCCTTGTCCAAAATCGCAGAACTCATCTGAGACATGTAAAACGCCTCATCCCATCCCTTAAATTCCGGCATTTTGAAAAAAATCGACAGTAACAATAGGCCGAGTAAAAACAAACAACTCGATTTAATTATTTTTTTGCTCTCTGAAGAATTTATCATAAATCTGCAACTATTATACAAATCTTTATTCTAGCCGACAAACCGTTTATCGTTCTGTTTCAGCGCACTGTCTTTCAGTTGCCTCTGACCGACATTATGACCGATGTGTTTTGTTGAGTTTGTATCGCGATATATAGATTTATGCTTTTCTGTTCTCCGGTATTCCTGTTTTTTACTTTCCAATCGCCCCGGAGGGCATCCTGCCGCCCATCAAGCGCAAACGAAACAGTTTCAAAACTATCGAACGCTTGCTGCAGCAACGCAACCGCCTGTACCGAAGAATAGTCACCCGGCGCGATATTCACGCCGGCAATCGCCAGTCGAACCCGGCCGGTCTCGGGGAAAAACCTTGTCAACTCGTTTGCCCTGCCGGACCTGAAAGCCTGTATTAATGCCGCCGATACGCCATGCTCCGTCTGCCCGAATGCAGCCACCGCGATAACGACCGTGATCAGTACTATGGCTCCTGTTTTGAGTGTCATCGTCAACCCATCTTCTTGTCGATGTACTCCGCCAAATCACCTAGCGCACACGTATAGCTGCCGTACTCATTGTCATACCAGCCGAATATCTTGGCATGCGTAACCGGCAATTGAATCGGTTTATCGATTTTCAACCCTTGAGCAGCCGCTATCTCAGAGGGTATTTCGATTAAGGCTGTTCGTGTATGAGTATCATTACCTTCTATCACAATTGCTGCCGGCACTCCCAGCAAGTCCGTGCTGACGTTTTGTTTTTCGGAAAAAATCATATGACCGTTATGAGCTCCTTGGGCCGCTTTTCTATATATATCGTTCAAAAATTCTTTGTTGATTATCGGCTCATGCGATTCATTCAGAGCAGTGTGAAACGTCACATTCAGATTGATCAACGACACGGTGCTGGTCGGTATTCTGACCGAGTCAGCCATGAAACCGACACGTTTGATTTCGGGCAGAACTTTTTCCAACGCTTTCGCAGCGCCTGTCGTTGACAGTATGATATTGTTCAATATCGACCGGTTTTTTCTCAAGTCCGTGGCCTTCGTTTTTGGAACATTATCCAAAACACTTTGTGAATTGGTCGCTGCATGTATTGTCGACATCGAAGCGGTCATAATCCGCGACGTTTCTTCGGTATCAAGCAGCGGCTTGATCATATGCGCCAGACCGGTCGTCGTACAGGAAGCCGCCGACAGAATCCGATGGACACCGGGTTGGTATTCGGTATGATTGATACCATAAATCAGCATGGTGGAGTCGTCAGGCTCGGACAAAGATTTATCTTTTATTTTAAAAGGAGCGCTGTTGACGACAACTTTTGCGCCGGCATCCAAATGACCTCGAATACTGCCGCCGGGCGCATCGGAAGGAACGGTCGGATCGGCAAAAGCGCCGGTCGTATCGATCACCAATTGAACCCCCGCTTGCCGCCACGCAATATCTTTGGGGTTTCGGGCTTCCAATAAAATTTTGACCGGTTTGCCAAACATGGCGATCAAGCCTTTGTCGGCGTCAACTATCGATACATCTCGTGTTGCATTGACACCAAACAAAAATTTCTCGATCGAGCCGTACGTCGAATCTGAACACAGGCTGTTGACGGCGTCTTCCAACCCTCTGCCCACCTGTCGCCCGAAATTGACGACCATTCCATCGAAATGTCCCCGTAAAATATGATGCCATAACGTCAATTTTCCGATTCTGCCGGCACCGTTAATACCCAAATAACGCTCGCTTTTCATCACCTGAAACCTCCTTCACGGCAACCCTAACGGAGCCGCCATGCCAATGGAATAGTGTCCCTTATAAATATGGCCGGACCGCCCATCGATGGCTATACGGTCACCTGATCGAAACTCGTGGCCATTGATAACACATCGTTTTTCTTTTTCCAATACCGTCAACATTCTGCAGTTTACGACGCACGTCTTGCCCAACCGGACAGCCGTGACGGCAGCATGGGAAGCCGCGCCGCCGCGAGCCGTCAGAAGCCCCTCACAATCAAAAATCATTCCGATATCGTCCGGCACCGTGTCGGGGCGGATCAGTATCCGATTGGTATTGGGACACTTCTTTTCAAAAATCCGCAGGTCTTCCTCATCGAATACCACCACCCCGTTCATGGCGCCCTTGCTGATACCAATGCCGGTACCGAGTATGTTTTTACTCATATCCGCATCTTTGAAAACCGGTATTTCATCGTCTCGATTCCACGAATGATCCCGCGTCTGCAAAATATACAAATCGTTTCTTTTACCGCTCTCGAACGTAAACTCAATTTCCTGGTGACCGAAACCATGTGCATAAACAAGCTCATTGGAGCGCTTCAGCAGCTCCCCATATATCTCGGGAAAGTCTTTCTGCAAAGACATATCTTTTCCAGGCGGCAAACTGGATTTTTGCGGCGACCGCAGCCGCTGGCTTTCCGATATCGGCAATGTGTGCACCAGGCCCGCCACAACATCCTCCCCCTGGCTGCACATCGTATAATCACCGTATAGGTTGATGCCGGCTTCAGTGATCGCCGGATCATGCGTGAACACAACTCCCGTCCCGGAATCGACATTGATATTGCCCAGCACCATCTGCTGAATGATGACCGCTGTTCCCCAATCAGGCGCTATCTGCAGACGTTCGCGGTAAATTTTCGCCCGAGGAGTGCTCCACGAATCCATCACCACCATGATGGCTTCCATGAGCTGCCGGAAGGGATCCTCTTCCAACTTGACACCATGTTCGATCAATAGATCCTTATATGCCAGCGCTATCGCCCGCATCTGAGCATTGGTGAACTTCATTTTTTCTTCGACCTGGTAACGCTGTTTGAAAGCGATGATAACCGAATCGAAATCATCGCGTGGAATACCGTAGGCCATACCCCAGGTCTGCAGGAAACGGCGATAGCAATCCCAGGATGTCCAGCCGTAATTATATTGCTTGCTGAGCTCTTCGACGATATGATCGTTCAAGCCGACATTCAAAAACGTCGTCATGGCGCCCGGAAGCGATATCGCCGCTCCCGAACGAACAGACAACAACAGCAGATTTGTTGGATCACCGAATTTTTTGCCGGTGTGCGACTCCAACTCGGCAATGCGCCGACGCACCAGCCCGGCGACCTCCTGCGATATCTCAGGATGCCGCAATATCGCCACCCTACGCCGATACATCTCAGTCGTCAAAATAAAACCTTCCGGAACAGGAAATCCATAGGCATACAAACGCTTTAAAAAATACCCTTTGGAACCCAGAAATATCTGGCTGTCCAAAGCGTGATTGACCTCACGTATCGAGCTGGTCATCAAATCAGGATCGAACGTCATGACGCCATCGACGATTTCAGGCTCCATCGCGCTGGCCATATGATTCAGCGTATTCAAAATCCGACTGATCAAGTTATCCAAATGAGAAACCAGAAACACCGAAGACAATACCTCACGGTAAAATTTCTCGGCTTCGCCATGCAGTTCCTTGGTTTGTTCTGCATCCGGCTGCTCGGAAAAAGCCCTGTAATGCTCCTTCAACAATGTATCCCACAAAATCTTCTCGAACGGCCGAATACAATACGTCTGAATGATTTGATTGACATTGCGCATCAGAAACTGAAACAAATTCACATACTGCGCTATACTGAACGACGTGGTTTCCAAACTGTCGTTCAGCATGGCGATGTTGGCATTGAAACCCTCATTGACGATACCCGTCAAGCGGAACCCCATCTGGAAATACGACAACACCTGAATAATCCGTCTCAGCGTCCAGGCGCTGATATACCGCAAGTTGATGTTGTCGATAACTTTCTGCATCAAGCTCGCCGCCAGGACCTCCAGCCGAAACGACAACCCGAGCGCCTCGAATTTCGGTTCACCATACCGGCCGTACATCGACGGAATACCTGCAGCAATATGACGCTTATGATAAATCGACTCCGTCGACTCCATCCGAACAGGATTCAAAATTATTTTTCTCAACTGCTGGAGCATACCGAAAACCAAGTGGAGCGCTGCATCGGGATTCTCTTTTTTCAACATGTTTTCCAAACGATGCGCTTTGTGCTGCATCACGGGATTCTGCTTCAGCATTTCGATGATCCGGTAATCGTTGACGGTGTATTTCGCTTCCAGCAGCTGATACAACTCCATCAACTTGCCCAGCCGTTCTGTGTCTCGGCCCACCGGATCCTTTTTTTCGACCATGCCCAGGTATTTTTCTATCCGTCGCGGAGCCAGTTTCAGGCTCTCTTCCGGCGCAACTCCGAACTTGGCGCAGATATCGCGAATCGAACGATGTACTGGGTCGAACCATTCCCCGCTCGAGTGCAGCTCGGCTGCCACATCAGCCGGCACATGTTCGGCAAGTTTTTTGGAGTCGCCGTCATACCAAAACCGGGCAATCCGTTCAATCAACCGGATATGTGTGTTGTTGCTTTCGGTATGAACTTGTTTGCGCAGATAGTGTATCAACCTGTCCTGGCGACTGGAAAATTCGTCCAATTGAGTCGTCACTTCCCGCAAACGCCCTTCTGCACCGATTTCACTGAAATAAACCGGGAACAGCCTGGCCAGTTCTCTAGTCTGTTGATAAGCCGGCTCGATACGGGAATTGAGCAGTTTCGTGATATCGCGCTGAAACAGATCCGTATCTGAAATGTACAAACCTTTTATACGGATATTGACGACCAGCGCCGCGATCAATTTCAAACAGTATTCCGGTTTGTACTCGATGATCTCCAACCATGTGCGCAGGCATTTGACATGATTCGGGTCGATTTCATTCTGCCAGGTTTTTCGAGTTGACAAAGGTTCCGGCGCTATAAACCCGAATTGAATCACTTTGTCGATAAAATGCTCGATACACAGCACACTATCGCGGGCAAACAACGCTTTCGCCAAGGCTCTGATACTATCTAAAATTCTTCCGGTATGTGTAGCTTTGAATCGCGTAAAATATTCGAACAATCGATCGGTAAACCTGATAACCTCTTCGTCGCTGATTTCTTCGCGAATACTCTGAATCGCACGGTTCAAATCTCGCAGCAAAGTATCTTGTTCATGAATCATGCCCGGATGTTTCAACAGATATAATAGGTAATAGGTTTGATCATGAGAATTCCCGATCTGTTGCACCGCATCCCTAAAATGATCGGAAATACCCGTACAATCCTCCATTTTCATCAAATCCGACCAGGTTTTGAGGTTTTCCAGTTTTGTCTTCAATCCGGCAAAATAATTTTCACCCAAAGACGATTCCAGGAACGACAGATCGGTCTGCGTCAAAAACGCCCATTCCTGAACCCATTTTTCATATCCCGATTCCCGGTACCAAAAATCCAGGTTCCTTTCCAGGGCATTTTTCAACAGCGCAAACCAACGATCCTTCCAGCGTGGGTCATTTGCGAGTCCGTTATCGACTTCCTTCAGAAAACTCGACGATCGACATACCAGCAAACCCGGTTTTTCACGTTGGTTTTCCAACACCTGCAAAGACGCCTCGATGATGCGTTCCAACTCATTACGATTCGGCTGAACCAATTCCTTATACAGCGTTCCCATGACATCCAGCAGCGTTGTCATGACCCGTTCGCGGAGCATGTCAGTCAGGTTACGCTGCAGCATCAATTCAAATACCTCGACAATCGCGGTCAGACCTGAACAATCCTCGTCATGGCGGATATAAAACCATAAATCGTTCAAAAACGTTTCTCGGAGCAATTTCACCGTCTGCTCATCATTCGAATACGGATGATGCAGCTCCCAGAAAAATTTCTGTAGTCTGTTTTTGACACCGAAAGCACTTTCGGCAAGATCCAGAAGTTTTTGGTGGGACTCCGGCAAGGCCGGATCCGTCACCCGCGTCTGTTCCAGGTTGACTCGCAGCGCATCTGATTGAATTTTCTTCTCATTTGCCATATTTTCATTCTCCATGCAGGCAAAGGAAGCATAGTATATCAAATTCGGCCGGGCATAAACAGAAATCGCGATAACTTTGTAACGTTCGATATCTCCAAGCTTCCAATACATGGTGGATGTGTCTGATGCGATGGTTAAGGGATCTGTGATGAATATATTGATGAATCTGGCCAAAAACATCTGGTTTGTATGGGGACAGATGGCGCCTTATCTGCTGCTGGGTTTTGCGATAGCCGGCATGCTGTATGCCTGGATCAAACCATCTTTCGTGCAGCGGCATTTCGGTAAAGGCAGTTTTCTTCCGGTGCTGAAAACAACGCTGCTAGGCATCCCTCTGCCGCTGTGTTCCTGCAGTGTCATCCCGGTCGCCGCTTCGCTGCGGCAGCAGGGCGCCAACAAAGGCGCAGCGTCGGCTTTCCTGCTGGCGACGCCACAGACAGGTGTTGACAGCATCGCGGTAACTTACAGCCTGCTGGGTGGCTTCTTTGCCCTGCTCAGACCTCTCGTCGCCCTGGTTTCAGGTATTGCCGGCGGATTGATCATCAATGTTTTGGATAAAGACGATCGGCAAACCGACGATCACACGACCGCTCACCTGGATCACGCTTCGCACTGCTGTGATAAAGACAGCCATTGCACAACCGATCATACCGATATCCTGCAATCCAAATCGCGCATCACGTTTATGCAGGGTATGAAATACGGATTCTTCGCGCTGCCTCAGGATATCGGCCGGGCATTGGTTGTCGGCGTAGTCATTGCCGGGGCTATCGGCGCCTTGGCTCCGCCGGATATTTTTGAGTGCATACCCGGCGGTTTCATCACCCAGATGCTGTTCATGCTGGTCATCGGCATTCCGCTGTATATCTGCGCAACCTCTTCCGTGCCGGTCGCCGCCGCTCTGATCATGAAAGGTCTCAGCCCCGGAGCCGCGCTGGTGCTTCTGATCGCCGGCCCCGCCGCAAACGCCGCCTCGATTTCCGCCATCTGGAAAATCATGGGTCGAAGAACCGCCCTCATTTATCTGATCATCGTCGCCGTCACCGCTCTGGCTGCCGGTTTTATCGCACAATACCTATTGGGATGGGGATTCACCGTCACCTCCCCGATCGGCCACGAACACGGTCTGCATGTTTGGGAAATTGTCACTGGAATAGCTTTGATCATCATTCTGTTGATAGCGTTTTTTCCGCAGTTCAGGCCGAGCTATCCGATTTTCAAAACATTTTTAAAATGACGTTTTACCAGCCGACCTAGCACCTCCGGCCCGTGTTTGGCGACGGCTTCCTTTACCGACTCATCGGCATTCGCCCCGGCGCCCGGCCGGATCACTACACCGAACTCTTTCGACAGTCTGTCTATCGCTTCCAGATAACGGTTTGCCGCGATAATCGATGCCGCCGCGACAGCGATATTGTTTTCCGCTTTCGGTCTGACAATCATCTCCGGCACATTTCGAGGCATTCGGCTGCGGATCAGGTCAGCCTGTGCGAATTGATCCACGATGATCGCCTCGGGCTGTTTCGCGAGCAGTTTTTCTACTGTTTTTCCGTGAGCCCACGCCAGCAGATCGTTCAAAGTACGATTCTGTCTCCGAAAATCTTCCCAGAGCCGATTGTAGGTTTCCGGTTTGAGTTCCAAAATGGCAAATCTTCCCGTGAATTTTTTCAGGGTCGCAGCCAATTTGCGCAGCGTCTGTTGTTCCAGGCGTTTTGAATCCAGAACGCCGATATCGATGAGTTCTGCCGCATGGTCCCGATCGCAGAA
Organism: bacterium; assembly: GCA_049652745.1. Taxonomy (GTDB): domain Bacteria; phylum CSSED10-310; class CSSED10-310; order CSSED10-310; family CSSED10-310; genus JBASEY01. The sequence continues at coordinate 105,367 of JBASEY010000042.1, read as the reverse complement.
ATATGCCGCGGTCACCAGCGGTCCGGTGAAGGCGCCTTTGCCGCCTTCGTCGCAGCCGATCCACTTAGTAAAGGATCTTTCCCGTTCAAACGGGCTGATCGCGGTCAGATCATCTATGGGATTGAGCAATCGCCGCAGTGTATTCTCTGTTTTTGGAGCGATGTTTTTGTCGAAAACGGTGGTATGGCCGTTTTTCTTCGAATAGTAAACGTTGACGCCGATCGAAGTTGCTTCCTTTCGAAGCATCAGCCTGATGCCATAGGGCAGAGTATGGTGATCTTCCAGCTGATAGCCGGCTTTTAAAACCCGTGGTAAAACGGTCAGCAATCGGTGTTCGATTTCAGGTATATCGGTATAAATCGCGTTAGGGGGTATTGGAGATTGGGTGCTGTCGCTGTTATCGGCCATCACGGATGGGGTTTGATTGCGGGGCCGGTTGAATGATGGGCTTTTTCAGGGCATTCGACATTTTTATTGTTTGGGTTACAGGAGCTGCATTCGCCGCGCCCGCAGCCGACTCGTTTGTCGCCGCGGCCCAGGTAATGGGAGGTGATCGCGAATGCGAAGCCCAGCACTGCCAGGATGGCAATCGTTAAAAGGATTTGAATCAGCATAATAAAATCTCCGATTGTGGAGGTTCAGTGGTCATTTCGACCGTATTTCAGGATAGAACGTCGTTGCGGTCGGGTCAAGATTGGGGAAAAAATTGGCGCTTTTTTTATCGTGGTCAAGAGTTTATGCAATTTGTTTTTAACTTTAAAATCTAAATTTTTTCATTCCGCTTGACAGTTGAAGTTGAGATCGTTATATTCGCGCAAGCCTGATTGAAATATCGGGTGAGGGCGCATAGCTCAGGAGGTAGAGCAACGGTCTTTTAAGCCGTGGGTCGAAGGTTCGAATCCTTCTGCGCTCAGCGCACGGAGCACGCATAGTCCCCATCGTCTAGAGGCCTAGGACACCGGACTTTCACTTCGGCAACACGGGTTCGACTCCCGTTGGGGACGTTTTAATAAAGAATATGGGCTGCAATTTGATTGCGGCCCGTTTTTTTTTGAGACTCATCTCTTCCAAAACGAGAATTATAGGCCCGTATTGTGGCATTATTGCCTATTAGGCGTTGCAGCAAGCTTTTTGTAGCTGCCAAGCCTTACTGAACGTTAGTCAATACTTCATGGGTTTTTTGAAGAAATTCCTTTGCTTTTACTAATGCTTGTCGAGCTCCTTCTTCAGAATATTCATTGGCATAATCGGCATCTTCACGTAGTCGCATCGCATTTGTAAAAGCTCTGACCAATCGGGCTTCCATCTTCCCTGGGTTTACGTAAAGATCAAAAAGAGCAACAGAGGGACAATAATGGCTTCTTTCTTTATAACCTTTGGAATACAATAGAGCTCGAGCAGCATGAAACATCGCATAATACGAAGTGACAGTACACCACTTGAACCTGCAGTTCTGAAAACGATCTTCCGCTTCAGCTAAATCGCCAAATGCAATCTTCAACTCTTTTTCAACCATGCCGACCATAGATGGCGAGGGAATAATTTTTCTTTTTTCGAGGCACTTCTGAAATTCATCTTTCATTTTTTTGTTGATCCCACAGAACAATCCCCTTGGAAACCTCTGAGAAAAAGACTGGGTCATTATCTTCCAAGGCCATCCATTCGACCGGTGTGCGAATTATGGCTTGGATTTTGGGAAAGTCGTCCTCTTTGTCTAGCATAAATGAATCAATCCGATCCTGAATATTATCTTTTTTATTTCCGATTATAAGAAGATCGAGGTCGCTGTCGGCAGTATTTTCACCTCGTGCGAAGCTTCCAAAAAGAATAATCAACCCGGAAAACTCCTCTAACTGATCCTTAAGGGGTTCTAGTTCAGCCAAAATACTTATAATTCCAAGTTTACGAACGATGATGTTATTTCGGTTCAACGTATAGACAAGATTTAATCCAATACGTTTGCGATTGAGCAATCCTTGATTGTACAGCGAGGTTAAAGCCTTATTTGTGCCACCCAAGCTGAGCTTCGTTCTCCTGGAGAGTTCTCGTACATGAAAAGAATCATCAGGACGCAATGTAAAGAAAGACAAAATTTTAAGTTCATTGGTAGGGAATATTGTGTTTTTAATCTGACGAGTGTTCAAATTAGTGTTCATGCGTTCATAATAATGAACGATTTAAAAATGTCAAGAAAATGTTATTTTTAGTACTAAGCATATTTAGTGATGACTTTTCTGTTGAAAAGCATGCGACCAATAGGCCAAATATAACTCAAACCCTACGATAAGGCAATGGCTCTCTTCCTTCGTCCCATAAGTCCCATTAGTCCAATAGTCCTTTACATCCCATCGGTCCCATGTCCCACAAGTCCCATATTCTCTTCCTTTTTTCGGATAGGATAGTCGTGATTATTTGGTATCACTGCCGTCCAAAACCCGAAACTGGGATCGGACCAAGCCAATCGACGTAACCGATTTAAATATCGTCTACTCTTTTACCAATTCAATAATCAACGGCCTATCCGAATCCCCGTAGTGCGTTCCGGATATGTCGCGCAACTCCACTTGCCTGTATTCAGGATGAACACAGCGAATGAACAGGTCACCATCGGGCAACGCTTCAAGCGTGAAAAAGCCATATTGATCGCTCCGTGCCTGATGCGTCGCAAGACCGGTAAGAATCGGGCCGGCTGTGATGTCCGCCTGTTCAATCGGCAGCCATGTATCGTGATCGATGACTCTGCCGTACAAAACCGCGCCATCGATATCGACAAGAATCACCCAGCCGGAGTTGTCATCTGATAACAGTCTGGTCTCGGAATGATGGATTTCGCGGCCATCATAAAACCCGACGACCCTGATGTCACATTCGCCGGCCGTTCGCACCGGTTGCATCTCAAATCGACCGTCAGCCCCGGTTCGTGCCGATTGAATTACCGGCGGCGCTCCGTCAGCGCTCCGAAAACCCATCGATACCATACAGTTCGGAAGCGGGATTCTGTCTCGACGCGCAAACACATGTCCGAACACAGCATTCTTTCCAGACTGCGCCTCCAGCGTCAGATTCAGCGGCGACGCCGATGCAGTGAAAGAGACCGTCTTTTGAGCCACGACAGCATTGTTTTGTCTCACCGCCAGCGACAGATCACCAAAGGGAACGTTGCTGACTCTGCACCGACCAGCGAGATTTCTGACAGAAACGGTTTGGGATCGGTCTCCCACCGCGAACGATTCCATGTACTGCAATGATGTCAGTGATACATTGTATTGTGTCACCGGTTCACGGGTTTCCGCATGGACGACAGATAAGATGATCGTTCCACCCTGCGGAATTACTACGAGCAGACCATGATTCCCGGGTTCGACCGGATCGGGATGCGTATAGGAAGGTTCAAACACACCTGCTTTTGCAAACAGCCGGGCAGATACCGGCGAATCGACTTGCAGGGTATAGGAACCTGCTGCCAGCCCGGTAAGCTCAAAAGCGCCTGTCTGTGAGGACACCGATGAACGCAAGCTGGAACGCAGGTCGGAAAAAAGGCCGACGGAAAGGGTGTCGGACACATCCCTTACCGAGTTGACAGATACGACAAATCCTTCCAGCGGCGTCTCGGCTTCGTCGGTTACTCGCCCGGAAATCGTGTCGCCGTGAACCAGTTGCATATCCATTCTCAACCCGTCACGTGTCGTAACAGCTTGATTCATGTGCTTTTCCGCCCACGCAAAGCCGGATGCTTTCACCTCGATCGATCCGTCATGGCATCCCATAAAACGCATTCCGGTAAACTGGAAGAATCCATCCGAAGCGGTCACAGCGCAATCCACAATCCGGCCGACTTCATTTTGCAATGTGACCTGTGCATCGGAAACGGGAGCAGAAGCAATATCCGTTATCCGGCCATAAACTGTTTCCGCGCAGATCGGCAGAGTCAGGTGAATTTCGACGCTATCACCGGGCCGAAGCGTAGCCAGTTGCAGTGAGATTTCTTTCGACAAGATAGATGGTAGTTCCGTTTCCTCGAACGTGAACACGACATTCGAAGTACTGATGATAGGACCCGTTATACTGTCGAAAATGAAATTTCCTTGAAAATCGGATTCGGCTGTCAGGTCGCCATGATCATGCCCGCAAAACGCGTCGAGAATGCAGATGGTTAAGCCTTCGAGCGGGTCACCGGCGCTTGTACGCACAGAACCATGAATGGCCACCGGCGGTTCGAGATCAAAATCAACCGAATAGTCGCGTCCGGATTCAGTCTTTTCAATATTTTTGTGTGAATGCCAGTAGTCGCGTGTGCAGGTTTTCAGCACGACCTGACCGGGCGGAACTGATTTAAACCGATACCACCCGTTTTCATCGGTGACGGCTGTCAGATCGCCATGAATCAGCGGGTCTGAATGCCTGAGTCTGATATCGATTCCGAAGACCGGCATCCGGCTGGAGGCAGATACGACTTTTCCCGATATCGAACAGCCGCGATCCAGAACAATGTTGATCGGCCCATATTTCTGGCCGGGCTTTAACCTATCGATGCTGACCGTACGATACAGTTGAGCGGATTCGATCAGTCTGAGCTCCAGCAGGCGTCCCGGTGTGATCTGTCCGATCTCAAAATACCCGGCTGCATCGGTTCGTGTTTTCAGAATGTCGGCGTGTTTTCCTGCAAAATGAGCTGAGATTTCCATCTCTTTCACGGCATCACCGTCCGAATATCGTATGTGGCCGAATACCAAAGCCTCCTTCAACAGGTAAAAATCGTGATAAACAGGGTCTTGCGATGCAATCGCCAACGTCGTCTCCCGGATGCCGTAAGATTCTTTTTGCGCCCAAAGCGTCCATTGTCCTCTAGGAATTTCCAGGGAATATCGTCCGGAAATATCGGATAAAGCTGTCACTTGATGGCCATGCCGGTTTTCTGCAGTCAAATGGGAGGCCGAAATGGGATCGCCGGTAATGACATCGATGACCATCCCCGACACGGTGGCAGTCCGCGATCTGGTTGGCTCTTTCGATTTTATCTGATTACTTTCATGAGTCTGACTGTCAGTTGGAGAGTGATGCAATGTGACCCCTTGGGAATTATAGGCGCTCTTGTGCTTCCTGCCGATTAATAGAACACCGATGACAATCAACAAAATAATCAGTATGAAGGAAATGATGACTGTACGCTCTTGTTTTCGCCCTGCCTGTGCTTTGTCCGTCATTGTTTCATCCAGATTCTTCAAAGGGAACTTTTTGGTTCGTTTTCTGATCTATTGTCAGCCATAATCATACTGTATATCAATGGCGTTTAAAAATGTACTACTCTTTGTACGTTTCGTTTTCTTTTTTCCTCTGCCTTCCTCCTATAGGTCCCATCCGTCCCATGTCCCATACTTCCCATGTCCCATACTTCCCATGTCCCATACTTCCCATGGGTCCCACATCCCCACCATTACCACATTTTCATCTTAAAAAATTCGTTTAAATATCGATATAAAGTGAGGTCATTTGACATCTTGATCATTTGGCGGCATAATAAATTTAATTGAACGATCACATTTTTTCAGGAGCGCAATATTATGAAATCAACCGTGACCTTTTTAGTAATGTTTGGTCTCATTTGCCTGCCATCGTTTATATCCATGGCCGCTGTTATCCATGTGCCGACCGATCAGCCGACTATCCAAGCGGGAATCGATGCCGCTGTGGACGGCGACACCGTGCTGGTCGCCGATGGGACCTATACGGGTGAAGGTAATTGGGACATCGATTTCAAAGGTAAAGCAATAACGGTAACCTCTGAAAATGGTCCTGAGGATTGTATTATAGATTGCACGGTAATTTATGGACCAGGCCACCGTGGATTCCATTTTCAGTCGAACGAGACAAAATCCAGTGTTTTAGACGGTTTTACAATTACTAAAGGTATTACTGGAATAGGCGGCGGTATTATAATCACCAACTCCTCACCACTGATCAAAAACTGTGTCATCAAAGCGTGTCGGGCAACACTGGGGGGAGGCATCTACATAGCTGACAGCAATTGCGCTCTCGTTCAATGTTCGATTCAAAAAAACATCGCCACAGGCGTTTATCCTCGGGGCGCAAGTATTTGCATCGATAATAGTGATATTGAAATCATTCAATGTTCAATCGACGAAAACGAGGCTTATAGCGGTCATCACTGCCAAATATTAGGAGGCGGCATAATTGACTGTAAAAACAGCCGTCTATTGATAGAACAATCTTTTATTATCGAAAATTATGATCGACGTCATGACAGTTACGGAGCGTTCGCCTTTGACCATTCAAGCGTTACGGTAGTAAATTCTATAATCGCCAAGAACGAAACCTCTGGGAGTTGGAGTGTCACCCATTCCACGATGATAGTGATCAATGTTGTAATTGCAGACAGCAAGATTACAGATTCTTCAAACCACACTGCTTTTGAGGCTAGTGATTCCAATTTTACCTTATCAAACTGTATTGTTTGGAATAATGATATAAGAAATTTGAATCTTGACGATATAACCGTCGATATCCGTTATTCCAACATCCAGGGAGGATGCGACGGTATTGGAAATATAAACGCGGATCCATTGTTCGCCAACATCAAAGACCCAACCAACAGATATCGATTGACGCCGTTTTCTCCCTGTATCGATGCCGGCACCTCCGACAACGCGCCATCAACCGACATTGAAGGCAAACCGCGCTTCGACGGTCATGTCGATATGGGAGCTTATGAGTTTAGTCCTGCCGAAACCACCACTTATATCAAAATGCCCGCTCATCAAATTTATCCCGGGGACACCGTGTCTTGTTCTGTGCGCGTTTGGAATACAAAAGATAATTCGCCTGACGATACGAAATTATTCGTTGTCCTGGAATTACCGGGGAACACTTATTTCGCTCCAAGCTTCACGTCCTTCGATAACTATTCGCAACATTTTCCGATAGGATTGACCAAGTTATTGATCATACCTGAGTTTATATGGCCGCCGGGGATTGGAAAACAATCAGGACTGACTTGGTATGCTGCTCTTACCAACCCACAAATGACGGAATTATGGAGTAATATTGCACAATTTGATTTCGGTTGGAACGAATGATGATCGATCGCCTATCACGGACTTTTCGGCTCTATTATGGGAAGTGTCGAAGAACGACTATTTTTGAGGAGTTAGATAGAATGAAACCCATCTTAGTCTTTTGTATCGTTTTTGAACTCATTTGTCTGTCGGCGTTTACGTGCACGGCCGCTGTTATCCTTGTGCCGACCGATCAGCCGACTATCCAAGCAGGAATCGATGCTGCTGTAGATGGCGATACCGTGCTGGTCGCCGATGGGACCTATACAGGTGAAGGTAATTGGGACATCGATTTCAAAGGTAAAGCGATAACCGTCACATCGGAAAATGGCCCGGAGTTTTGCATGATTGAACATGAAAAAGGAATCGGAAAACATCGAGGATTCTTTTTTCATTCATTTGAGACACGTTCAAGTGTTTTAAAAGGATTTACCATTAAAAATTGTAGCCATTCAGCCGGTGGTGGAATCCTTATAACCAATGCCTCACCCTCGATCATACAGTGTGTTATAGATGGCAACAATGCTGTGCATGGCGGAGGGCTCTATATTGAACACAGTAATACAGCGCTTGTTCAATGCTCGGTTATCAAAAATAGGGTTGATGGCTATTGGGATGGAAGAGGCGGCGCGATGATTATTGAAAACAGTGATATAGAAATAGATCAGTGTATCATTCGTGATAATAGGTCTATTGGTTACGATAATTTTGTCGGGGGAATTTACTGTACACAAAGCAACTTGCTGATCGATAAATCACTAATAATCCATAATACTTCCAGCGCGGGACGCAATAACGGTGGTGGATTTTCTATAAGCTGTTCCAATGTTACGGTAATCAATTCGGTCATCGCTAAGAGTTCATCTTCACTGAATTGGGGAATTGTCAACATATCGAATGTCACATTAATCAATTCTGTTGTTGCTGATAACTGGAGCTATCACGGTTTTTCCATAAACAAATCGCACATCACCTTAATAAACAGTATTGTCTGGGGCAACAGTTCCAATCCTGAACCTCATACAAGCTCAACGTTCGATATCCGTTACTCAAATATTCAAGGAGGATGGGATGGCATTGGAAATATAAACGCCGACCCATTGTTCGTGGGAACCGCCGATTCACCCGATTATCGATTGATGCCGCTTTCCCCCTGCATTGATGCCGGCACCTCCGAAAACGCGCCGTCAACCGATCTGGACGGCAACGACCGCTCCGATGGCCGTGTCGATATGGGAGCATACGAGTTTTATTGGCCGACGGAAACCACCACGTACGTCGCTATGCCGGCACGTGAGTTCTATCCCGGCGATAAAACATCGTGCTCCGTTCTTGTCTGGAATACGACGGATGATCTTCCCACCTATACAAAATTGTTCGTTATCCTGGATATCTTTGGTAACACTTATTTCGCCCCAAGTTTCACCTCATTCGATTACTTCATCAAACATTTTCCGAAAGGATTAACTGAAATATCGATTATCCCTGAGTTCATTTGGCCGCCAGGTTTTGGAAAACAATCCGGCCTGATCTGGTATGCGGGCCTGGCAGACCCTACAGGAACAGAAATATTGGGCGATTTCGGAATCTTTGAGTTCGGTTGGAATGAATAAATTCATTGACTTTTGATATGAATATCTCATTAGACCCCAAGATCACCGTCTTAGCTGACCCGTCTCAATAGAACTCTCAACTAACTTCAAAAACAAGTCGGACTTCTGAGTAGAACAAATTAGACATAACAAAAAAATAGTTCTTTTAAACGCATACGTTTCGATCAAATACTAGAGAAATGGTTGGTCTCTTATTCATCCGGCCTCACATTTTTGATGGTTTAATTCACGATAGCAAAATTTTTTGACGACATCGTCTCATAAACCTGACCGTCCAGCGACATGGCGACTTTGATCCGACACATCGATGAAGTCACATCCGGCACAATCCACTGGTATTTGCCGTTGTTGGGGAGATCAGCCGCCACCGATGTCCACGGCCCGGCGGGGCCGGAAATCGACAGGTGCAAATCGATTCGAGCCTGCCCGTTACCCGGCGGTATCGCCGTCAGCCATTTGATAAATCGCACACCTCCCGCCGTGAACGTTTCACCACCGTTAGGGGTAACCAGTCGCACGGCCGGCGCGACAGGTTCCCGCCACGGCGAGAATGCGCGTAAAATGTTCGTCACGACAGGAAAACCTTCTTTGGCCGCCTGCGCAATGATATCCTCTCGACCGTCATGATCGAAATCACCATCGATACGCAACGCGGAAAACGTCGCCGGGGTAGCAAACGTAAACGTCGAATCAGCCGTCCAGTTGCCGGCGCCATCCCCTCGAAAAATCTGACCGGTCGGTTCGGCATACACAACCACATCCAGAAAATCATCGCCGTTCACGTGTCCGAATTGTACCATCCAATACGAACTTGCGGCAGGAAGACCATTGGAATATCCCACCCATTCACCACTGTCTTTTCGATACGAAAACACTTTTACACCGGACGATGTCGAGATGACGATATCGTCTGCACCATCATTGTCGAAGTCGCCGACATCCACCGCCGCGAACACCTGTTGAGGAAGACCCGCTGTGCTCGGCGTAAACCCAAAGTTACCGTCACCGAAATATACCGCCGCCTGTTGGCTGCCAATCGTTAGTGTACAGATAAAATCCATGTTGCCGTCGGCGTTGAAATCCCCGGTTTCCAATGTATAGTTCACGTTTCCATCTGATGAGGCCCACGCTTGCGACCACGTTCCGTCACCATGGTTTCGATAGACTCTGATACCGTTTCCGCCTCCAAACGATTGGCTGATGATATCCAGATATCCATCGTTGTTGAAATCAGCCAGATCGGTGGCAAACATCCCCCAATCTTCTCCGTTTTCAGCCAGTCCGCTGTCCCAGGGTGTCCACGCCGCACCTGATCCGTCCCCTAATGCCGCACTGATCAACTTGTCACCGAAACCACCGGAGCCATAATTGTGATGAACACCCCAGGCAATATCCACAATGCCGTCATTGTTCAAATCTCCGACCGCACAGCCGCCGTAGCCGAAATCACCGGTCTGCACGACGCTCCAATTGCCCTGACCATCGCCGAACCACACCATGATACCGTGCTCGTCGGAATTGAAAAAAGGCGACCCATGATCACCGACCGAAACGATATCCAAATATCCGTCACCGTTTATATCGACGACTTCATACTCGGTTTTACCTTTTTCCTTCTTCGGCACATTCAATCCATTTGATTTTTCGACTAACGTGATGAACGCTTCCGTAGGCGTCGGCGTCGGTGACGGCCCGGGAGTCGGTGTCACTGTAGGGAAGGGCGTCGCAGTAGGTTCCTGGATCGGATCGACACACTCACCCACCCCTAAAGCGACCAGAAATATCACCTGTGCATCAGCCGACGATACGGTTTCATCACCGTTGCAATCCGCGGCGCAGGCTTCTTCCCAGGTCGGAACGAAATGTCCCAATACCATTTGAAACGCCAGTTGAGCATCTACCGACGTGTGTAAACCATCAAAATTGACGTCTCCATGACGAATACAGTCTTCAGCATAACCGCACCTCGGATAAAAAGCGGTAAACAGACTGAAAACACCAATAACAATCAATATTGCCAGTTTCCTATCAGTTATACCCATTTCCCTTTCTCCCGGATTAAAAAATAACCTTAAAAAATAATAATCCGACGGGGATGAACTGTCAAAAATCCGTCATCTACAAGTAAATACGTGTATAAAAAATGATTTTTCCGAGAAATCGATCCGGCGTTTTCAAGGGTTTACGAAGAGGATAAAGGTTCAAACAATGATCTTCGTTTCAGTATTCCATCAGTTTAGGCGGAAGCGGCGTAAGTATTCAAAGTCCAAAATCCAATCACCTCGTGTTTAGAATTCAGAATTTATTGTTATTTAGCTCCATTGAGATAATGCGCATAATATCAATCTCTCCAAAATCCCAACTAGAAACTCGAAACCAGAAACCACGCTCGAAGAGCGTTGCTCGGGACCCAGCACCGAAGCACTCGGACAAAGGGCCGGTGAATGGGATGAAATCTCTCGGGGTGATGTCTCACAGGACCAGGTGAGGGATCCGCGAAACTATGAGGGTGCAATTATGACGGTTTATAGATGTGCTGAATAACAAAACTCAAGCTGCGAAAGTTGAGTCAATAAACTAATTGCATCAAAAAGGGGATCAGCTTATCTGATTTCCAAATAACAGCATCCGAAGCTCGTCGATGCTATCCACATAAAAATCCGCTCCGGCATCTTCCAGTTCTTTTCGGCTGCCGAATCCATAACCGACACCTAACGAATCGATCCCGTTCTTCTTGGCTCCCAATATATCATGCAATCTGTCGCCGATCATTATCGTGCGATGTTTTTCCAAATCGTGCCGGTCGAAAATGGTCTTGATCACTTCGTCTTTTTTCGTGCGTCGGCCGTCAAGTTCGCTGCCGACAATTTCAATGAAATACCGGGAAAAATCGAACCTGTCAGCGATCCGCTCAGCAAAAACAGTCGGTTTGGTCGTGGCGATAAACATTTTCTTGCCATGCTTTTCAAGATTTTCCAGTATGGTCTCGACACCATCGAACTTGATGTTTTGATAGAGCCCCTTATCCCTGAAAAACTCCCGATAGTACGCGATGGCTTTCACCACTTGATCATCGTCGAATCCATACCAGTTCACGAAAGAATCGACCAACGGCGGGCCGATAAAGGTCAACAGTTTATCTCGATCGGTTTCCTCTATACCCATTCGAGACAGGGAATACAGCAAGGAATTGACGATGCCCTCGCCGGGATCGGTCAAAGTCCCGTCCAGATCGAACAAAAACGTGTCATAATTGTGAATCAGCTTCATGCGTCACCCATTTCTTGATCATAACCACCGACGTCGATTCTGCATCGACCCCGATACAGTATCCGGCGCACACCGGGAAGCAGCGCCGGATTGCATCGATATCGCCGTATCGGAATCTGAAATTCGTTTATTTCTCTTTGGTGAACGGCCACGCCATGATACCGCCCTCAAGCACTTTGACATTCGTATATCCATGTGCTTTCAATGCGACGGCCGCTTCATAGCCTCTCAATGAAATTTTACAATAAACGATAATCTCTTTGTTTTTGTCTTGAGGCAATTCGCTCATCCGTTGTCGGAGCGCGCCGATCGGAATCAGCGTTTCACCGACACCCAACCGGGTCTGCTCATATTCATCGGCCCCGCGGGCATCCAAAATGAACATATCGTCTTTGCGGTTCAGTTTTTCTTTGAATTCCATGGCGGATATACCTTCGAAAACACCGTTGATCTTGTTTTGGAGAATATGCGCCGACGCGATGCTGTGGTCGATAGCCAGCGAAAATGGGGGAGCATAAGGCAAATCCGCATTGACCATGTCTTCCACAGTCAAGCCGCCTTTAATAGCGGTCGCCCAGATCGCCAGTTGCTTCGCGACATCGCCGGGGCCCAGACATTGAGCGCCGATGATTTTACCGGTCTTTTTGTCGGCCAGCAGCTTCGTGACCAGCAGTTGACCTTTCATGAAACCAGGTTTATCCGGACTGGCATTGACCACCTTAATATAGTCTATGTTGTTTTCCTGGGCTTTTGTCTCCGATAAACCCGTTATACCGATATTGTAATCGAACAGTTTGCATATACCCGTCTGAATCGTGCCAGGGAAAACAGCGCTTTTTTCTTTGATGATATTTTGACCGGCCACTCGACCCTCGAGATTCGCCAGGTCACCAAACGGCGCTAAAACCGGCTTTTGCGTGATCAAATTCGTGATCTCACAACAATCACCGACCGCATAAATATCCGGATCCGATGTCTGCATGTATTCATTGACTTGAATTCCGCCCAGCTTCCCGATAGTGATTCCCGCTTCTTTGGCCAACTTGATATTCGGTCTGACACCGATAGCAACCACGGCAAGTTCGCATGGAATTTCGGTGCCGTTCTGGAGTTTGACACCCGTCAATACGCCGTTTTCACCCAAAAATTCAGCAACTCCGTTTTTGGTGATGACGTTGACTTTGGTTTTGAGATAATTCTCGACCAATTTCGCCATCTCCCAATCCAAAAATGTCAGCAGCTGCGGCAACAATTCGATCAATGTCAGCTCGATACCGGCCAGATGCAATGCTTCTATGGTTTCGATACCAATCAGACCGCCACCGATAACCACGGCTTTTTTGATCTTACCGTCGTCCCTGATTTTTCGAAGATAATCAGCGTCCTGCATGGATTGCAGCGTGGTTATACCCTTAAGATTTACTCCCGGAACAGGCGGCATACCGGCAACCGCACCGGTGGCGATCACCAGTTTATCGTACGATTGCACGCCTTTTTCACCGGTGACGAGATCGACGAACTCGACCTGCTTGTTTTGCCGATCGATTTTTGTGACCTCCGTTTTGACTTTGGTCACTATACCCTTGGCATTCCAATAGAATTTCGTATCCCGAACAACGCCGGCAGGGGTGCAGAGCAGTTGGTTACGATCATCGAAAAAACCTCCGACAAAATACGGATAACCGCATGACGCCATCGACAGATCCGGACCCTTTTGAAACATGGTGATGTCCGCAAATTCATCCATACGTCGGGCTTTTGCCGCCGCTTTCGGCCCGGCAGCGGATCCCCCTATAACAATAATTTTTTTACTCATGTTCTTCTCCCTTCATAACGTAAAAATAATTCTTTTTGACATCGTCACTTGCTATTACGTTACAAAATTTATAACCAAACGAAAAGAGTGTTTGTTATTTTCCACGGATTTAACAAAATAAACCGCTGAAAGCCGGCTTTTAAGCTCTGTGTATTCAATTGCTTTAGACGACTGCTCCGATTCCTATCAACGTCAAATTAGAACCCATTCAGCTCACTTTTTAAAAACGAAATACACCGACAAAATCAGAAAACCGAAGCCAATCAAATGGTTTGTCCGCAACGTTTCCGTCTTGAACACGGTCAATGTGAACACGGTAAACACGACCAACGTGATGACTTCCTGAATAACCTTCAGTTGCAGCAGATTGAACGGGCCCCCGTTTCCCGTAAATCCGATTCTATTCGCCGGCACCTGAAAGATATACTCGAACAATGCAATGCCCCAACTGATAAAAATGACGGCGATCGGCCCCAGATCGCTGAACCCGGGCATCTGCTTGAATTTTAGGTGTCCATACCATGCAAGCGTCATAAACGTATTCGACAAAATCAAAAGCAAAATCGTCAGAACTCCATTGTTCATATCAGGTATTCCTAATTTGATTCACAGTTATTTCGATTTTTTGCCGGAGCCGCCCAAAAAGCCTCCCAGCAGCCCGCGTATCAATTTCTGACCGAGCTGGCCGCCGACCGTTCTGGCTGCCTGTTTGGCCATCGTTTCGACCATGCCTTGCCGTTTTTTGGTGCCCCACAACATGTCATGAATCTTGCCCTTGTTTTCTTCCGCTTGCGGAGTTCCCGCCGGTTTAGCCGTTGCCGCTTCACGTTCCGCTGTCCTCCGCGTCAAAATTTCATAGGCGGATTCGCGATTGATGAATTTGTCATACTTGGCGCCGACAGGACTTCGCGATCGCACCATGGCCCGTTCTTCCGGCGTGATCGCCCCCATTCTGCACCGCGGCGGACAAATCAACGTCTTCTCGACCGGCATCGGAACCCCTTTATCCTGAAGCGTCGATACCAAAGCTTCACCCACCTCGAGCTGCGAAATAACCTTGGCGACATCCAGCTTCGGATTCGCCACAAACGTTTCCGCCGCCGTCTTGACCGCTTTCTGATCACGAGGCGTATAAGCTCTCAACGCATGCTGAACACGATTCCCGAGCTGCCCCAAAATTTCGTTCGGAACATCATCCGGAAATTGTGAGCAGAAATACACGCCGACACCTTTGGATCGAATGATCCGAACAACCTGTTCCACTCGGCGGCGAAGCATCGGCGGAGCATCGTCGAAAAGCAGATGAGCTTCGTCAAAGAAAAAGACCAGCTTCGGCTTTTCCAAGTCACCCACCTCCGGCAGATTTTCAAAGAGCTCCGACAACAGCCATAGCAGAAGACTGGAATACAGGCGGGGCTTTAAAATGAGCTGGTCCGCAACGAGAATATTGATAATCCCGCGACCGGACAGATCCGTTCGCATCAAATCACTGAGTTCCAGAGCGGGTTCACCGAACAGGACATCGCCACCCTCCCGTTGAAGCGTCAACAGTGCACGCTGGATAGCCGCAACGGATTGCGGGCTGACAAGACCGTATTCGGTCGATATCAATTTTCGATTTTCAGCGACAAATCCCAATAACGCCCGTAAGTCGTCATAATCCAACAACAACAGATTCTGGTCATCCGCCAACCGAAACGTGATCTCCATCACCCCGGTCTGTGTCTCGTTCAATTCCAAAATTCGACTCAACAACGTCGGGCCGATTTCGCTGACAGTCGTTCGAACCTGGTGGCCGTCTTTACCGAACATGTCCCAAAATACCACCGGACTGGCTTCGTTTGTGTAGCCTTCCATCCCTATCTTTTCAGCGCGCTTTTGAATTTTTTCGTTGAAAACGCCAGGTTGAGCTAGTCCGGCAACGTCGCCTTTGACGTCCGCAACGAAAACCGGAACCCCCATCCGCGAAAACCCTTCCGCCATCACCAACAGCGACACCGTCTTGCCGGTACCGGTGGCTCCTGCTATCAACCCGTGACGATTACCGTATTTCGCCAACAGATGAACCTGCTGTTCACCCTTGCCAATCAGTATATCTCCCATGACATCCTCCTCCCCGACGACTCAAAGCTTCCAAACGCAACAACCATATATTTCAGACTTCCGTTCGTTACGATCGTTATAACATTGATTTTTATGAGCCATCCAACGAATACGAATTTTTTCGCTTCAACACCATCCAATCAACCCGTTCCGATCTGTTTTTCATTTATGGTTTGATAACATAAATCTGCTGTTTTGTATCACAAGACACCAAAAAAAGCAAAAATCCGTCCATCCGTGCATTACTGGAATGACGAACCAAAACCGCCTATTTCAGAGACAAATTTACAAGTTGTCTTTAAAAAGGGTCGGCCGAACTCATCGGCTGTTGCACGAGGTGTTCGCTAAAATGTAACCCGTTGATCGAGCGGTACCTCGATGCGTGACATCGTAACACCTGTTGTAAACAGCACATGAATCGTGACAGGCATATCGTCATCGCCAAACCCAAAATGCTGAACCGCCCAGTCCTGACTGGTTGTGCCGCTTCCCGCCTGGATTTCACGTATCTGCTCCCGGCTGTTCTGTGTAACGGTTATCCGAGCGCCGATCGCCGATCCGGTCTCTTCCGTCCCGGTCACCTGCACCTGTATCCAATGATTTGAGTTTCCCCGGTTACGAAATAATTTGACGCCGGAACCGCTTCCGACCAATAAGTCAATAAAGCCGTCGCCGTCGAAATCCGCCCACGCGCAACCCCATCCGTTGAATGCACGGGTGCCGGAGAGAAAACCCACTTCCTGAAACGCCAAACCGGAGCTGTCATTCAGATACAGATAACTGCGCTCGTCTTCGTAAATCGATGTGATATACAAATCCAAGTCTCCGTCATTATCGATATCCGCCAAAGCCGGATTGCTGTGCGTTTCATCATAGGTTATGCCGGACGACTTTATCCTGTCGGTGAATCGATAATCCGGCGGCCCGCTGTTTATCAGCAGTTGTGAGATATCGGAAAATTCAATGTACCGTGGATGAGCCAGGTTCGCGCTGAACAAATCCAAATTGCCGTCGTTGTCAAGATCTCCCCAGACGGAGCCGATCGTGTGTCCCCACCAACCATCGGTGTCCGTGCCGGCGACACCTCTATCCAAAGCCTCATCCCGAAATACAAGTCCCGACAACGGATCACTCTTATCAAATCGCTGATTGCCGGCGGGGTTTTCATCATTGTCATCCAACCCTTCATCCGTCGATACTCCGTGATTGACCCATAAAAAGTTTCTCTGTAGCCGATAGTTGGAGACGAACACGTCCTGTTTGCCGTCATTGTTGAAATCGGCGCATGAGACGCCTCGGCCGCTCAAAGGTGTGCCGCCCGGCGGTACAAAGGCCGCCGATACATTGATAAATTTACCGTCACCGACATTCAAATAGATTTCATCCGGAGTGCCGACTCCACGCTGGCCGCCGACTTTTGCCGGATCCATCTCATAATTCGCCAGATATAGATCCACCAAGCCGTCACCATTCAAATCACACCATGCCGCGCCTTCCGTCAGATTTCCCGGCTCGATACCGGGGAAGGGATCTGCCGGAATGAAGCGGCCGGTTCCATCATTCAACAGCAAGCGATTGCCGTCTTCAGGATTTGGGCCGTTACGTAAAACTAAAATATCCAAATATCCATCATTGTCGACATCGGCAAACAACCCGCCGTGGCCGCCCGGTAACATCCCGGCCTGCTCGGAAATATCGACAAACGCTGTTCCTTCGACGTTTTTCAACAGGATCGAACCGTTCAACAAGATATCGGGATATCCGTCACGATCGAAATCACCCCATGCCACGCGCCCGGTCGCAAAACCTGCCAAACCATATTTTTCCGTCACATCGTCGAATACCGGACCGGTGTATCCGACCATTTCACGATAGTGATCCATACGTTCTTTGTCGGACATGTCGGGGAAAAAAGACTCCAACTGCTTTAAGGCATATTCGGAATGCCGACGTCGAGGATCACCAATGATGACGCTATCCAAATAAGCTTTTTGCGCTTCTTCATAACGGTCCATTTCATTGAAGACATCGCCTTTGAAACGGTACAACGCGCAAACTTGGCCGGAATCGTTGTGTGGAACCCGCGTCAAGGCGGTATCGATTTCTTTCATAGCCGCAGCATAGGCGGAATTTTTCAGCAGAGCCTGTATCAGCGTCAGCCGATACGATGTCTCGCGTTCACGTGCCGTTTCTTCTGTCTCATCCAAATCGACGAACGGTGTCTGTCCTGCCAAATCGATTGCAAGAGCTTTTCTTGCCAGGTCAAGAACATGTTTTTTATACCGCTGATCCTGCATCGACGTTTCAGCCACCGCCCTGATAATTCTTGAATCGCTCGGAAACCGTGCCAACCAGTATGCGGATCGTGTTGGTATCTCATCCTTGCGCTCCAATTGCCCTAAAGTGATCAATTCGATAAAAACACATTGAGCCAGATGGCGGGTTTCAGGGAATTGACGGTAAAATTGTTCGATTTTTTCAAGCCGTGTCTGCGCATCCCGCTCGATCTGGATATCATCAAGAGCCATTTTCGCATAAGCTTCCATTGTTTCAGGGGCATCATTATCTATCATATCGGCATTTTGAGGCTGTTGTGCTGCCGGAGGTGTCTGCATCGTTACACAACCATGGATAAGAACAATGATTAAAAGCATTTGAAAAATAAACACACTTTTTTTCATTCTAATAACTCCTTTAAAAAGTTTCTTTCCTGAATCTTGTCTGTGGTTTATTCGAAACATTACTTACGTGGCCGTTTTGGTGATCAGGTGGTATTCTTGGTTGACGGTGCTCGAGGTGCCTGTCTTTGAGTGATTTTGCTGTTCGGAGGCACGCTTTTCGTCAGCCAGACGTTTCCACCTATCACCGATCCGGAGCCGATGGTGATTCGACCCAGTAATGTCGCGCCCGGGTATATGACGACATTGTCTTCCACGATCGGATGGCGATCGGTGCCTTTGACCGGATTTCCTTTTTTATCCGGAGGAATTCGCGCTGCACCAAGGGTCACACCCTGAAAAATACGCACGTGGCTGCCAATTTTGCATGTTTCCCCGATAACTATTCCTGAGCCGTGATCCATGAAGAAATGATCTTCGATTTCAGCGCCCGGATGGATGTCGATACCCGTCAAGCGGAATGTATATTCCGAAATGATACGAGGAATCAACGGTACCCGCAGTCGATACAACTCATGGGCGACACGGTGACAGGTGATAGCCAAGACACCGGGATAGTTGAAAATGACTTCATCGACAGACTGCGCCGCCGGGTCACCTTCATAGGCGGCTTGTATATCCGTAATCAGATAGCGCCGGATATGCGGTAGTTGAATCAACAGTTTTTCTACGATTATGCGTGCCCGATCGACACATTTTTCTTTGATGACAGTGCATTCTTCATCCGAGCATTCGAAACAGAACCCCAAGGCTATCTGAGTTTCCAGCAGAATTCGCGTTTTATCGAGAACGGTGCCCAGATAATAGGGCAGTGTCTCGTCTGTTACACAAGTTTCACCAAAATACCCTGGAAACAAAGCTATACGAAGATTTTCCATGATCTCGGCTATTCTGGTCGGGCACGGTGCAGCGTGTCGGGTCGATTTGCGTCGTAAACGCGCTTTGTTTCCGCTTGCCGTAGCGCAAAGTTCAGCAACGACGGAGCTGATCAACCCTTCATCGGCTTTTGTAGACGCTGAATATTTCTGCTTTTCCGCTCCCCTGGAATTTCCCATATCCCGTCCTTCTCATACCTGCTTCCACAAGCTATCAGGTTAAAGTTTCAGACCTCCGATAAACTCCCGCAAATGGCAATCTTCCGGTATGACCGAAGATGATAAATCCTTGACCGGCATCAACGTGTCCAGAATCCGCCTGACACGCTCACCCCTGATAAAGGCATCCAATCGACCCTGATTTAAAAACCATTTCGGGTCTGGAAATTCATTTCCCATGACGGTTTTCAGTACGGGTAATTCAAAAGACAACCCACCGTTCATGACATAATCCACCGTTTTGATATACGGAATCATATCCCTCAGCTCGCCTTTCCGCACAAAATGCCAATGGCCCAGCGTCATTTGCGGCTGATGATTTCGCTGTGTTCGGTCACGCAGCATACGGCGCAGCATTCGGATATCCGTGCCTTTGGTCAGAATACCGTCGGCGCCGTCACCCAGTTTGATCATGCTGAACGCTTCGATAAACAATTTGAACTTGACGTGTCCAGGAACACTGGCTGTCATAGGTGGATAAAGGCCGTGCAGGCTGTCCAGCAACAGGATTTCATCTGATTCGATTCGTATTTTTTCGGCATTCAGAACGCTTCGACCCAATTTGAAATCATAAATGGGTTTATAAACAGATTTGCCGTCCAGTAATTCAACTAGATGCTGATTGATCAAGTCCAGCCTTAAAGACTGTGGTGTCTCAAAATCCCAATCACCAAAAGCGTCTCGAGGGTATTCGGAAAGACCCTTAAAATAATCGTCCAAGTTGAGTTCGTGAAATCTCAACCCTTCTTTGGCGAGTCTTTGAGCCAACTTGGATGTGGTGGTCGTTTTTCCCGATGACGACGGACCGGCAACAAAAAAAATGCGGGCTCCTTTTTTATCCAGAAAAAGCCTCGCTACTTCGTCCAATTGCCGCTCATATTCGGCTATCGAAGCATCCACCAAATCCTTGAACCTGCCGCTCAAAACCCAGGCATTCAGCTTCTGGATGGTTTCACAATTGTGGTCACAATTCCACCGATAGTGAGCATCCATTTTTTCCCTGGGATAGCCTGAACCGGCAAACTGATTTTCAGTCAATTCCCCTTCCCTGACCCGTGCTTTTCCCCAACGATAGGTTTCATAGACATCCGCCGTATCAACAAAACCGCGGCTGCGCAACACATGGACGACATGGTTCTGAATGGTTTCGACATCAGGGGCCGAGACAGGGTTTTGATAGGATTGATGTGAATTGAGACACATGATGACATCATCGGTCAGTAATCCGGCAATCTCGTTGTCGGTTTTTTCCTTGAAAGCGCTGTAGATCGTGTCGGGAATGATGTCTTGTTTAAATCCGCCTATATCCTGAGTTGCCTTTAGAATCGCTTTTTGAATGCGTTCTGCATCGAAAGGAACAGGAGCGCCCGTTCGTTTTTTTATCGTGACGATTTTGTTTTCTATAGCCATATTTTTGCTCTTTATCAGATGTTAAAAAACACGATAACTTAGTGTCAAAAGGGCGCCTGTTTTGTATTGGGCGCCATCGAATACCGATTCATCGTAAATGACGTCGGCTGTTAGACCAAGGCCGACGTATCGGCTGAGAGTCACTTCCAAGGAATTATCCCAGCGAACCCGCCACAAGTTATCATCGAGTCCGTAAAACAAAACAGCAAAAGATGTAAATTTTGCGTGTTTGTTAAGGGTAACCAGTGTGTCCAAAACCACTTCGATACCGAATTCCGAATCATCTTTAACGGTGTAAAACTCAATAGCCGGGGTGGTATCGATATCTTCGGCGATACGATACGAATCCGTGATCAATTGTCGAGCGCCCAGGCCGGACATAATCGTGATTTCCGTCGATTTATCTTCTGTCCGGTAAAGCGTATACCCCATACCCAGACCTTGTTCCAACTTGATAGGATCGAATCCTTGTGAAATCCTGAATTTTTCGACATTGGTATATACTTTATCGTCATCTAAAATGATATCCTTCCGCGAATCAAAATAGACATATTGTTTGACGAAATGTGTTTCTAAATAACCTCTGCAGTAGGCCTTAGCTTTTGCATTGAATTTTCGTTCAAATCTCGAATCCAACTTGAGAGAATCCGTCGAATTACGAAAACTTTCACCATTGGTCTTACTGACCCCGAATTCTGATCGAAGTCTGTTTTTCCATTCGAACCGCTCCGTTGACCTTACAGCCCAGAATTCTCCTCGACCATTTATTGTTACAGTATCTGAGCCGCCGGCCTGCCAATCACTAAATTGGATGACATTCATACTTCCCGAAACCATCCCCGCCAGTTTCCAGTTATGATGTTCCGTTTTAAACTCAGGCTCTTTTTCTTTCTCGGCTCTCAAAGGCAAGCAACATAGTCCCACTATCAAAAAAAATAATACGCTCAATCTTATCTTCATTTTTTCTCCTTTCACCCGGCTCTGCCCCCAATCGGTCAAAACATCATATCAATCGATATTTATAAATAAAAAATATCGATTTTTCAATCCTCTCGACACGATCTCACTGTCTTGACAAAGACTTATTTCCACCGGTAAAACGAAGATATGTTTCAGTATTACAACTGGTTGATCTCGGATACAAAAAATGCTATCCTTTAAGCAAAGTTGTGATAAGTCGGCCAGATTTTTTTTGCGCAAAGTGAGAGCCTAAAATGGAAAAAGATACACAGCTCCAAGAAGCTCAAATATTGATCGACCTAAAAAGTGGATTGATTCGTATAAACGATCCTCACAAGCGTCGGGACTACATTTTTAGTTACATCAAGAAATCGACGCCTGAAGCGATGCTGGAACTCTTTGAATCTGCTGCTCAACAAGGTTTCAAATGGGAAGCGGAGCATGGGATATTCATCACACTCATCGATCAACCAGGCCTGTTTCGTCAATTGGGAAAAGCCGGATATCAATCCTTTTGGCAAAAGTTGGAAGCGTCGGTTTTGTTAAGGAAACAGCTTTTAATACTGAGAGAGCTGAGTGAGCTCACACCTGAAAAAATAGTGTATCTACAAGCTGTTTTCAATGTTTGGCTACAGGTTTTGACTTTGGTTGACGAGCATATCTCCCAGATGGGTCATGCACCATTGAAAATGTCTCTTCTTCAAATCTTGGCCGTTGTCTGGCGGGACAAAGATATGGATACGTTCAAAGTGGTATTCGATCGCGATGAAATGCCGCCATATTCCTTTCCGGTTTTGATCAAAGTCCTGGAAGAACTAGATTTTGCCCCAAGTGAGGGCGGGTTATACGAGCTGGAACCGGCAGAAGCCACCATCGAAAATCTTGCATTCGGCGCAGTTTTACGTACTAAAAAACATGGCAGCGCCGATATGTCCGCCGCCGCAGGGAAATTGACGGATGCCATGATTCAACGGCAGGCCGAAACATTGTTGAGGAAAATAATTTTTGCGATTCGAGCATTGTCCATGTATCCCCAAGGTCATCCCGGCCTAAAAAATTTATTCGAAGGAAGCCTTCAAACGATAAATGAAATGATGGCTGATCGCAAAATGCTCGTTATAACACAATTGGCCGGCACATTGCTGGTCAATGAAATTCGAGCCAAGACGGAAGATCGATTACTTACGCATTTTGTCGAAGTTCTTGAAACACGTGGAATATCCAGCATCATGTTTCGCCCCGGTGTAACCCCCAAAGAATTTGAAGCGTTGATCAAACTGTTCGATCACGGAATTTCTTATATCAGTGACCAAGGAGGGCCAAGGGGATTTCTGCAAAGCCAAGGCGTCGAACATATTATACTCGATCAATATCGATATGGAGTCATTGGCTCCGACGAAGAAATCGTCCGTATAGGCACTCCAGGTCTCGGGCCGGGCTTCGGCCCCGGATTCGGACCAGGCGGCGGACACGGGACTGGAATCGGCCATTTTGGGGGTATCGATCCGAATTCAAATCCGGAGGACACACTCATCGTTGGAGCTTCGGCCGGTGGTTCCGGTGACGGCGCAGGGGGTGGTGGCGGAGCCGGCGCAGGGGGTGGCGGCGGAGTCGGCGCCGGGGGTGGTGGCGGAGCCGGCGCCGGAGGTGGATCTGGCAGCGGCTTTGGAGGCGGTATCGGAGACGGCTACGGCGGCGGTGTTGGTGACGGGGTCGGGGGCGGTATTGGCGACGGGGTCGGGAGTGGTGGCGGAGTCGGCGCCGGGGGTAGTGACGGAGCCGGCGCAGGAGGCGGATATGGCGGCGGCTACGGTGCCGGTGTAGGAGGTGGATATGGCGGCGGATATGGTGCCGGTGTAGGGTTGGGCGAAAGCGCCGGCGAAGGAACCGGAGTAGGCGGTTATACAGGCGGACACGGCTCAGGTGAGGGTCTGGGGCCGGGAGTCGGTATCGGCGGCTTTATGTCAAGCGGCGGATTCAGCACCACTACGGATAGATTGATCTATGGCACAGGGCGAAGTGCAGAAATCCTCTTACTCAACGAAATCGCCTCTCGTGTCAGCAGCGGCGGCGTGTTTACAGATATTTCCAATGAAGAAATAGGAGCGCTGTTCAAGCGGATTTTGTCCGGAGAAATCGAACAGGATTCGGAATATCGCCAATCTCTTGCCGAAATGATCGTTTCCCTTGATCCGGGCTTTTTACAGCGAATCATCATCGATTCATCGGAAGTCCAGGAGCGATTATCTTGGAGCGTGAGCCGGCGCGTAATCGATAGAACCTTAAACAAATTCGACTCGGATAACATCGATGAGCGGTTAGCCGCGCTGGAAACTATTCAACCTATCGCGGAGTTGGCTGTCTTGCGGCATAAAGATTCCAGCTTGCGTAAAATAATGGATAAAATTTGTGAGCACCTTGAAAAAAAAGAAACAGACCCGGATTTATCTCAACAAATAGCCGAATCAATAGGTACACTCATTGGCAAGATCATTATCAGCGGCAATTTAACCATGGCCCAGGATATCTTGACCGGTATCAGGAATACAGCAGATAAATTAGCTCTAAACCCTTCACGCCGGTTTTTGTCATTTAAAATAGATGCTTACGATCGAGTTTTCATAAAAACATCCTCCCAGGAAACCGTCAGCTACTTGATTCGTCAACTAGGAAAAGAAACTCATTCCATTGTGAAACGAACCATCAGTTTGTTAAAAATGATTAAAACAGAGGAAGTCGTCGTGTCGCTCCTGGCTGTTTTTGAAACCGGCGCTCGACGTGAGAGAAACCGCGCTTTCGACATACTGTCGGCTAATTCGGACCTCTCCGGAACTGTAATTACACATCATTTGAGCGTGTTGAGCGATCGTGAAATGTTTCCGCGTCGTCACGACAATGTGCGGGAAATGATCGATCAGGCATTTTATCGCGTTCGAAATGCGCTGGGTGTCCTGGCAAAAATCCAACACCAAGAAGCCACCGCTATATTCAGAATGGCCGCTCGCGACTCGGATCAGCGCATCCGAAAAGAAACGCTTACCGTGCTTATGCATGCCAGACATCCGATGGCCACGGAAATAGCAAAAACACTCCTGAAAGACCCGGATGAAGATGTCAGAAACCTCGCTATCCTGGCTATGCGCGAACCATCCGGCACACACATTGTGAATGACCTGGTCCAACTCTTTTTGAACGAACCCAACCTTCGAAAACAAATTGTTGAAACCCTGGCTTTTATCGATGACCGAAAAAGCAAGGGTTTTCTCAGCCAGAGCCTTATCATGACCGATAACAATCTCAAAAAAATCTTCTTGAACGATCTGGAACTTCAGGCTTGGACAATTAAATGCCTGGCAGAACACGGTGATTCCCGAGACCTCAGCACGATGAAATCTTTTAAATCGAACTACTCGAGCCTATACCGACGCCTGCGAGTTTTTCCGCTCAGATATGCGTTTAAAAGCAAGCGGATATTGAAAGTAATCAACAAATCCATTATTTACTTGGAACAACGCATCGCTGATGCGGAACATGATGCGTTGATAGAGAAAATTGAAGAACCGTCGACTGTTGAAAACCGCTCAGATTTCGATAACCCAAATCCTGTTTAAAAACAACCGTTTACTTTATTCTCGGCTTTATTCCGAAAAACTCGTCAACAACATCCAGGCTGATAATTTCTCTTCCAACGTCAATCTAGCATTCGCCGGACTAGTCGAAGGCAGACAAGTGAAATTCAGTTGTCTATCCAGACATATAAAAGGTAGAACGTGTTTTTTAAACAACTTTTCTGCGTTTTTTCCATTGAAAAATACGTGTTCAACATAAGGATGCTTAGAAAAAAACCAGTTGAAATCATTCACGACGATGCTTTCCAGCACAATCGCCGAATCGGAACTCCCCTGCCTGTCCGCTTCCTTTAAAACATCCCATAGTGCGATTTTTGACCGAGTTAACAATTTTGTCCGAAAAGCATAATCCGGAATCGGTTGACTGGAGAATAACGATTCGATGATAAACCAGAACGCATTCCGAGAATGCGCATAATATTGACCCTTCTCCAATGATTGTTTACCGGGAATAGTACCCAAAACCAGCCGTGTTGCATCAGGACCGGCAATCGGACCAAAACTCTGTGCCTTGTTTTTCAGGATACTATTCATTGATTCCGTATCGAGCCCATCGTTTATTCTCTTATCCCTGATTCTGAATTGGGTGCATAAATCCGGATTTATATTTCAATCCATATAAAACTTGACAGGTCGCTATCATACCCAAGAGCCCGCGTATCAACAGCGTTACTATCACCACCCCGACAGCGCCGTAACGTGAAACCACCATAAGATCACCGATAATGTTCAAGACCATTTGGACAACGACATACATGGCCAGAAATCGGGGCCTGTTGAGACCAAAAAGAACAACCATCATTGGAGTAAACGCCAATTGGAGGATGTGGTCGATCGCTACCCAATACCAGATAGTCGTTGCCGGTAAATAATCAGGGCCGGCAATCCATCGAATCAGCCAAGGACCGAAAAATATTGTCGGTATGATGAGCAGAGTGACAAGCAGAGTTCGCTGATTCGATTTCCGATAAAACGCCAGCATCGCATCCGGTTGAGTAATTTTACCGACACGAGGCATCAAAACCGTATTGATCGCTTGAACAAGCAAAAACAGTATGGAGCCCAAGCGAATTGCCGAACTATAATAACCGACCTCTTCAGCCGGCCGTGCAGCAGCCAAAATCAACAAATCGAAGTTCATGAAAATCATCAAACTGACTGCGCTTACCATATACCAAGCATTGAAGCGCAAAAACATATCGATATGTGATTTTTGAATGAAGTGCGGTCTTGGTATATTCCGTCCCCAAATCACAAACACCATTAAAGCCGCTAAAAATGGCGCTAATGCGTACACGGTTACACCTGAAAACACATCCGATCCGGCAAGAATATACACAATGACGGCTGCCCCTGCCATCTTGAAAACAGCATCCGCAAGCTGTGTCACGACAAGTTTCCAAAAAGCTTCGTCAGCCTGAAAAACCACCTGAAAAAACTGATGACCAGACCCCGCCAAGCCACCGGCAAACGTCATGACGACGACTATCCAGAGATTGGAGTTTTTCAGCAGAAGCAACGCCAGCGGTTTAGAAAATACCACACCGGCAAAAAAAATCGGCACACCTATAACGATTCGCATGAACAGCGTCGAACTCAGAAGATCATCGATATCTCGAATCATTCCTGATGCCTTTAAAGTTGGAAATATTTTAAGCAGTGTGCTTCCGGAACCAAAATCCATAACGACATGAAGAATACTCATCAACGTCACCATGGTCATGACATGGCCAAAACGCGCCGGTGATAAACCGCGCATCAGGATCACCGTGGCCAGAAAAGCAAATACTTTGACCAGCAAATTTCCAATTGTTACCAAAATTGTCGATCGATATGGATTGCTCATCAGGAACGCATGTACCAGATTTCCGGACTTTTCGCCAGATTTTCCGACGCTTTTAACGATAAACCTCGCCCACTCAACCCTTAACCTATTTCCACTCCTTATCCCCCCTTTATCCTATCCCTAAAAAAATACTTGTAACAACCTATCGCTTCCTTTCGGATAATCCTTTTCTATTCCCTTGCCTTGTCTTTAAAGGAAAAAATTTGCACATATAAAGCAACTCTGATAATTTAAGGCGTAACCCTATTATTACAGGAGGTAACACTATGGGAACACGTGGTATATCAATCATCAAAATGAATGTCGATGAGCTCATCGCTTTGCTTAACAAAGCGTTTGCCGATGAATGGCTGGCATATTACCAGTATTGGATCGGCGCAAAAGTTGTTGTCGGCCCGATGAAAAATGCACTGGTTGCAGAACTATTGGAACACGCAGCCGATGAACTCCGCCACGCCGACATGGTTGCTGAGCGGATTTTACAACTCGGCGGCACCCCTCTGCTTGAACCTCAGGAATGGTATAAACACACCAATTGCGGATATCTTACCCCCAATGATTTTCATATCAAAAAAATCCTGGAACAGAACATTCATGGCGAACAGTGCGCTATCGACGTTTACAGCCGAATACTCGAAATCACCCGCGATAAAGACCCGATCACCTACAACATGGCGCTGCAGATTCTTCAAGACGAGGTTGAACATGAGGAAGACCTCCAGGCACTGGAAGAAGACCTGAAGGCAATGAGAAAATAAAACCGACAGGTTTCAACGACCCTGAAACGCTTCCTTGATATCCAGTACAAAAACCTGTATTCCTGGAGGAGCGGGCAATATAAACTCCAAATCCTAAACACACCCACTCACCCAGGATGCGATTTGATAATCTCATTTCAATAACAAAGCCTTTGTTTTTTATCTATCACCTTGTCGGCTCTTGAGGACAACTTAAAAATTACTTTCACAAAACCATTACAACTCGACTCCATTGTCACGTTTTTATTTTGTCTTCCAGCATGTTTACCCAGTTAACCCTCAAGAAAAAGTGGATTCTCGCTCCCGATCTCATTATGATTGTCCCTGGATTTTTACGCGAGGCGAACAAAGCATGTTTAAAGCGTATTCGGAAAGTATTTTAAAGCACATTAATTATGATATCGATTCCGGTGAAGATAGCCGACGTACCCAAGCCCCGCTTGTAATGCGTTTCGGCGCTATGGGCGACATGATTTTGACCACGCCGCTGCTGCGGGCGCTGGCGGAGCGTCATGGACAACCCTGTGAGGTTGTCGGGCGAGGTGAAATCGTCGGTGAAATTTTTGCCAATTTACCGTTTGTCTGGTCTATTCGTTCAATTGAAAGCAATAAAACGCCGTATTTGTTCAATCACCCTAAAAAAATGCTGGTAAAATGGCTGCAACAGAGAACTCAAAGCCCGGTTTATTTGGTGCAATCCGATCTGTTGAGCCATATGACATTGAAGCGGGCGGGTATAACAGCGGAAGCTTCCGACCTGACGATAGAACGACGCATCAATGAGCATGTTGTTGACCACATGGCTCGATTGGGCGGATTTGTCGACGCAAACGGCGATGTCGATCCGGCATACAATCGCGGCACAGAGCTACGGGTATCAAACGAAGAAAAAGATCATTTATTGAGATGGATGGATCGTTTGAGATTTGGTGGACGAGATATCATCGTGATCCAGCCGGGATTCAGGAAATGTATGAGAAAGCGGCGAAGGATCAGCAAAGGCAAATTTTGGCCTGAGATCCGCTGGATACGCCTGATCAGGGAAATACTGAATATCGCCTACGACAAACGCGTTATCATCATCGGGTCAATGGCGGAAAAACCTTTGACAAACTATATTGCCGACCAGGTAAACGACCACCGGGTCACCGATATCGCCGGCCAAAACCTTCGCCCGATTCTAGCCCTTCTTGATCATGCGCATAGCCTGATCAGCCTCGATACCGGACCAGCTCATGCAGCGGCCGCATTGAACTGCCCACTGGTCGTATTGTTTGGCAAAACCGATCCTCGAGTGAACTGCCCCATCAGTCGAGATTCACCGGTCATTGTTTTAACCGGCCCCCCGGATGCCGTCATCGAAGATGAAGAACCCGGTTGGGCGCGCCATCATGATATCGAGACCATTTCCGTCGATGATGTTCTGAAAGCCTGGGCAGAAAACTTACTATGACCGGGACGCCACCCAGAAGAATAACCTTTCTAACCCCGACTCCGCCCGATATCAGCGCTTTCGGTGTGCGTGCACTCTCAGCATGGCTCAAACGCAAAGGCCATAAAGTAACCTGCATTTTTCTACCCGGCGGAATCGAAAATCTGCGCCATTCAGGAACCTATACATACCACTATTCCGACCACGTGCTGAAAGATATACTCGATATCGTCGCCGGATCCGATATCGCTGCATTCTCCTTTTTCTCGCAATACCGCGACAGAGCGCTTCAATTGACTCAAACCATAAAAGATAAACTGAGCATCTTCACCGTTTGGGGCGGTATCCATGCGGAAGTATCCCCGAAAGACGGTCTGGCACATGCCGATGCTGTGTGTATCAGCGAAGGCGAAACCGTCCTCGAACAACTGCTCGAACTGACCGATACCAACAACTTCCATCAAGCCGATATTCCCGGGCTGCTGACCCGTTGTAATCCCAACTCCTCGAAACCCTTGCCGTGCATGGAAAACCTGGATGATTTGCCGTGGATGGATATGGGACCGGATGACCATTTTCTACTGGACCCGATCAAAGACCAGATTGTACCTATGACGGTTGACCAAATGAAAAAAGTGCTTCCGCTGATGCCCGGCCCGAATCATTCCGCCGTCAAAGTTTTTCGATTGATGACATCCCGCGGATGCCCTCATCACTGCACGTATTGCGCAAACCATATCAAGGCAAAGCTATATCCGGGCAGCCACTATCTACGATTTCGCAGCCCTGACCATGTCATCGGCGAAATAAAAAATGTCATCGGCGCCTATCCCTTTATCGAAGGAATCCATTTTTTCGATGATGTGTTCACCGCTATGAACCCATCGGATTTGAAGCTGCTTTGCCATCGAATGAAAACAGAAGTCAAGTTGCCTTGGTACGCTCAAGTCAGCCCTTCGATCTTGACCCGAAATCAGTTGGAAATGTTTATCGACAGCGGCTTGGTTTTTATTGAAATGGGTATTCAGACCGGAAGCAGCCGAATACGTGAGATGTACCGGCGGCCTGAAACCAACGAAATAATCCTTCGAAGCGCCGATTTGATATATGAGTACAGAGACGAACTTCTAAAACCACATTATCACGTTATCCTGGACAACCCCTGGGAAACCCGAAACGATGTTCGTGACACCCTTGATTTACTGACTCGCATCCCCGGCAAATTCATGCTTTGCCTGGCATCTCTGACATTTTACCCAGGCACCGAACTGGCAAACGCGGCGGTTAAAGACGGCTATTTGACAGATATCGAAAAGCAAGTGTATCGAAAACCCTTTTTCGTGCCCAAAGGACGATATCTGAATTACTTGATCTATATCACCGATATTACCTGGATTCCTCGTGGCCTTATCCGATTTCTAGGCGATAAACCCGCCGTTTTATTGGATACTCCCTTTTTCGGCCCATTCTTCGACCTGTGTCGCAGAATAACCGATAAACTGCGGCTGATAGGAAAAGGAATAAACGCTTTGACAAAAGGTCAGTGGCATAGAATACGCAATTATTTTCAACGGATACGATAAAATTCAAGATATGTCTTCAATTGACTTTATTCAGCCGGTTTTCCTCAGGAGCGACCGGTAACTCAATCCAAAAACGGCTTCCTTCACCAATTTCCGACATCAGGCCGAATGTTCCATTCATCCGTTGGACACCCCGCTTGACAATAGCCAAGCCCAAACCGTTGCCAGGATATTCTTCGCGACTGTGCAATCGTTGAAAGACCTGGAATATACGATCGTGATATTCGGGCGCTATCCCGATCCCGTTGTCTATAACCCATAATCTCACGTTTCCATTACAAGCTTCCGCCCGAAGGACGACATGGGGTTTGACTCCAGGCTTGGAAAATTTTAAGGCATTCATTATCAGGTTCTGAATGACGTAAAACAGCGTTGTCGAATGAGCCATAACACGCGGCATAGGCCTTTCGATGATGACATCCGCGTTTTCTTCACGTATGACAGCATCGAGTTGCAGCAAGACCTCGCTGCATATCTGCGAAAGCCCTACAGGCACAAGATCGAATACTTTTCTGGCAAGACGACTATAATCCAGTATGCCTTTGACCAATGAATTGGTGCGCTGTATCCGATGAATTATCCCGTCCATTTCTCCGGCCAACTTCTGATCGCTCACGGAAACGGTTTGCTTAATGTTTTCCAGCGATTCCTGTACGTTTTGAAGCGGAGCCTGTAAATCATGACTGATCGTACCCGCAAGAAATGTGACTTCCTGGTTCAATTGGTCAATCTCAGTTGTCTGAACCTTGAGTCTGGTTTCCAGGCCGTCGATTTGCTCCTGCACCACCCGATCATGTATCGCCCTGTCCGTTACATCACGAATTACCGCGACAACCTTCCAATCATTTTGTGATTCGATTAAATTAGCGTGAACTTCGACAACTTTAATTTTCCCTTCGCTGGTTACGACACGAAACTGATTCAAAAGGGCATGGTCCGCTTGGAGCCTATGGATCAAGTCGGGAAACCAAATTTTTTCGTTCGATTCAAGCAAATCCATCGGGGTCAAACGCAATAATTCCTCTTCTGATCGACCTAAAATCAAACTCGCCTGCTTATTGACCTCTATGATACGCCCAAGGGCGCCGCTCGCTTCCATTTCACTGACGACAATTCCATCGTTGAGCGAATTAAACAGATATTGATAATATCGCTTAGCCTCCGATTGCAAAGCCGTAAGCTCTGTCAGTTGTTGTGTTTGAGCAACCGCTTCCTCTTTACTGATCTTAAGTTTCTTTCTTTGGTATAAAAGAATATATAAAACTGCTCCCAGCAACACGAGATCGGTTGTAACGCCAAAAATCATCAATGGATTAGATAATTGTTTTTTTAGATTCTGATGGACTAAATCAGCATCCAAATCAGTAATAATACGTTCACCATTCGTCCGGTCAGCTTTTGCCTCACTTCCGATAAACCAAGATCCCGCAACAAGTAATACGGTCAAAACCAATAGGATTCTAAAAAGCTGTATACGTTGTTTCATATCGTTTTAACCCTGTTTAACCTTTTCTTCATAGCGATACTACCACATAAAATATTTTTGACCAAACGAAAAAATGACTGGAAATGACAGAACTGCCGGATGTAAAACAAATTCCTGCCAAAAAGAAAAAACGCATATTTTCACTGTTGACTTGATTTTAATGCTTTGCCTAAAATCGTCTTGTTGATGGATCCTGTTTTCGTGTAGAGGAGGAGTTGTTTCATGGGAATCTGTCCGGAATGCCACTCAACAATCCTGGATGAAGGTTTTGACATCGGCGAAATTATCGAATGCCCGGAATGCGGTGTCGAATTGGAAGTTGTTGGAGTGGACCCTTTGGATTTGGAAGTCTACGAAGAAGAAGAAAAGTAGGCTGTGTTAACAGACCTTGCTTTTGAAAGTGACCTTAGAGGTTTATTTCGCTTTCGTTTCATCAATGGCAAGATGCCGTACCGGGCGGCAGCAGAGCAGCTTCTGGATTCCGACGGTACGGTCTTTTTATTGACCGGGTTTTATGTCCCGAATGCACACATTGTTGAAAATGACGGCCTGTCCGGATCATGGCTTTTATTCAATGCTCTGAAATCCCTTGGTAAACGAGTAATCGTGCCCGCTGATACCTGGTCGTACCCGGTACTGAAGCAAATTTTTCCTCCTGTCTCCCTGATCAAATTTTCCAATGACTACCATGAATCCTATCATGCTTGGGCAACAAAGCTCCTTGAAATCTATTCTCCCGAAACCGTAATCGCAGTCGAGCGCCCCGGTCCGGATTCCAGCGGAGTATTTCGAAACATCAAAGGCGATGATATCAGCTTTTATTGTGCCGGAATGGAGCATTTCTGGTCGCCGGACAGCTTCAAAATCGCCGTCGGTGACGGAGGTAATGAACTGGGAATGGGCATTTTGGCGGGTAAACTCCACGATGATCGACCCATATGCTCGATCGAGGCGGATATTACCTTGCTGGGCAGCACGTCCGATTTTGCAGCCTGGTGTCTGGTTGGTGCACTGGAAATTCTCGCCAACCGGCAACTTCTACCGGATTTTCAAGATTTGCAACGATTTTTGCAGACATTGTCCGACATCGGAGTTGTAGATGGAATAACAGGCAAACCGGACCTCTCCATCGACTGTCACCCTATCGACGTCATTCAAAAGCGATATCGGAAAATTCAGCAGGCTTCAGACCTGCTTAAAACAACCAACGAAATAATCGAGACCACGTTCGAGGATGATAGAAAAACACAAGTTGTGCCTATTATCCAAGTAGGCCCTCGGTACAACTCCGAAAAAGATGCGATACATCTTGACGGATATCTTCTGCTTGAGAGCCAGTTGGACAAGCTGAAACATCGTTTCCAAGAATCCGATCTCACGATGATTGAATCCTGGCCCGTCGTTCTATCCAATCCCAATAACGATATCTGCCCGTGGCTGCAAGTTCGTGGATGGACACGGGATCTTCTGGATCAGCCAAACGGCCGCCGTACAACACAAATTACCGATACCGATCGATGGATACGCAGGCTGTATGTCGCCGAACCCTGGCGCCTCTATCAGACCCCGGATCTGGCCATGGGCTGGTCCGATGACAAAGACTTGGCCGAACTATCGGAAAGGCATCCTTCTACCAACCCATGGCAAGCTATTGTTCGAGCCGCCGCAGGCGCGTGCCTGGATAATGTGCTTTCCATTTCACATCTGGTTGACATAGCGACTGAATTACAAGATACACCATATTTATGGGGCGGCAGAAGCATTGGCGGCCTGGACTGCTCCGGTTTGACTCAGCGCATATTTTTCAAGCTTGGCATCATGCTGCCTCGTCACTCGAAATCACAACGGAAATGCGGCCGACGTATCCCTTTGCGCGAGCTTTCCCCGGGAGACCTGATTTTCGCGGTAGGAAAAGCCAATGATCTTCATCATGTGGCCGTCATGCTTCCCGATGGTGTTCAGCATGCCTGTCTGACTGAAAAACGCGTGATTCTGGAATCGACAACCGAGTTTCAGGGCCGGTATCGTATCATCGCGATCCGCCGAATTTCATCCTTTGCATAATCTGACCGATATCAGCACAATAAAGATGTGTCGATGGAGATTTTTCACGTGAACTCAATACCATCAATTCAAACCTTGACGCGTTATCGTGATAAAAACGCACACATTGTCGGTGTGGCGGGAACGGAGGGCTTTGCGATCCTGGAGTTTCTTCTCAAACTGGGATTCAGGCATATAACATGCCACAATCTGACCGGCGGAACCGCTTTGGAACAGGCCTTTTTAAACGCTCATGTAGCGATGAAGCCGCAACGACGAGCCGATGCTCTGCGACGCCTTTTAGCGGCGCCCATCACGTTGTTCACCGGACCGGATTACCTGAAAAACGTTGGGGATGCCGATATTTTATTCACCACACAAAACTGGTTTGCACATGCCGCCAACGACCCTTTGAAGCAAGCCCGCCAATCGGGTGTCCCGATGTTCTTTTTGACACAAATGTATTTCGCCCTGTCCCCGGCGCCAATCATCGGCGTGACCGGCACCAACGGGAAAACCACCGTGACCACCTGCCTGTCGCACCTGCTGAAAACCGCCGGTATTCCCTGCCTGACCAGCGGTAACGACCGGTATCACCCTCAAGTTCTTACAGACCTGGATGCGCTTCCTTCCAACGGTTTTCTGCTATTGGAAATTTCAAACCGCCAACTCATGGAACTGGGCCAAAAACCCCATATCGCGATCCTGACAAATATCCGCCCGGACCATATCGACGAACATGGCTCATTCGAAGCATATCGTGAAACCAAAACCAAGCTTTTTACAGCGAGAACGGAAAAAGACTGGTCAATACTGAACACCGAAGATCCAAGCTCCCGTATTATCTCCCAACAAACCCAATCTAAATGTGTCATGTACGGATCGTCGATCCCTGCAACACCTCTGTCGACAGGTTTTAAAGCTTCACAGTGCCTGTTTCTTGATGAAAATGGCCGTTCTCATCATCTGTTCGACACCTCCGATGTTTGCCTGCCTGGTCATCATAACCTGTTGAACAGCCTCGCCGCCGCAACTGCCGCATTTATCGCCGGTGCTTCTGCATCAGCGATTCAACAAGGCATTCGGTCGTTTCATGGTGTTCGTCACCGACTGGAATACCTCGGCGAAGCCAACGAGATCGTTTATTTCGACGATGAGGCCTGCACGAATCCCGAAGCCACACGCATGGCTTTGGAGTCACTCGACAGACCGATCATTCTGATCTGCGGCGGCGAAATCAAAGGAAACAGAGATGATTACAGCCACCTGCGGCAGGCTATGACCCAGCATCGTGCAACACATATCATTTGCTTACCGGGTGATGCAGGTCAAGCTGTTGCCGAGCAGGCAGGATCGGTCCCGGTTCACAATGTACCGAACCTGGAAGAAGCTATGGAGCTGGCGGATAGATTGCTGCGCCCCGGCGACGCCCTGGTTCTGAGTCCCGCCGGCGCAGGATTTCACTACCGGTTCAATTCGGGGCCTCGCGGCTACCGTCGACTTGTCAGAGATAGAATACGCCAGGCTCAAAAAAATAATGATAAAACCGATACAGGATCGATAAACCGTGATCGATAATTCACGAACAAACCGGTTGTTGGACGCTTATTGGCAATATGCCGAAACAATACCTGACTCGCCGCCTCGTGAAATCCGTTTACCCGGCTTTCCCGAAACCCCTGTCGAACACCGCACCATCCGGGATATCGGACCGTGCCTATTCAAAATGGAACAGAACTGCCCGACAGGGTCACACAAAGATCGAGCCGCCATTTTTCAGGTCAGTCTGGCGCGACAGGCCGGTGCGCCGGGAGTGATCATTCCGTCATCGGGAAATGCCGCTGTCGCGGTCGCTGCTGCAGGCGCGCAAGCGGATATGCCGGTCTTCGTGTTTGTATCACCACACACTCATCCAGTAAAACTCACCGCCGCCGCCCGATACAAACCACGCCTGATCATCTGTGACAGTCCGATAAACCGAGCGCGAAACGCCGCTCGACGCTTCGGTATGCCGAACCTGAGACCCTCCACTGATGATAATGCAGTAAAGGGATTCATGACTCTGGGATATGCACTGGGCGAGCTCTACACGCACCGGAAATTCAGCAGTATTTTCATTTTCACGACCAGCGGCGCAACCCTGGTAGGTATCGCTCGCGCCATGAAAAACATGGTTTTAAAAGGCAAAATAGATAAAATCCCGGAACTCCACGCCGTGCAAGCCGGGAAGGCCACGGCTATAGCATCCGAATTCGACGATTCACCCCCCTCGATGCCAGTGAACGGCCGAAGCCCTGGATTCGGAGGCGTTTCTTCTTCTAAATTGAATCCGGAATTGCTGACATATATCCGCTCGACCGGAGGTTCGGGTTGGTTGACGAATGACTCCGATGCGGAAAATATGCATGACCTATTGAAAAAAGAAAGCATTCAAACCTCCTCCGAAGGCTGTTGCGCTCTTGCCGCTGCGATCCGCTGGCGCCGTGCGGGCGGCGTTGGAACCCCACTGGTGGTTTTGACCGGCAAACGTTACTCAGACAATCAATCAGAACCCGATTTCGGCGACGCCCCTGTCTGCACGGCGCTCACGTATGGTGAAATCGAACGGTTCATCCGAAAGTGGAAACATATATGAACAAGCCTCTCGATTGGGCGGAGTATTTGAACCAAATCCCCGGAACGTTCGTTTCTGCAGGTGTAGAAACCATACAGGTTTTTCCTCTCGACGGCAGAGTAAAAAATCTTGTCCTGATCGTTTCAGAACATCATCCATGGGTAACATCATGGAGGAATCTGGGGATACGTGTTTTTTGTCTTGAAGAGCAATCTGGAGCTCCGGAAAACAACACCGCAAAACTATTGTTAAATAGCCAGACAACAGCATTTATGAAAACACTCGATCAACCGGTATCGATTCTGATGTTCAAACCCGATGCCGAAAGCGCGCAAAAGCTGCGTCAACTGGGCTTCAACGTCATCGGCTGCGATCCGGCGGCAGCCAGGCGGCTGGAGAATAAATTGCTCTTCCCGGCCATAGCCCGTCAAGCATGCGTCCAAATTCCAAGCACAAAAAAATTATTGTTGGACAGCGAAAACACCCTAATCCGGAAACCGCCTCTGTCGCCTTTCCCGTTTATCTGCCAATTTGCCAAGGGATTTTCAGGCAACCGAACTTTCCTGGTCACATCGACAGAAGATTGGGCCGCTTTGCTCAAGCGGTTTCCCAACCGATATTGCCGAGTCAGTCAAAAAATTGAAGGCGATACCTGGACGGTCAATGCCTGTGTGTTCAAAGATGGTTTTACCCTGGTTTCACATCCCTTCCTTCAGGAAACCATCACTATCGAATCGACTGACGGTTTGCCGAAACGGATCGGTTCAGCCGGTAATCATTGGGGTGAGTTTTCATCTGAAGTGGCGCGGCAGACACAAGGAATCGCACACAAAACAGGCTCCGTTTTGCATCAAAAAGGATTTTTCGGTTTTTGGGGTATGGATATCATTTTGGAAAAGGATACCGGTTTATTTTACGCCATCGAAATCAATCCGAGGATCACCGCTTCGACGCCTGTCTT
This sequence comes from bacterium, assembly GCA_049652745.1. Taxonomy (GTDB): domain Bacteria; phylum CSSED10-310; class CSSED10-310; order CSSED10-310; family CSSED10-310; genus JBASEY01. The sequence continues at coordinate 66,998 of JBASEY010000042.1, read as the reverse complement.
GACGCCGATGGAAATGTCGGGCGATGCGCCTCCGTTGATTGCCGCCCACCTGAGTACATCCATGGATCTGAATTGGCCTTGGAGAAATGCGCCGGCAGCGCCGAACCCGGGCGGTCAGCGGATTTATCGTCCCGGTGGCCTTGCAATCCCACGAAAACTCGAGAAATGCGATACAGGAATATATCGATTTACTGGAAACAATGTGAAATTTCTAAGACCCGGCTGGAACCCGGGCAACCTCGAAAACGGTGAATGCCTGCTCTGGAAACCTCAATCGACACAATACGCGTCGGAATCGATGCGGGTTGTTTACCGAGGTTCTTTGGCTTCGCTCCCCTCGCTCCTGCCATCGACAAACAGTGCTGAGCCTCCCAGCTCAGGATATATCGCTGAATAACAACTGTAATTTTCCATCACTTTTTTGACGAACATACGTGTTTGCAGGAAAGGTATGTGCTCGATCCATATTTCGTCAGAATAAGGGTATTCCCGTATCCAACCGTCGACTCTGTGCTCACCGGCATTATACCCGGCCAGCGCCTTGGGTATCGATCCATCAAACCGCTCCAGCAGCCAGGCCAGGTATTCCACTCCCGCCCGCACATTGAATTCAGGATTCATATATTCATCCACACCGGGAGATTCCGGCCAATCGGCAGCCAAACGTTCAAACAGCTTCGGCATAACCTGCATCAGGCCTCCCGCCAAATTGTGCGATAACTCAAATTGGTCAAACCCGCTTTCCTGCAGAGTCACCGCGGCGGCAAGACAGGGGTCCAATCCACCGGAACGTTGCGTAGATTCTTGGTAAAAAGGCCGAAACCGCTCAGGAAAAGGATAAAGAATTTCTGCGGCAAACCTGGGAATTTGGCCATTGTTGACAGCTTTATCGTATTTTTTCATAACCTGTCGTCGAGCCTCAGCCACTTTACCGGTATTGACCAAGCTGTTCATTTGGCGGAAAAAATATCCTTGTGAAATCGGCTGTAAACGAATAGCACCCCGTTCCCATTCCGCCGCAGCACGATCCCAAAAACTCAGCTTTTCCAGAAATTCCGCTGCTTGAACATAGGGCGATTGCTTTTCCTGAGCAGTCAACGCCGGTATAGGTTCTGCCAGAGGTTCCGGAATAGGTTTGTTTAACAGTCGTGAAGCTTGAGCTCCGTAATATTCCCACGCGTGATTCGCTGCCAAACGTTCGTACTCCGCGATGTATAATTCAGGTTTCGCGTCCGCAAGTTGATAGAAACGTCCGCGCCAGTACCGCATCGGTAAATCCCATCCGGAAGCGGCGTATTTAACCATCATCTGCGCCAACCTCTCCGATGCCGACTGCGTATTTCCCCTGTTGAACGCCGTCCAGACCCACTTCCACCATGCCTGATCCCGATCTGAGCCGCCGGATTGAATGACCCGCTGATAGTCCGATTCCGCTTTGTCCCAATCACCTTGGCTTCGATGGTAATCTCCTCGCCCAATCAACACCGTGTTTACCCAGCGGCTTCCCTTGTGGCGGTCTACAACGGTTGCAGCCATTTCCAGGTATTTCGGATCGTTTCCCTGTCGGCGGTAAACTATGCTTTTCCGCATTAAAACAGTGGCCGTCGACGTGTGACCTGGATATAGCGCTAAAAACCGATCGTAAAGCTCCAGACATGCATCGTTCTGAAACGTGTCATACAAAACTTTTGCCTTGAACAGCATGGCTTCGGCAGATAAATCCCGTGATATATCCTTGTCGATCACCTGTTGATAACATTCAGCCGCTTCATGCCGCCTGCCGATAGCATCCAGCGCCCGTCCCCGTTGAAATATTTGCTGAGGCGTGAGTGACGGGATACTCTTTTTCAACGCCGCCATAATTTTTTCGTACAAATCGTCGACATTCTTGACGATATCGGTATTGTCGGGTTTTAGAAACAATTCCCGCGTCAACCGTTCGGCTTCTTGGAATCGACCCAAATGGTAATAAGCTTCTGCCTGCATATACCGATAGCGGCTATCCAATTGTATTTTACTCGTCAGATCCAGCAAACGTGTCCAATCTTCCTTAAATAGCAGAAAGTTCGCCAACTCACGAGCTGCCGTCGACTGCATCGGATAGTCCGGGTTATCTTTGAGTGTCGATAAATCAGTGAAAGCTGTTTCATATACATCCTGATAAGTTCGCTCTGATATATCGGATATTTCTTTAAGGTATGCAATGCGAGAAGAGGCCGCCAGATGCAGGGCGTGCCACCGTGCCGGATACTTTTGATCGGCCGCAAGTGAGTCCCATATTTTCCAGGCTCGCATGAATTGTCCGGTTTTCTGGAGTTCGACGGCTTCCAACGACAACGTTATATAATCCGAAGCTGCGTCATCAGCACAGAATCCAATCTGTTCCGAGACCTGAATACCTATAGCAAAAATCAGGGTCATCGATATCGAAAAATATAAAAAGTCTTTTTTCATCAGACGACTCTTTTGAAATAACGAGTTTGGTTTAGGTTGCTTCACGATTCGATTTGTCACTCAGGCCGCATCAATGGAAACAGCACACAGTTTTTAATATTCTCTTCATTGAAAAGAAATTTCATAAATCTGTCTATACCCATTCCCCAGCCCGAAGCCGGCGGCATGGCATATTCCAATGCCAGAATATAATCTTCGTCATAAGCCAGAGCTTCTTCATCACCGGCTGCCCGCAACCGTGCTTGAGCTTCGAATCGTTGCCGTTGATCGACCGGATCGGCCAGCTCCGAGTAGGCATTGACCAATTCGACGCCGCCGGCGATCAGTTGAAAACGATCGACTGTTGATGGATTTTTATCATTTGAACGGGCCAGGGGCGACACATCGATCGGATGCCCGACAAGAAATTGCGGTTGTATCATCCGCGGACGCGACACTTTCTTGAACAACTGGTCCAACAGGTTTCCTCGTCCCAATTTTTTCAGCTCTTCCAAAGGAACTCCCGGAAGAATGTTCCGTTCGACTATTACTTTCAGTAGACTATCAGCGTCGGCATATTCGTCGATATCGATTCCGGCATCCCGGGCGATCACATCCCTGAACGTCACTCGTTCCCAATTGCCGCCAAAATCAATTTCTTGCCCTGCAACAACAACCCTTGTCGATCCCGTGACGGCTTCCATAGCTTCCTGAATCAATTTTTCGGTAAAACGCATATTGTCTTCATAATTCCAGTATGCCACATAATATTCCAGCATGGTGAAATCCTGAAGATGATCCGCGCTGATTCCTTCATTGCGAAAGCACCGTGCGAACTCAAAAACACGATTGTATCCTCCAACCAACAGGCGTTTCAGGTAGGTTTCCGGCGCTATACGCAGATAGACATCCATATTCAGCGCTTCATGATAGGTGCGGAAAGGCCGCGCCATGGCCCCCGACGGCTTGCATTGCAGAACGGGAGTCTCGACCTCGATGAAGTCGTTTCTGAGAAAAACTTCTCTCATGACCTGGATCAATCGACTTTTGGCCAGAAATTTGGTCCTGGCATGTTGACTCATGACCAAATCCAAGTAGCGGCGCCGGTAAATCATTTCTGTATCCGTCAACCCATGCCATTTTTCCGGCAGCGGATGGAGCGATTTAGATAGAAACATGTACTCTGTGACATCGATTGTCAGTTCGCCGGTTCGCGTTACAATTATGTGCCCCTCCACGCCGATAAAATCGCCGATATCCAACACTTCTTTTGCCAGCTCGAAGGTCTTATCGCTGATACCGCCTTTGCGAAGGGCGATTTGAATTTTTCCCGTGATGTCCTGGATATGTAGAAACATCAATTTGCCCATTTTCCGAATCGATATGATCCGGCCGGCGCATCGCACACCTTCATGTCCTGCCGGCAGTTTCGCCGCTTCGCCGCAGGTGAGTGCGTCCGGAAACCGATCCGGGTAAACCTGAATTCCTTCATCTTTCATCAATTCGATTTTTTTCAATCGGATTTGCATATACTCATTTTCAGCCGATTCACTACGTTGTGGATTATTTTCCACCACCATAACCTCCTTTTAGTGAATATACCCTAATTCTCTCAATTGTTGCATCTCGACATTTTCTTCGTTTTCACCGTCCAGTGGCATCAAAACAACCGGCACCTTGGGCGCTTCCGGTAATTTGTGAATGCGAGTTCTCTCCACCCCCATAAACTGTACCAATCCTTGTCTAAGCTCTTCGACAATTTCCGGATATTCCTTGTCCAGACTTGTCATTTCCTCAGGATCATCCGTCAGACGGTATAAACGATCATTTTCATCTTTGTCACAAAGCATCAATTTCCATTCAGGGCCAAGACGAAATGCCCGCATCCAGGTTTCGCTCAATCTGGGTCGAAACGCACTTAAATGTTCACTGTTGTGTAAATTTGAGACCAGCGACTGCCCGCAGAAAGACCTTTGTGATTTGATCGAGAGCAGATCGAGCAAGGTGGGAGCGATATCGACGCTCTCGACAGCGCCATCGATCACGGCATGTTTCCAGCCGGGAACATGAAACAGAAGCGGGATATGAATCTGAGGCTCATAGGGGTCTCGATGGCCGACAAAGAGTCTTTCCCCCATGCTTTCCCCGTGATCGGAATGGATAATGACAATTGTGTTGTTCAACAGGTTTCGCGTTACCAACGCTTTCCACAAATCCATCATAATCGTATCGACATATCTGATGCCACCATCATAGCGTCGGGAAATCCAAATAAAATCCTGTCTTTTCAAATCCAGATTATTCCAATACTCCTGTCCGAAATCTTTTCCCAGGTGATAAGGTGGCTCACCCGTCGGCAGGAACATATCGTTAAATGGTTGGGGAGGAGTATAGGGGTAATGAACTTCATAAGTATGGAGAAACAGAAAAAACGGCTTTCCGGGATTGGAATCGATCCAGTCGACACCTCTGCCGAAAACGCGTTTAGAGCCCCCTGCGGCATCGTTATAGAGTTCGAAACCAGGGGCGTTGCCGAAACGCAGGCTCATCAAACCACCATCCGTGAATGCCGCTGTGGCATAGCCCGCCTTTGTCAGTATACCGGCAAGCGTTTGTGATTCGGGTGCCGGCCCAGACCCCTGTCGGAACACATAATTCCCGGTGAAGATAGCACGGTGTGACAAAATTGTAGAAGGATTCTGAACCAGCACATCTGTCAGGAGAATAGAATGTCGAGACAGTTCATCCATAAACGGTGACGTCGGCAGGTCATATCCGTAACAGCTCAACCGGTCTGCGCGAAGCGTGTCCAGGCAAATCATCAATACATTCAGCGGCTTTTCGGATTGTTTTGTCGGTTGATAATTCGACAAATCATCACGATCACATCCCGAATTCAACAAGAAAAAACCGATTATCAAAATCAAGAACAAATATTTAACAGGAGCCAACCTCTTCATGCCGCGTTTTATAGCACAGCAGGCTAAATCGCTCAATGCTGACCGCCTAATAGATTTATTGCTTTGATCAGTGATAAGGATAAAAGATAAACATCAGCAGCGATACTGCGCCCAGAATCCAGGTGCCGATATTGACTTCTCGATATCTCCCGGCGATCGTTTTTACGACCGGATACGATACAAAACCCGCCGTGCAGCCGATGCCGATATTATAGGAAAAACACATGAAGATGATGACAACAAAAGAAGGTATCCACTCCGTCAAATCCGTAAAATCGATTCTTCGTACCGAGTCCATCATCAGAACCCCGACGATGATCAGCGCCGGACCATAAGCGCATTTAGGCACCGCCGTCAAAATCGGCGTAAAAAACAGCGCCAGCAAAAACAAAACACCGGTTGTCAGCGTCGTCAAACCGGTTCGGCCGCCTTCCTCGATTCCTGCCGCCGATTCGATATAGATGCCACTGGTGGTCGTTCCAAAACACGCACCGACAACCGAAGAAATCGCATCGGCCATCATCGGCTTTTCTATGCCGGGAAGATTCCCGTTCTCATCCAAAAAACCTGCTCGAGCACTGACGCCGATGACTGTTCCCATGGTGTCGACAAAATCCATGATAAAAACGGTTAAAAGAATGGGGAAAAAATCCCATGTGAACACTTCGTTGAAACGAAATTGAAACATGATGGGCGTTACAGACGGTGGTTTGGAAACAAACCCTGTAGGAAAGGAAACACAAGGCAGATCGATGCCTGTATATTTCAAGAAATAGGCCAGAGCGGTCGTCACTAAAATTCCGGCCATGATGCCGCCTTTTATTTTGCGAATGATCATCAGTGACATGATCAAAAACGCCAGGATGGCCAAAATGCTTTCACCACTCGTTAAATCGCCTATTCCGACTGGAACTCCCGGGGCTTCCGGTTTGACGATCAGACCCGATGTCAACAGGCCGACCAAAGTCAAAAACAATCCTATGCCGACGACGAACGAATGCTTCAAATTGGTGGGTATCGCCGCTGCCAACCATGAACGAAGCTTAAACGCAGTGATCAAGATAAAGGCGATCCCTCCGATCAATACAGCCGTTATTCCCGCCTGCCAGGATTTGCCCATACCCAGCACAACCGTGTAGGCGATGAACGCATTTTCACCCATATAGGGAGCCATCGCAAACGGCCGATTGGTATAAAAGGCCATCAAAATACAGCCCAGAGCAGCCGTTAAAATGGTCGCGACGGTTTGTGGACCGACGGGTATCCCGGCAGCCTCCAAGATGCCGGGATTGACGACGATGATGTAGGACATCGTCAAAAACGTCGTGATACCCGCCATGATTTCGGTCGACACATCCGTTTTGTGTTCCCTGAGCTTGAAAAGCTTTTCCATATCGTCGAACCTCCTCTGCCATACACTGGGAATGCTGATCTTTATAAGTCTATGATAACACTATCAGCCATCGAAGGGCAAGAAGCCGGGAACAGGGGGTGAGGGGTAAGGTAGGAGGCATAAGGGGTTGGATTTTTCAATGTCCAATTTCCAATTCCCAAGTGATAGTTAGCAGGCGCGATTGTCTTCAAATTTAAATAGAAAAATCATTGAACCTGTATCAATCAAAAACCTCAACCAGGAATCAGAAACAGCGTTCCGCGCAGGTGGAATGCTCGTTTCATTGCGGTTAACACGCGTTTTGGATATAATTTATAGGGTGCAACGAAAGACGCCGGTCAACGTGTCATTATGAGAAAAGGGATAATAGAAAAGCTTTTTACGCAACCGGCAACATAAATCCGCTTTCACAAAAGCAATCGCTCTTCAGACGATAAGAGCCATCATTTTTTACAGGGGGGATGTGCCATGGGTATGATAAAAGAGTTCAAGGAATTTGCAGTAAAAGGGAATGTGATCGATATGGCTGTCGGTATCATTATCGGTGCCGCTTTCGGTAAAATCGTTTCATCCTTCGTAGGTGATGTGATCATGCCGCCTATCGGTATATTGTTGGGCGGTGTCGATTTCACGAACCTGGCGATTGTTCTAAAAGAAGCTGTTGGAGATGATCCTGCGGTTGTCATCGGGTATGGAAAATTCATTCAGACGATCGTCGATTTTCTGATCATCTCTTTCTCCATTTTCATGGCAGTCAAGGCTATGAACACACTCAAACGGAAAGAGCAAGAAGCGCCCCAGGCTCCACCGGAACCCCCGGTCCAGGAAAAATTGCTTACAGAAATACGCGATTTGTTAAAAGACAGAAAGTAATTTGTATCATAATTAGATTTTATCTGTGGCTAAGTGCGGATTCTAATCATTCCTTTTCTTTCAAAGGCCATCGATAAAATCCTTTGTATGTTTTCTCAATCACCAAGAGCAGGGGTAAGAGGTGAGGGGTAAGGGGTTGGATTTTTCAATGTCCAATATCCAATTTCCAATTCCTAAGTGATAGTTAGCGGACTCGATTGTCTTCAAATTTAAAGAGAAAAATCATTGAACCTGTATCAATCAAAAACCTCAATCAGAAACCAGGAACCGCGAATAGACGCGAATGTCACCTTCTTTTTCTGATTTATTTGGATAACCTAATTCAGGAAATGACTTTAAAAGCTGAAGTCTATCAAATATTGTTGAGAAAACTTTATCAGCTTTGGATGAACTGTCCATTTTGATGTAATTATGTTTCTCGTCCAACCATTTCACGGCTTCTTCAGTCCATTTTATCTCTGCCATGAACGAATCCTGCGATTCATTTCTTCGTTAGAGGTCGATCGGTCAGCTCTTGAATCTTTCAAACCGCGCTCAATCATTCCTGCAAAAGCAAGTTCCCTCAGAATTTCATCGTACGTACTGTCGTCTGGTTGGTTTCTGATTATTTCTTGCATTTTATCTTTGGCAGCCAACATTCTAACCCTTCAAGCCTCTATCTGAAGTGCTCATAAAAAATATTTATCCTTTTAAGTTAGCTCATTTGAAAGTATTTATGTAACTAACCTGGTTTGATCATCTATTCTATTTGTCCAGCAACTTCTTGTCCTCCGGTTCATCCAGATAGTTTTGTTCTGAAACCAATTTCCGACCGCTTTTCTCCTCAAGATCTTTACGGGCTCTGCCGGCAACAGAGCCCCCGTCCCTGGCTGCTTTTTTATTTTCACCAAAACCCCTTGCGTCTCGGGTTCTGGCAATCTCCGTTGTTGATGCTTCCCCAAGCATAGAAAAAATCAGTTCAAGATCCGTCATGTGATCCCGCAGATTTTCCCGTTTCAGATTTTTGTGCTTTTTATATTCCGATGGCGTCATGTCGAACGCCGCTTTGTATATCTCCGCTGTCAGTATAGCGTATTCGGACGCTTCCTTGACACCGCGCTTTTGCCATTCATCAGTGAGTTCATCCCGGATTGCGATTCCGCGCATCCGTTTCTCGATCCAATTGTCACTGTATCCCTTCGCTTTATATAAAGCCCGTGTGCGCTTTGTCGCCAACTCCGGATCTTCGATTTCCTGAACCCGCTCGTATCCGACTTTCGCAAGCCATCGTTTGAATGGTTCCGCCTTGGGTGACGGGATTGATTGGATTACACGAAAGAGAGCCTCTGTATTAGCGCAATCGGTGCTTCTCATCTTTCCGTCTGGAGCTTCTAATTTCAACCCGTGACAAAATGTCACGACTTCGCTTCCTTCTTCTTTCAGTCGTTGTTTTAACTTACGCCAATAAGCGCCGGGATCTGCACTATCTGTTAAAATTGAACATACATCAACTACCGAAAACCACCATTCATTATTATGAATGGTTTTCCGGACTTTCTTCCCTTTGAAAACTGCAATTTTCGTATCCATAGTCCTTGCCTGCGTTAATGTGAGAAACCTAACAAACATAAGCCTTTGTAAAGGCAGCAATGCTTGTATTATGGAGGATTTCGGGCGATTGGTCAATCTGAATAAAACGACAATGATTATATTTGATTTGGATTTGTAATCACCTATAACATTGCGTCAAATTGAAAAGAGATCAGAATCTAATCCTGCCCATCTTTGTAATCTTTGGAATCGTGTTCAAAATATTTTCAGCCACATCTCCAGCTTGTCTAACAGCATCTCATGATAGACAGATGTGGCCCCAATACTATTGCCAAAAATAGTCATTAGGCAATATGATTTGTTCATCCGATATTTGGGGAAAGGGCGTTATTGTGATACATCTTGAAGATCTGAAAAAAACATACGGAGATACGGTTGCTGTTGCCGACTTGTCTCTGAAAATTTCTTCCGGCGAAGTGTTTGGTCTTCTGGGACCTAACGGAGCAGGGAAAACAACCACGGTAAGCATGGCAGCCGGTTTACTTCGTCCGGATAGCGGCCGAGTCGATATCGGAGGAAAGGGATCACCGGAAAACCCTGAGGTTCGCCGTTTGATCGGTATAGCGCCTCAGGCGATAGCGTTATATGATGAATTGACCGCTGAAGAAAACCTGTTTTTTTTCGGTCGGTTGCAACAGTTACACGGAACTTATTTGAAAAATCGCGTTGAAGAATCCCTGGATTTTGTCGGTTTGATCGATCGAAAACGCGACCGGGCAGGAATATTTTCGGGAGGCATGAAACGACGACTGAATCTTGCGGCAGCGCTGATTCATCAGCCGAAAGTCGTTTTCATGGATGAACCTACCGCTGGTGTGGACCCCCAGTCACGAAACGCGCTTTTTGATAATGTCACGCTTCTCAAAAACAGCGGTGTTACCATTCTTTATACTACGCACTACATGGAAGAAGCCCAGAAACTCTGTGATCGGGTCGCTATCGTCGATCATGGTCGATTGATTGCACTGGGCACTGTCAATGAATTGATTGCTGCGCACGGTGGAAAAAGCGTCGTTATCGCTGAGCGGGAAGACCGGCAATTCAGAATTGAAACCAATGACCCCGTCGGGGAACTGGTTCGCCTTCAGAACGGCGGAAATCTACAGCGCTTCTCAGTCGAATCACCCACACTGGAAAACGTGTTTCTAACCCTGACCGGCCGGTCACTGAGAGATTGATCATGAGCACAATACTTACCATGGCACTGAAAGATATCCGTTTGTTGATTCGTGATAAACCTGGATTTTTCTTTACAGTCTTTTTTCCTCTTTTGTTCGCCTTGTTTTTCGGCACTATCTTTTCAGGCGGCGGCAGTAGAGGATCACTTGCCTTATTGGTAGTGGATGAAGACATGAGTGATGAATCGCGTGAATTCATCGGGCAACTGGAAAATGCCGATGAACTGCGTATTCAAATGGCAACACGGGAGGAAGCGGTGGAAAAGGTGCGTCTGGGATCGGCACCTGCATATGTAGTGCTGCTTCCCGGATTCGGCCATGCGCGAAAGAATTTGTTTCAGGGGCAGCCGCCGGAAGTTGAGCTGGGGGTTGACCCTGCACAGAAAGTGACCGCCGGAATGCTTCAAGGCATACTGATGAATTACAGTCTTCCAGGATTTCAGAAAGTCTTCTCTGATCCCGTAAAGATGCGGGAACAAATCCACTCCTTTCTGCCGGAACTGGATGAGTCGAACGAATGGGGCTCGGAAACAGTTCACCGTTACAGGCAATTCCTAACGGAGTTAGACAAATTTATGGAGCATCTGAACGAAACCGATCAGAGCGACGATGAAATTGCCGACACGGAAGGCTTCTCCGGATTTCAGCCTCTTACTATTCACTACACGGAAGTAATACGTGAACGAAAAGGGCCGCAAAACGGTTATGACATATCATTTCCGCAAGGCATTATTTGGGGAATCATCGGAGGCACCGCTGTATTCAGTATTTCATTGGTCGTCGAGCGGACGCACGGCACTATGACTCGACTTCGAATCGCTCCTGTGAGCATGACGCAAATACTGGCTGGTAAAGCATTAGGATGTTTTTTAACGACACTGGCTATTTCGTGTGGACTTCTGTTGCTGGGCGTACTCTTTTTCCAGGTAAAACCCTATTCCTTTCCGCTTCTGGCGATGGCGATACTTTCTATTTGTACCGGTTTCGTCGGGATTATGATGCTGCTGTCCGTTCTGGGCAAAACGGAACGGTCGGCGAGTGGTATCGGCTGGGCTGTCTTGCTTGTCATGTCCATGCTTGGCGGCGGTATGATTCCACTGTTCGTCATGCCGGTCTGGCTGCAAAATATCAGCTTTGTCAGCCCGATCAAATGGGCGATGCTGGCTTTGGAAGGCGCTGTATGGCGACAGTTTTCATTCGTTGACATGCTTTTACCCTGTGGGATAACTCTTGGTATCGGTTTACTTTGTTTTACGATCGGTGTCCGTGTTTTCCGGCTTTCCGACTAACGAGTGAAAAACCTATAACTCAGCACTCAGCACTGAAGCGCTCGCAGAGCGCACCTGATTAGCGGAATACCGTTTTGACAAGACGAAAACCCCGATAATTTTTACGGGTGCGGGAGTTACTAAAAGATCGACTTGCCGTCCGACAGAACTTCGCGGGGTGATCCCAACTGCCGCCTCGCTCTATGCGTGAATCGAGAGGGCAGGGTTGCGGTCCTCCTGTCGGATCTACAACAGGCTTCGATGGATATTTTTCAAAGCAGTCCCAACACCACTCACTCACGTTGCCATGCATGTCATACAATTCCCATGGATTAGGAAGCTTACTGCCGACAAGCTCAGCACCATTCGAAGAATTTGCACAAAAGACGCAATACTGTTCCAGATCCAGGAGCGTTCCCGGATCACAGGATTCACAATTATAGCTATCATAATACGGCTCATCGCATGAAAACGCTCCGGTCGTCCCAGCCCTACACACATATTCCCATTCCGCTTCAGTGGGAAGGCGGTACCCATCCGCTTCAAAATCGCAAAAGAAAAAGCGCTCATTGTAATTCGTCACACTTAGCACCAACGTGAAATAAGCATCTTTGTAATAGCACTGCCTGTAGCCGTCCTTTGCCGACATCAGATTCGCAAATAATACAGCTTCATTCCATGTGACATTCTGCACGGGATGATCCATCGTCGGACTCACCGTCTCGTCGCTCGGATCGTTCGGCAACATCGGGCAAACAGCCTTCAAATCAGCCCACATCTGCCGGGTCACCTCTGTAAGCATTATTTCGAAATCTCTGGTCAGCGTAACGTGACGCCCGATTTCAAGAGAGGAGTCACGACAAGGTTCTAAATACCATGATGGACCTTGATTGAAATCTCCTGAGGAAATATGAGTAAGCTCCATAGGCTTCCTCACAAGGCGAAAACCTAGAAGGTGGCTACGGCTGTCCGGAGCAATGCTGTTGCGATTCGCCGACCGACAGCTCCGTGCGCTACAGTTCCAACTGCCACCCCGTGCCACTCGATTTGATCCTGTTTCCGGTCCCGTCGGATCCGTTACAGAGCCCGATGGATACGAACCATATCTATCCCAACACCATTCATTCACATTGCCATGCATGTCGTAAAACCCCCATTGATTGGCATTTTTGCTGCCGACAACACTCGCTCCTGTCTGGCCGGCTGCACAATAGACGCAGTACTGTTCCAGTGTTCGATGTGTTTCTTCTTCACAGGTTTCACAATTACGGGTGTTATACTTCGGCTCATAGCATGTAAACGGCCAGACCGTCCCTGCCCGACACGCATATTCCCATTCCGCTTCGGTAGGCAGACGATATCCGTTAGCGTCGAAATTACAAAAAATTGTATCTGAGGTGTAATTATTCAGATTTATGGCATCCGTAAATTCCGCATCAGCATAGTAGCACGGAACAAACCTACGCTTTATCGACAAGATATTCGCAAATAATACGGCTTCGTTCCATGTGACATTCTGCACAGGATGAATCATTGACGGGCTGATACTCGTATCGCTCGGGTCTTCCGGAAAGCTGCTCAGAAAATGCTTTAGATCCGCCCACATCTGCCGAGTCGCCTCCGTAACCATCATGTCAAATCCGCAGGTCAGTGTGACGTGATATTGGTCTTCATCACTCTGACGACAGGGTTCATCGTCTGGTGAACCTTGCGTGTATGTTCCTCCAGGAATATAAATAAACCCGGTAGCGCTTCTGACAAGACGAAAACCCCGATTGTTGTCTCGGTTGTAAGGCGTGTTCTTGCTCCGAATCGCCGAGCGGCAGTTTTGTGCGTAGACGCTCCATGAACCACCGCGCTCCACTCTATGTATGCCGGTTTCCGGTCCCGTCGGATCCACAAATGGTCTCGATGGATTCACGGTATACCAATCCCAACACCATTCAAACACGTTCCCGTGCATATCATATAAGCCCCACATATTCGGATACTTACTGCCTACAACTTCAGGTCCATTCCAATTATTGGCACAATACACGCAATGCCGCTCCAATTCCGGATGAGTTCCCGGTACACAAGATTGACAAGTCAAATCGGTAAAATCGGGGTCACTGCATGAAAACGGCCCGACCGATCCTGCTCGGCACGCGTATTCCCATTCCGCATCAGTAGGCAGACGATATCCATTTGCATTGAAATCACAATAGACTGAATTCGAAGTGTAATTCGTCGCATCCAACGGCGTCATGAAAACCTGGTCCAGATAGTAGCACTGCCTGTACCCTTCCTGAAGTGACATGAGATTTGCAAACAATACTGCATCAAACCATGTAACATTCTGTACAGGATGATCCATCGTCGGGCTGAATGCCGTTGCGCTCGGATCATCCGGCAAATCCGGCTGAACGGATTTCAGATCCGCCCACATCCGACGGGTCACCTCCGTTTGCATCATATAAAACCCACGAGTCAGAGAGATCTGCCTGCGGATTTCATTTGCGAAACGACAGGGTTCATCGTCCGGTGAACCACGCATGTAAGTTCCTGGAGGAATGAAAACCATTTCTGAGACTATTATTGTGGATGCAGGCGTAGATGTCGGTGTAGGCGTAGGGGTCGGCGTCCATTTATGCTCTGGACCCAACCAAAACTCCTGAGAATCGTAGTTCCACGTTTCCATATCCAAAAACCAGGCTCCCCAGAAAACCATCGGCCCGAACGGGATGAAATCCTCGATGTCACCGAAATCAAACGCTAGAATAGTCACCACCGTTTCGCCAGGTTTTATATCCATCAACTCAAAATCAACTTCACTCGAAAATGACGGCCAAAAGAAAAACTCACCCATTACCTCGAGTATTCCGAATATACTCGCATCCGACACCATTCGACCCAAGTTATTCAGATACAAATCGGCTTGAAAATGGTCATACGATACAAAGCCGCCGTCATTCAAACGCATCTCCACATCGATGGTGACCGCAGCCATTGAAGAGGCGAGTTGGCATCCGAACAGAATACAGATGACAACTAACGTTTTTATCCACCAGCAATAATGTTTCATAATGTTGGCTCCTTCTTTCAAAGGTCAGCGATAAAATCCGTCGCTATCTCAAAGAATGCAAACTTTGTAGTTATTATACATCATGGTCACAAAAGTATCAAGTATGACCGAATGTCCAATATCCAAATGGTTAGCTTTATAAGCAAGAAGCAGGGGTAAGAGGTAAGGGGCAAGGGATGGAAGATTCAATATCCAATATCCAATGTCCAATAACCAATCACCAAGTGGTTCGACTTAAGAAACTATAGTTATCTACCACCATATAGGTGACTCACCAAAAATGAATCTACTGAAAAACCTAACCAGAAACCCAGTACCAGAAACCAGGAACCGCGCTCGCAGAGCGCGCCGCTCAGTTCTCATCGCCAAGAAGGCGCTTTTCGAGCGCCTTGGTATGCATTTTTAAGATAAACCCTTGAGGCCGCGAATCATCAACAATTTCATACCAGGATGAAACATCGCTTTCCCTGACTTCCAGACTATCCCCCGGCTCCAAATATCCCGTTATTTCAGCCATCAACGATGGTTTTTCACGTATGGCTACACGGTTTCCATCCTCAGGAATCGTCACGGTAATCGAAGGCTCGGGATTTTCAAAAATCTGTTCATAAATATCTTCATACTCATCATATTCTTCATGCTCTTCTATTACGGCAGCCTGTGAATGCGCAGTTGAATAACCATGAACTGCCGTTTTTTCTGTAACATATTCTGAAGAGAGAAACAGTGTCGGTAAAAATCCTTCTTTGTTTTGGTGAGTTCGAACCCGTGTCCACGTCGATGAGAGCGACAGAACATCGACCCGGGTATTTTGGCGCAACTGCGCCAAGACAGGGGAGTCGTGCGACGGACTCAAACGCAATACTGCGTTGTCACCGATGATAAATGCTGTTTTCAATACCGGCATATCGGTAACGGTCGTAATATCCGGCAAACATATCGCCATCTCCAACGGTAAATCCGACGATGATGACAGATAGTGCGCGAAGGACAAATATTGCTGATTACTACCCAATGCCGATGCATTCCGAATCATTCGATCGGCGTCCCGACGATTGCCCAACACTTCATAAGCCACGGCAAGGTTCAAAGCCGTGGTGGCATTCGATCGATAATGATAAGCATTTTCAAATAGCCGGGAGGCATATTCCCACATGCCGGCTCTGGCAAATACATATCCATGGTTACACGAACTATCACAGGGTATTAAAAACTTGACAAATTCAGCGCCCCTGCCTGCGACGCCGTCCAAACGAGCCAGTCCTTCACAATAAAGAGCCTCCGGACGAAGATCGACGGCACGCTGGTAAAAACGTTTGGCGTTTTCAAGCTGCCCGACACGTTCATAGCACACGCCTAAATTGAATTGAGCGGCATGATTTCGCGGTCGATTCCATACCGACTTTTGCAGTTCCTCCTGAGCCTCCGACCACATCCCGACACGCATAAGGCGAACCGCCGTCCCAACGGTTTTATTGCCGGCTACAAGCCATCCATCCGCAAAAACAGGGTAAATCACAGCATTTGAATACACCGCACGAGGAAATAAAAACATCAACACCAGAAACCATTTTATTTTGCCGAAATGATTCACTATAAAACACCTCCCAATCCGTGTTCGCACCCTAGCCTATTCTGGCAAAAGTCTGATTTTTTGTAAAATTGGAGCGATAAAAATATAAATTTCATTTCAAAAGATCGTGATATCGAGTTGAAAACATGGCCGGGCATGCTTGTGAATTTGTCGTTCCCTCAAAAACACCCTTCGGCATGGCGCTAAGAAAAGAACGTCGTTCCAGGTTGTTTGAAGACCAGTCCATGGTGATGATCTTGACCTGAGACCGAAGAAACGGTAAACAGTGCGAGTGGATATTTTATTTTTGCAAAACATTTGGTTTGAATCTTTAGGCGCTATGAGCCTGGTGGCGGCCGCCCGGAAAGCCGGGTTTAAAGCCGATATCGTCATTGGGAAAGACAAGGACCTCCTAAAAGAAGTCAACCGCTCAAAGCCTCGATTTGTCGCATTCAGCACGGTGACGGGAACACAACTTTGGGCTCACCAACTGTGCGAACATATCAAAAAAGAAATCAGCTCCGATATCACTACGATAATGGGAGGACCACATCCGACGTTTTTTCCCGAAATTTTGTCTCATTCATCATACCTGGACATGATCTGTGTCGGAGAAGGGGAATATGTTCTTCCGGAAATTCTCGCTGTAGAAAAAATTCCCGATGACATTCAGCATGTAGAAAATATCCACGTCAAAATAGGCGGCCAAATCATTCGGAACCCCGTCAGACCCCTTATCGAAGATCTGGATTCCCTGCCGTTTGTCAACCGGGAGTCCCTTTATCGATACCCCTTGATCAAGGACAACCCTATTAAAAGATTGATTTCCAGCAGAGGTTGTCCACACAATTGCGCGTTTTGTTTCAATCACAGCATGAAAAAACTCTATAAGGGTAAAGGCGCTTATATAAGACGGCGATCCGTCGATAATGTAATTGACGAGATGAAAGCCTTGAAAAAGCGTTGGCCGGTTGAAACGTTTCTATTCGAAGACGACCAATTTGCCGTAAACAAAACCTGGCTGCTGGAATTTTGTGACAAATATGCAAAAAACTTCGATTTGCCTTTTATCTGCTATGCACGAGCGGATTCCATCGATGACGAAACCGTCAAAGCATTGAAAGATGCCGGATGCTACAACGTGGTTATCGGTGTCGAAACAGGGGATGAACGATTAAGAAATGAAATTTTGAATAAAAACATCACCGACGCTCAGTTGAAAGAAGCGGCGGCGTTGTTCCACAAGTATAAAATCAATTTTTGCACAACCAATATTCTTGGCCTTCCCAATGAAACGTTGGAGCAGGCGTTTCGAACGGTGACCTTTACCTGGGAACTCAATCCAACCTTCACATGGTGCTCGGTATTTCAACCTTATCCTCGAACGGAACTAGGTGATATGGTTTTAGCGGAAAAGCTGGTTCCCCACCTGGATGTCGATGCAATCGAACCCAACTACCATTCAAACAGCGTTCTACAACAGCCTGCGATACGCCAAAGCGTGAATTTACATAAGTTTTTTTATATTCTGTTCAATTATCCTGCGCTGTTTCCCTTGATAAAACCGTTGCTGAAATGGCCTCCCAATGTCGTCTTCACTCTCATTCATCGAATCAGCTTTCTGTTTATCTATCGAAAACGTTGGAAAATATCGCTGTGGCGAGCTCTGCAGGAAGGTTTCAACACATCCGGTTTTACAAGAAAAAAACGTGTCAAACGCTCGAACGACACTTGAATGACAACGTGTGAACAGGTTCGTGAATCGAAAAAACAACGATAATGAACGTCTCCCCACGCCCAGCCGGGCATCGGAGCGATCGATTTTTTACTATATCTCGGGACATGGTTTCGGCCATGCAACCCGATCTATCGAAGTCATCGATGCTTTAAAGCGTTTCAGACCCGACATTCCCATTTATATCAGGTCATGGGCATCACGAAAAATCTTTGCCGAGATGTGTCCGGACTACACTGTCACGTATTGTAAAATGGACATCGGCGTAGTGCAAAAAGACGGCATTTCAATGGATGTACCAGAGACTATACGGGAGTTTGAACAGTTAAAAGACAGGTTTCCGGAAATTTGTCAAACAGAAATATCTTCACTGAAAACTCACCGAGCCGGATGTGTCGTCAGCGATATACCATCCGCCGCGCATATGTTGGCTCGGTCGGTGGGAATACCCAGCCTCGCCGTAACGAATTTTTCGTGGGACTGGATCTACGACGCATGGATCGATGACTATCCCAAAGTCGCAGAAATCGCTGACGGCATGAGAAATGAGTATTCCCTTTGTGATGAGTTGTTACGGTTGCCATATGCGCCGGCAATGGGTACGTTCCCGACGATTTCCGATATACCTATGCTGGGCAGAAAAGCCACGCTGCCTAAAAGTGTGGTCAGAAAACGCCTTGGCTTACACACGGAAACAAGACCTCTCGTACTGCTTTCGTTCGGAGGAATGGGTTTGGATGGAAAATCTTTAGGAGCTTCGAATCAATTACAAGATTTTCGATTGCTTACTACATTTCCAATGAACAGCATGCAGATAACGGAATTGAAACCGCTTGAATCATATGGTATAAAATATCCCGATCTTGTTGGAGCAGTGGATGTCGTCGTCACCAAACCGGGGTATGGAATCGTGTCCGAATGTGCCGTCAATCATACTCGAATGCTTTACACCGATCGAGGTCCGTTCCGAGAATATGATGTGATCATGGAACAAATGCCCTATTGGAATTGCGGTATATATATTCCCCGGAAAGTTTTGCTTGAAGGTAACTGGAAACATTATTTGGAAGATTTGATGAGTCGAAATCCGGCTGATGCTCCCGGCTCAACTGAAGCCGCATGCGCCCAGGGCGCCCGTGTTGCAGCGGAACATATCCTTCAGCACTATGATAAAGGGAAGATGGCAGTATGAACACCCTCGATTATTTTATAGTCTGTATTCTTGTGGCACCTACGGTGACCGGAATTTTCAAGGGGTTTATCCGAACGGTTCTAGGCTTGCTAGGCATTATCGGTGGTATCGTTTTAAGCATGGCTTTTGCTCGGCCGCTGGGAGTTGCAATCGGTCAGTTTTTCGGCGCAAAAGATTTTTTTGTCGGCAAACTGCTCTCTTTCATCATTATCTTTTCCTTGACTTCTCTTGCCGGGTTCATACTGGCAGCTTTGATGCACCGAATCGTATCATTGGCCAACCTGAGCTTTCTTAACCGCCTGCTGGGCGGACTTCTAGGGCTGGTACAAGGCCTGGCGATCTCCGGAGCCATTCTGACAATTGTCTATCTTATTCCATCAACCAGGCCTTGGATCGACAATTCTTCTGTCAGCCTGAAAATCGTCAATGGCGCTGCGGCGACTGTAAACGTTTTACCGGACGAATGGATAGACTATCTTCTTCCTGAACGCTGGATAGGCTCTTCACGTCAAAACATACTAAATGTCTTGAAAGATGGTGAACAGACATTACATGCCGGCGACGCCGAACAAAAAGAAAACACTAAAACTCCGCATTCCCCGGAGTCCTCGGAAAAGGAATGACATCACGTATGTTGGCCATTCCGGTCACGTATTGAAGCAGCCGTTCAAATCCAAGACCGAAACCGGCATGAGGAGCCGAGCCAAAACGCCGAGTATCCAGATACCACCAATAGTTTTTCATATCCAGGCCTTTGAGTTCTATCAGCTCCTTTAAAACATCCAACCGTTCTTCACGCTGACTGCCGCCGATTATCTCACCGATACGAGGCACCAGAAGATCCATAGCGGCGACTGTTCTGCCGTCATCACTGCGACGCATGTAAAACGCTTTGATATCCAACGGATAATCCCGGACAAAAGTCGGCTTTTTAATCAATTCCTCCGTCAAATACCGTTCGTGCTCCGTTTGTAAATCCATACCCCAAGAAACGGGAAAATCAAACGTTTTGTTTGACTTTTTAAGCAAATCAACCGCCTCGGTATAAGTCAGTATCTCAAACGTGAATTTTTCTATCGCGTCCAATCGTTCAAACAATGTTGGATCGATCCGCTCATTGAAAAATGCCAGATCGTCTTCACATCGTCGGCGCACGCGCCGAGTGACTTCTTTGATAAACAACTCTGCTAGAGCGATATTATCGTCCAAATCATAAAACGCCATTTCCGGCTCGATCATCCAGAATTCCGCCGCATGTCGAGGTGTATTGGAGTTTTCTGCTCGAAATGTCGGGCCGAAGGTGTAAATTTCCGACAAGGACATTGCAAACAACTCTCCTTCAAGCTGCCCGCTGACCGTCAAACCTGTCGGAATTTTGAAAAAATCCTGAGAGAAATCCACTTCCAGCCCACCTTGATCGGTTTTCCTCATTGGCACATTGTGCAAAGGGAGAGTTGTGACCTGAAACATCTCACCGGCGCCTTCACAATCCGAGCTGCTGATTATCGGCGTGTGAATGTAAAAAAAGCCTTTTTCCTGAAAAAATTCATGAATGGCATATGCCGCGGCATTCCGAACACGAAAAACCGCCCCAAAACTGTTGGTTCTAGGTCTCAAATGAGCGATCGAGCGTAAAAACTCGTAACTATGCCGTTTTTTCTGAAGAGGGTAGTCATCGTCGCACTCACCGAAAATCTCGATTTGGTCGGCATGAATTTCATATTTCTGCTCTTTGCCTGGTGAATCGACAAGACGACCCGAGATACGAACACTCGATCCAATCGATGTTTTCCTGACCGATTCAAAATTCTCAAGATGGGATTCAGCTACAACCTGTATTCCCGATAGGCACGAGCCGTCATTGATCAGTAAAAACAACAATGATTTGCTTTCACGCTTCTGCCGAATCCAGCCGGTAATGACCACATGATCCAAACTTGTTTCTGATTGCAATAAAATTTTTATTTTTTCACCTCTGTTGATCGCCATAGATTTATCTCCTTTACGTTTAACGATCCAACCGGAATAGTGAGTGTAACGTGAAAGCAATGTAAATGTCCAGATTGCCGACTCCAAACACACGTTTGAATTCTTGCCTTGTTTCAATTATTTATAAGACCCCGTGTTTTAACATGTGCCCAACGAGTTGAAACATGTTCTCCAAAACCCAAGAATTCATTCGCGAGGGGGAAGATGGTTATGGCGGGCTCCGAAGCTTGGCAACTGAAAATGTTCAAAAAAACGCTTAAAAAGAAAGAAAAATGGCGGATTATAAAGAAAATTTTACCGGATATGACAGGTTGTCGATGTCTGGACCTTGGCTGCGCAAAAGGAACAATAAGCTACTTCCTGAAAAACGAAGGCGGCGTTTGGTTTCATGAAGATTTGGATTTCGTGAATGTCAAAGCCACCCGCGATCTTGTCGGCCCTAAAGTCGCCGTGATTTCACCGAACAGTATTCCTCACCCGTCAGCCAGTTTTGACGTCATCGTATCATTAGATATCTTAGAACACATCAAAGACGATGTTTCTTTTGCCGAAGAAATGGTCAGAGTCTTGAAAAACAACGGGGTGTTAATCTTGTCGACGCCAGCGACAGGCCCTTTTTACCTGGTCAATAAACTAAAAAATCTCAGCGGATTGACACCGGATCAATATGGTCATGTGGTGGAAGGATACACGTTGGAAGAATTGATAAAAATGTTTACCGAAGCAGGATTGAAAGTTGAACAAGCTACAACTTATTCACGATTTTTTACGGAACTCGTGGAGTTTTTGATCAATTTCGCTTTCATTAAATTTATGCGAGGAAAAACCGTTGAAAAACGAGATGGCCATATTACTCCCGGCAGTGCTGAAGAAGTACAAAAACATCGAAAACAACTGGCTTTCTATTCAGCGATCTATCCTTTTGTCTGGCTGTTCACACGGTTGGATTTTCTATGGCGGGCGCTTGGCATTCCTGGATACGCCACACTGTTAATATGTAGAAAATAAAACCTGTTTTTTTTAGACACAGCTCTTAATAAAGAAATATTTTCAAATGCTCACGTTTTAAAAATAAAAACCTTTGATCAAAACGTGAAATAAGCTCCAGAAAACAACACCCCATAAAAATGAAACACTAATGGTTATGGTTAAACGATGCCACGATTTCGATACCAAACCGCTCAGCCCTGCTGCCATGACAACTCCAAAGGCCGGCAGGGCTGGAAAAAGATATCGTCCCTGAGACAGGCTGCCCTTTAAAAAAAAGCTTACAGTCGATGCTATGAACATTGTCAACATACCGATCACCAGTATGACTGCCTGTAGTCCATCACGCAACATCTCAGGTTTTTTGCGACGGAGCAACATACAAATCCATCCCGTAATCGCCGCTATCGATAGGATTCCATAAACATAGTAAATCCACTCTGGTCCTTCCAACGACATCCATCCAAAATTCAAAATCGCACTCCGCACAAAGCCTGCCAGGAATCGAGTCAGCCAGGGAATGTTCCAAGGTATCGCTCCACTGTCGCGAAGGCCCCAAAAAAGCTCTGTTAGCCGAAGAGCATATTCCCTGATGACGACGGGTTTATAGACTAAAATCAGAAAAAATGTGCAGGCCGATCCGATACCGATAAACGACCAAGTCCACCACGGAACACGATGGCGTTGAACACGATGTCTTCCCAGTATGATACCGGCGACGCAGACAAATAAAAGCGGTAGAGCGGCTTGATGAGAAACAGAGGCTAAAACACTTGCAGCAAGAGCCAACCCCCATCCAGCGTAACGGCGTTCCGGTCGCACCAACCACAATGCCGATAACAGCATCATATTCCCGCTGATCCAGGCCAAAGCCGATGCATTCACCGACCCGGCCATCCAAACATATTGCGGTACCGCCATCGTTGACATGGCAAGCGCTTGCCATCGACTATCCGGGAAAACCTCTACAACGATCAAACCCCAAAAAACGGCGGCTATCGCTGTAAGAAAAACACCGAGTCCTCGAAGGATAAAAAGAGCTGAAAGGACATCCTGATTGCCGGTTTTTTCAAGAATTAAGCCGGCAATCCGATAATACAATAAAGGTTTGGAAAACTGTGTCGGCACGATTCTCAGCAAAGGCGCCTGATAGAATTTGTCCGGTTGAACCGAAGGAAAATCTACACCGACGCGTTCCCAAAAATCATGTTCGGTCATAGACGATAAAATGTGCTTTTCCAACGATTCTCGAGCTGCAGGATTCGTTCGTTCCATACAACTGATCAAATGTGTCGGTTCATCAGGGTAAAGAAACGGAGGCGTCCAGAGGGCAAACATAAATGCTGTTATGACAAAAAGCAGCAGCCAGGGCAGCCAATATCGAAAGATCGGTCTGTGCGTGTCACCAGCCATGCCAATCCTCCCGGAAAAATTCGAAGTACAGGCGGGACGGCGACACTTTCCACGTATAAGCCGGGCCCGAGACAAAGCGTGCGGCTGGTATGTGTTCAAGCCGATTGCCGGGAACCCATTCGCGGGCTGCCGATTCAAGCTGCTCGACAACACTCAGATTGGGCATCGAGTTTCTGATCAGAGCACATTCACGCAATGCTGCCGCCGGATTGTTGTCGACTATCAAGGCGAGTTCACCCTGCCTCAATCTACAAAACACATCGACCGGATCCTCTTGAAGCCCCATACGGTAATAATCGGCAGCCAATGCCATGTTGCCGATATATCGCCAAGCATCACCTATATCGGCATAAATAGGGCCCAGTTGACCGCCCAACTCCAAGGCACGCATGTAATGAGCCTGAGCGCTGATAAAATCCCCTTCCAACAATCGACTGTGACCTGTCACAATAAACGCATCATGCCGCTCCGGTATCGATCGAAAAGCAAGAGACCAATCCTCGTAAGCCCGATCGGACATTCCGATTTTATGGTAACAAATACCTCTGTATATCAAGGCAAAATAATCATGATGGCTCTTGTCGGATACACCCTCGTTCCGAGCAATCCTACTGAACCATTCGACCGCTTCATCGAAATTACCGCTCAAAAGCATACTCATTCCAGCGCTTCGGTAACTGTCCACTCGCCAAAAATCCGTCGCTGCATCAGTACCCTTATCCCACCCGGCCATCTCAACCGCTGCCTGGTGATAATGCCGCAACATTTCATGATACGTGACCAGCAGGGCAGAACGCGCATGACGAAAAGGCTGCCCGATATGATGAAGAAAAAATATCAGCGCTGTCATGACGATCCAAGGTGATACGAACCCCAAAAAAGGCCTTTTCCAGAACGGCCTTTTCACGACACACCCTGACCGCGGCAAGACAGCAATAAATACAACCCTGTACTTAACGCCGCAGTCCATAGAAAAATGGAGAGTATCGGCCAAGCGCTTTCAATTCGGAAACCAGACTGCCAGCGGGATTTGATCATTCGGAAAATATCCAGACCTCGAACCGGTGAAAGGATTTTAAAAAAAATGTCTCCCTGTTGCCGATTGCCGTTAATACTGAAATGGCTATCAGGATACTTGTTATCTGAATATTGCCATAACGTAAAGACATTTTTCGGAGGAATATCGGTTCCAACCAACACCAGCACTCCCGGCGTTCCCTTTTCGTATCGAACTGAAGAAAAACTATAGGTCTGTGGTTTAGAGTCATCTGTCCGTTCGATATCGATGATAAATTCCCGACCTGACAATCGGCGGTCTCCGGCTTCAAAATCACTCTCCGGGCCTATCCAAGCCGTCACCACTCCAAAGCCGCCGCCCCCGTACGTCCCAGGACGCAGTGTAATTCCAGTCACAGGCATGTCTGGAAAAAAGAACGTTTGTGTCCAGATATCGCCCTGGTGCAGTGATGGCGCCGGAGAATCAAATTTGGATTGAAACACCGAGGGAACAGCCAAACCGAAAAGATAAAGGGCAGCCAAAGGCATTACCGTGATAATCACGGCTAGAAAAGCAGAGATAAAAACATGTTGACGCGCCATTGATAAAAGGTCTCCACGAATACGCTTTACTTTGAAGCGCAAAATGAAACAGGCTTATTCTAGCGGTAAAACGCCGGTTGTAAAAGAGCAGGAATCAGAACTCGCCGGTAGTTCAAAGCCCCTATTTAATCGTTCGGTGATCGCTAACGAGCAATAGCTCTTTTTAATTACATTGGATACAGGTAATCTATCGGTGAAAGCTAGAGCATTCGGTTTGCGAAAGCCGAGTGAGCATTCTGTTCGTATTGATGCAAACATGTTGTCAGGAGTGATTTTGTATGAAAGGGTTGACATTTGATCAGGTTGAGAGATATCGCGGCGCAGCATTGGTCCTGGAGCTGCTTCGAGAGTCAGCTCCAAAACCCAACATTCTGGATATCGGAGGTTATTTCAAAACACTTGCCGGTGAACCCGTGTTACCCTCTCATCGGATACTGGAAAATTGCAATTGCTCAGTTGTCGATACGGTTGCTGCAGAGTTACCTGGATATTCGCCCATTTCACCCGACCAACCGCTCCCTTTTGACGATAACGCTTTCGAGTTGACGCTGTGTATGGACGTTTTCGAACATATTCATCCAACAAGACGATCGACATTTTTGGATGAAGCGCTGCGCGTGACATCAAATGTCTTATTGCTGGGAGCGCCTTTTTATCATGATCTGCGTATTGCCGCCGATCGCTGGCTGGCTGAGTACCATAAAGTTTTATTGAATTCAGTCAACCCTATGCTGCAGGAGCATCTTGAAAACGGTTTACCGGAGATGGAAGCCTTTCTTTCCATTTTGAAAAAGCGGGGGCTTGAATACACCTCTTTTATGAACGGTGATCTTGGCAAGTGGCGGCTTGTCATGGCGGTAAAGCATCTTCTCCAACTTAGCAGCGGCCCTGAAGCCGTTATGAATTTTGAATACGAGCTTTTACCTCTGGCTGAACCGGTTTGCATTTCAGCGCCCGGATACCGGGATATGGTTGTCATATTTAAAAATCCCGATTGCCGTACGAGCTCTTTTGCCGATGGTCTAACCCAAATACACGACGAAATCCGAGAAAAGAAATCAGACTCGATAAGAGAACTGAACACTATCGTCAGTCGATATCTGGAATTTTCCGGTAAAACCATCTTGGAGTTCGGTCATATTCATTATGAACAGGCTCTTTCTTTAACCAAGTTACATCGGACAATTCGTCTACTTCAAAATGAGTTGGATAACGCTCATATTCAATTAAGAAAACAGGATATGTCCATCCGTATAAAAGATAATTGTATACAAGAGAAAGATGCCTATATAAACAGCCTGGTTGAACAATCCGAGCAGATGAGCTGCAAAATGATGGAGCATCTCAAAGACTTTGAAAAAGGGCTTCATACTGTAAAAAATTCAGCATCGTTTCGAACGGGACAGATCATACTGGCCCCCTTGAAATTTGCTTCGAAGTTGTTTCGAAAAACCGCTTCTCCGCACTTTGAATCACCGGTGGAATCATTGTCGGAGTTTGTCGACAAAATTAAAACAGACCAACTTATCAAGCAGAAACAAGCCGCTGAAAGCACAGACTCCGAACAATTGGATTCTCGTATTCAATTACTTGATATCAAGCATCTTTTTTCGATTCTGATGCCGGTTTATGCCACGGAAGAAAAAATATTGCGGGCCGCCCTCGATTCCGTTTTAGCACAGCGATATCCCTTCTGGGAATTATGTATTGTGGATGATGCTTCACCTGACGATGAACCGCGTCGAATCATTCAAGAATATGCTGAAAAAGACCCTGCTAGAGTTCGATTTCTGTTCAGCGAGGTGAACGGCGGTATCGCTGTCGCCACCAACCGGGCGGCCCAAATGGCAAAGGGTGAGTTCGTCTGCCTTCTAGACCATGATGATTTGCTCGATCCTGACGCTCTAATGGAAATCGCACTTCAACTCAAGTTTAAGCCGGATACGGATTATTTCTATTCTGATGAGGACAAAGTCAATATGGAAGGTGATGAATTCAGTCAACCCTTTTATAAACCTGATTTCGATCCGGATCTTCTTTTATGCAACAACTATTTGAACCATTTTTCTGTGATACGAAGGTCGCTTTTCGAGAGTGTCGGAGGATTTCGTGAAGGCTTCGATGGAAGCCAGGATTATGACCTATATCTTCGTGTCACCGAACAAGCTCGTCGTATCGTTCATATTCCAAAAATTTTGTATCACTGGCGCATGGTTCCCGATTCCACGGCGGTCGATCCGGAAGCGAAAGGTGGCTTGTATCGTGAAAGCTCCATCAAAGCGCTTCAAGCCGCTATCGAAAGACGAGGCCTGAAGGCGCATGTTGAAAACGGGCTTTCACCTGGCTCCTACCGGGTAAAATATCAGATCGAAAACCATCCAAAAGTGTGCATAATTATACCCACACGAAATGCCGTAGACCTTCTGAGCACAAGCATTACATCCATAGAAAAACACACCGTTTACCCCAATTACGAGATTTTGGTTGTCGATAATGACAGCGACGACACCCTGCTGCTCTCGTTTCTGAAAAAAATGCACACCAAAAACAAAATGTTTCGATCGATCAGATACCCCGGTCGATTCAATTTTTCATCCATCAACAATTATGCTGTTCAGCATACGGATGCTGAAGTTTATCTTTTCTTAAACAACGATATTGAAGCTACTCAAAGCGGCTGGTTGACGGCAATGATGGAGCATGGTCAGCGAGAGGAAGTCGGTGTGGTCGGCGCAAAATTGCTTTATCCGAATGGTTTGATCCAACATGCAGGGGTCATTTTGGGAATGGGCGGGATTGCCGGACACCCGTTCAAAGGCATGCAGGAGAACAACGGTGTTTACTTCGGACATTCCAATATGGTCAAAAACTATAGTGCTGTGACGGCTGCATGTTTGCTGACAAGAAAGGATGTTTTTGAAGAAGCAGGGGGATTTAATGAAGAACTCGCCGTTTCATTTGGGGATATCGACTTATGTATGGAAATTCGACGCAGAGGTTATCGAATAATATATACACCCTACGCCCGCCTGATTCATCATGAGAGCATCAGCAGATTAGACGACAACGATCCCGTTCGCAGACCTCGTTTCAATGCGGAAATCACTTACATGCAGACCAAATGGGGCAACTCGCTATACGAAGATCCTTATCTCAACCCCAACCTGTCGATTTTGGAATATGACATGCGCCTACGATCGGAAGGAGAACACAAAGCTCTGGAAAATTTCCGCAAAGCATTCAGTGGGTTCATTCCAGGTATGGAATAGACCTTAGTCTCCACCCCAAAGTATTTTTTGTCCTTCACGTCGATCAGGAAGATTTTGATTGACAGATTTCGGCCATCCAAGCGGTGTTATGGTTGACAAGTAAAAGTGTTGAGGTATTTCAAGCCGCTCCTTTACATCGTCTCGATTCATCGCGGCTACCCAGCACGTTCCCAACCCAAAGTGCCGTGCAGCAAGCAAAAAATGATACGCTGCGATGACTGCATCCTGGTCCGGTCGTTTCGTTTTTTCCGGATCGGCGCAGATCGCCACCGCCATAGGCGCCCGCCCCAACGGTGCACTCGGCATTCCGCGTACACCAGCCAACCAAGCCAGAACCGCCGGATCGGAAATGAACTTAAAATAATATGATTGTGAATTCATCGAGGTCGGAGCATATCGGCAGATTTCCAAAATCTGTTCCAATATCTCATCCGATACGGGAATCGGTAAAAAATCCCGCACGCTGCGACGGCGCATCAATAGTTCAGATGCTGTCATGTGTCGATTCACCGGATGCTGAAAACATTGAAATTCCAGCAGTCTAGCTTCGGGGTCCCTGGCAAAAAACTGATATATTTGAAACTGGTCGTTATTTCTTGGAGGACCATCGGCGGTATCTTTCATCGCTATGTACATACGATCGACATCGGCTGATGTGGGGAAAAAGAATGTTATACAGCCCGATGTTTCCGCATTTTCTGCTGCGCAGAAACCCAGTAACAGATTGCCGTGTTGAAACACAACGCACGTATTTTGGTTCAACCAAAGATCACATTGTAGTCTGGTTCGATAAAAATTTTTGATTTCATCGAGTTTTTCCGTCTTTAAAAATATTATTCCGCTCATAACGTCCCTCGCTAGAAAAGGATCATTCAGCCTACACCAATCGATTGGAGCACATTTGACGGTCCGATATCAAACTGCTATCCGAAAAGCACCTCGGTCACACTCTTCTCAACTTAAAAAGCGCTTACATTTTTTAAGTCGTTTGATTTAGAGATGTATGTTTTATAGACTTGGAAAACAGTGGAGATGACACATGGCATGAGGAAACAAGAAAAAACCGCAATAATCGTCGCTTTCGTCGATTTGTTATCCATTGTCGTCAAGTTTTTCCTGGCGGCGATAACCGGCAGTCTATCCATTATGGCCGATGCCTGGCACTCATTCGGTGATTTGATCACGACTATCATGGTGTTTATCGCCCTGATTCTGGATCGAAAAGAAAAAATAAAAGATGCTGATGCCGCCGACAAACAGGCTCGTTTCATCAGACGCTCTTCATGGGAACCTCGAGCCTGCGTGATTATAGGAATCGCTTTGGCAGCCGTGGCTGCAAGAGTATTTAAGGAAGTTTTTCTCGGTGGCCCTCCGGAAACTATTCGATATCCGCTTATCGCGGCAGCTATTGTCCTGATCTTGATGCTATTCAGTTATATTCGGTTCCGTTTTGAAGAAAGCGTCGGCAAAGAAACCGGTTCACCAGCTCTGGTCGCCGATGCCTATCATTCAAAAGTCGATATCTATTCTTTGATATTGGTTCTTGTTTCTCTGTTGAGCGAACAAATGGAATTTCGAATCGATCGCTGGATGGCCGGTGTTATTGCCCTGATGATTCTGGCAATTGCCTTGAAAACTCTTTATAACGCCTTTTCCATCATGCTGACGCGAAGTAATCAGGTCATGCCGGAAGAGCGAACGGTGGAAGACAGGGCTATCATGTTCACTATGGGTTATATACACACAAAAAAAGACCACCTGATATCACGTCTGATCGATCATTTCGATCTGAAAAATCATGAAAAAACAAAAAAACTCCGCCGAAATTTCATCCGATCAGCACTGATTCTGGCCGTGTTCATCTGGATAATATCCGGTTTTTATATCGTTTCTTACAGTGAACAAGCAATTGTTGAACGGTTGGGAAAACCTATCGATATCAAAAACCCGGTCGGCCCCGGATTACACTATGATTGGCCAAGACCCATCAGCCGTATCAAGCGTATCGATACGGATTCCGTTCGCTGGATGCGCCTGGGATATGTGACGAAAGAAAGAACGGATATTATCTTATGGACTAAAGCGCATTATCTAAAAGAATACTCTGTTTTAACAGGTGACGGCGCTATTGTTGAGCTGGCAGCCAATCTGCACTACCGGGTTGTCGATGTCGGCGCATATCTGTATTCGGCCGTCGAACCGGAAAGTCAGCTAGAGTTGATGTCGTACGAGATCCTGTGCCGGCTGGCCGCTCAACATTCGCTCTTCGATATTTTGGCTTATGGTCGTAAAAAATTTGAACAGACGGTGACCGAGTCAATTCAATCCTCGGCGGATGCCGCCAATCTGGGTATTGAAATTGTGCAAATCTGTTTTCTGGATGTACATCCGCCAATGGAAGTGGCTCCCGCATTCGAAGATGTCATAAGCGCCCAGGAGGATCTGGAAACATCTATCGAGCAGGCTAGAGGTTATTATAAGGAAACTCTTCCTTTGACGACCGGTGAAGCGGCATCCATGATTATCCAGGCGGAAAGCTATCAGAAAGAAACCGTTGAAAAGGCTGCCGGACAAGCAAATGCCTTCCTGTCCGTCACCGCCGCATTCAAAGAGTACAAATCGATAAACAAACTCCGAATACGACATGATGCTCTCGGTTACTGGCTGCCAGGAAAACCTTTATGGCTGATTGACAGCCGTGTTTCAAAGCGACCGGTGGATCTGTTTATCTCCCAATCAAACCCAAACAAGGTTTCAGGGGTAATGATCAACGATGAATAAGATGATGAACACCAAAAATATTATCGTTCCCGTATTGATAATCGGGCTTGTGATTGTCCTTTTAGTGCTAAGTCTCTACACGGTTTCCGTGGACGAATACGCTGTCATCACAAATTTCGGAAAACCCGGAAAGATCCATGAGCAGCCTGGACTCTATATCAAGTGGCCGGCGCCGATATCCGTGACAAACCGGATAGATAAAAAACTCCAGGCTTATGAAACGCCCTTGATCGAATATCTTACAGGCGACAAGAAAAATCTGCTGATCCAAGCATATGTTCTTTGGAGAGTAAACGATCCGTTGGTTTTCTTTCAAGCAATTCATAATACGGAATCCGCTCGACAAAAACTGGACGATGTCGTTTGCTCATTGGTCGCATCGACTTTCGGTGAATACCGCATGGATCAGATCATCTCGACGGAAATCGAAAATATTCAAACAAACGAAATCGTCGACAAAATTAGTGTAGACTCTCAAAAAAGAATCAATTCCTACGGTATCGTCATCGAAAAAGTCGGTTTTTCCAGAATCGCTCTTCCTGATGACAATGCAAGAAGCGTTTATAGGAGAATGATTGCCGAACGGTCGGCTATTGCAAATGAGTATCGCGCTCAAGGCAGACAGCGAGCCTCCGAAATACGAGCGGAAGCCGACAGAGCACGCAGCGATATTTTAGCTGTCGCTTATCGCGATGCAGAAATTATACGCGGCCAAGCAGATGCCGAAGCTGCTGAAATATATGGCAAAGCCTATTCGCAGAACCCTGAATTTTTTGCTTTTATCAGAACGTTGGAAACCGAAAAAAAGATAATGGGGGAAAAGACCACAGTGATCCTATCGATGGACTCGGAATTATTTGAACCCCTTCATCAGAAACAAACTCGATAAAAAAATGAATACCGGCAATTCTTCACAACCAGCGCCAGCAAACGGCAATTTTAACCACCAGTTGTCTATGATGAAAAAAATCTTGTCCCGATCCTACATAGTCGCTCTGATTTTGTTTGGGTTGCTGTATGCTTCGACCTGTGTCCGTCAAGTCAGTGTTCAGGAAACCGGTATCGTGATGAGGTTTGGGAAAATCGTTCGAAACCGTGTCGAGCCGGGTATCTGCATCAAAATGCCCTGGCCGATCGACAAACTGATAAAAGTTAGAACCCGATCGGTCGAAACTATCCAGGCCGGATTCGGCGCCGACCCGCAAAAAGTGGATGAGTTTGAGCGGATGTATGGTCCAATTGACCAATTGGCTCAAGGAACCCTGTCCATACCCTACATTGTCACCGGCGATAAAAATATCCTGCACTTGCTTGTTCTGGTCAATTTCCAGATCAAAGACCCTGTCACCTACGTGTTCGATGTGGGACAACCTTCAAAAGTTTTAGAACTGCTCGTGCAGAACGTCATTCTTGACAGCGTATCCGGTATGGAAGTCGACCAACTTCTAGTGTCCGGGCGAATCGAACTGCGAGACCTTGTTGCCGACCGCTTGGCGGATCTTATGAAACAACATCACCTCGGCCTGGATATACTGTCCGTGGAAATCCGTAACGTAAGACCTCCGCGTTCGACTATTCAAGCTTTCAACGATGTTATCAACGCTCAAGAAGAAAGCCGGGAATTTGTCCATCAGGCGGAAGCCTATGCGATGAGTGTCATGCCCGAAGCCCAGGCAGAAGCATTGAAAATGACCACAGATGCCGAAGCATACAAAAACAGGGTACTGGAAACTGCCCGTGGGGAAGCCGGCCGCTTTGAATTGCTTGCCGCCGAATACCGAAAATACCCCGAGGTGACACGGGAAAGGCTTCGACAAGATGTGCTTGCCGAGGTCTACCCCGCTATCACAAAATATGTCCTGGGTCCCGGCAGCAGCGAAAAACCGCCGGCAAACCTGCGATTTTTATCTGAACCTTAAATCAAAATACTTTTAGGCAGAATCGACCCGGAAAGAATATGAACTTCGATCAAACCTCGATTTTCAATCGCTGCATACGATATCGAAGTGTCGATTCCGACAATCCCAGCGATTTCGCCGCTTTTGTCACAATTTTACGATTTCGCTCCAGAGCCCCAAGTATCAAATTGGTTTCCAACGTATCCAATTGTTGACGTAAACCCAAGTTTTTAGATGCAGTTACCGACGGATGTTCTCGTAACTTATATGGTAAATCCCCTATCTGTAATTCCCTTTCACGGCACACCGCCGCCGTATAGCTCATCGTGTCCCGAAGTTCAGTTATATTGCCCGGCCATGGATACCGAACCAGCAGCTCAACCGCCTGAGGATTGAAATCGGGCATGGCGCAGTTTGACGGCAAATATTCACGCAGAAAATGTTTCGCCAACGACAGAATATCTTCATTCCGTTCTTTCAACGACGGCACAAACAACACCGTTGGATAGGTCAAATCAAGCAAATTGGAATTAAACGTGCTGTCAGCGACAGTTTTATCCGGGTGAACCGAAGATGATACAATTAAACGAACCGAGGTATATAGGCGCCGCTGATTATCGCTTTCAGACGTATATTCGTTGCTCAGCACGCCAGCCAATTCCTTTTGAATATCCAGAGGAACAGCCGTAATCTCCTGTATGTAAAGTGTTCCTTCCTGCGATCTCTCGAGCAGTCCTGGACTTGTGTCCTTTTCTTCGCCCCCAAACAACACCTCTCTTATCCGATCTCGAGGTGTCGACAAAGCATCCATAAAAATAAAAGGACCCTCTTTTCTGTTACTGAAAACATGTATTCGCTTTGCCAAAGTCAAACGCCCGCTGCCATGCTCACCATGTATAAAAACATGGCGATCCGATTGGCCTACACGCATTGCAATGAACATCAGTTGCTGGACTTTTTTATTTGAGCTGGACGTCGAAATATCGGTTTCAGTGGCAAGTTCACCGAAAAAATGTAATCGCTCGGCTTCATATCCGCTCAGTTTTCGTTCCTGTATCTTCTGATCGACGTTATAGGTCACCGTTGCTGCGTATATTTGAGCCAGGTGACATAGAATACCTAAATCATTTTTGTTGAATATCTTTTTGCCGACAGACCTATCAAGATAGATAACAACCCGAATTAAACCGGAATTGACTCCTGCCGCACATATGAGCGATCCAATTCCTTTCTTCCCTAAATCGGTTACGTATTCTTTTGAATCGACTTCGGGTAAAACAATACAATCCGCCCGTTCCCCAACCGCTTCAAATATACTCGATGGATAATGAACGATTTCGCCTTTTTGGGCAAGAATCGCTTTCTCGGTATCACTCTCGGAACGTTTTAGAACGACTATTCCATTGTCTGCCTCAAGAATACCCATTATCTTGCTCAGTATCAGACTTGATCGTATCTTGCTAAAACTGAAACTGAGAAGATCATCGAATAAACTTAACAAATCTTTTGTCTTGGAACTGAAAAAATCCAGGTCTTTTTCAAGAATTTCCGACATCGGCAGATAAGCTGAGGGAGTAACGACCATATCAAAACCCTGGCTTTTTATTTCCCCTTTGATTTCAATCGTAATATAGCTATTCCCCATACGAATAGTGGTTTCGGGAGAAATTCGTTTTTCTCCTGTGATCGGCGAGTTTTTAATATAGGTGCCGTTCGAGCTTCCCAGGTCTTTGATGATTATCTTATCTGGAGACTCTATTCGCAAGGCGGCATGTCGACGCGAAACCTCCGGGTCAACAATTCTTACATCACAAGAAGCGTCCCTGCCAATAATGACTTCGTTCTTTTCCAGAAGAACATTACGCATTTTACTGTTGGGAGCTTTGATACGCAGGTTGATTGATGCCTTCATGAGTTCCTCCTGTTAAGCGGAAAGTTTCGTTTTTCCGGCAGGACTGACAATTCTTGAAAAATCCTTTTCCAGATCTATTGTAACTATTGGTTGACCTTAAATCGACAAAATTTTAATATCACTCCCGGCGCACACTGCCATCCCAGCCTTGATAGGTTGAATATCAGGATAATATCATAACTGCAATCCTGGAAATATTGAAGATCAAATTAAGGAGAAGACAATGATCGATGTGGATAAATTACTCTGTGCCGCCTTAAACGAGGCAATGGATAAAAAGCTTGTTTTTTTGGAGAGTCAATGGGGGAGTTATCGAGAACAAATTCTTCGTGCCCGTGACCAAGTGATCGATGTTATGGTTGATGAGGCCAGTGAAGGCATGAATGTCAGGGTGTTTCACAAAGGCGCCTGGGGATTTGCCGCCGGCATAGTGACGACAGAAAAAGACATGGCTAAACTGGTACAAAAAGCTGTTCAGGTAGCCGAAGCCGGCGCACGAATTTCCCGTGTTTCCATTGTACCGACACCGTTAAAAGCCTATGAATCACAATGGCAATCAGCCTTTCAAATCGATCCTTTCACCATACCCTTACAAGAAAAATTTGACCTTTTACTTGCCATAAATGCATCTATGGCTGCCGTAAACCGTGTCAGTGAAACAAGTTCGCTCATGCTTTTTCAGCGAACCGATAAAAAGTATGTCAACACTTTAGGCAGCCGTATCGACCAAGTAATGGTAACTAGTGATGCTGATTACAGAGCTACAGCAGTGAGTCACGATCGATCTGAAACAAGAAGTTATCAAAGTCTGCAGCAAGGCGTCGGATATGAGGGCATTCGGTCTGAAGAGCTGTTGGCTGCAGCACCACGTGTTGCCCGGGAAGCCGTCGAACTGCTGGATGCTAAACCCTGGAACAGAGACAAAGCAGATTTGATTTTAATGCCCAATCACACCCGCCTTGTCATTCATGAATCCATCGGACACGCTACCGAGCTCGATAGAGTGCTGGGATGGGAAGCGGATTATGCCGGCACATCCTTTGCCACCCCCGACAAACTGAACCACTACCGTTACGGCTCGGAACTGTTCAATGTCACCGCAGACAGAACACTTCCCAACGGCCTGGCTACCTGTGCTTTTGACGATGAAGGTGTACCGGCTGATAAATGGAAGCTTGTCGAAAATGGTGTTTTGAAGGATTATTCAACTACCCGTGACACCGCACCGTTGATCGGACAGAAAAAAAGTCATGGCTGCGCCAGAGCAGATCATTGGAGCTCTTTCCCTTTACTTAGAATGGCAAATATCGGTATCGATCCTGGACCGGCTGGTTCACCCACGCTGGCTCAATTGATAGAAGACACTGAAAACGGAATTCTTGTCGATGGAATGGCCGCCTTCAGTATTGATCACCAGCGACTGAATTTTCAGTTCGGCGGCGAATATTGCAGGCGCATTCAAAACGGTAAAGTTAAAGAGCCGTTATGGAACGTCGTATACGATGGCGCCAACCCAACATTCTGGGGCTCTCTCGACAGCGTCTGCCGTGCTGAAGAATGGCGGCCTTATGGCCTCTTGGGCTGTGCAAAAGGTCAACCCGTACAAAACGCCACTCTGACTCATGGAAGCGCACCATTACGCCTGAAAAACATCTCGATACGGAGGAAAACAAAATGACTATATTGAATACCACGGCTCTATTGGAATCTATCCTGGAAAAAGCTCGGAAAAAAGGCGCCGATCATGCCGCCGCCGTTCTAATGGAAGACAACGTAGGCGCTATTCGATTTGCCGCCAACCGAATCACTCAGCATAAAACCCATCAAAACACCTCGCTAACCCTGGCTGTAGCAGTTGAAGGGAAAGAATCCGTCATCCAAACCAACTTGCTTCAAAACGACAACTTGGATGAACTGGTCAATAAAGCGATTCTATTCGCCCAAAATGCCCCGATAAACCCGGAGTTTTTCGAACCTGTCAGCCCGCAGAAATATGAAAATACTAACGCTTGGTTTGAAAGTACGGCACAGCTCGACATCGATTCTCGAGCCGATATCGTCAAAACAATATGTGATCTGGGTGAAGCTGGAGATGTCAACATATATGGCAACCTGTATGTAACCGAGAAGAGCAAAGCCGTTGCAAATACAAAAGGTTTGTTCGCAGAGCAGCCGTCAACAGAAATTTCCATCTCTCTGTCCACACGAACCCGGCGACATGACGGCAGCAGCCAAGCACACTTGTGGGAAGGAGACTGGAACAGATTCCACTACCTGGACACTGTGGAACGATCTATTCGAATAGCCAAGCAATCAGCGGAGCCCCGTTATCAAGAACCTGGTACTTACACCGTCATCCTGTCACCTAAAGCTCTTTCTGAATACCTGATGTTTCTTCTATTTGCCATGGACGCCAGAGAAGCTGATAAGGGTCATTCTTTTTTTGGAAAATCATCAAACAACAGCAGGTTAGGCGATAAGTGTTTCAAAGATTCCATCTCGATAAAAAGCGTCGTCAATCATCCCGAGCTCCCGACGTTGAAATTCGGCAACGCCGGAGGTTCCGGAGGTTCTTATGCCGGAAATTTTTTCAGTATGGGACTGCCGATGAAAACAATAGAATGGATCAAGGAAGGCGCCATTCAAAATTTCCAGCATTCGCCTTATTATGCTCGTATAAAAAATATCGATCCGATCGCATATCCAAAAAATTTGTTTATGCCTGGAGGAACATTTTCTGTAGAAGACCTTGTCACAGGTGTGAATAAAGGGCTTTTGATTGAATCCTTCTGGTATGTCAACCCCATCGATTGGAACCGCCTTGAACTCACCGGACTCACCCGAGACGGTGTTTTCTGGATTGAAAATGGAGAAATTCGTTACCCTGTCAACAATTTTCGGTTTAACGATTCACCGATAAACAGCCTGAATAGGATCACCGGGATGACGCCGGCGATAAAGACTTACGGCGAATATTGGCCGGGACTGTTTCCCTGGGTCCGAATAGATGGGTTTCACCTGTCCAGCGTGTCACATGCGGTGTGAGCGATCAGAAGCGTCGACGACACATTCTCGATTTTGCTTTTTTAAGATTATATGATAGAGCGTTTCGGCATCACGGGATCGATTGTGGATCGAACAGAGTGACGAACGTGGTTTTACCCTTCTTCACGACGACATCCTGTATGGTTTCGTATTGTGCGCCAGTATAACTGGATCGTTTGAAAACAAGCTGATACTGTCCTTCTTCTACGGAAATTCGAGCATAGTCGATATGGTGAGGCAACGTCTGCCAGCTTCGGGTATCGGCTTTTTCTGTGACCGCATTGATAACCGAAACGATCAAACCAAGGCCTTCATCTTGGTCACGCGCCGCTTTTTCAATTCCCTGTTTTAACACCATGCGAAGCAGTGCCTTTCCCAATTCCCGACCCATTCGATCCTGAAGATTTAAAAATGCTATCGCATTGATATCCTGAGCTTTTTCCAGCACAATTTCTTTAGAGCCGATTGACACTCTGCATTCGATAAAAAAAGGAGATCTTTCAAGGTAGCGGGGTAGAGCCATTCGGATAAAACTCATATCCGTCACATTTCCACTTCCTGTACCGGTTGGCGGCATCGGCAACCAAATATCCTGTTCCTGGTTGACAAACATCATGACTCCACCAGCTCCCCGCTCAATAAAAAAATTCAGACTGTCTTCTGTTTTGATCGGCGCCAACCCATCGTTCCAAAAAACAACGACGTCGCCGGCCTCACCGTTTTTTTCAGGCAATATATCCGACAACGCATATTTTTCATGGTAAAAATCATACTCCTGGTACATTCCGGCATCCTGCGCCGCCTTCAGCAGATCATGTATCAATTGTTGTGGAACCGGCACGTTATAATACGTTAAATAATCTGTTTCATATAATGCCAAGGCATTTCTGTAACAAATAAAGGCATTGTTGTACTCTTTTAAAGCGTCATAAAAAATACCCATTAAATTCCAAGCAAATGCATCCCCGGAATAGTGGTTTCGTTTGTTTGATTCATATCTGTCATTGATTTCGTTGAGTTTGATATTGATTCGCCTGCATTCGACCAGCGCATCGGATAAATTCCCGGTCATCGCATGATTCAAAGCCTTGAAATAATGGATTTGAACACGCTCAAAATCTTCCCCGGGATAAGGAACAACAGTTGGATTGGTTATAAAAGACAATGCCTCAAGACCGTGATTTTTGATAAAATCATCTATAAAAGCATACGCTTTTTCGAACATTTCATTGCTGGCCCCATATTCGCCGGCCATATGAAGGGCTGTTCCTTTTTCCAGATAATACAATAGCTTGTTTGGTTTTTTTCTGAGCGCACTATTGTTTTCCAGATAGTCGACAGCTTGATGATATTGACCAGCCGCTATAGCCTGTTGAAATGCAATATTTTGTTGATAATACGTTGCGCATCCTGTCAGTGTATTTATAAGGAAAACCAAGATAACTGAAATCCGCGTGAAGGAATTCATATAGAGAAACCTTTTTTTAGTGTTTGATCCGACAGATTATTAACGGTTTACAAACTTTCTGATTTTTTTGGCGCCGAGCCAAACCTTTTCGTTTGTTTCGATATCGGTGAGTTCCAGGTCAACTTGATAATAGACAAGCTGCTGCCGGTCCTGTGTATCGACAATTGAATTGATAACACCCTGGAGCATAAAATCCGCTCCTAATTCCCGCCGCCACCGCTTCGCCGTATCCGGATCGGCAAACTGTTGCTGGTCAGCTCGTTCATCACGGAGCTGTTCACGCGCTTCAGCGGACTGAACGATGCGAACGCTTCCAGCATTGATGAATGCACGCTCCATATCTTTGATAAAGGTGTCCGTGCTGATCAATTCATGGGATCGATTGAGAACGGTGCCGACGATAATGGCAGGTTTTTTGCCGTTCTTTTCCACAAACGCCATAAGCCATGGACGGTTCAGCGCGTCGGAAATCATTTCTTCAGCAACAAGACGTGAATCGGTATCATTCCAACGACCACTCAGATCAATCGGTTCATCGGTTTCGATTCTGTGAACACGCGGCGCCGTCTGGCAACCGGTTAAAACCACTATGGAGCATAAGAAAACAGTCATTGTAAATCTAATCATGGCAAACCTCTGCGTACAAAATCCAGCGTGGTCATGATAGAACATCCTTTTGTAAAAGATCAACTTTATTCGATATTTTTCAAGAATTCTCAGCGTAACAATTCAAGCCCACACGAACAGCTCGAAACAGCTTCCGTATCGAAATTTACTGCAACAATCCCGGCATCAACGGTATCGGATAATGAAATCCAAGGTCTTGTTTGCCCTTGTCAGGTTTATTGTCGATGGTCGTACTGCCGATGTTTTCCGGCAGAGCGCCTCGGTCAATGCACGGGGACAGATAATCCAGTCGGTATCCATGAACGAACAACGGGTCTTCCGAGATGCAGTTAATTGTGCGACTGACGTTTTTGACATCGGCGACAGCATTACCCCAGATATTGCAGTTGTAAACTCTGGGACGCGGAGTATCGTTTTCATTGTCCGCCGGAACAACGTGTATGCCAATACCGCTATTTTGCGCAATGATCGAGTGTTCTATCACAGGCACATTGGGAGCGCCTTCAACATAAACACAGATAATCCCGTCACCATTGTTCGCTGCAATCGTATTGGCGGAAATTTTCGGGTTCAATTCATACGGACGCCACGTATATGATTGCCAGCAAAATACACCACAACTGGTCTCCCTGCCCAAAGTGCCGTTTCCAATTACCAGATTATTGACGATTTCATCACAAGATGAATGCCCAACGAAAATTCCCAACCAAAAGTTGTTGGTGACAATGTTGTCACGAAAAATCGAAAACGTTTCACAACATCCGATCCCGATATCGTTATGCTCTACAATGTTGAACCGAATAACAGGCGGTATTCCCATTGCTCCCGAAGGACACTCTTGCAATATGCCAAACCGGTGTCCAGAAACGTAATTGTTCTTAACTGTTGCGGGACCGGTTACGGTGATGCCTGCGGTGTTTTCAAGGATTTGTCCCCCCGGTTGCGGCAGAGATTCCAGTGTTGTTAAAGGCCAAATGACTCCTTTTGGGTCTTCTACCGTGAAACCTTCGAAAACACTCCGGCTTCTGATCAATACCGTCATCTGAGGACCTTTTGAATCCATTTCAGGCCGTTGAATGATCGTCTCCTTATACCCTTTTACCCCCCTGACAACAAGGTTCTTGTTAGCCGGAAACCACACATTCTCGACATAAACACCCGGTAAAACCAATATGGTATCACCGCTTTGGACAGAACTGTCCAGAATTGCCTGCTGAATACTGTCGAAATCAGCCAGCGTACTTTTGCCAACTTTCCACGTCGCCGCCGACAAGGGCAGAACCGCAAGAAATGCGACACTTATGATAATAAGCCCAAACCTTTTCATAGTGTAACCTACCTTTCTGATAAAGGTTTTATTTCTCTTCCAGAACACTTATACCAAAAGAAATAAGAAAAGTCAATTAAATTCCCACACTTTTATGCTGTCTATCCCTATCACTCCGATGATACGGGTATTGAAATGAAGTATGGAAGAAGCGGTAATCAGCGATATCGGAAAGGTCTTGAACCTGATCCTCAAGAAATCCGCTGCCCTTTAGACTTCAACTGAAGTCTCTCATGTAAAGCAGTATTCGTAAATAATTAGACGTGACAAATCGAAAAAACAAGCAATCTCTTCGGACTTTACCCTGGACTTCGGTGACCGAACCAAGGACGATTCACGAACCGCTCGGTGTTCACAACCCGACTTTTCGTTTCAATCGTCCCCACCACCCCAGCGCTTCAATGGATTCCGAGGTTACCAGGTCACTTGTTCCCAATTCATGGTCATCCAGGGAAAAGCTTATTTTTCCACATTTTATTCCAGGTTCCAACGGCGCAACCAGCTCACGTTCGAGAGTGGTTTTCATCATGATATCGCCCACTCTGTTCTTGGGTATAACGGCGCTCACACTGTTTTGAGTCACAGG
Source organism: bacterium (assembly GCA_049652745.1). Taxonomy (GTDB): domain Bacteria; phylum CSSED10-310; class CSSED10-310; order CSSED10-310; family CSSED10-310; genus JBASEY01. Next base: position 24,838 of record JBASEY010000042.1, on the reverse strand, counting down.
TCGAGTTTCCAGTTTGGCGCCGTTTACGACCGGAATCAGATTCTCTACAGGAAACCCCGCCGAAATCAATTCAGTGTTTATAAAAAGCGACAGACCCCATTTCATAAGCCTTTCAGCTTCATCAAACCTTTCTTTCCCTTTCCCACAACCAGCGACAACCGCGATGACCCGCACGCCTTTTTGCTGTGCCGTAGCTGTTATACTGAACCCGGCATCCCGATAATAACCGGTTTTTATTCCATCGCATCCGTCAAATTTACGTACCAAACGATTCGTATTGGTCATAATAAATGTTCCGTCACGAAAAGGTTTGGTATCCAATGATGTCCATTGAAGTATTTCAGGATGATTGATCAATAGTTCACGAGCCAAAACAGCCAAATCACGAGCTGTTGTGATATCGGGTCCTCTTTGTGCATCAGGCGGAAGGCCGTGCGGAGATTGATATACCGTGTTCTCCATCCCTAATTGCGCGGCTCTTTGATTCATCAGCTCAACAAAACCATCTCGAGAACCAGCTATATATTCCGCTATCGCATGGCTGGAATCATTGGCGGATTGTATCAAAACCGATTCCAACAGATCCTGTAAGGTAAATGTTTCATTTTGTTTCAAGTATACTTGCGAACCCCCGATCTTTGAAGCTGCGGCAGATACGGTTATTACGTCGTCCAAAGAGATTTCTCCGGATTTCACTTTTTCCATGGCTATCAAAACCAACATCATTTTGGCCATGGACGCTGGATAGACCCGATCGTTTATATTGTATTCAAACACTATTTCCCCCGAAGAAACCTCCATAACCAGAGCAGCATGACAATTTTTCGGTGGCGACGGCAATGGTGTCTCGGGTGACAAAAACGCCAGAGAGGATGATGAAAAAAATACGATTACAATTGAACAAAAACAGATCATCAAACGTGTATTTACATCAGATCGAGAAAACAGCATGATAACTCCTCCTTTTTAATTAGCGGATCGCCGAAGTGTATCCTCATAGATTTCTTTCAAGCGCCCGTAAAGTGCATTTTCAGGTTCTTTATTCAGAGCTTTTTCCAAAGCAGTCAATGCTTCTTCGGTTCGTTTGGTCCAATGCAAATATTGAGATAGAGTAACCCAGGTATCAGGATTATCCGGATTCATATCAACCAAATAATCCACCAATTTCCCCGCCGAATCCCAGGCCTTATCAGCCATTGCAATTTGCGATGCTTTTTGAACAAATACGGAAAGGCGCTTATCGATACCCTTATAAAACGGATATTTTGCTCGCAATTGATCGAGCCTATTCACAACTTGAATCGGGGGCATCGTAGCTATCAAACTGTAAAACTCAAGGTAATCTTGACGAGCCTTCTGGCAGCGCATCAATGAAAAATCCGCTTCATTCGATGCCCACCATTGTTCCCAGGTACCCTTGTTCCAACCATGATCCACCCCGCTGTATTCTGCCATGAATTCAGACACATCTTGCGCAGTGTCGAACGGCGAGATCTCTCGCGGTACTCCTTCCAGCGAATCGATCAAAATGGGAAACCCGCTTTTTTCGCCCAATTGGATCAATCCGATTGCCGAAGAAACACGCACAAACGGATTTTGACTTAATGATAAAAGTTGTAGCGCTCCTATAGCTACAAGATCATTTTGATGAATAACCCGGTCCAATGCGGCATGATGAACTGCCAAATGAGAATCGCCCAGCCCTTTCCTGAAAACAACTTCATACTCCGGACTTGTATTGACCGCCAGAGCTTTCATGGCGACATATCTGCATCCCGGCTTCGTGTCGTTGACAGCCATTTGAGCCAGTTCCCGCTCCAACTTGGAGCTCTTTATTCCGCCGGCTATCCGGGCTGCAGCTTCACGAACCCCGGCATCGTCGTCGTGAAGGTGATTCGCCACCACTTCGACAAGGTCGGAAGAGGAGTATTTGGCTAACTGAATCAAGGCCCATTGTCGAGTTTTGGGGTCCAGATTACCAAGCAGGGGAATAAGCTGATCGATGCTTTCCGTATCGACAGGATGCTGTAATAATATAATACCAAGGCCTTCTTCGATTGTTCGGCGAAAAGAGTCGTGACCACGGCTTACCGCTTTGATAATGATTGGTATGGCATCCTTTCCTTTATCGTTCACAAAGCTTAACGCATGATTACACTTAAACGGATCACCTGCTCCCAAACGGGACAATTCCACCCCGCTTTCCAAATCCGTTACAGGGCTCATATCATAATGCTGGTGACGCGAATGAGCCTGTTGATCCAAGAAATACAATCCTGGCGCCAGGGGAGTATCAATACCGATTTCACCGAATCGGCGGCTCCAAAATGTATTGTTTATCTCCTTATCAGAATCGTTTTCGTAAATAACGCCCTCGTAAATATCTTTTCCTCTGTGGTCAATAAAAACACCTATGATATAGCCGGTATCTTGAAACGTGTTGACGACGGAACCTCGACTGAAAGGACCTCCTGAATACCGATCAAACCCCTTGTAATCAAGGAATAATCCCAATGAAAACGGTTGTCGGGCATGCCCTTGGCCATGCGCTCCAATAAGGGTGTACTCATCATCGCCTTCGTAATCCAGGCAAATACCTGTCGAATGGTTCACCGCCGCAGCCTGGGATGTATCTCCCGCTAAATATCTGTCGGAGCCTTTCAGGTCGATGATGACCGCCGAACTCCAATCCTCGGCGGCTCCTTGCGAAAAATCTCCGGCTTGGTAATAGTCATCTCCACCACAATCCAGAAGCAGCCCCATAGAACCGAACTTGGCGGCACCCTGGCAGAATTGGCCTGCAAGATACTGATCATCACCTTTGCCATCGATCAAAAATCCTATTCCTCCATAATAACCGACATTCTTGGACTTATCCGACGGCGAAAAACCCGCAGCGGCTCCTTGAGCGAATACGAAGCCGGGATTCGATTCGGTTGCAGCCAAATCAACTCCGGATGCGTAACTGTCATTTCCGGCAATATTGAGCATTAAACCAAGGCCGAGTGTCGAGCCAAAACCCTGACCCATACTTTTACAAACGATCGTATCGTCGCCTTCAAGATCTATTGAAATCCCAACCCCAAAAACCGCCGCTCCCTGGCAAAACGACTTCGCATGATAGATGTCATCCCCACGCTCATCATATAAAAACCCCACTCCTCCTATCGCCGCCCCCTGAGATAACGAACCACTGCGATAAACATCCCTGCCTTCGCAATCAAACACCATTCCTACACCGAGAATAGCGCCGCCGAGAGAACCCGGATTCAGGTTTTCATAAATATCGTTGCCCGAGATATCTATTAAAAGAGATATACCGACGCCGGATTCAATGCAACCTCCGGCATTGTTCAAATAAATATCATTTCCTCCAAGATCTATCAGCAATGCGGCATCGCTGTTATGCGTGTTGATACCGGTACCGGCGACAACTATTCTACCTATCGGCGAATAAAAATTGAGAAGTACTTCTTCGTGATTTGCAGGAATTTTCGCGGCGACAGTCTGAAGACCCGCTCGAGTTATGACAACGGCCTTCGCCAGAATATCGGCGGCATAGAACAATTTGTTGAAATTGACTTTTGCCATCAACTGGAGATTTCTGGGCCATTCCAGATCATTATCAGAAAAAAATATTTGGCCGTCTGTAGAAATTGGATCGGAAACGATCGAGACAATCGACTCCTTCAGCAATTCGATTTCTTCCGTATCCAGGGCGGCCAAAGCTTCTTTATGCAGCATAGACGCGGTTGTCATTGCCTGAACAAGTATGCTGACCGCCTCTTCCAATTCAGTGGGCCATTGGGCAATCCGCTTTTCCAAATGTGATCTATAATGCGCCTCAATAACACCTCTGTGATGACTTGCCTGGAGCCACTCCAAAGCATCCACAAGGCTCTTCGGTTCCGGCACGAAAGATTTGTGAGCCGTTGTGCTGATATGGAGCATTTCATAGGCTGTATCCAATAGACTGTCCGGTGAAATCGTTCCTTTCAACCCTCGAAACCTGGCGCCAAAAACATGAGCCAGCGGCACAATATAAAGCGGATCGACCATAGCATCACTCAAAGCCGGCTGCCGACCCGCCACGATCAAACCTGATTCCCAAGGTTCCGGAACAACCAAATCGGAACGCAAAGCACCGGCACGTTCAAAAGCATCATCTAAAATGGATACTGGAGCATGATCGTCGGAATAGGCACAGACGACAACAAGAAGAAAGGCTGTCATCAAGCAAAAATTACGTTTTGATATAAGAGAAAAAAAATCCGACATTTTATCACTTTCTGCATAGCCAAGTATCAGGTCAGCACGTCGCTATCAGTTTAGTTTATCCGGCGGATTCTATCAATGTCACAACATGAAGCGAACGCTTTGCCATTTCCTCGACAAACCAGTCCGGGTCGACAGACCGCTCAAGATAATGAACACCGGAACCTAAAACACCCGATGCCAAAGCTTCCGCGATTATGGCAGCGGAAAAAGCCGTCGTTCGCGCCATAGCGGAAAAACCGGTTTTCCCATCTTGTATATCCATCAGATCCTGAATCATTGTGACCGGTCGACCATCGATTGCCCCTTTAGCCACAACCCGCAAAACAAGAAGATCCGGCTCATCCGGATAATCCCAATAAGCCGACGCTAAAACATGAAACAGATCGCGGGGGACAACATCTTGACCGGCAACTTGAACAGGATCCAATTCCAGTAGCCCCATGTCGATCATCGAGCGAACTGTTGCATAATGACCGGGATATCGGACGGTTTTATATCCATATGACGACAGCTTGCCATGGAAACTGATCGGCCCGGTCGAGGTACCTCCACTGGTCAGAAAAGCTTCACAGGCTCCCACCGGTTCCGGCAACACCAGAGCTTCTTTTTCAGTAAAAGCTGGAACGGAAACAATCCGGCCATCTCGTATCTCGATACAGTTACCTGTGTATTCGTTGGTCAAACCCGATATCGAAAAAACCAATTTGTACCCCAACGGCAAATCTCTGGATACCGGCAAACCACCGCAATACATCTGTATCGAATCGCATTCGATGTGTTTGATGGCACGTGCCGCCAGGATATTTGCAGTTCCCGGCGCAATCCCGCAATCGGGAACGATCCCAATGTTTTTCTGCATCGCCGGATCATGCAGCAAGTGTTGTTTCATGACAACTTCTGTGTTGCCTCCCATATCACAAAAATGCGCACCGGCTTCCAAAGCCGCTTTGGAAAGCTCATAATTGAGTGCATAATGCGCAGCGCCACAACAAACAGTAACATTGTGATCTCTAAGCATCCGAACAATATCATCCCCTCGGGATGCATCGATCGCTATGGAAACGGCCCTGTCACTCTCTGTCAGCATGTTGACACTAGCCGCCGCCTGCTCTGCGGCTTCCCGGCGCAAATCCACCATCACAACTTTTTCGGCATGACCAAAGCGAACCAAATCATACGCCTCTGCAACACCTTGCATACCGCAACCAATTACGGCATAAATCGATTTATTCGTCTTCATAATACGTTACCTAAAACCCCGCGTTTCACCGATCTCACTCAGTATCCGAAAAACCTCGATGCGTCAAGACAGCCAATTCCACACCTCGCACGATCTCAGCTCACCTGTCACATGTATGATCACAGGCGGATTTCGTTCGATAATTGAAAAACCACCGTAAATCGCATAAAGTAGTAACTGATGATGTCGGCTTATCAATCTTATATTTTTTACGGGATGATCGGCGCTTCACGCTCGATGAAAGATATGTTCCGTCGAATTGAACGGTATGCTCCAACCGACGCTCCAGTTGTCATTACCGGTGAAACCGGATCGGGCAAGGAAATGGTTGCAAGGGCTTTGCATATGTTCAGCAACAGGCGCAACAACGCCTTTGTGGCTATCAATTGCACAGCTCTGCATGAAGAACTACTTGAATCAGAATTGTTCGGCCATGAAAGGGGAGCGTTTACCGGCGCTGTTAAAACGCATCGCGGTCGTTTTGAACGAGCGCATCATGGCACCCTTTTTCTGGATGAAATCGGGGACATGCCTCTCAGCATACAGGTCAAAATACTTCGGGTTCTTGAAGAGCGAAAATTTGAACGTATCGGTGGGGAGACACTGATTCCTGTCGATGTGCGCATTGTCGCCGCGACCAATGTCCACCTCGAAAGACTCGTCGCCGGCGGACGATTTAGAAGTGACCTTTACCACCGACTGGCCGTATTACGAATCCATGTCCCTGCATTGCGCGATAGAAAAAACGATATTCCGCTTCTGGTCGATTTTTTCCTGGATATGCTGAACCGGAGATACAAAAAAAATATTCAGCAGCTCTCCTCAGAATCCTTGCAGTTACTGCTGGATTACTACTGGCCGGGGAATGTTCGAGAATTGCGCAATGTTTTGGAGAGAGTATATGTTGAAACAGAGGGCAACCGTATAGAGAAAGACGCGTTCAATGAGTGGGTCGCCGAGCGGGATTATTTGTCTGCCGGTGCGTGGGGCTTGCAAAATGTTGAATATGGCAGATTATCTGAAGACACCCATTCAGCCTATAAAGGTTATACGCCAAGCTGGCCGGGAACCTGGTCACAGCCTTTACCGAAAGCCCTGATTCCTCATCAAGCCGGGCTTGCACCCGAGAAAGCCCCCTATAGTGAATCTGTGCATGGAGGAGGCATCATCGACGGCGAATATCAGGTTGTTTCGGAGCGTCCGTCATCCCGGCATAAACCGCCTTCCCTTCGACCGACAGCAGAACTTTTACGCAAAGCTTATGTCGCGCATCAGGGAAATATCACGGCGGCTTCAGAGGCCCTTGGAATTCATAAAGCCACATTTTATCGATATATGAAAAAGTTTGGTCTCGATAGAGACTCAATGTGACGCATCCACGCGCCGTATCATGGCGTCCCGGATAGCAGACAAGTCTTCTTCGATCTCTTCGTGCGTCTTGCCGACCGTCAAAACAGGTGGATCGATGTGTAACGTCAAAACTCCCGGGGTAATGACCCAATGTTCAGGTTTCAATCGCTCCCAGGAGCCGGTTACAGTAACCGGTAAAATAGGCACCCGTGATGCTTCCGCCAGATGCAAAGCGCCTTTTTTGAACTTACCGACGCTCCCGGAACGTGATCGGGTACCCTCCGGAAAAATCACGATCGAATAATCCCGTAGATGTTCAGCCGCTTTTTGAAGAGACAATCTGGCGCTTTCCGAATCCGCTCTGTCGATGGAAATATACCCTCCCCGCCTCATCGCCGCTCCCACCAACGGAATCCTGAAGATTGACTTTTTCGCTATCCAGGCAAATTTGACAGGAAAATACCCCTCAAACGCAAAAATATCGAACATGCTTTGATGGTTTGCGACTATCAGCATCGATGATGCGGATTCAGACAGATGTTCCAAACCGTTGATAACGACCTTGATATCACATAACCACAATATTGCCCTGCCCCAAAAGCGAGCGCCTTTATGCACCACATCACCGCTACGAGTGACAGCAGACCACACCAACACAGTCAGAGCCGTCAAAAACGTTATCGGCAGCCCGAACCCCCAACCGGCAAGTGTTCTGATTAGGCATGGTTTGCTTTTCTTCATAACCGGTGTGGCCATATCGTCTAGCTTCCTTTTTCACGGCGATGCAGGTCAGGCGCTCTTCGAGCGAACGTACGGGTGATATCAGCAGCCGGAACGACAGCTCCGGCCATGATTTTTCGTCTTTTTTTCAGAGCCTGAGGAAGCAGTTTTAAAAGGTCCATCCAAGCACAAACCAACGACGGTTCACGGAATAAAACATGCCCTAACATCATGATTTCAAACCCAAGAAACTCCGGTAAATGAGGAAGAAGCGATCGCGTTTGTTCATTTTTCAACAATGTCAGATACCGATTACGATAAGACAATCGTCGGAAAAATAAAGGTTGTTTTTTGCGCTTTCGGGGCGAAAAGCCTCGAACATGGTATCCTTTCGCATTCGGAACATAGGCAAATTTCCAACCTCTCGACCGGGCTCTCCAGCTTAAATCCACGACATCTCGATAAATTTTGAAGGTCGTATCGAAATATTCACCATCTATGGCGATGTCTTCAAGCATCGAACGGCGATACAGCGGAGCGGACCCGTCAGGACCGAACACAGGCCCTGGATCATCAAACGTTCCATCGTCAAAGGATTCTTGAAAACGATCGAAATTCCGCCGACTTCGAGTCATTAAAATACCGGTTGTATCGATATAACGTTTATCTGGTGGAGGAACATCGCCGACTGGGTCCAAAATTTTCCACAACTTGCCTTGAACGCCCCCCAGTTTTTCATCGGCATCGATGCCTTCGACCATTTTTTCTAAAAAATCCGGCTCGATAAAAACATCGGAATTCAACAATAACAACAGCTCACTGCTGGTTTCGCGGATACCTATATTGTGTCCCCCGCAATACCACTCATTAGACGCATTCCGTATAATTTTCACTGCCGGGCGGTTGGCCTCCACCCATTCAGGGGAACCGTCCGTCGATGCGTTATCGATGACGACGCATTCATAGTCCGTATACGTCTGATTCAGCACAGCATCCACGCATCGTGGAAGAAAACGCATCTCGTTCGTATTCAATATGTTTACCGTTACGCGCGCCACGCTGGACATTATGCCTGAACAGGATAGAAGATCAAAACATTTTTGCTTCAAAAAACCTTCATAAGAAAAAAATACATGCATTCAAAGAAAGGAACGGATATGATTGGCATAATGAAGCGGTTCGTTCCATTCGTGATAATAACGGTTGTTTTTGCTGTATCGATGGCCTTTCACAATCTGTCGACACTGCCGGGCAACCTTCACGGCGATGAAATCCATTACTATGTCATTACGGTCAGCTTGTTGAACGATGGAGACCTCGATATTCAAAACAACTATTCAGCAACTGAGCTGAAAGCTTTCGGTGTGACCAAGGTGACCCCACATTTGATTTATAGCGATTCGGGACGAAGTGTCAGCGCTCATGAACCCGGTTTGCCTATATTGCTTATGCTGCCGTTTTTTCTTGGCGGGCGTTACGGTGTGATCTTGTTTTTGACGCTACTTTCAAGTTTTGCCGCAATACAGGTCTATTATCTAGCTTTGCATTTTGGTGTTTTACCCTGGAAAGCCGCCCTGGCAACCATCATAACAGCTTTCAACCTACCATTTATCATGAGCAGCGGGAAGGTCTTTCCCGATATTATAGCAGCACTTTTTTTGCCGCTGGCTTTCCGATGGATGATACTCGATCAGCGCCTTTCCCGTTTTATCGCAGGCAGTTTCTTTTTGTCTCTCCTACCCTGGATGCATATCAAATTCTCATTTTTCACACTGGCGGTTTTACTGATATTTCTCTTCAACCGTAACTATACCTTTAAACAGCTCTTACTTGTTTTATCACCTCTTCTTATCAGCGCTATCTTATTTATAGGATTGCAATATTCGCTGTTTAACGAGTTGTTTTATGTGCTTCGGGTCAAAGCAGGAGGGTTTGGCAAGCCTTTTACTGGTATGCTGGGGCTTTTATTTGACCGCGAAGCTGGATTGATAGTGTTTGCGCCGATTTTTATACCGGCATTGGGGGGACTGCTATTCCGTTGGAACCGGTCACGACATTTAAATTTCGCCGCGGGAATCGTCATTTTATTCTGGACGCTTTCCGGATCGTGGATCGATTGGCACAGCGGACACTGCCCTCCAGCAAGATACCTCATCCCCTTGCTACCTTTTCTAGGGCTTTTCCTAGCATTGGAAATCAATAGACCTCGATCAACACCCATCATACTCCTTTCTCTATTTTTATGGTGCGTGTCACTGTTACAAATAGTAGGTGTTCTGTTGACCATTCCTGAAATGGCTATCGTCCATACAGACGGCATCAATCGATTGTGGAATCATTTTCTTCCGGCATTTTTGGGATATGCTGTTCCGTCATTGCTGAATCCGACGCCGGGGACGATTTGGAGCTTGGTGGGAACAAGCCTGTTTTTTTCAAGCTTGTGCATGCCGATGTTTTTTCAAAAAATCTCCGGCCGTATACGTTTGGTTATGCTGCTTTGCACACTTGTTATTTCCGCCGTTGTTACCGGGATAGGGATAAAGCTTGAAAGCGATTACCAATTAAATTTGGCGCAAAAGCCTTTGCCGAATTACGGTCCTCGCCTGATTTCTCCGGCTGACGGCACAGCTTGGTGGGGAAGATTTCCAGACCTTGAATGGAGCGCGGTTCCGGGAGCTGATGGTTACTTGTATGTTATTGAATTCCCCGATGGTCAAAATTTATCGGTCCCCAAATACGGTTCCACTCAAGTTGTCATCGTCAAAGGAATTGCTGAAACGCTTTCAGTTGGAAAGTACTGCTGGTATGTCATTCCATTGAAACAGAATGTTCAAGGCGTCGCTTCTGAAAAAGCGTGTTTTGAGCTGTTTTAGTTATGATTGTTTTGTCTGATCACATGTTCTGCATCAAAAATCAGAGCCAACACCAATTCTGCCGATAATTCCTGTTTCCATTCATCGCTGAGCTTACGCATCCGCATTTTCGGTGTGAGTTCAATCTCGAACCATTCTCTGCCGATCGTGCGCCTGATACGGCAGAGAAAGTCCGTATATCGATATTCCCATGGATCAGTTGTCAGAAAATTGATCAGTTCTATTCCGACACCCATTTTTCTTCCCGCCCATGTGCGAAGTTTCAGCCCCGTATAGATATCCACTCCAACACTTTTATGATGGTGATAAAAACTGATGAATTCGCGTAAAACCGCACAAGGCCCTATGGGCTGGTCCAGTTCAAAAACCGTTTTGAGCCCGAATTCCTCACCGGTGTTTCTCCAAAAAACTTCCTGAGCGACATAATAACTATTTGTACCTATCGTCCCGATACGTTTAGCTCGAAGCCGAGCAAACATTTTCCAATCCTCGTTATACTTGGCACCGACATCGAAATCCCAATCCAAAAACGGTCTTTCCTTGACATAGAGCCGCAAAAAAGACTCCGATTCTGTTGAAGATTTGTCAGGTTGAACAGGGGAAGACGGGCTGGATAAAATCAAATCCGGTTGACTTGCGCCCCCATAGGTATCAACAGATAAAGGTTCTTTTTCCGTTGATCCGCCGATTAAAATTCCCCACGATTCTTTGGTACCGGGAAGCGCTATTTTCAGATTGTTTCTGCCGACAAATTCATACTCATTGTCCTTGTTCACACGAGCTCCGCCACCTATTTTCCAACGCGTTTCATGATAAGCGTCATCTTCTTTCGGGTCGCCGAAAAATCCATCCAGACCTTGGGACAAGTCTATCAAACCTGCACATGTGGCGTTAACTCCGTTTTCTAAGTGAACACAACCGGTTAAGATACTTATGATCAATGGGCACAGGGCAACTTTGATCACTAATTGAAACAAAGCAGTCGCTTTCAAACAAGAAGGCATGTTCTTTTTAATGCACATGATATTTGCTCACGCCCGATCCGGGTTTATCGCTGTTTTATCTTATTTTCAAGGTAAATTGTTTCAAGATTGCTTCCACGCCTAACTTCATCGATATCGATTCCTTCCTGCAGCAGAACCGGCAACAATTTCCTGTTGATCATAGCAGGTGAAACGGCATCTGTGAAGCTGGCGATCAGACGCCGACCATCTAAATCCAATGTAAATGTAGATTCAGGACAGGCCCGTATAATATCGACAGGTACATGATCGATGCTTTTAGTTAAAATAAAGGTCAATTGCCGCTGTTTGCCGACGACATCGTCCAGTTTGTCCTGCCGTGTTGTACACCCGTTATCGATAAAAGCGATGTGATCACATGCCGCTTCGATTTCCGATAGAACGTGAGAACTGATCACTATCGTTCGATGACCTCGAAATGAAGAGATCAATTCTCTTATACGCACAATTTGGTGGGGATCCAGGCCGCTGGTCGGCTCATCCAGAAGAACCAGTGCGGGGTTGCCTATAAAGGCCTGAGCAACAGTAAGCCGTCGTACCATGCCATGAGAAAGCGTTGAAACCAGCGCATCCGCTCGATCAGCCAGTTCAACCCACTCCAAAGCTCGATCAGCGGAAAACACTGCCTCTTTTTTTGTCAATCCCTGAAGCAAACCGAAAAACACCAGAGTTTCCCTGACACGACTATGGCCTGGTAACTGCGCATCTTGGGGCAGCAGTGTCAAAACGCCTTTGTGCAGCACAGGGTTAAATGTGCCATTTCCCAACACATCTATCGATCCGCCATCCGCTTTGAGAAGCCCGGAAACGATAGCGAAAGCCGTCGTTTTTCCCGCCCCGTTCGGCCCGACCAACCCCATGATGGAACCCACTGGAACAACCAGATTCAAATCCGACAACGCAGCATATTTACCGTAATATTTTTTCAGGTTTTTAATCTCTAGAGCCGGTCTTGAGGGGTGCATCAGACATCTCTCTTGGAAAAATATAAAAAACCGAGAAAAAAATATATAAATCCGAGTCCCAGACACCTGGTAATAGACTTCAAATTATTCGCCAATGCAGGATGCCAAAGATCATAAATGGTCGATGAAGGCGAAAGAATAGTGGCCACACTCCATAAACGTGCGAAACCCGGACCGGTTTTAACTGAAGCGATAGGGTGCAAAATCGCAAGAATGAAGAATATCATTAACGCCAGAGATTGCGCCTGTAGTGGCGAGCGACGCAATTGAGAAGCCATCAGGGCAATACCCAAATATGACAGCATCAAAAACCATGACTTGAGTAAGAACAACAGCATATGAAACGCCGATCCGAGATCCAGAATCACCTGCCCATCCAAAGCGCCGGTTACATAAGTCGCTATCGCTGAACAACTCAAGGCTATCAGGAGAAGAAACGCCGAACTCACACCTTTGCCGACTGCATAAGCCGATCGCGATGTGCGAAATAAAAAGAATCGCACGTGGCGGGTATTGATGTCCCGCGCAATCGCATCCGAGCAGATGATGATGACCAGTAAAGGCATAAATGTGAACGTAAACCATGCAAAGAAAATAACCAGCGGGTGAAGCGTGAGAATTTGATTCACCAGTCTTTCATCACTGATCAACTCCCTGACAGTTTTTTGTATAGCTTCGCTTTTTTGCAGTGTCACCGTAACCTGGCCGGTCGTTTTCGACGCATCCACCGCTATGGCTTTTGATATCTGTGTCTCGATTTCTCGAAGAACACGGGAAAAAATGAACGTGCCGGCACATGCAACACTCAGATAAAGCAATACCCAGACAACAAGACGACGACTTCGGATCGAGTCCCGAAAATCGTGTCCAGCCACCTGAAAAATGTCCGTCAATTCTCGGCTCATTCGGAATACCAATCCCGCTCAGGATCTAAAAATGGTTTGAAAATCATCGGGTCGATGAAAGCCGTCAAATCCAAAGGGCTGCCTAATTGACCTCGCCATCTACCCGGCAAAACAGTGTCCAGGGAATCATAGGCTCCTACAAAAACACCCGATAAATCATTTACCACCCGGAAAGCTTCTTCGACAGACGGTTCCTCATCAGTCAACTCATAACGATCGAACAGATCACTCATTGCATCGGCAAGTAAATCATTCATGTCGGATACTACCGACTCAAACTTGACTATTTCATCCGACGTCAGGCTCAAATTATCCACCATCGATGCCAATGCCAGCTCACGCCTGGTATTCCACAAATCCGACAGCGCTGAAAATGCTTCGTCCGCTGACTTTGCATCTTCGAACATCTCGGAGACTTTTTCCGCGAATTCTTCCTGATCGAGAGCGGCAGATGACCCTGATCCGGAAGGCTTGATCGATACTTTGAACGGGCCGGACTGCTTGACCTCCGTTGCTTCAGATGATGGAAGAGATTTGTGTGATCGCGTCTCAGGCATAACCATCATACGCGTCATATCCGGGATCAGATTGCGTTTTGTCTTTAAGGCGAGTTCGCGATTCAATCGAGCAATTTCCGCATTTGCCATGGACAACTCCGATTGATACCAAACACCTCCCAAAAGAAGCCCAAAAACCCAAAACGCACCTATTAACAGATAATTTTTCATGGCAAATCCCTTTATACGAAAAACACTCTTAAGACGCCAAGTATTTTATCGAAGGAAAAGACGAAGTGAAAGAGACAAAAAAATCCTATCTAAAAGAATGGCCGCCATGCTGGAAAAGATGCATGAAAAGTGGCTGAAACAGCGTTTTTCCGCCGGATAAGGCTTATACGTATTCAAGCAAAGCGGAAAGCGCAGCTTAGAAGCCCAGAAACAAGCGGAGCGTTTCGAATGATTTTTAGGAAAAAAATATGGCATCGGTGAAAAATGTCTGATATAGGCTGAAACGGTACGATTGGAGGGTTTTGAGAATGAAACATGTCTTAAAAAATGGGATCAAAGGCGCCGATGCCGATTACATCGATGCCAAGTATGAAGACACACGCCAACTGACGATCACGTTCAACAAACTTGATATAAACGGCGTGTCAAACACGGTGATCAAAGGAGGACGTATCACTGCTCTCAAAAATGGAGGTTATGCAGCGTCAGCGTTTACGCGGCCGGAAAAATTGGCGGAAGCAGTCAAATTGGCGACCCGCAGCGCTTTACACCTATCGGATTTTGACTCGACAAACCGCCTTATGCCGGCCCCTGTTGTAGAAGATGTCGTCATTCCTGTGATGAAACTCGATCCGCGGACAATCTCTTTCGACGACAAAGTGGCTTTGGCACGAGATTACCTTCGACTTATCCTGGATATACCTGGCGTGTTCACGACATTCGGAACCTATTATGAAAACTTTACACATGAAACCTTCGTCAACTCGGAAGGCACCGCTATCGATCAAGATATCGTTCAATGTTTCATGTCGTTCCGAATCGTCGCGAAAAACGAAAGCGCCACGGACAGCCTGGGTATCGCCTTGGGGTTCGATGCCGATTACGCGATGCTGCTGAACAGGCATGCAGATGTGGAACACAGGGCAAAACTTGCTGTAGACCTGTTGAAAGCAGAGCCGGTCAAACCGGGAGTTTACACGATCGTCGCCGACCAGGATCTGTCAGGTGTGTTTACCCATGAAGCCTTCGGTCACCTGTCGGAAGCCGACGACACTATCAATAACAAGTCCCTTCAAGAGATGTTGGTCATAGGCAGGCGAATGGGAGAACCGCATTTGAATATCGTCGATGACGGCAGTTGGCCGGGCGCAAGCGGCACATATAGCTATGATGAACAAGGAGTCCGTTCATCCAAAACCTACCTGGTCAAAGACGGTCTGCTGGCCGGGCGACTGCATTCGAGACTTTCTGCGGCACAATTGGACGGGGAGCTGACGGGAAACAGTCGTGCGGTCGACTATAGGTTCATGCCACAGGTCAGAATGTCCAACATCTTTATTGAACAGGGTGAAACACCTTTTGAGCAGCTTTTGAACGAAGCCGACAACGGCTTGTATTTATGCGGCGGAAAAGGTGGCCAGACCATGGGCGATCTTTTCACCTTCGGCGCACAATACGGCTACGAAATCAAAAACGGCAAACTCGGCAAAATGGTCAAAGACATCAATATATCCGGAAATGTTTTCGAAACTCTCGGTAATATCGCTCGCGTTGGGAACGACTTCAAAATGAATGAAGGCGGCGGATGCGGCAAGACAAGAGCCGGCTTGTTCGACATGCAGATGCTGGAAAAAAGCGGTACCGGTGGTCCGAGTGTCCTGGTTAAAAATGTGATAATAGGAGGCGAATAATGGAAAAGCTGTTGAAACTGGCTGCTGAAAAAGCCGATCAGGCTGAGGTGTATCACATTAGAAAAACTTCGTCGCCGGTGAATTTTTATAATTGGCGTCAGGCGGATATCATCACCCGAAACCTCGATGAAGTGTCGCTTCGAGTGATCAAGAATGGACGCATCGGCACCGTGAAGGGCTCATCCACCGAAGAACCGAGCTGGATGGTCGAAGCCGCTCTGCGCGCAGCCGAATTCGGCGCTGAGGCTCCCTTCCAATTTCCTGGTGAATCCAGCAAGGGCTGCGGGGGTGCAATTTGTGATCCGGAATTGGAATCCCTGACACCCGCACGGATGGTTGCCGACGGGCGCGACATCTATGATTACGTTGGAAAATATCACCCGGAACTCCCGCTGAATCTATATTTCGACAACGAAATCGTCGATGTCACTTTGATGAATACGTCCGGAAAAACTGAATCATACCGAAAAACCATGTATACCGTCAGCCTGCTCTCGATGTACCAACGATCCAAAGAAGGTATCAATAAGGAGATGACTCAATGCCGTTATTTCCGGTTTCCCACTCACATTATCGATGAACTGATCACCGAGAACCGCTTATCGGAAAGAGAAATCCGGGTTTCCACCCGCAAAATGCCGGTTTTATTTCGTTCATCTTCAACCTGGAGCATTTTGTATCGCATCATGGAAGGCGCCAACGGAGCACAGAAAGTTCGAGGCGTGACACCGCTTGCAGACAAATTAGGCAAGCGGATATTCGGCCCCGAAGTGACCTTGATCGACGACCCGACAGCAGATTGGGCTCCCGGCAGCACTCCTTTCGATGATGAAGGCGTTCCTACCCGTAAAAAACCTATCGTCGAAAACGGCGTGTTCAAAAATTTTATCTTTGACCTGGCCAATGGCGCTAAAGACGGAAGCGCCTCCACTGGAAACGGCATAAAACGATCCATGTGGACACGGGGAATCGAGGTGGCGCCGAATCCCAGGTTCAACAACCTGTTTATGAGCCCAGGGAATAAAACATTTGACGAACTGGTCGCGATGATGCCGGAAGGCATTGTCGTCAACGATGTCATCGGCTTTCACTCCGGTAATATCCTGCAAGGCCATTATTCGATGAATGTCGGTATCGGCTTCTATGTCAAAGATGGAAAAATCCAGGGACGAGCGATGGATACCATGATCGCCGGCAATATCTATGAAGATTTCTTTAAAATCATAGGAATGACAAAAGATATCGCCTATAACCCTATCGCCTTCAGCCCTGAAATTTTGATCGATGCCGTGTCGGTTTCCGGCACCGCCTGATTATCGCGCATTTTACTTACACAAGAAGACGACTGTTGGCTTTTTTTCGAAAAGATTGGAGCTTTTTCCCGTTTCGAAGCTACGGCAAATTGCCGCTATTCATCCGAAATTTCGACTAAAAGCGTTTGACATAGGCATGGCAATACGGCTTCGATCCTTTGTTTTCGTAGTAATTTTGATGGTAATCCTCAGCCGGCCAGAAAATTCCGGCTTCGGTCACTTTCGTTGCAATATCGAACCCTCGATCGGTCAATTCACTGATCAGTTTTTCAGCAATGCGTTTCTGTTCCGCATTCAAATAAAATATTTCCGATCGGTATTGAGTGCCGATATCCGGCCCTTGTCGATTGACTTGAGTAGGATCATGCGTTTCAAAAAACAGTTTGGCCAACGCTTCGAAATCGGTTTTTTCCGGATCAAAAACAACTTCCACCGCTTCGGCATGGCCGGTGTTTTTGGAACAAACCTCTTTATATGTCGGTCTCTCAGTATGGCCGCCTGTATATCCCGAGGTCACACGAATAACGCCGGGATTTTGTTTCATGAAATATTCGACCCCCCAGAAACAACCGCCGGCAAATATCGCTCGACCGACTTTCGGTTCCGGCAAAAGTTCACCTTCGGGAACAAAGCGAATGGACAGCGAATTCACACAGTGACGCGTATTCTTCGCCGTCATTTTCTCCCCTTTGAAAACATGACCTAAATGCCCGCCGCAGGTCGCACACAGAATCTCTGTTCTACGGCCGTCGGCATCAGGCAGCCGCTTGACGGCTCCGGGCAGTTCATCGTCGAAACTCGGCCAACCACATCCGGAATCGAACTTATCGACGGATCGATACAATGGCGTGTTACAATTCCGGCATATATATGTCCCCTCAGCCTTGTGATTCCAGTATTCACCGGTAAACGGCCTCTCTGTTCCTTTATGCAAAATAACCCGTTCTTCATCTGGCGTTAAATTATTGTATTTCACGGCTTGAACTCCTGATATAAAGTTAAATGAGACTATGATGGCTAATAATGAAACGATAGCAGGTTTGGCTTTCATCTTCGAGCCCTCCTGTATTCTTATGACACCCGAAACAGGCCAAACGTTTCAGAAAAAAAATACTTTCTCGACGGGATCCCGCAGGCAATCCTCCATCTCTCTGTTCTTAACGGCAGGGGTCACACCTGATCTTCCGATTTGTCCACATTCCAGTGCACCAAAACAGTTCGTACAATCTCCGGCCACATGAGTCCTTGTTCGGTTTTCTGTAAATGTGTTTCCAACAAATCCATTAAATAGTCATCATATCGGCAGAGGTCCATCACCCCCATTTTCTCTTTAATATCATTGACGGCTTCACTCAAAGTGTAATATCTCCAGGGCTTCCAGAGTCCGTCGTTTTCTACAACCACATCAGCGAAAATTCCCATTTGCAAAAGAGCGTTATAGGCGATTTGAAAATTGGGGCTGTCATATGGCGTTCCAAGAATCGTCCGAGATATATCCGCCATCAACCCGACCGGCGATGGCGCTCTCAAAAGAAGAACACAGGTTTTACGGGTTACCGTTTGCATGGCTCGGATATATTCCTCGAAATCAGAGCATCCATAAATTGAATGTGAGCTCAATGTAAAATCGAACGATCGGTTCATTTCAAAAGGCCAGGTGTCCTGGATGATTTCTATATTATCTACATTCGCCTCGATCATGTTATTTTTAAGGATATCGATCATAGCCTGGGAGGGGTCGATCGCTGTAACCGTACGGCATAATGGCGCCAACAAGCAGGCCCAGGCTCCGGTTCCCGCACCGATATCCAACAGGGTTGACCCTGGATTGCGACGCAGAAGATCAAGCATCCATTCCCGGCTGGAATCCGATTTTTTCCAGCGTTTTTTGAGCTGGCGGTCGAATTTTTGTGCACGTTTTTCCCAGATATCGCCATCCTGGTCATTTTGTTTAGCGGCATTTCGTTTTTCAGCGATTTCATTCCACAGTTTAATATAATCCGGTATTTTTTCCATTTAACACCTTTCGTTCAATCACTCGGCCGCTGTCGGATCAGCGCAGGCCATAAAGAAACCTCCAAGGATTATACACATCGATCGTTTTGTTTCCATATCACGGATAAAAGATGCTTGTTCAACAATCTGAACAATCTATCGACTCGACAGTTTAACGGATATTGATTCCCGTTTATCAAATGCCTACACTGATGCGACAGTGGTTGCGGTGACGACATATCAACCGGTGTTCAAGTGAGAATCAAATGACGCGTTTTACCAAATCACATATTGCAGCAATTGGAGTCGAAATCGCTCCGGAAATTGTCACATCCGACGATATCGAAGCCTTGTTGGAACCATTGTATAAACGTCTGCATATTGCGCCTGGCCAGCTTGCCGCCTTGACGGGCATTCATCAGCGGCGTTGGTGGCCGGAGGGATATACGGTATCTCAAGGAGCCTTGGCCGCATCGATCGACGCAATACGCAAAGCCGGTATCCGATCGCGCGACATCGACGTAGTGATATATGCCGGTGTCTGCCGGGACGATTTTGAGCCGGCTTCGGCCTGTCATGTCGCTTCCGGAATCCCGGGCCTGAACCCTCGTGCATTGGTATATGATGTTTCCAATGCCTGTCTCGGCGTCATCAACGGCATCATGCAGGTTGCGAACATGATCGAGCTGGGCCAGGCTCGATGCGGTCTTGTCACTAGTTGTGAAACCGCCAGGGAGATCACCATGATCATGGTCAAAAAGCTTCTTGATACCGGTTCGATGGATTTTTTCCGTTATGGACTGGCAACGCTGACCGGCGGCTCCGGAGCTGCCGCAGTGCTTGTGACATCCCCTGATTTCGTTCCGGATGGCAGAGGCAGGATTCTAGGCGGCGCTTACCGAACCGCTCCGCGTCATCATATGTTGTGCCGATGGAGCCTGGAACTGAGGAATTCCGACTATGATGTCCGGCCGTTTATGCATACCGATTCCGTCGGCGTATTGAAACACGGTGTTGCTTTGGCTGCGTCAACCTGGCAGGATTTTTTGGAGACACTGGAGTGGAAGCGCGAAAATATCGACAGAGTCATCTGCCATCAGGTCGGTTCGGCCCATCAAAAAACGGTGCTGGAAACATTTGGGATCGACCCGGCCATCGATTTTCCAACCTACCCGAATTACGGTAACATCGGCACCGTGTCTCTTCCCTTGACTGCTGCGCTGGCAGACGAAGCCGGTGTTTTGAAACGCGGCGACAACGTCGGGTTCCTTGGAATCGGCAGCGGCTTGAATTGTATGATGTTGGGGATTGAATGGTAACCATCGATCGGACAATCTATCCTTTCAACACACGCAAGGATATCATTCGACCCAATATTTTGATGCACAGCATCGATCACGGTTCAGGTCCACCAGTTGTCTGTTTGCACGGAAACCCGACATGGTCGTTTTACTACCGCAACCTCGTCCATAGATTAAAAAGCCGATATCGCATGCTGGTTCCCGACCATATCGGCTGTGGTTTGTCCGATAAACCCGATGACAATCTTTATCATTATACACTCACCAACCGCATCGAAGACCTGCAAGAATTCATGGAGCGCACGATTCCCGACAAACCCTACCGGATGGTGATCCATGATTGGGGCGGCATGATAGGTCTGGGTGCAGCTATTCACCATGTCGACCGATTGAAACAACTGGTGATTCTGAACACGTCGGGGTTTCTGCTTCCAAAAACACGATCCTTTCACAATGTGCTGCGCTTCGCCAGAACATGGCCGGGCGGCCTGCTGATTCGACATGTCAACGCTTTTGTTCGTGGAACTCTTCGATGGGGAACCGTTCGAAAACCTCTATCTTCCAATGTGAGAAAAATGTATTTTGCGCCTTATGATTCATGGGAAAATCGCATTGCAATACAGCGTTTTGTCCAGGATATTCCATTGAAGAAAAAAGACCCGGCTTATGACGCAGCAATGGAGATCGATACGAATCTGTACAAGCTGAAAAACACGCCGAAACTCATTGTTTGGGGAAAACAGGATTTCATTTTTGATGATGCGTTTTTGAATGAGTGGCGATACAGGTTCCCGGATGCTCAAGTTGAAGCCATCCAAGATGCAGGACACCTGGTATTGGAAGATGCTCCGGATCAGGTCTGTAATCTGATCGAACAGTTTTTTTCGTCGCTGAAGGATTGATTGCCGATGCCAAACCCCGGCACTGAAAACCTGAACAATCCCGCTTATATCAACGTCTCTGTCTATCTATCGCGGCTTGCCTCTATAAACCCCTTCCAACCCGCGGTTTATTACCCGTCAGGAACCGGTCATGACGGTCGTGTAACCTATTCACGCTTGAATTACCGGCAATTGGATCAGGAAAGCAATCGAATCGCCCGGGGCTTGCTGGCATCCGGTTTTATCCGGGGTATGCGCACCGCATTGATGGTCACACCATCCTTGGAATTTTTCCTGCTGACATTCGCCATGCTGAAAAGCGGTATAGTACCGGTCATGGTCGATCCCGGAATGGGCGCATCAAAACTGAAAACCTGTTTTGAAGAATCGGAAATAGAAGGTTTTATCGGTGTACCCAAAGCACACGCTGCACGAATGCTTCTGGGTTGGGGAAAACGCAGTGTCCGACGGCTGGTGACAGTATTTCCACGAGGAATAATCTGGGGGCTGTCCCTTAAATCGATCCGGGATGCCGGCGAAAATATCCCCTTTTCCGAACCTTTGGCGCCGGGTTTTAAAGACACCACACACCCCGACGATCTCGCCGCAATCAATTTTACCTCGGGCAGCACCGGTATACCCAAAGGCGTCGAATACACTCATGGGATTTTCGCCGCCCAAGTCGAATTGATCCGATCGACATATGGAATTGAACGCGGCGAAATCGATCTCTGCACTTTTCCACTGTTCGCCCTTTTCGCACCCGCACTCGGCATGACATCTGTCATACCGGATATGGATTTCACCCGACCGGCTCATGTCAACCCGGAAAACATCGTCCGGATAATGGAGGATTTCGGGCCGACAAATATGTTCGGATCTCCGGCCCTGCTGAACACGGTGGGCAGATACTGCAAAAATAATGATATCCGGTTTCCGACCCTGCGCCGGGTCATTTGTGCAGGAGCTCCCATCAACCCATCGATTATCGAATATTTTTCGCATGCGCTTACAGGGAATACCCGAATTCATTCCGGGTACGGCGCAACAGAGGCTATGCCGTTGGCATCCATCGACAGCGAAACGATTCTGAATGAAACCGCTGCTTGCACCATTGAAGGAAAAGGCATCTGTGTCGGCACACCAAATCAAGGCATCGATATAGATATAATACCGATTACCGAAAACTCGATACCTGAATGGCATGAAGATTTGCGGGTTAAACCTGGCGAAATCGGCGAAATCACGGTTCGAGGTGCAGTGGTGACGCAGGCATATTTTCGTCGTGACGAAATGACGCGCTTGACCCGGATTTTTGATCCTGAAACAGGCCGGTTTCGGCATCGCATGGGTGATCTGGGGTGGATGGATGAAAAGGGGCGAATATGGTTTTGCGGACGTAAAAGCCACCGTGTGCAAACCCAGGAAGGAGACATTTTCACCGTTCCAGTGGAAGGCGTTTTTAACGCCCATCCGGATGTTTTCCGCACTGCACTGATCGGGCTTGGTGAACCGGGAACGGAAATACCGGTTCTCTGCGTGGAACTCGAAACCATCACGAGGTATAAAGATAATTGCTGCAAGCGACGGAGCAAAAGATCCGAAAGCGATATCAAGCGAATCGTTCACGAACTCCGAGATATGGGCAGTGCTCATCTTCCAACGAAAAATATCCATCGATTTATTGTGCATCCGTCATTTCCAGTCGATATCCGTCATAATTCCAAAATTTTCCGGGAAAAATTAAAGGCTTGGGTCAAGGCTCATCAAAACAAGATCATCGTTTTACATTCAACAGGAAATGACGCATGAGAGTTCTAGTCACCGGCGGAGGAGGATTTTTGGGCTCCGCGATCTGCAAGTCATTGGCCGCGAGAAAAGATCAAGTGATCAGTTATTCCCGTGGCCGCCATTCTCATCTGCAAAGTTTTCAAGTGCAGCATATCCAAGGTGACATAACCGACCGCCGTTCGCTGAAAAAAGCAGCGGAAGGTTGTGATGCAGTCATTCATACCGCGGCGAAAGCCGGAGTCTGGGGTTCATACCAGAGCTTTTATAGGCCGAATGTCGTCGGAACACAAAATGTCATTTCCGTCTGTCGAGATTTGAGTATTCGCAAGCTGGTCGTGACCAGCTCACCTTCGGTCGTATTTGATGGGAAAGATATGGAGGGTGTTGATGAAACAGCCCCCTATCCGGCTTTATGGCATGCTCCATATCCGGCAACGAAAGCACAGGCTGAAAAAGCCGCGCTCGCAGCGAACGATGCATATCTTGCCGTGACCGTGCTCAGGCCGCACTTGATCTGGGGGCCAGGCGACCCTCATCTGGTCAAGCGAATCGTCGAGCGCGGAAAAAGCGGTAAATTGAAACGCATCGGAACGGCGGACAAACATATTGACAGTATTTATATCGATAATGCCGCCGATGCCCATGTGCTCGCACTGGATCGTCTCGAACCAGGTTCGCCCTGCGCGGGAAAAGTGTATTTCATCAGCAACGGTGAGCCGGTCGAAACATGGTGGCTGATCAACGCCATATTGAAAGCCCATAACGTATCTCCAGTAAACAAGACAATGCCTGTTCCATTGGCGTTTGCGGCTGCCGGTGTGATGGAAATGATCTGGAAATCATTCCGGATTCGATCGGAACCCCTGTTGACTCGTTTTGTTGTCAAGGAGCTGACCACGTCGCATTGGTTCGATATTTCCGCCGCTGAACGAGATTTGGGTTACCGACCTTTGGTGACGCTTGCCGAAGGCTTGCGACGACTCTCGGTATCCAGTGAAGTAATATAAATTCCTATAAAAAAAAGTGTGTATGTTTATTATGCCGGTTTGCGACGTTAAATTTTTGAGCCCGGCAAACGTTGTAAAAAATCAGATTCCATTGTCCGGCGCTGACCGGAACTCTGAACATCGATCAAATCGGACGGGCCGCTGAGAATTTCGACGTCATCGGGTGAGCCTTCCTTCATGGTGAGTTTGACCTTAACTGTCGCATACGGAAGGATTTTAACATCGGGACGTTTGATGGTTTTCATGTCCTTGTGTTTGAATTGCAAAAGATATATGCCGATTGGTAATTCCGGTATCGTAAAACGGCCCTTCTTGTTTGTCACCACCGTCCGCTCACCCATCAAATTAGGACTTGTCACCGTCACGGTTACCTCAGGCAATCCCTTTTTATTGGCATCTTTGATTGTTCCTATAATCTTGCCGGTTTCAGTGGCATAAGCCATTCGATATTCTCCAAGCAAAAAAAGCGCTATTATCAAAACCAGAATAAAAGATTTACGCATCGCTTGATCTCCTTTCCTCCTCGAGATCATATCATAAAACACCTGAAAAAATAATCATCACCCTGCAGAATGAGGTCAATATCCAATATCCAATAACCAATTTCCGTAGGGGCGGGTTTCAAACCCGCCCGAAAAATTCATCGATATTGGGGAAATTACAATCGGTCTCTAAATTCATATTAATCATAGATATAAATCGTTTTCATAGATATTGATTTTGATCATATTGCCTATAGGTATCCCCTCAATATTTTCAAAATTGCATCGTGCAACGA
>JBASEY010000041.1:0-17480 GCA_049652745.1 bacterium | reverse complement strand
TAGCGATTTGTAATCTGTAACTCATTGATTTTACAGTGTTTCATTTTGTAGTGCCAAGAGTTTTTTGTGCCTTGTTATCTAATTGATTCTAAATACTTTTTATAAAATCACTGTAAAAGATGAGTTTAAAGACATACCATAAAGGACCCAGACGTGGCGCTATCGTTTCCAAAGCGGTTCGAGCAAACTCGGGAAAAACGCACTTTTCGTGGGATGCAAGATTGACAATGCCGATCAGTTCATTACGAAACGTTATCGGCAGCGCACATACAACCGTCAACCCTTCATCACGCACAAAGTCGAATTCCGGCGCTTGGAGATCTTTCCTGGACAGGTAAACCGGTTCGCCTTTCGACACTAATTGGTAATGAAAACTATCCGGCGAATAGGTATCAACCATTTCAATGAACTGTTTTGATGCATTTTTGACTTTAACCAGGCTCAAAGCCTTGTCTTCCGGCTTGACAAGATAAATACCTCCAGTGCTCATCCCGGAAAAATCCAGCATGAAATCCAGACAGATATCAAGACATTCATCCAGCGAATTGGCATAGTTTAGAACCAGATAAAAATCTCGGTCCGATCGAATAAGTGCCATTGCCCTGGCTTTTTGAACGGCGCTGTAAAGGACTTCTCCAAAAAATTTTATCGGGAGATACAGATCCGAATCCCAGGTCTTACGTAAACTCAACGCTTCGAATGCCAGGTATCCTGCCAGAGTGTTGTTGTTGCTTTCAATCGGTATCATCAACAAGGATTTAATTTTGTGTTTCTCGATATAGTCCGCCTCAACTTGCGCGGATTCCGGGACATCTTGGGAATTGGATATATGAAAAGGATCAAGACTTTTCAGTCTAGACAAAAAATAACCATGCTCATGATCGACATATTGTTTTTTGGGTGAAACCGACGTCGATGTCCAAGCATATTCGAGGTCTATCAGTTCATCCGGGGCAATTATAAAACAGATATAGGCATAGTCGGCACCGATGATTTCAGCGATTTTTTCCAAGTCGAAATAAATGTCTTCGGTAATTTCAGATAGTGATTGCCGCAGTATCCTGAACGATATTTCACGTATCAAGTCCACTAATTCAACTCGACGAGTTATTAAATTGTTTTTCTTTCTGTTTTCCATGACGCCCACAACTTCTGTTAACTGATATTAGCATAAAAATTATATAAAATGGAAATACAAAGATGGCGTCGGCCATCTTTTACAGATAAATATTCTTACAAATTAATGTTGATTCACCCAAAGTCCCAGGATTCTGTAGATAAATTTTGACACTGTGAACTGTGGAAAAACAAGGTTTTCTATCGGAGATAATTCGCTGATATCCAAGCCTACCAGCCGTCGTTCTTTCACCAGCCGTTTAAATAAACGGTTCATCTGATTCCACGTCAATCCTCCAGGTTCCGGCGTTCCTGTTGCAGGAATAACAGACGGATCGAACACATCGCAATCCAACGTGACATAGACATTGTTTTTGCAGAGTTTTATCAAGGCATCGATCCAGTCAACGCCGGCAGCATCGTTTTCATGTATTTCGTGGGCATAAAAAACAGGAATGTTTTGTGTATCAGTAAAAGCTCTCTCTTCCATTGCTTGGCTGCGAATGCCGACTTGGACAACATCTGCATGAAAATCCAGAATTCTTCTGACAGCACAAGCGTGGCTCCAAGGATTACCCTGGTATTCATCGCGTAAATCGCTGTGAGCATCGAACTGAATGACCGTGAGAGGTTCATAAAAACGGCTGTGAGCTTTTACTGCGCCGACAATTGAGGTATGTTCGCCACCCACGGTTACGACAAATTTATTTTTTTGTAGCCAGTAAGTTGTTTCATTTTCGAGCTCGGTAAATAACTGATGGATATTCTCACAGATTATCGGTTCCAGCGTGGCGATTCCAGAAACTTTTTTATAAATTTCAAACCCCAGCAAAACATCGAACAATTCCACCTGTTGCGAAGCTTCCAAAATGGCATCGGGGCCGTTGCTCGAACCCGTACCGAACGTAGATGTCTGCTCAAACGGCGCCGTCAGAATGATGATACCGGCAGATAGGGGATCGGAATCAGATGTTTCAAGTCCCAGAAAGTTCGCGTTCGGGGGCAGGCTGGCACGCATTCAGCTATCCTTTTAAGTATCCATCGCTTCGAAAACCGCTTTCATCAGAAGCGGCAACACGGCTGTGGCGTCAACGTACACTTCAGAGAATCGTCCCCCTTCTTCCGGCGGCAAAAACTTACCCCAACTGATACCTTCCTTATAGGTGCAGCCGGATAATCCTCCCCAATGCACGGGTTCGGGACATATTCTGACACCGTATTTAAACCGGGGTTCAGGCAGTGTCACTCCAAGTCGTGTCATTGTAATATCGAAATACGGCCCGACTTGCTGAGCCCAGTTCCGCGGAACGCCTCCACCAATGGTGAAAATACCCAACCGCTTCGATTTTCCGATCAGGCGTGCATATTCCTGAAGATCGATAAACGGATTGAATGGAGGAACCGCACGATATAACTGATCGGGATCGTTAGGATTATCGATGCTTTTCATATGCTGACGAGTAGCCCACAAGGAAAAATCGAGCCCGATTTCGCTGTCGGTGAAAGCGGGGATAAACACCGGGACATTCTTTTTCCAGGCGGAGCGCAGAATTCCCGGCCCTTGATTCATTTCCTCCAAACGTTCGCCTACCGCTCGGCAGAAGCGGGCGGATGACCAGACGCCGTCTTCCGGTATTGTCTTTTCCAATATATCCCTCAAAAGCTCTTCCAGATAATTCAAGCTGGTTTCCAGTTCGAGAGTGTCATAAACGCGGTTATAGCCTTTTTGAAACAATTCCGTGTCATCGGCATCCGGAGATGTGGCGTAGTGGGTCAAACCGATGGACTCAGTCAGGCCGTGAGCCATCAGAGCGCCCGTCGCAACCACCGCATCGACCAAACCCCGATCGATCATCTCGCAGACGATCAAACCCTGTTTGGCAACCGTCATCGCTCCCGACATGGTCAGCACAACCGTACAGTCGGGATCTTTTGCCATTGTGACCAGGATATCCATCGCATCGCCCAATCGGCGACCGGCAAAAGATGTTTTTTGCATGGCTTTGACCAAATCGGCGAAAGATGTCACCTTGTTCAAATCCAGGCTTTCGAGCGGCGACAGGCCGTCCTCCCGCCCGTCACCCAAACGGCGATTTGTCATATATTATTTACCTTTCCGCCTGAATTTTATTCCATCTTATTGCGAACAAAATCAGGCATGAGATGCTCAACCATATCTTCCGCTTCGACAAAACGAGGCCTTTCGTCGACAGTTACATCGCCCAGATCGATTTCCTCACGGATATAGCGAAGAACGTCACGTGGGTCAGTATTTCCACATGTAAAGACGTCCATCGCCATCAGACCCAGGTCAGCGTAACAGTGCGCAGAACAATGGCTTTCGTCCAGCATCACCAGTGCCGCAAAACCTGCCGGTGAATCCGGTCCGAATTTATATCGGATTTGCGAAATAACGGTTGAGCCTGCTTTTTTGGCTGCGCGAGCCATGACATCCAATACGCGTCCGTCGTCCAAGAGAAGCTCGCGGGAGACATTGCGACAGTCAATTAAAAGGTGTTTTCCTCTTGCCAACTCATAAAACCTCCTCTTAAAGGGTTAACCTACGCGCCGCCTTACGCAGTGTCTCCTTGCCTAAGGGAGGGGTTCGCTAACGGGCGGCAGAAAACCACAAATGTGGCGGTTAAAAAGAATGGTATTTTATTGGCCAAATGTCAAGTGTTTTTTTTAAAAAAAATTTATACACGACTCAGCAATTCGGTTGGCCGTGACTTTAATCTTTGATCGCTTGAATTTCTGTTTTTTCTAATATAGATTTTAATCTACTTTTTTCCGGAGGAAATCATTATGAAAACGATATCTTTTATTCTGGCATTTGTTCTGTTTGCCTGGCCGACGATTACAGCGGCGCCTGTTTCGTCTGTGCGCCCCTTTCAGTCTGCTTTTACTCACGAAATAGAAAATTCTTTTTTCGTTGTATTGAAAGAAACCGCTGACCTTGAACCGGCTGAGCGGCTGAACTGCAAGGAAGAGCGAGGTCGATATGTGTTTGAAGCTCTGCGATCTACAGCCGAACGTTCCCAAATGGATATCCGAGCTTGGCTGACTCAAAACGGTATCCATTATAAACCGTATTGGATACAGAATATGATCTTGGTCACAGCGGATGAAACCGTCCGTAGCATCTTGGCAAATCATCCCGATGTCGCGGCCGTTCGTTCAAACGTCCACGTTCAAGCCATCGATCCCGACATCAAGCAACAAGCCCAAAATCAACCGGTACCTCGCGGCGTGGAATGGAACCTGTCTCAGATTCGCGCTGACGAGGTATGGGAAAAATTCGGTGTCAAAGGTGACGGTGTTGTCATTTGCGACAACGACACAGGTGTCGATTGGGAACATCCGGCGTTGATCGGTCACTACCGCGGTTGGGACGGCACGACAGCCAACCACGACTATAATTGGTTCGATGCAACCGGCACATCACCTCACGCGCCGATCGACGATCACAGCCATGGCACCCACACGACAGGAAGTATTGTCGGGGACGACGGAGGCGGCAATCAAATCGGTGTCGCTCCTTCGGCAAAATGGATTGCCGTGAAGTGCATGAGTGGTGAAGGCGGCGGAGAATATTCCTGGTTTCATGATGCCTTTCAATGGATTCTCGCGCCGACGGATTTAAACGGCGAAAACCCGGACCCCTCCAAAGCGCCTCATGTCGTGAACAATTCTTGGGGCTTCAATGGCGGCGACCGGTTTTTTGAAACCGATATCGAAGCACTCGTTGCCGCAGGCATTTTTATCGAAGTCTCCGCAGGCAATGAAGGCCCTGACTGTACAACTCTTCGATCGCCTGGCGATTATGAAACATCGTTCACAACCGGTTCAACCAACCAAGGAGGATTGATTTCAGGATTTTCCAGCCGCGGGCCTTCAGCTTTATATCCAAACATATCCAAACCGGATGTCGTTGCTCCCGGCGCGAATATTCGGTCTTGTGTGCCTGGCGGCGGCTACCAGAGCATGAGCGG
Source organism: bacterium (assembly GCA_049652745.1). Classification (GTDB taxonomy): domain Bacteria; phylum CSSED10-310; class CSSED10-310; order CSSED10-310; family CSSED10-310; genus JBASEY01. The sequence goes on along the minus strand of JBASEY010000041.1, from coordinate 12,372 downwards.
AACTTCGATGGCCGGCCCTCACGCAGTCGGCATCGTCGCGCTTCTATGGTCCGCTCAGCCCGGGCTTATCGGCGATATCGATGCAACTCGAGAAGCGATTCAGCGAACCGCGGTTGTTTCTATAGTAAATGATTGCGATCCTTCAACACGGGGGTATCCGAACAATGTCTATGGTTGGGGTGAAATCGACTGTTATGCCGCAGTTCAAGAGGTGTTTCCGCCTCAATCCAAAGGAATTATCCACCTGAACAAACCCGCTTACAAGTGCGATGACACGCTTGAGATCATCGTAAAAGACTCCGATATCGCCGGTGCAGGCGATGTATCGGTGACAGTTTGCAGCACAACTGAACTTTCCAAGCCGGAGCAGCTCATGTTGACCGAAACGGATCCCGGGATTTTCGTGGGCAGTATCGCTGTCGTCGAAGGTATCGCCACTGAGGATGATGGTATCCTGCAAGTCGCCGAACACGACGATATTCAAGTTACCTATATCGACGACGACTTTGGAGGAACCGGTTCAGAATCCATCACCCTATCGGCTTGGGTCGACTGTTCTGCGCCTGCCGTTCAGACTGTCGAAATCGGCCGTCTGACATCGACAAGCGCTGAGGTGAACTGGACGACGGACGAGCTGTCGACATCGGGTATTTGGTACGGAAACACGACACCTCCTGATAACAGCATCCTTTTAGGACGATATAACACTGACCATATGGTGACGATTTCCGGTCTGGAAAGTTGCACGGCCTATTATTTCATGATCGAATCAGTCGATCAGGCCGGCAATGTTTATATCGATGACAATGGCGGCGCCTATTATACGTTCCGAACCTATCGCAATGTAACCGGTCTATGGGAAAATATGGATACCGATCCGGGCTGGTTGACCGAAGGTGAGTGGGAATGGGGAAAACCGGAAGGGAATGATGGAGACCCCTCATCAGGATTTACAGGTAATCATGTCTACGGCTACAACTTGAATGGGGCTTATGCGCATAACCAACCAAAATATGCTTTGGTTTCGCCGGCTCTGGATTTGACCGATGTAACCTCTACCACTATCTCTTTTGCGTTCTGGCTCGGCGTCGGCCGATATCCCAAGGATCAGGCGTCATGGGATGTGTCGCTGGATGATGGTGAAACATGGTCTACGCTGTTTAACAATTCTATGTTCGGCGGACCGTTCCAGATGAATTTCTGGTTCCCGCTCGAAATCGATCTCGGGGAATTTATCGATGGCAACCCTGCCGTTCGATTCCGCTGGACCCTGGGTCCGACCTCCGATAGCGGCTCCTATGGAGGATGGAACATCGACGAAATAAAAATCACGTATGACATCGATTGCGATAAACCGACTCCGACACCTCGACCTACTATAACACCATCACCCACACCTACAGTGACGCCGGAACCCACTCCCGGATATCCGTTAGGAGTGCGGTTGGATATGCCTGATATGGCTCATCCCGGTGATGAGTTTTCCATTATCGGCTATTTGGACAACCCTGACGAGCCTTTGGCCCAAGTCGCGACATTCTTTATCCTGGAAGTTTACGGGAAATTCTGGTTCTGGCCGTCCTGGGCCTATTTCGACTATCCGGAATACCCGGATATCGATTACAGATTCATCGATGTTCCCACCGGTACGACCAATATTACGGTCATTCCTCCGTTCGAATGGCCGGATACCGGGCAGGATCGCGTAACAGGTCTGGGATTCTACGGCGCCATGCTGAACCAGGAAATGAACGATATCATGGGTGGTTTCGCATTTAAAATGTGGGGATACGGACCGTCCCGTTAATTCGGGACACTGCTTCCCGGTTTCTGGTACTGGGTTCCTGGTCGTGCGTTCGACGAATGCAGTGCTGAGTCCTGTGTAGGGCGTGTCTATTGTGCGGCACGCCGTTTCTGGTTTCTAGTTTCTGGTTAGGTTTTTCAGTAGATTTATTTCTGGTTAGTCACCTACGTGTTGGTAGATGACTATAGATACTGAAATCCAACCACTTGGTGGTTGGACATTGAAAACTCCCACCCCTTACCCCTCGCCTCTTGCTCATTTACACTAATCTCTTCCCATTTTATTATGGCTTTTTTCTTCACTCTTTGCTATAAACGACTTGGGATTATTTTCTACAGTTTTCAATGGTTTTTTATGGAGTCGGCCTTTTGTTAGTTTACCTATAGATATTTAAATTCAGGAGGAGGAGATGTCGATGAAAAAACTGCTTTGTGTCGTATTTATCGCTTTTATTTGGGGACAAGTCGTTTTGGCCGCCGATGTCACCGTCACCGTCGGTGGTCATGGTCCCGGCCATACTGTTTCCACCGGTAACCTGCCCTGGCGAAACGACATGCCATATAGTGAAACTCAATATGGCATTCCGGCTAGTGTACTGGCGCCTGTTTTTCCCGATACCGGAACAGTTACCATCACCGAAATCGGCTGGTGGTCAAGAAATTGGGTTCCTCCTGAAACATACACCTTGACCATTTTTCTAACAGAGGTGTCTTATACCTATGATATGGGAAGTCTGTGTACCACATCTTTCGATCACGTTTCACAAGGTACTAAAGTTGTCGAGGGATTGAATCAATTAAGCGGCATTGGCGGCCTTTGCTTCGCAACGCTGGACACACCGTTCACGTTCAACACGGGAAATGCGTTGATTGTCACAGTCTGCGATACGTCTCCCGGGGGAGGCAACTCAATAACTTGGGACGGAAACAGCTATCCCGGTAATGGACGTTATAGGAACGGTTCGAACGTCGATTGCGACATGATGACAGAACAAGGATTCAATCAAGGATGTGAGAATATGTGGTTGACAACCAGTTTTGTCGTCGATGACGCTAATGCAAAAATTCTTACCATGCTTCCGCCTGGTGGCATCGGTAGTGGAACCGTTACTCCGGCTGAAGGATCCTATGGATTTTTTGAGGGTAAAACAGCGACGATTATCGCATCACCTGCAGCAGGCTTCGAGTTCGAATATTGGGAGGTTGACGGAGGATGGTTTTCTGAAAACCTGACAGAAACGATCGTGATGGACGACAACTATATCGTTCAGGCGTTTTTTACGGGCGATACGTACGATTTGACCATGCTTCCTCCTGTCGGCGCCGGTTCGGTCACGCCGGAACCCGGTGTACATGCCTATCTAGAAAACCATGAAGTCGATCTCATAGCCTTTCCCGATCCATTCCACACTTTGGCATACTGGAAGGTCGATGGCTTATGGTACTCCGGCAACCCGACCGAATCCTTGACAATGGACGACAATCACACGGTACAAGCCTATTTTATCTCCCAATCACCATTGGATTGCGATCAGGACACGGCGTTTTCTCAACCGCTTGAAGAGCCGATCCTCGCTTATTACACCTCGGACGCCAATAAAAACGATATCGCCGCCGATCATTTCAGCGGCCTGACGCGGCCGATCGCTGCGGTGGAATTCTGGGGAGCCGAAGCTAAATATAGCGGGGGGCCGGTTGCGTGTGTCAAACCGGAGCGAGATTTCATCGTCAGGTTCTTTGAATATGGTCCGTTCCCGGGAGCTTTGGTTTATGAGGAAACCGTGCCGATGAAACAAACCTATACAACCATACCGGCATTCGGATATCCGGCGTCAGGGCTCGTCAAGAAATATTCGGGCATGCTGAACAATCCGGTATCGATGGAAAGCGGATGGGTTTCGGTACAGGCGGTCGATTCCGGTGACTGCTGGTTCTGGTGGGCTTGCCCCAGCTATACCAGCGGCGCTTCAGATTATGACTTGGTTATAGGAACCGGTTCCGGCACCAATTGGATGTATGGCGGCACCAACCTGAATCTGGCGCTGTGCCTTGTCGGCGCAGAAGAATCGCCCTCATCGATCCCGACAATGGGTCTGACCGGTATCGGTATCCTGTTGTTAGCGATCGGCTCATTGATAGGATTCGCTCGACGCAGAAAGTAGATGCTGAGTCCTGAGTGCTGAGTAACGTGCCGCTGGTGCGGCACGCTGAATCAAACAACAATTGATTGAGGGCGGGTTTCGACCCGCCCTTTTTGTGTGCTCTGGCATTTCGCTGACGCGAAATGCAGTTTCTGGTTTCTGGTTTCTGGTTGAGATTCTAGAGGGATTCATAGTATGCGCATTGTCTTAATGGAGCTGAATAATTTTAGATTCTGAAGACTAACACTTAGTGATTGGTTATTGGACATTGGATATTGAAACTTCCGGCCCTTGTCTCTTACGTCTTCCCCTTCGCCCCTTATTCGCAGTTAATTTTGGGGACAGACTTCCAAAAGTTTTTCAGCAAGAAAGTACAGATGTCTGTCCCCGAAAAAACATCTCTCGAAATACATCTCTCTAGCAATGGAGAAGGGGTCGTCTGGGTGATGCCCACAATCTTTTAAATTATCTTCCTATGCTTTGATCGACCTCGCTGTAACGCAAATCGTCGGCGACCGGGTTGCCTGGAAATTGTAAAATTGGAAGTCTGTCCCCCGAAAAAGTACAGATGTCAGTCCCTAAGTAACTCCTAAGTGCTGAGTGGCGCTCTTCAAGAGGCATTCCGCCGGTTCGGAATGCGGTTCCTGGTTTCTGGCACTGGGTTTCTGGTTGAGCGTTCTACGAACGCAGTGCTGAGTCCTGAGCGCTGAGTTGGGGGATTTTCAGTTGATTTTGGTTTGTGGGTTTCCTGACCAAAACTAGAAAACTTATTATACAGAGATCAAATACTTGGATATTGGATATTGATTATTCGATCCGGATTATACTTCCTCGTCGTCTACTCCTAAATCACCCTCTTCTTCGAAGCCGTTTTCTTCCTCGAAATCAGTGTCTTCCGCAAAATCAGAATCATCTAGATCGGCATCTTCCATATCATTACCTTGCAAATCATCCTCGCCCGATGTTTCCCGCTCGAGCACCGGGGCTATAGCCAAGATTCTGTTGCCGTCAGCTCCCAGATCCTGCAGCTTGACTCCTTGAGTCGAGCGGCCGATCGTTCGAAGGCTTTCCAGGTCAACTCGAATACGAATAATTTTACCCGTGTCGGTGATCATCAGAAACTCATCATCACCAAAAGATTGCAATATACCGACAACCGCTCCATTTCGTTCCGTTACCTTAATATTGATGAGTCCTTTACCGCCTCGCTTCTGAATCCGATATTCCTCGATAGAGGTGCGTTTTCCAAACCCATTTTCGGTGACCGTCAAGATCAGGGCGCCTTCTTTGAGAATTTCCATTCCAACCACGTCATCGTTTTTGACCAGACGAATACCTATGACGCCTCGGGTATTACGGCCCATCGACCTGGCATCTTTTTCATTGAACCGGATTCCTAAACCTTCACGTGTAGCGATGAATACATCTTGGTTTCCCGAGGTTATTCTTGCTGCTATCAGCTCATCACCTTCATCGATATTGATAGCCCGGATACCTCCAACCCGAATATTTTTATAATCCACTAGAGGTGTTTTCTTTACCACACCTCTTCGTGTCGCCATCAATATATGTTTGTTTTCTTCGAAAGATTGAATGGGAAGAATAGCTGCGACATTTTCATCCGCCTTCAAAGACAACAAATTTTTCAACGAGCTGCCTTTTGCCGCTCTTCCTGCTTGTGGCAATTGATAGACTTTCAATTTATAGACTTGGCCGGAGTCAGTGAATATCAGGATCGTATCATGGGTGCTGGCAACGAACAGATGTTTAAGAAAATCACCTTCTTTAGGTATGATTCCTGTCGCACCTTGACCACGGCGTTTTTGGGCTCGATATAACGACAAAGGATTACGTTTGGCGTAGTTTTGATGGGTGATGAACACCACCATGTCTTCTTCGACGATCATATCCTCAAAATCGATTTCTCCCGCATCTTCCATGATGACCGTGCGCCGCTCATCGGCGTATTTATCCTTTATTTCCAACAGTTCGCTTTTAATCAGGTTCATCAGCAGTCTTTCTGAACCCAAAATCGCTTTCAATCGACTGATTTCTTTTAAAATTTCCAGGTATTCATCTCTGATTTTGTCACGTTCAAGCCCTGTCAAACGCTGAAGCCGCATATCCAAAATAGCTTGCGCTTGGATTTCCGACAGAGAAAACGTATGCATCAATCCGGACCTGGCCTCGTCGGCATTTTTCGAGCTTCTTATCAAGTTTATGACTGCATCCAGGTTATCCAGCGCTGTGATCAATCCTTCCAGGATATGAGCTCTCTCTTCAGCTTTTTTCAACAAATAAAGAGTGCGTCTGACGACTATCTCTTTTCTATGAGCGATGAATTTTGTCAGAACCTGTTTCAGATTTAAAAGCTCCGGTTTGCCATCGACCAGGGCCACCATATTGACACCGAAATTGGACTGCAGGGGAGTGTGTTTATACAACTGATTTAAAATAGCTTTTGCGATTTGGTCTTTTTTCAGTTCGATGACTATCCGCATACCGTCGCGATCGGATTCATCGCGTAAATCGGCAATCCCATTGATTTTTTTGTCTTTGACAAGCTCCGCGATTTTTTCTATCAGCAGCGCTTTGTTCACTTGATAAGGCAACTCGGAAATGACGATATCTTCCCGACCGGTTCGTTTACGAATTTCAACGACAGCTTTGGCTCGCATCGTAATTGAACCCCTACCGGTTTCATAGGCTCTCAATATACCGCTTCTGCCATAAATGAACGCTCCCGTCGGAAAATCCGGGCCATGAACAATTTTTAAAATCTCTTTCAGCGTCAAATCGGGGTCATCGATCAAAGCAACAAGTGCATCGATGATTTCCCCTAAGTTGTGTGGAGGTATATTGGTTGCCATGCCGACCGCAATACCGCTCGAGCCGTTGACTATCAGGTTGGGTATCGCTGCCGGCAATACTTCGGGTTCTTCGGTTGATTCGTCATAATTGGGAACGAAATTCACCGTTTCTTTATCGATATCCCGTAGCATTTCTGAGGCAATACGCGACATACGCACCTCGGTATACCGCATGGCCGCCGGCGGGTCGCCATCGATCGATCCATAATTACCCTGGCCGTCAGCCAACATATATCTCATGGAAAAATCCTGAGCCATTCTGACCAGAGTGTCATAGATAGCCTGGTCACCATGAGGATGGTAATTACCCATGACTTCTCCGACAACTTTCGCGGATTTTCGATAAGGTCGGTTGAACGCCAAACCCATCTGATTCATACCAAACAAAATACGCCGGTGAACGGGTTTCAACCCATCCCTGACATCCGGCAGCGCACGGCCGACAATGACACTCATTGCATAGTCAATGAAGGCTGATTTCATCGTTTCTTCAATATTTACAGCGATTTTCCTGTCGTCATTATTCAACATATCCACTCAGTCTCCTGAAATTTTAAGCATCTATTTTAGCTTCCAGAGCGAATTCCTCGATAAAATCTCTTCTTGGAGCGACGTTCTCACCCATGAGTATCGAAAAGATTTCATCCGCTTTCATGGCATCCATAATTTGTACCTGTAAAAGAGTTCGGGATTCAGGATTCATCGTCGTTTCATATAATTGATCACTGTTCATTTCTCCCAAACCCTTGTAGCGTTGTATCTGTGTTCCCGCTCTTGCATATTTACCGACAAATGCAATCAAATCTTGATAGGTTTGATGCTCGGTTTCCGCACCTTTATTGATATCCGACAATACAAAGGGAGGTGTCTTCAAAGCTTGCAAATCCGTATCCAAATTGAAGAGCTCCCGCATATCGTACGTCATGACCAATTCATACGTGATATTGATTTCCCGTTGATCCATCGATGCCGGTATATGAATATAAAACAAGCCGTCATCATCGTTGATACGCCTTTCACAGTCATACCCGTCCGCTCGAAATGTCATCAACATCTGATCGAATTTATCAGTCTGTTCAAAATAATATCTGTAACGATACCCATGTTCCAACAGTGTTTTGATCACTCTTTCCGGAATGCCTTTTTTTATCATCGCCTCCATAAGTGTGTGATATCGATTGATTTTCTTTAAAATCGTCTTGAAGTTTTCTCCTGTATACGGCCTGCCCGCATTAGACGTCTTCAGCATCAAATTCTGTGACGCCTCAGTGAAGATATAGTCTTCAAAAGCCTTATCATCTTTCAAATATGTGGCTTTTTTTCCTTTAGCTACACGATATAGTGGTGGTTGAGCCAGATACAAGTAACCATTTTCGATAATTTCCGGCATTTGACGAAAGAAAAATGTCAGCAACAATGTTGAAATATGTGCTCCATCCACATCGGCATCTGTCATGATGATTATTTTGTGATAGCGGGTTTTTTGTATATCGAAGTCATCTTTGCCGATGCCTGTTCCCAAAGCGGTTATAATGGTGCGAATGGTGTCCGACTGCAGCATTTTATCAAATCGAGCCTTTTCAACATTCAGCAGTTTTCCTCGTATCGGCAAAATTGCCTGGTATTTACGATTTCTTCCTTGTTTTGCCGATCCTCCTGCTGAATCACCTTCGACAATGAAAAGTTCGCAAAGAGCCGGGTCTTTTTCTGAGCAATCCGCCAACTTTCCGGGCAGCGCCATGCTGTCCAAAGCGCCTTTTCGCCTGGCCAGATCACGTGCTTTTCTAGCTGCTTCTCTCGCTCTGCAAGCATTGATACCTTTCTCCAATATGGCTCGAGCCACGCCTGGGTTCTCATCCAAAAATTCTGCCAACTTTTCATTGACCGCTTGTTCTACAATGCCTTTCGTATCGGAATTGCCTAGTTTTGTCTTGGTTTGCCCCTCAAACTGTGGATCGGGAACCTTTATGTTGACAACAGCCGATAAGCCTTCCCGCAAATCATCCCCAGAAGGTGTAAACGACATATTTTTCAATAAATCTTTTTCTGTGGCATATGCGTTCAAAGTCCGTGTCAAAGCCGCTTTGAAGCCGGAAAGATGCGTTCCGCCTTCGAGTGTATGGATATTATTCACATATGATAACAATGTCTCCTGATAACCGGTGTTATACTGAAGAGCGATCTCAACTATTGTTTTCGATATTTCCTTATAAATATAAGCGACTTTAGTATGTATGACTTCACGCGTACGATTCAGATATTGAACAAATTCGCGGATGCCTCCCTTATACAAATACTCTTCTTTTTTGTTGCTTCGGTGGTCTTCGAGATAAATTTTCAGGCCCCCATTCAAAAAGGCTAATTCTCTTAGCCTTTTCGATATAATGTCAAAATTGAATTCGGTTTCATCGAAAATTTCCGGATCCGGCATAAACTGTATTTTCGTTCCAGTTTTTTTAGTCTGCCCTATCTGTTTCAACTCTGTTTTAGGCTCCCCTCTGGAATATTCCTGACAGTAAATTTTACCGTTCCGATAGATTTCCATCCTCAGCCAGACACTAAGCGCATTGACGCAACTCACGCCGACTCCGTGCAGACCTCCTGAGATGGCATAAGATTCTTTGTCAAATTTACCTCCGGCATGAAGGGTTGTCATAACGACTTCAGCGGCGGGTTTTTTTTCGGTCGGGTGCATTTCGGTCGGAATACCGCGACCATCATCGATGACGGTTATAGAATCATCCGTATGAATTATGACTTTTATGGTTGTACTGTATCCCGCCATATATTCATCCACCGAATTATCGACAACCTCGTTGACCAGATGATGAAGACCGGTCGAACTTGTCGATCCGACGTACATGGCTGGTCGCAGCCTGACTGCTTCTATACCTCCTAATACACGTATGCTTTCAGCATCGTAATTCTTTTTTTTATCTGGGTTATTCGTCACGTAAAAACCTCCGTTATTTATAAACTGATTACCTCAACATCTGGTAATGCTTCCGGCTGCAACTTGGAAATACTGCGCCGGTCGATCAAAATCAAATTTCTCTGTATGGCTGATCAATATCTGTATATTTTTAGGCAATGATCGGATTAAGTTGTCTCGTCTATGTTCGTCCAATTCAGAAGATATATCATCCAATATCAGTATTGGATAATGACCTTTCTCATTATGAAACACTTCAAGTTCAGCTAGTTTCAATGCCAGCAATACAGATCGCTTCTGTCCTCTGGAACCATACCAACGTATATTTTTACCATCGACCAGTATACGCACTTCATCCCTGTGAGGACCCACGGACGTCGAACCATTTCGAATATCGCTCGCCAGGCTCTTTTCCAAGCCGACCAGCAAATCTTCTTGTATATGTTTTTCATCGTTTTTCACCTGGGCTTCTTTGCTGAGCCACGGTGCATGATACTCGATCGTCAACCGCTCATTTCCCCCCGCTAGAGCATGATATTCCTTTTCAGCGGTTTGACGGATTTTTTCCAAATACATCATTCTTGAATGAGCTATAACAGATCCGTTTCTACATAAAGGCTCGTTCCATGTTTCAATCAACCGCTCATTGTCCGGAGCTTGTTTGATTGTAGCATTTCGAGATTTTAGAATTTTCCGATATGACCGAAGAGTCAACAAATACGATGGTTTTAAGCCGAAATAACCATGATCCAGAAAGTTGCGTCTGGCAGCCGAATCACCTTCGACGATAGCCATACATTCAGCAGCAAAGACAACATAGCTGAAGCATCCGAGAAACTCTCTCAAGTCCGTTACCTGCCTGTTATTGACATGATAAAGCCTTGAAGAACGGCTCATATGAACTTTTAAAGTTATTTCGTTATTCCCATTACAAATCTGCCCTTCGATACCTGCGTCGGTTTCGCCGGATTGTATCATGTCAGCTATCCCAGCTCCTCGAAATGACCTGCCGTTGGCAAGCAGAGCCACAGCTTCGAGTACATTGGTCTTCCCTTGTGCGTTCGACCCTATGAAAATATTTACTCCTTCTTCCAGACGTATCGTATCGGGAATCAGGTTTCTGAAACCCGTTGTCCGGATCCATGAAACTATCATTTATTATAATCCATATTAAACAATCATCGGCATGATCAAGGCCAAATAATCTACAGAGTCTTTTTCAACCGGTTCAAAAATTACCGGACCGCCTTCATTGAAGCGCATAAAAATTTCTTCACACTCGAAAACTCTGAGCGTTTCAAGTATATATATTACGTTGAAATTCAGCTTCAATTCTTCGCCTTCATAATCAACCACAATCTGATCTTTTGCTTCACCATACTCAGGAGTGCTTCCTTTTACCTCTAAAACTCCATTCCCGAAAGTCATCGAAATGGTATGGGTTTTAATGTCAGAAAAGATTGAAACTCTTTTACAGATGTCGTAGAAACTCGGCCGATTTATTCTGATATTATACGTGTTCTTCTGGGGAATCACCCGTTCAAAATCCGGAAACTGGGAATCTATCAAGCTAGCTATCGTATACTGTTCATTCAGGCGAAATACGATATGGTTTTGTACTATTCCCAAAGCAATTTTTTCCGCGCCGGTCGATATGATTTTCAACAATTCAGTAATGCCTTTCCTGGGAATGATAACTTCCATATCCGGAAGATTTTCTTCCGATTTCATCGTCACTTTTGCCAAGCGATGACCGTCGGTCGCCACCATACTTAAAACATTGCCGTTAACTTTGAACAAAACCCCTCGATACATGTGCTTATTCGGATCCATAGTAGCGGCATACATGGATTTATTCGCCAAATTCTCCAGTATGAAAGCATCCACCTCGACCAAAGCATCGTCTTTTACTTCCATCATACTTGGAAAATCCGCATCCGACATACCGACAAGCTTAAAATTCGATAAGCCGCACTCGATTTTTATCCAGTTATTCTGATCAACTTCAAAATGAACTATTTCATCACCCAGCTCTTTCAGAACTTCAAAGAGCTTTTGAGCTGAGACAGTGATGCACCCCTCAACTTGAACCGAAGCTTCAACCTGATCGCGTAAACCAACTTCCATATCCGTTGCAAAAATTTTTATTTGGCCGCCTTTCGCCTCAATTCTGACGTTCTGTAAAAAAGGAAACGTCGATTTTTTTTCAACGATACTCTGCACCTTTTGAATCGGCCCTAAAAAGTCTTGTTTGAAAATATTAAAAATCATCCTAACCCCCTTTTAATTAAGACAATTTGAATCTATCACAATCGGCGGAAAAACTCAATAAAAAGATACTTTTTTTAGCCCTTGCCCCCGGCTGTTTCTCAAGAAAAAATTTTGGAAAAAGCGAAAAACAATCATACAGACAAATAAATGTCCACCATCTTTTTCCATATACGCTCGAAAAAAAGTAAACAATATATTTAGCTCTGAAAAATTACTGCGAAAAAACGCCGGTTCGTGTCAAGTAATGTTTGCAATTTGATTTGAAGTTTCATCATAAACTCTCTCATACCGTTACAGCTTCAAGGCATTCCTTTAAGCTGAGAATTCTCTCTTCTTGGATATAGCTCCGATCCGT
>JBASEY010000040.1:0-11073 GCA_049652745.1 bacterium | reverse complement strand
ATATTTTTTCCTGATTTCTGTTTGACTAGAAAGCTCATAGTTATCAATGATAACTATTATTGAAAACATTGTCAACATGTTTTTCAAGGTTTTTTGCGCCTAGTTACTATAAAACGCGGACTTCAGGTTGAAAAGAGAGGGATGAGGCGTAAGGGGTGAGGGGTAGGAGTTTCTATATCCAATGTCCAATCACCAAGTATTGGAATTCAGTATTTATAGTCTTCTAGTTTTACTAGGAAAACTCACTAACTAAAATCAAATGAAAATCCCCAACTCAGCACTCAGGACTCAGCACTGAAGCGCTCACAAAGCGCGCCGTTCAGCAATCGTTGTGTGGTTTTTTTGAAGCTCAATGCCGCAGTCGGACAGATCTCGACGATGATCTTCGCTTCCTCTAAACCGATCGCAAGCTCCCGGCTGAAAGCCGTATCGATGCGAGTCGAAAAGCCTCGATCCATGAAACTCAAGATGCTTTTATTCAAGTGTTCTTTACTGGCCAGAATACACAAACCGCATTTAATACACTTATCGGGTTCCAATACCACATACGGATGACGGGTATCGATCGGATACTTTTTCTTTCTGCCGGTGAACCGATCGCTGCGTGCCTGATACTCCCCACTGGCTTTTCGCAGTTTGCAGTTCGTTTTTTCCAGACACGAACACTGAATACATCGTTCACCTTCCGCCATGATCTCTTCCACAGTGAAAGTGTAAGCGACTTCGTTGAACGTGGTTTTTCGCTCTTCGATCGGTATCAAACGCTGCGGCGTCCGATTGGATTGACTGATCGGCTCGATGATGACAAGGTCATCCGGTGCGACGAAATTCGGATGCCCCCTGGAAATGTTCCATTCCTGAGGGTCTTCATAAGTTGTTCCGGCGAAGCGCGCCAGAACACCCATCGCGGCACGTCGGCCCGAAGCCACAGCTTCGACGACCGTCGCTGGTCCTGATACACAGTCACCAGCGGCAAATATCAATTTGTCACCGATCGATCCGTCTTTTGTCGATGCATCGATATCACCCCAGCGGTTGGTCGGGATACCTTCCGGAGCCGCCGTCTTTTGACCGATTGCAGCGATGACGGTATCGGCGACGACCTCAAATTCACTGCCCTCGATCGGGATCGGTCGGCGTCGTCCAGACACATCAGGATCACCGAGCTTCATTCGCGAGCACGTCAATACCTTGCGACCGTTCTCTTCACGCAGTTTTGTCGGCGCAACCAGAAATTCGAACCGAACACCCTCTTCGAGCGCTTCGCGATATTCGATTTTTTCAGCGGGCATCTCCTTTTCCGTTCGACGATAAAAACAGATAACGTCGTCGGAACCCAAACGGACGGCCGACCGAAGACAGTCCATCGCCGTGTTGCCGCCGCCGATAACGATAGTCTTTCCGGGGTTTTGACCTTTCCAATTATTCAAAGCCAGGTTTTCCAGAAACCGAATACCTTCTATGGCCAGATCTTCGCCTTCCAGATGGGCCGAGGAGGATTTCCAACTGCCGACACAGATCACGACAGCATCATAATCTTTCTGAAGCGTTTCAAGATCGATCTGTTCCCCCAATTTTTGGTTGCAGAAAATCCGGATACCTCCCATCTTTTCAAAATGCGCCAGTTCCCGATCCAGGATTTTTTTGGGCAGCCGGTGTTCAGGGATACCATACCGCAGCATACCGCCGGGCTCCGGCATCATATCGAACAGATCGGAAGCGACACCTTGAAGCCTCAGAAAGTAAGCCGTTGCCAATCCGGCAGGCCCGGTGCCGACGATACCGACTTTCTTTCCTGTCAAAGGCAGACAATTTTCCATGTACTCATCGTAATACATATCGGCGGAAAGCCGTTTGAAATCGTTTATGGCCACCGGGTTATCCAAAACCTGACGGCGACACGCTTTTTCACAAAACCGCGGGCAGACCCGGCCGATAGACAATGGCAGCGGAATACGTTCTTTGGCGATTTTCAACGCTTCCAGCAGATCACCTCTTCGGCCGGCCTGAACATATTCTTCGACCCTGGCATGAGCCGGGCAGGCCAGCGTGCACGGCGCTTCACAGTCTCCAGTATGTTCACTCAACAGCAGTTCCAGAGCCGTCCGGCGCATATCACGCACCTCGTCGCCGTCGGCGTCAATTTCCATGTTGGCCTTCGCAGGTGCCGAACAGGACGGAAGAAATCGACCGGTTTTCATATCCTTGACAACACAGACAAAACACGATGTCAATGGTGGCAGATCTTTGTTGAAACAAAATGTCGGTATGTCGATACCCAGTTTCCGAGCGGCATCCAGAATCGTGCTGCCGTCCGGAACTGAAACCTCTTTATTGTCGATACGCAATGTGACAAAACTCACGTCAATCTCCATTTAACGAACCATAACGATGCTGGCTCTACGAATCGCTTTTCTCGGGCAGATTTCGATACAGGAGTTGCACCGCACACAAATCTCGTTGTCGACGACAAAATCGTCTTCGATCGCATCGACAGGGCAGACCCGGATACACAGCCCGCATTTGATACATTGGTTCTTGTCTAAAAAGACTTTGACCAACGGCGAGCAATCCATTGCGGGACACGTGTGGTGTTCAACGTGAGCGATATATTCATCCCTGAAAAACCGAAGCGTCGACAACACCGGATTCGGTGCGGTTTGACCCAGCCCGCACAGGGAACCTTTTTGGATTTTTTCGCCCAGATCCTCCAGAAGAGGAATATCTCTCGGTTCACCTTGGCCGCTGGTGATGCGCTCCAGGATTTCCAGCATTCGTGTTGAGCCAATTCTACAAAACGTGCATTTTCCGCAGCTTTCACGTGAGGTAAACTCCAGAAAATACCGAGCGGTTTCCACCATGCAGCGGTTTCCGATAACGATCAGGCCGCCGGAACCCATGATCGCACCCAAATTGTTTAAAGAATCGTAATCGATCGCGGCATCGAATCGATCCGCCGGCACACAGACTCCGGAAGGGCCGCCGATCAGTACGGCTTTGACGCTGCTCGGTTCAGCGCCTCCGACCGTGTAAACGACGTCGGCGATCGTGGTGCCGATGGGAACTTCGATCAACCCGGGCCGTTCGATATCGCCGGCCAACGCGAATATCTTCGTGCCCGGACTCTTTTTCGTGCCGATCTTGCGGAATTCATCCGCTCCCATTCTGATGATCACAGGGATGGTGGCGAATGTTTCCACGTTGTTGATAAGCGTCGGCAAGCCTCGAAAACCGGTATCGGTGGGATAAGGCGGCCTGTAACGGGGTATGCCGCGTTTACCTTCCAGCGAATGAATCAATGCTGTTTCTTCGCCGCAGACAAATGCGCCGGCGCCCTCTTTGATCACGACGTCGAGCGCCTTGCCGTCGATGATGTTCAAACCGACTTTTTTCAGCTCGTCGATCGCGGCCGTCATCCGTTGAATCGCCAGAGGATACTCCGTTCGGCAATAGATAATCAGTTGTGTTGCGCCGGTTGCATGAGCGGCGATGAACATGCCCTCCAGTATTTGGAACGGAACGGATTCCATGATGGAGCGATCCATGAAAGCGCCTGGATCACCTTCGTCGGCGTTACAGATCAGCACTTTCGGCTGATGGGTTTTAGCGGCCAGCAGCGACCATTTGGCCCCGGTCGGGAATCCGCCGCCGCCGCGTCCGCGCAATCCTGAATCAGTGACGATTTGAATAACGTTTTCCGGCGACATGGTCAGAGCCTGTTTCAGTGCATTAAAACCACCGAATTGCATATATTCATGCAGATCGGTCGGAACAATGCGCCCGGCGAGCTTCGACACCAAAAGTGTTTCAAGTTCACCACGCATTTCGGTTGGATCGAAACGAAGATAGTCACTACAGGCGACGACTGCGTCCAAGTGTTCTTTTGTCGGTTTGACATGACTGTACCAGTAGGAGCCTTTGTCCGTTTCGACTTCCACGATCGGTTCGGCGTAACACTGACCGATACATCCCACTTCGACCACAGGGATCGATTCGACGCGCTGACGAAGCGCGTCCCGGACGGTGGCGGCGCCCGCGGCGATACCACAGCTTCCACAACCGATTTTTATCCGTTTGATCACGATGACAGTTCCGCCAGTTTACGATAGATTTGAAGGACGCTCAGAAGCTTTTTGCGGTTCAGATAGCCGTGAATATCCTGGTTGACGGCTATGACGGGGGCCAACGTGCAGCAGCCCAGGCAGGCGACGGTGGTCAAGCTGAACAGGCCGTCCGATGTCGTTTGCCCCGACGTTATCCCCAACTCGTCATAAAGCCATCGAGCAATCAGGTTGGAGCCTTTGATATGACAGGCGGATCCGTCACAAATGCTGATGGTGAATTTGCCGAGTTTGGAACGTCTGAGCTGCGGATAAAAACTGGTCACACCCTCCACTTCGACCGCCTCTACACCGCAATGCCCGGCCACCGCTTCGATCGCCTCATTGGACACGTATCCCTCATGTTTCTGGACAAGCTGGAGCGCTTTGACAAGATTTTCGCGCTCACAGGATAAGTGCTTTAAATACGAATACGGCATAGCGCCGCTTCTCCTTCATCTCTATAACGGGTTACAGAGTTAAAAAGTTAATAAAACCATAATTGACAATCAGTTACAGTCTTGACGAAAGCACTTTCACAACTGAAAGTCTTGCCAAGAGACAAAAGTATAGCGCAAAAAACGCTCCTATTCATCAAATAAAAATGTCAGTGGTAATCTCGAAATTGATTTGATGTCTGTCGATATTTCGGGGAGTTTGTCGTATATTGATCAAAACCCTTGAGGTGGGAGGCTGAGATGATGAAGGTGTTTCTCAGAAAAATCACGATAACGATTCTGTGGACGGCGGCATTTTTTTGTGTGACCGATCGGCCGGTCTTGGCGGGACGGGGTAAAATTGAGTTTACAGAAGTCGATGTCCAGTTGTTTGAAGATGGAAACGCTGTAATTGAATATGTTGTCAGGTGGCGTATTTTGGAGACACCTTTTATAGGGTTTTACTTTTCCGGTCTGGACCGACTGGTGCCGATATTTGATAAAGAAAATGCCTGGGCTATCGAAGGATCGGGCAAAACTTACAAGCTGGACATCACGAAAGTGAAAACCGGCACGTATGATATTATTTTAGCGAACGATCAAAAGACCTATGACAAGGAGCTGACGTATCGATTTCGATTTGCAGCCGATATGGGAAAAGCGGGTTATCTGGCCAGGACAGTGACGGATGACGGCCGGGAGCTGATCGTGTTTCATTGGGCGCCGACGGAGTGGGATCAGGCATTGGATCACTACACTGTCAGGATAACGTATCCACTGGAGCACAGCGGTCCCGGCGACAGGGAATCAGTCGAAAAAACGCTGCTTGCCAATGGGTTCGCCACTGAAAAATTCATGAACGAGAATTATTTGATCGATTATAAAACGACGGATCGGGGAGGTAAAAACGTCGTTCAGGTTCAGTTGCATAAAAACAAAATTCCTACCCGCTACCATTTCGCGATTCAACAGTACATCGATTCAGCGGTATTTGAGAGCTTATCGACACTTACAACCGAGGAATATCAGCCGGGTAAGCCTTCTGATATCGATGTCTGGCAACTTGCGACACGAGCTCCTGGGGGTAAATTGGGGACCATTCTCAATCTGTTGGGTATTATGGAGCCTGTTACCGGATCGTCGAGCTCATTTACGCGGATGGTGCTGGGAGTATTACTGTCGATGTTGGGATCGGCCGGAGTGTTTACCGCCTCCAGGAAACACCTGTCGATGATCAAGGCACAAAAAGGTCTGGATGATATCACTTGGCTGCGCAACGATTGGGAGCCACCGAAATTGGAACTGGCTTCATTCCGAAAAGACGGGAAAATCGCGAGAGATCTCGATCCAATCGAAGCGGCGGTGTTCATCGGGGTACCGTATAAAGCTATTTTTTCGACGGTATTGTCTCAGTTACTGGCACGAAACATGTTGAAATTGATCAACAACGATCCTTTGTTTGTGGAAATACCGACATCTCTTCCCACCCCTTTAGCCAATCTTGGTGTGTATGAGCGGATGATGTTCAATGCCGCCAGCGATGACGGGAAATTCAGTGAAAAAGAATTGACGGATATGATGCAGGCGATGGTGGACAATACGCAGCAGAAGACGTGGGACTGTGATGTCGAGGCGACTCGGAAATACTGGTACAAACAGATAGCGGAGGCGTTTCTCGATGAAGAACAGGATCCTACCAAGAAGGTTGAGGACGATCCGGTAGGCGGATGGATGTGGTATTATCATCACCACTATGGATTCCAGGACCATTTTAGCCGGGATCAAATCCGACAGCCTTTCGAACGATCTTTGGAAGTCAACCCCGACAACGTCACATTTGCGGACTATACGTCTCAGACGGCTATTTCGGGGATCAAAGCCTGCCATGCCGCTTGCCATAACGCCTGC
Organism: bacterium; assembly: GCA_049652745.1. Taxonomy (GTDB): domain Bacteria; phylum CSSED10-310; class CSSED10-310; order CSSED10-310; family CSSED10-310; genus JBASEY01. Next base: position 4,628 of record JBASEY010000040.1, on the reverse strand, counting down.
CATAATGCTTGTCACAGCGCGTGTCACAGCGCCTGTCACAGTGCGTGCCACAGCGCCTGTCACAGCGCATGCGTCAGCGGTGGAGGACGTTGATGAAACGATCGACGCCGGACTTGAGTTGGGTGGAACCATTTGTCGAACGCATACGACCGTATGTTTCTGTCCGATTGGAAGATAACGTCTTGATTCGTATGCCGAACGAGTGTTTTAAGCTGAACCCGACCGGTGCTCGGTTGCTCCACTATATGCTGAACGGCGGAAAACTTAAAAAACTGTTGAAAATTCGGGCGAATGATGCGCAAACGCCGGACCAAATTCATGAGTTTTTCACGGCGTTGTCGTTGATGCTTGGGGCCAATTTTTGTGAGCAGTTTCACTCCCCCGCCGTCACCCGTGTCGGATATACTCTGGGGTATATCGAACTGCCGGTATTGGCTGAACTGGCGATAACCGATCGATGCAATATTCGGTGTCGATTCTGCTATGCGTCCTGTCAGAAGGAAACATCGGATCAAATGACGGAAATGAGCGTGAAGGAATGTAAGCAGATTTTGAGAGTGATTCGGCATGATGCCGGTGTTCCGAGCGTTTCATTCACGGGCGGCGAACCTATGCTTCGCCCGGAAATTTTCGATCTGATAGAATATGCGCATAAATCGTTGAAAATGCGGGTGAATCTGATAACGAACGGGACGTTGATCTCGGAGAATACAGCGCGAAAACTCCGCAAGAGCGGACTGGCGTCCGCTCAGGTCAGCTTGGAATCTCCCGATCCGGAGATCCATGACCGCCTGACCTGTGTCAAAGGTTCCCATCGTTTATCGGTGAACGGAATGATGGCTCTGAAAAAAGCCGGCATATATGTTCACCCACACAGTACACTCTGTGCGGAAAATGCTGCGTCATTGATAAACATGGCGGATTTTGTCAAAACATTGGGGCTCGACAGATTTTCGATGAATATGTTGATCCCGGTTGGAAGAGGTAAAGAAGAAGCGTTGGCGGTCAGATACCATCAAGTCGATGAACTGTTGAAACCGATCGGTGAATCTGCACGGAACGCGGGCGTGGAATTCATGTGGTATGCACCGACGCCTGTCTGTTTGTTCAATCCGTTGGCTCATCAACTTGGAAATAAATGTTGTGCAGCCTGTGAAGGTCTGCTGGCGATAGATCCTCAAGGTAATCTGTTGCCCTGTTCCAGTTGGAAAGAACCGGTCGGTTCGCTTTTGAAAGAAGAATTTAAAACATTGTGGTTCAGTGAACGGGCAAAATGGCTGCGGACAAAATCCGCTGCGCCGCCGGAGTGTGACGGATGTGTCGATTTTGCCCTGTGTAACGGAGCCTGCCCACTGTATTTCAATGTGTTTCCTGAAGATCGCGCATTTTTGAACTGTCAGAAAAATTTTGTGGATAAAACGGAGGAATCCCATGTCATCCCTGTTAAAAATTCCAGGATTTCCATCTCCTGAAAACCAGGACAGCGTCCATTTTCATTTTGCTCCGAAAATGGCGTATGACCGGAGAGTATTGGTTTTTATCGGGCTTTTGTTTGTCGGCCTGATGTTTCAGATTATCGCTTTGACACCCTGGCCCGGGATTCCATTTCTGATTATCGCCACAGGTTTGATGCTGGTAAAAGGGTATGACAGTCGAGCTCGATTGAAAAAATTTCAGCCGGATTCCAATTGGACCGATGTGGATATGGAAAGAATCCATCAAATCGATGTTATCAGAAGGAAAAATCAGGAATGGAACAAAGATGCCATCGATATCACGAATTTACAGGGGTGTTCGACGTTCTTTCTGATAGGACTTGGGACTATAGTGTTGACATTGATAACGTATCTTTTCACCCGAAGGCTTGCAGTATCCCTTATCATTCCGATAGATGTATTCATTCTTTTCGTTCCATTTTGGTTCTCCGGCCTGCGCTTTATCCTGAAGCAACCGAACTTGGCTGTCAAAGTAAAAGTGCTGAATGATATGGAGAAATCTTTTCAGAAGGTCAAACGAAATACCGAATTGTTTGTTCCGGCGTTGATGCTTGTCAAAGATGAAAAAGGCAAGGCGCTGCCGACAGACGTAAAGTTTTCGATTCGGTTCGCCAAGGTTCCCAGCGGTTTTTACGGTCTTCAGGCTCAAATCAACATCAACCTTGTTCAGGGGAGCAGTTATCCATATTTTTATTGTATTATCGCCGCCAAGCCGGGGTTTGGGCTTGGGCAGTACTTGGGGCTCATCAAGCAGAGCAAGCGGGTTATAGCGGAATATCAAGAGGATTCCCAAGCTGAAGTGTTGGTCATCCGGCAGTTCACCACCAAAGAATCCGGATATCATACCAATCAGGCGGCATGTGATGAAATTTTAAAAAAGAGCCTGGATGCAGCTCGTAAAATTCTTGCCGCTCATGCGGTTTGATCCTGTTTCTTTTTTCGGAAAAACAACCCCACTTCTCCAGCAATAGAGAATGGGTCGGGGGAAGAGGTCTCTTTGGGCGATCCTTACAATCCAATGAACCAGCTTCCGCCGCGCTGGCTGGCTCAGCCCTAACACAAATCGTTGGCGAATGGGACGCCCTGGGAATTTGATGGGAGTAAAAAGTTTTTTTATTAACCGCGAATGAACGCGAATGAACGCCAATAACATCTAGATCGACAATAGGATTTAAAATTGGAAGTCTGTCCCTCTAAAATGGGACTTATGGGACGGATGGGATATAAAATTGGAAGTCTGTCCCCCGAAAGTACAGATGTCTGTCCCCGAATTATGGCCTCAAAGGTTCTCTTACAAATGCCGACAGAAAAAATGGGAATTTAGTCCAAGATTGAACAAGCCTGATTTTAACCCCGTCGAATTCGACGGGTTTAGGCGGGAAGCAGGGCGAAATACATTTACACTCTCCCCGAAAAAGTGGATTGAGGCAACAGGCGCAATCGGTATACAGTCCGAAGCGGGAAGATATGGCGGAACCTTTGCGCATGTGGATATTGCAATGGAATTTGCCTCCTGGGTATCGCCGGAATTTAAGCTATATATCATCAAAGACTATCAGCGGCTTAAGACCGACGAAAGCCATCGTTACGCACTGGAGTGGAATGCGAAGCGGGAGCTTGCTAAAGTCAATTATCATATTCATACGGATGCAATTAAGGAGCACCTCACCCCAAAGCTGGTTGAACCAAGGCAGATTAGCTTTGTATACGCGAACGAAGCGGATTTGCTAAACGTCGCTTTATTTGGAATGACAGCTAAAGAATGGCGCGAAAATAACCCGGAGGTGTCTGGGAACATTCGTGACCACGCCAGCATATATCAGCTCATTGTGCTTGTAAATCTAGAGAGCATGAATGCTGAAATGATGAAGCATGGGATAGTCCAGAAGGAACGCCTTACCTACCTGAATAATATGGCAATAGAGCAGATGCGTTCTCTGGTGAATAGCGCGGCGGCACAGCAGTTGAATGAGTTATCGCCGGGGCAAGTTGGAATGCTCGAAAAGGGTGAGGAAGAATAGGTATCAGCTTGATAATGCGGTGAATTTTTAATTGGTGAGCTTTTTCTGATAAAAACTAGAAAACTTTAGATTCTGAAGGCTATCACTTGGAAATTGGTTATTGGAAATTGGATATTGGATATTGAAATCCAGCCCTACCCCATACCCCTCTCTTTATTTCCAGATGTCTAAAAAACAATCCCCCCTTCTACAGCAATGGAGAAGGGGTCGGGGGATGAGGTCTCTTCAGGTTAGGAATTTTTTTTATTTTCCACGAATAGCCCAGATATGTGCTGTCCGCAGGTGTTTCGACCTTACGGATTCGATATTCAGAAATAAAAGCTGGTTCGTTCTGTTTGGATTTTTGGAAGTCTGTCCCCCGGACGATCTCTGTCCATCATTCAGAAATAAATAAAAGTCTATTATTTACAGTACTGTCTCTCGACATGTCATACGAGTAATTTTGTCAAATATAAAATAATTGGTATACTCAAGAGAGGGAGAACAGCGATGAAACACCTGCTTATCGTTAGTATTCTGATTTTGGTCAGCCCGTTTGTATCCGCCGGCATCCCGTTTGAATTTGATGAACCGGTGCGGATCAATTATACGTATCGAGGCAGTTCCAGACCGCTTGTGGTATCAAACAGTTTGGGACATGTCGTAGTGGTGTGGTCATCGTCATCATCTTCCCGTGAAAGAATATATGTATCTTCTAAATCATATGATTTCGGCGCAACCTGGAGTGCGCCGATTCGTGTGGATAATGGTATCAGCAGCAAATTGTCTTCCACTGATTTTAGCATCACGGCTGTTTCAGATATTGGAATAGCGGTGGTATGGCGCGATTTCGATGCAAAGAGAGTGTATTCTGCCTATTCGGCCGATTTCGGTTCGAGCTGGCTGGAATACAATTCCCGTATTGACGATGGGTCACCACGATTTAAAGACAGTGTCGTGCTAGCTTCTCACAATGATCGACTCGTTGCCGTCTGGACGGATGGTCGTACTGGCTGGACGACCATCCGGTCGTCATATTCGTTGGACAAGGGAATGACCTGGAGTTCGCCGGATATCCGGGTGGATGATGATGACACGGTTTTCTCTACCAAATCGTTCCTGTCGCTTCACG
>JBASEY010000039.1:0-24255 GCA_049652745.1 bacterium | reverse complement strand
CGTGAAGCGACAGGAACGATTTGGTAGAGAAAACCGTGTCATCATCATCCACCCGGATATCCGGCGAACTCCAGGTCATTCCCTTGTCCAACGAATATGACGACCGGATGGTCGTCCAGCCAGTACGTCTATCACCCCAAATCGCGACCAAGCGTTCACCATCAGATGCTATGCTAACAGATCCTTTTATTTGGTTTGCCCCATCGTCAACCCGGGAATTGTATGCCAGCCAGCTCGAACCGAAATCGGCCGAATACGCTGAATACACTCTCTTTGCATCGAAATCGCGCCATACCACCGCTATTCCAAAATCTGAAACTGCCGTGATGCTAAAATCTGTGGAGGACAATTTACTGCTGGTCCCATTATCCACACGAATCGGTGTACTCCAGGTTGCGCCGAAATCATATGATTTAGAAGATACATATATTCTTTCACGGGAAGATGATGACGATGACCACATCACCACGACATGTCCCAAACTGTTTGATACCACAAGCGGTCTGGAACTGCCGCGATACGTATAGTTGATCCGCACAGGCTCATCAAATTCAAACGGGATGCCGGCGGATACAAACGGGCTGATCCAAATCAGAATACTAACGATAAGCAGGTGTTTCATCGCTGTTCTCCCTCTCTTGAGTATACCAATTATTTTATATTTGACAAAATTACTCATGTGGCATATTATAGACATTCAAGGGGACAGACATCCAATTTTTGTACGTCCTATCCGTCCCATAAGTCCCATTTTAATTTTTGTACGTCCTATCCGTCCCATAAGTCCCATTTTCGGGGGACAGACATCTGGAAAGGAGTAGCAGGGAGCGGGAAGCAGGAAGCGGTGGAGTTTCAATATCCAATATCCAATGTCAAATCACCAAGTAGTTAGATTTCAGTAGTTATAGTAATTTAGCTCCATTAAGATAAAGTGCATAACATGAATCTCTCCAAAACCCCAACCAGAAACTAGAAACCAGGAACCGCGCTCGAAGAGCGCTGCTCATAACTCAGCACTCAGCACTCAGGACTCAGCACTGAAGCGCTCGCAGAGCGCACTCTGCGCCGGTGGAACACGGTTGCAAAAAGCAGGGCCAAAAGTTAGACTGTTTGCAGCATGAAGGCTTTATTGAATTATTCTATACCATTTCTTTTTGACAGGAGGTAAACATGTCTTTTGGATTTACATCGACGGATTTTGTGTATGTGAACAATTCATACAATCCCGAAACCGGGCGCTGGGAAAACAGTGGTGATTTTTTTGCCGGTGACGATCCTCGCCTGATGATTCACTATGCGTCCTACGCGATCAATTACGGCAATTCGATTTTTGAAGGCGCCAAGGCCTATCTGGGGCGCGACGGCAAAGCTCGGCTGTTCCGAATCGAAGAAAACGCCAAACGTTTCGAGCGATCCGCTATCGGTATCCGGATGCCGGCAGCTCCCGTCGATATGTTCGTCGAAGCCGTGACCGAATTGGTCAGACGAAATCGTCGGTTTATACCGGAATTCAATGAAAACCCGAACCAAAGAGGTTCGTTGTATATCCGACCGCTGTTGATCGGTGAACCCGGGTTGGGCGTGAACGTCAGTAAAAAACCGACTTTCCTGATTTTCTGTTCGCCGGTCGGTCCCTACTATGCAACCGGTTTCAAACCCTTGAAAGCCATGACGATACATCACATGACACGGGCGATGCCGGGCGGCCATGGCGCGCATAAAACCGGCGCGAACTATGTGATGAGCATGCTGGCGACTGCTTATGCCAAAGAGAGAGGCTGCACGGAAGCGATCTGGCTGGATGGATATCGCCATGAATTCATCGAAGAACTCAGCGCATGCAATTTCATGTGCCGCATCGATAATACCCTGGTCACACCAGCGCTGTCCGATACCATCCTGGCCGGTATCACCCGTAATTCGATCCTGCGTATCGCTAAAGATATGCTCAAAATGACGGTCGTTCAGCGGCCCTTGCTGCTGGAAGAAGTCTTGGACAGTGCCGACGAAACGTTCGGCTGCGGCACGGCGGCGGTTGTATCGCCGATCGGCACCATTGTCGCTTACAATGGTAGATTTGTTCGGACGGTTACCGAAGATGTCGGTGAATTGAGCCGGGAAATCTACAATAAACTCACCGGGATACAGTGGGGTGAACTCGAGGATCCATTCAACTGGGTGACGATTGTCGGTTAAGCCTGGAACAGGATGATCGAAAAATTTGTGTCGTCGTTGACACTGAGGTTTCCGAATGGATAAAGGACGTGAAGTGTCCGACTTAAAAAAACGTCTCGATCTGCTGAGAAAAAAAAAGAAGCCGCCTGGCGATCCGGAAAGTTTGGATGAAAAAAGTCGATCCGACCGGCTTCCGGCGCCTCAAACAGACCCGTCGGTAGCTCAAGAATCGGCCGCTCAAGAAAAAGTCGGTGCATCCGAGCGGCAAAACATGCTGAACCATCTGCGCTCACTGATCACCGACGTGCTTCGGCGACCTCACGATACCGTCAAAGAAGAGACGACTGCGCCAAATGCCGGTCTGTTGACGCCGGATATCGTCGAAGGCCCGGGTCAATCCATCGAGGATTTGATACCCGGCGAGTATCTGGATACGCCGCATGGACCCTGTTTTCGGGTTAGAACGGTCTATCCAAGACATCATTTTCAAGGGTCGATCGCCGTATCCGAGCTACTGGATTTGAATCCGGAACCGCTGGAAATGTTGACAGGAGACCCGGCCATGGCGAACATGGATTTCACCAAAACCCTGTTTCTCGACACTGAAACCACCGGTCTCGATACCGGCGCCGGTGTGTATATTTTCCTGGCCGGGTTGGGTTATTTCGATGAGGGCTCTTTTGTCGTCGAACAGTATTTTATGCGGGATTTTCCGGAAGAACCCGCCGTACTGCATGCGTTGGCGGAACGAATGAACCGGTTTGAGACGGTCGTCACCTATAACGGTAAAACCTACGACTGGCCGCTGCTTGAAAGTCGGTTTGCGATGAATCGCCGGCAAATACCGATGCAGAATTCTCTGCATCTGGATTTGCTTCATGTTGCCAGGCGTCTGTACAAACACAGGCTGGACAGTTGCAAACTGACATCCGTTGAAGCCGGCGTTTTAGGATTCCTTCGAATCGACGATATTCCAGGAGCATTGCTCCCCGAACGCTATTTTCGATATGTCAGAAGCCGGGATGCGCGATTCGTCCACCAGGCGTTCGCCCATAACGCTCACGATATCGTGTCGATGGCGGCGCTGCTGGCCGGTGTGATCACTTTCATGCAGGACCCGCTCGCCCCCGGGTGCTTTCCGGCGGAAGACATCTACGCTTTCGCCAGAATTCAGGGCGATGGCGGCGATTATATCGGCGCGGCGAAATCTTATCACGAAGCGCTGAAACGAGGGTTAAATCCGGCCTTATACGCTCAGGCGCTGATGCATTTATCCCTGGCATATAAACGTCTTGAACAATGGGACAAAGCCTGCGAAATCTGGCGGACGATGACGCAAACCACTCGAAAAACAAACGAGTTTCCCTATGTAGAACTCGCGAAGTATCATGAGCATCAGGAAAAAAATTATTCGGAAGCGGAAAAATGGGTTCTGGCAGCATTTGAAAATGTTCCGCGATTACGATTCGACCGCGAAACCCATTCCGAATTGATGCACCGCCTCAACAGGATCAGAGCCAAACAACGTGCATTCGACGATATCACATAACTCTTTTGTTAATTGGAACAGACGTCAATGAGCAACATCGGTTGGTGGCGGCCAAATAAAATATCCACCGTGAAGAGCTTCTTGACTCTTGTTAATAAAAGTAATTTTTCATGAGTTCAGCGTTAAACGGAACTTTTTTACGGTCTGTCAGGATATCCGCGCAACATGCGGTGCAAGCCCCGGACATCGGTCGTGGAACTCCACAGCAGCGCTTCGCCCCAATCGACGGACTCGCCTTGACGTAGAATACCGTCGATGCCTTTTCGGCAGTCCGCCTGCGAAATGAAGCCTTCGCGTTTGCCTCGGACGAATTCCGTTGCCAGCCGTGACCGGTGATCGTTGATCTCCTTGTAATGACCCCAGGCAGTTCGGTTCAGTGCATCGAAAAGGATGATGTTGTAGTAGCCGTCAACGCCCAGGTTGTGTTCGGTCGCCATATTGACGGCATCGATCATCGCGATCAGCCCGTCGACAGGGTCCAGCCCGTTTTCCCGTCCTGCGACACCGGTGGTGTTGAACCATCGGGGCAAAACGAAATTGGTGCTGTCGCCGCCGGAACCCAACGCCACATAGCCACATTCGACCTGTTCAAAAAAGCCGTCCCGCATCGAATAGTTGTAGATGGCGAATCCCTTGTCTCTATCCATACCCGCGACGATACCTCCGTTTCCGAACACCGCATTGGCGGAAAGGGCGCCGGGTTTCTGCGCGATCTCTTCGAGGGCGTCGTTGCGAACGGATGAATTGGCGATGGTGTAGGTTTTGCCGTCCCTGGTATATTTGCCGGCGATCAATTCGGCGGTCGTGAACCCATATTTGAGTTTCAAGTGATCGTCGGTATGTCGATGTTTCATGCGAGTGATGATGTCGAATACGAAGCGCGCAAGTTTGTCCATAGTCAGAAAGGTATCGGGGACGTTTTCGCCGGTCGTTTCCAAGCACTGTTTCCGGAACAGTTTTTCGACTTCCCGGTATATGGTCAACCGCAGCTCGTCGCCGATCGCGGAGGTTCCTGTATTGGCATAGCAAGCATACAAACCGTACCGCTCAGATATTTCAGGGGGTACGATCATACGAATTTTGTCTGCTGCATATACTTTCAGGCGTTCGTCGTTCCAGTGGCGTTGTTCGTCACAGACCATCGCACCGGAATATCGATCGAATTTGATGGCGTTAACGGATGTCATGACAGGTCTCCTTCTGCGGCAATCGCCACCTTGTCGGCGGATTCTTTGAAAATATCCTTTTCCGGGCCTTTTAGAGGCAAACCGGGTTCTTTGATTTTATATCGCCGAAGCAGTTTACCCAGCAGGGCAGGATCCGGCACGCTGGCAAAGAGTTTCTGTTCCACCGTATCTATGGCATCGCCTGCTTGGATTGTTTCCCGAAGGAGATCGACGGCGGTTTCTTTAGGGAGCAGTTCGTGGCGGGCGGCTTTGACGATTTCGACACACAGCCGAGCGGGGTTGTCTTTGATATCGCGCAGGCGTTCATTGCCATTCACTGCGTCGCCGTCGATAAGCACCATTCGCATGAAGCCGCCGTCTTGTCCGTAGTGGTCCATGGCTTCGCTGATCGCGTCCATCAGGTAATACAGCCCGATATCCCGGCCTTCCCCGTTGCGGCGGGAGTCGAGCGTGCGTTGATTCAGTAGTTTGGCGAACCGTATGGCGGCTCCCTGTCTGCCTTGGCCGAGAGCTTCGAACCAGCAGGATTGAAATCCCAGCACACCATCTTTTTCTTTCAGACAGAACGCCGAAAACCCATATTTAGGATCGATGCCGATCAGGCAGGCCTCGACAGGAGGTGTCAGCGGTCCGTAACCGGTGGTTTCAGCGCCTCGGATAATGTCCAGCGCACGGGCTTTCACCGTCTCGTCCTGGACAGCGAAGGTTCCATCAGGATTCGTGAATGTGCCGGCATTGAAATCATCGCGGTTGAAACCGAACAGATAATTCAGTTTGTCGTTGACTCGGCGGGAGTGGACATTCTGGAAAGCTTCCAGCACGATGGCTCCTAAAGATTCAACCGTCACGCCGTCGCTGCCGGGTTGACGGTCCGCCAGGTATTCACGGAGCATCAGTCGAGCGTGTTCGGCGGCTTCCAGGTGAAAAGGCGGGTGGCCGACACCTCCATAAACGAGTTCGACACCGAATTTGTCCGACAAATCCCTATCCAGCAGCACGTACAAATGATCGGTAAACCAGTTTTTCCGTCTCAGAATATGCCATGATTCCTGGTCGATACAGATCGCGCCGCTGTTAGGTGTAAATCGAAAAGATGTGATGATCGCCATATATTAATTTCCTCCATTATTATTGCTGTTTTCAGGCTTTTCAGCCGTCGGCGCGATACTAGCAGCAGCAAATATAAATTCAAGTTTTATGATGAGTCGACACGGGCTATCTTGAATTCAACTTTATAAGTGTGATAACTGTCAGGCGGGAATTTGAATTGGAAACGGAGGGTTTCCAGCCAAACATATCGGAGACAAAAACATGAAAAAAGAAGTGGGTTATTCAAAAGATTTTATGGCGGCTTTGGATATCGGGCGTCCCCCGACTGTTCAAGCGTTGTTTCCTCATTCGAGGGCTTTGTTGGTCAGTGGAAAAGTGATCGACAAAGCGATGTTGACCAAAGGTAAAGCTATGACCATCGCGGCCAACGGGCGCAGCCGGTTTGTGATCAGAGGTGTATTGCGGGCGGCTCAGCGGGCGAACGCGGCGATCATCATCGAGATCGCCAAGTCGGAAGGCGGCGCCAATGCCTATTGTGCGGTCAATTACTGGAATATCGCGCAGATGGTCGACGCATTTTGCAATGAGATGCAGATCACGGTTCCCATTGCTGTTCACGCCGATCACTACGGGATAAAAAACGATGGCGATATCGCTGCGGCTCATATTGAAATACCGACGCTGTTTGAGGCGGGTATAACGTCGATAGCCATCGATGCCTCACATTTGCCTGACGACAAAAATCTGCTCGCGAATATCGAGCTCAGCAAGCATATTCCCTCCTGGGCGGGGTATGAGACGGAAGTGGGTGAAATCAAAGGAAAAACCGGGCTGACCTCAGCGGAAGAAGCGCTCTTTTTAATACGAGGGTTGAATGCCCGGGATATTTTTCCGGATTGGATCGCGATGAACAACGGCACAACACACGGTATCGAGGCCGGGGATGCCGGAATACAGGTCGATCTGACCCGTTCGATCCATGAAGCGTTGATGCCGTATCACGTGTCCGGCGCGCAGCACGGCACGTCGGGCAACAATTCTGATCGGTTGCGATCGATCGCAGCCGAGACGCAGACGACGAAAGCGAACGTTGCGACCGCGCTGCAGATGATCTCTTGGGGTATCCGCGTCAATGATTACGGAAACGCCTTTATGAATGCTGCTGGTCGGCTTGACAAGGTTGTCGGGGAAGGTGTTACCGAGGAGATGTGGGCGGAAATGACGGCCTATGCCGATGCAAAAAATTTGAAAGCGGGGGATTATAAAAAGCTGAATCTGCCTTTTGAAAACAAGTTATCCGGGTTGCCGAAAGAAATCCGGCAGCGCATGGAAGACGCGGTTGAGCGGTTCACCTACACGTTGCTGGTCGATGTGTTCAACGCGAAAGATACTGCAAAAACGGCTATGGATATTCTGTTGGATTCCGGTTCCTATGATCTTGGAGTAAAAGCCCGCCGGATTGAAAACCCGGCGGACTGGACAGACGAAAAAATTTACGAAAAGGCCAAACAGATCACGGCGGACAAAGGCGCTCATGGCAATTTCGACGATTAAAATTCACGAGGCGCCTTTGTTCCTTCAACTCATTCTCTCAGTATAAGGGATCTGCACAGGGCGCTCCGCCCAGAGCCGCTGCGAAGATCAATTGAGCGTCTTGTGAGGTGACTTTATCGTCGCCGTTGCAATCCGCTGCACATCGTTCCTGATAAGTTGGAGAATGCTGACCGAGAGCGATGCGGAACGCTATTTGGGCATCCGTCGATGTAATGCGGCCATCCAAATTCGCGTCACCGTTGTTGATACAATCCGTCTGTGTCGGGGTTGGCGGTCCGGGCGTCGACGTTGGAACCGGAGTCGGTGTCGGAACGGATTCGAGCGAACCGCTGAGCCTGAATGCGGCATCGTGTTGAGATGGTCCCATAACGGACCAGTTCTGCCAGCTTGTTCCATGGCTGAAGCCGCCGCCGGGGTTGATGAATTTGGCGATGGACAAATTGGACGTATTCGATGACAGGCGACCCCATTGCCCATGATTGCCGAAATGCATAGTGGGATAAACTATCAGCCACCATGTTCCCGGAGGCAGCTCGATCGGTGCACTCAAAGTCAGATTGACATCGCTGTTTCCGTCCGACAACGTCACTTGTGGGCTGGAAGGAGCCAGGTCGAGGCTCCAAAAGTGAGGGCCGCCCCCGACCGGATTCCCTGCCGGAATACCGTTGTTATCGGCGTATATATACCAGTGCAGCGCCGTGGCGTTCATCAAAGATGTGCCGCCGTTGTAGAGTTCGCCGGGAACAAAAATTTCGGTGATGAACCAGGTTTCGGTATTTTTGAAATCATCTGCGACAAAAGAAGTATGCGAGGAGTAATCGGGAAATTCCTGATTGGCTACGCGGCCGGGGCTTGACGGGCTGACGGGCTGGTCCCACAGAAGATGGATGGTCGTCACGGTATAATAGGCGCCGCCGTTGTCGTCTGTTGCAGTATTACCGGCAACGTCGGTGTTTTTGACCAAGAAGAAATACTGTGTTCCAGGATTTAGATTTGTGGCTGTCAATCGGTGAGTTGTGGTCATCTCAGCGTCAGCAACCAATTGTTGCGGCGGAAGGAGATTGCCGTAGATCAAAACGGAATCGGCGGGTTCATTGGTGTTCCAGGTGATCGTGAACGAATTGGCGCCGATGTTGGTTGCAGTGATATTCGAGATAATCGGCGGCATCAAGTCGGCATGTGCCGTGGCGATTTTTTCCGCCGGGCTGCCTTGGCCGGTGTTTTCATCGTAATAGATGGCGCTGATCAAGTCTCCGTTTGCAATGGTGATTTTTCCTGATACTCCCGGAGTGTTCGTCGTCATGATCGAACCGGAGAATATACCGCTCGGAGCGGCGATTTCAGCCAGAACAACGGTTTCGCCGGCTGGTTCGCTGTTGCTTTTAACGGTGACGGCAATCGTGCCGGCGCCGAAAAGATCCAGATCACCCAAATCGATAACAATGGTATCATTGTTGCCGTAATATGCTTTATCGAGGGAGATGGTTCCATTTGAGCTCAGGCCGGGAGACACTTCCAGACATGCGGACATGCTGGATTTACAGGAGTCGTTGGCTCCGACCGCCTGGACCGAATAATAGTAAGTGAAATCATCTGCGACCGTATTATCTACATATTGCGTAGATGTCGTTGAGCCGATGATGGCGCGTTCGAAATCGCATCCGCAGGTGTTACGGAAAATCAGGTAATACGAAGCGCCGGAAACCGCGTCCCAGCTCAAGGTAGCCTGATTCTCGCCCGGTGCGGCGACCAGATTCGGGGCTGCAAGCGACGGGCAGGTTGTATGGCAGGCCGGGCGGGTGCCGCAGGCAATGCCGTGGTCGTTGAATGCATCCCAAATCAAGCAGCCGTTCGGGGTGCCGTCGGCCAGGTTGCCGTTGTCGTCGTCGGCGAACAACCAGACGGTGTACCAATTTAAGCTGCCGCATCCGTCGATGTTAGCGTTGGGGTTGCATTGGCCGCCGGAGACGATTCGATAAGCAGCCTGGTAATCGCCCATGGTTTCAAAGTAAATGCGGTTGATATGCGCCCATCCTGCATCGCCTTTCGCTGCAGCCAGCTTGGTTGCCGTGTCCCAGACAGCGCCGGCGGCGATCAGGGCTTCACAGTGGCCTTCGTATCCCATGATGCCGGCATAGCCGCTGTAGGGGCATGACCACTGTGCGCAGTTGGCCGGGCCGACGTTCATGTTGCTGGGTTTGATGTGCGGTCTGACACCGGCATCCCGGACACCGGTACAACTTGCATCACATCCGAAACTGCAAGGAACTCCGGGTTTGAAGTTGTGGCCGACACAAGATACGTGTGTTTGAAGCATAGCCATCGAATCCGACAACGCTTCCGCGGATGCCATTTCCGTCGAACTCGTTCCGGTGTTCGAATCCAAGCCATGGCCCCATTCGTGCATCATGACGGGTGCCAATTCACCGGTGTTCGAGCACCCGCCGCCGGATCGATAAAAATTGATCGTCGAACCGTCCCAATAGGCGTTGCAGGTGTCCCTGATATTGACATTGGCGCGCAGTTTTCCTTTGATCCAGTTGTTGTTCGGCAAATAACCCCCAGCTTTCATTTTGATTTGATTGATGTGATAAAACGCCGTTCGGGTGGTGCGGGTGTTGCCGCTGCCGCCGAATCCAGGCGTGGAACAATCGGTGGCCGGGCTGGCGCCGAAATCCAATTCTCCGTTCGGGCTGGTCAAGCTGATACTGCCGCAATTGTCGCTTATTTGAACATATTGCCCGTTCAAGGTACTGGTGACACTGCCGGAATAGTCCAATCGACCACCGGATGTGCTGATGCCATGATCGGTTTGAACAAAGGGGAAAGGTTTGTCTTCTTCCGAACCGATATTATTATCGGCAAAAGTCGCGCCATGAACATGACCATATTTGTTATCATCCTGAAAATGAAGGATTTCACCTGTTTGAGCGTCGACCATTGAATACCAGGTTTCGATATGCGGCTCGAGCCGGAAAGTCATTTCCCAAACCAAGCGAACGCCGTATCCTTCGCCGGGAGCGCCCAGATAGGGTTCGCCGACGATGCCGGAGCGACCTTCGTTGAAAGTCGGGACAATCACCAATTCCGGCGGTGAAACGATATCCAAATCGCCGTCTATCACCATCATGGCATGATCGATGCTGATATTCAAAGCTTTTTCCATGGAAATCGCCGGCGTCACATCGAAATCAGACGGTATATCCACAAATTGATGAGCTCCGAATTGTGTGATATTTCCTGAATTGATACGGAAAAACACGCGTGAATTTTTGACTTCCAGATTTTTATATACCTGTTTGAAATGCACGAACCACAAGCGGTTGTTTTCACCAAACCCTCTTGTGGCAAGCGGGTCCATCTCCAGTGATTCGAGATCGACGCGGAGAAGATCCGGGTTGTCTTCGATGAAATACAGCACGGATTCCGCCAAAGATTCGAGGGTCAATCCGTTTGTCGGCTGGCCGTAGATACCGAAATCTTTCAGGTTGTTGCCTGGGCCGGGTATGAAGGGAATTCCTTGCCCGGAAATCAGATCGGGTCGATCGGACCGAGTGTCCCAGAAAACATCCCATTGCCGGCCGTATTGATTCATAAACGCTTGAACAGCCGGATCGGAAAAGGTTTCATTCAATTGAAAAAAATAGGTGTCGACCGATGGTAAAACCTGTAGTGCAGCATCTTTTGCTATCAACAGAGCTTGTGCGTTATCCGACATTTCAGGAATATCGAACGCATAAGCTGAAACGAAAGCAATCAATGCGAATGCAAACATCATCAAATGCTTTTTATTGAACAGATAAATCATGATAATCCTCCTACCGCTAATCGAGTGTATGTCGCCAACAGTTTGAACGACGCAACCGTCCTGGATGCAATATTTATACCCATATAGCTGGAATCAGGAATTCGACAGCGTCGGCCATAAAAAAGTCGCATCGGCTTTTATTATGTGATAAGCATTATTTTGAAAATTTCCTTGTGAGTCTGATATAAGCGGTTTAGAACGATAATTGGATGAAGACACAATTTTTTTCAAAACTAAAAAGATTATGGTCATTTTTACTGTTTACGGCGGTTATCGGATTAGCCGATGGGTTATGGGCGCTCAGTAAAAATGTCAACAGTGTATTTGGTATCGACAGCTTGGGAATAACGGCGTTCCGGGCAATAAAGGCAGGATGCTGTGGCGGGCCGACACAGTTTGGGCCGCAGCGATTGTTTTTAACGGAACTACCTGAAGAACACCTCGAATTTTTTGTATGGGTGTTTGGGGCATGGTTTATTCTAGGGATATCGGCGCTGGCAGGCTATGGTTTAATCCGGGCAGTTCGTTATTTTTTAAAAAGGAATCACTATCCGACCTCGACATCGGCGGAATATCCGACAGCGCTGGTCTTCGGACTATTGGGTTTATTTATCGGGTTGATCAGTGGAGGTATAGTATTCAATAGTTACTCACCTTGGATTTGGATGCCCAGCGTGATCATCTGCATTCTCATCGGATTCGGGGTGATCCATGTTCTTCCTAAATTGCTTCAAAGGGTGTACGCCGCTGTTTTGTTCAGTATGGAAAAGGCGGCTTTTGTAGCAGGGCCGATAATAGCGGTATCGGTTGTCACCGCGACAATGATATTGGCTTTCCAGGTGTGGTTTTTGCCACATCAGGTCAAAGGTCCGAATGTCATAGTATTCATAATCGACACATTGCGTGAAGATGCGCTTGGGATATGCGGCGGTGATTCAGCTTGCTCCGATCGAATCGACCGGTTTTTCAAAGACGGGCTGCAGATAACGGGGGTTCATTCCGATTCGCCCTGGACGGCGCCGTCGTTTGCATCGTTTTTTACGGGTCTGTCCCCGTCTGAGCATGGCGTTGTCGAAGGAGAAATCCCGTTTTCACCGGAGCATGACACGCTTGCCGGCGTTTTGAAAAAGCGGGATTTCTGGTGTGGCGCGTTGATGTGTAACCCGGTGATTCCCGAGGAAATGGGGTTTGATCGTGGATTTGACGTCTATCATAACCGGATTTTCGAGTGGAAAGCGGATTCAGCTTTAAGAATGGGATTGATGGTGATTCCAGTGTTGAAAAGACAGAAGCGGTTTTTTTTAACGGTGCAGTTTATGGATTGTCATGATCCATACGTGCCGGATGTTTTGTATGACGGCAGAATTGGCGGTCCGGATCCGGAAGGAAGATTGACATACCATGCTATACCATGGGAATACAAAGATTCGGAAAAATCATATGATTCTGATATCTTGAGCAATCATAAAGGGTTATATCTCGCTTCGTTACGCGATGTCGACCGGGCTTTTGGGGAAATGATGAAAGCGTATGAATCTGCAGGCCTTCTGGAAAATACCGTTGTTGTTTTGACGTCGGATCACGGCGAAGAATTTCGTGAGCACGGTTCATTGGGCCATTGTGTCACGTTGTATGAAGAGACGACGCGGATACCTATTTTGATCAAAGGAGGCCTGTCTGGTCAAGGTCTGATACAAAGGCAGGGGCATTTGAGCGATTTGGGAACGACGCTTTTGAATGCCATGGCTGTTCCTGAAGAGTTGGGCAAGGGCCAATGTCTGATAACCAAAAACCATCCCGATAGAGCTGTTTTGCTTGAAACCCGCCGACACGGTTTCGTCATCGGCGCCGTTGTCCAAAATGGTATCAAATATATTGCGCCGTTAAGTCCGACTGACCAACAGTTGGAGATTGAACATTATTATCCCAGACCTTGGAATGGACCTGAAATATATGATCTGGAGGCTGATCCGGCAGAACAGCGACCGATACAGATTTCGATGGAGCAGGAAGAAAAATTTAAGGATTTATGGTCAAGCATAGTGATGCGCCAAATGACGCAATCGGCGCCGGCGGCATCGATATCGGATGAGACGCGTGACGCTTTGAAAACACTGGGATATATTCAATAAAATTTATTTTGTATCTTTTTCAATGATTGTTTGTAGTCGTTGCAATTCTTCCAGAACAGGTTCAAGACCTGGGTGACGGGCAAATCCCAAAGCACGTTCAATCGTTTCACGAGCTTCCGCTTTTTTGCCCGATGCCGATAAAGCCACCGCCAACGTTCCCAACAACAACGGATGTCGATTCTCGGCGGCTTCAGACAGTTCGGTCGCCAGGGTGAGCGCTTTTTCCGGATCACGAATCTCCGGGTCGGTTGCCGTCGCCATCAACAGCGCTTGGCTGTTCGCCGCATCGCCCCAATGCGGTCGTATCTCCAGAGCTCCTTTAAACGCTTCCATCGCATCGGCATCATGGCCTAAGCGCGCCAAAAATTGCCCTGTCAACAGGTAAACAGACCCGGCGGGTTTGCGCAGCTCGAAATTGAACGGTTCCAGTTTCAATGCTTTCTGAACATGAAAAATGGCGTCACGGTATTCTTCCGACTCCACAAGCAGCTCGGCATACCGTACATGCGCCATGGCATGATCCGGGTTCAACTCCAGCGATTTTTCAAAGGCAGCTCTAGCTTTCAACGGCTGCTTGGCATGCATATACACTGTTCCGAGATTGAAAAACGACAAGGCATCATCAGGGTTGTAAGCCGTGACGAGCTCCAAATAGCGCACGGCGCCGGCGCTGTCGTCGCGCTCCATACAGACAAGCCCCAAGTTTTCCAAGGCTCGGATAGATGCCATATCCAGTGTCGATCGCTCAAACGGAAATGACGCATCATCTTTCAACATTTTTTCGGTGATCGAATCGAGTTCGAGGGATCGATTGAAATGCTCGACAGCTTCGTCATACAGTTTAAGACGAAGAAAGGCGGTACCAAGATTGATGTGCGCACGAGAGTTGTCCGGACGCTTCCGCACGGTATCCTGCCAAATAGACAGCTCCGATGCATAGTCTTGATTTCGTTGCCAGGTCAAAAATCCTGAGAAAGCGCATGCGATCACAAGCAAGATATTGATCGTCTTTTCAGGCTGAAATTTCGTAGAGCGCGTCAACCAATGTATGGCCATGATGAGATACACGATCACGGCGATCAAGGGTAGATACATCCGACGTTCGGCGGCGATTTCCGTCACGATCGGAACGATGCTAGACGACGGGATCAGAATCAGGAAAAACCAGACAGCGGGGAAGGCGTTTTTTTTACCTTTGAACGCTTGAATAAACGTAAATAAAAACAACCCGCCCAGTATGACCAGTAAAACGGCGTTGCCAAGCGTAAACGTCCGGGCGATCGGCCAGTCTTTATAATCCACGACCAGAGGATGCGGCCAAAGGGCCAGGCGCAGGTAATGCGCGACAACGCCGACCTGGGTTCTCAAGTAATCCAGTGGTGAGACATTGGCAAAGTGCATACCGACGCTTTTGGCGCGAGGTCCTTGGCTGATCAGATAGGCCGGAATCAGCAACGATGCCATCGTCAATAGATGAAACCAACGACGACGGGAAAACACGGTTTTCCATGTGTCCGATAGAAACGCCCGATCGAAAAACAACAGTAGAAAAGGAGCGGCGACAGCGTTTTCCTTGCTGAACATCGCCAGAACGCTAGCTAAAACACCTGTTATAAACCATAAAATATTGCCGGATTTCGACACGGCTTGAGTGTCTTCGGCGCCTGTGACCGGTGTGTTCTGAGATGTCTTCGCTAATCGGATCAGGCTGTAGAGGGACAACAGGACAAACAGGCTGACCAACAGTTCCGTCCGGGTCGAGACATAATTGACCGGTTCGGTGTGAAGTGGGTGAAGGGCCCAGAGCAATGTGATCAGGAAGGGCGAGGTGCCGATCAGGTGGCGGCGCTGCAGAGTTCGCCTTAAAATACCAAGCAATAGCAGTGCGGCTAGGGCATGCATGATGATATTTGCCAGGTGGTAACTCCACGGGTTCAGAACGCTGATCGCATAGTTGACGGCAAGGGTGAAGGCGGGAATGGGGCGGCCGGCCATGGTTGACTGATCGGGTGCCGACAGAGAGCGCGACAGCGGAAAGATCGACCGAATATTGGGATTGTCAACGATCGATTTGATGTCATCCGAAATGAACGGCGCATGCCAGGTATTGCTGTAAACCAGGAAAATCAAAGCGCATAATACGATTGCCTCCAGGATTATTCCGGTTTTGGTATTCGTTGTGTTTTTTGGTTCAGATAAGATGGTTTGTTGTTTTTTCACTTGTGTTTTTTTCATACGATCACCTGGGGTTACTTTATCGAATTTGAAATGTTTTTTAAATGACTCGGCGTAAAATCTATGCTATATTTAGTTTGATCTTTAAATAGTGAGTGCAACTGCCGCAGATGTTAGAACCGAGAACTAAGAAAAGGATGAGTTGATTGTAAAAGGCGAACGAAAAATATCAGAAGCAGGGATTGTTAGTTTTGGGGAATACATGGCGGTGGGACGGATGGGACAATGAGACGATATTGATGACTGACCGAAATAAATTAATCGACAGTTCGTCATTGTTATTAATCGGTTTTTTCCTTCCAGTGTGTCTCTGGAGTCCAAGATAGGTGAGGCGATTGATCAAGGACGATGGATTTCAAGATAGGGGTAATAAATTCACGAATCATCAGTACAACTTCCTGAAGTTCAAGATCCGTGTGATCCGGAACTGTGCGGCGTAGAAATGCTCTCCATTGAGTTTGCTTGGATGGATTTTCGCAAAATTCGTCTTGTAGGCCAGTTAGTTCAAACGATGTCAATCTACGGCCACGACGCTCCAGGGTTGCTTTGATAGCCCTGGCTAATACAAAAGCATCAAATTGAAAGCAATTTACCAGTGTCCACAGATCATAATAGTCTTTCATTCGACTGTTGTGAATGCCAAGCAGGATCACGGCATCAACCTTTTCTGCCACGACCGTTTCCTTGGGATACATCATCATTTCGGGATGCGGAAGATCAAGCAAAACAGGATATACAGCTTTCTCCGGTTCAGGCACAATGGCATCTCCAAAACCTACATCCACCCAAACTTTCAGTCTGATTTTACCAAGTTTCCATGGAATTTTAACTCTTAAACCTTGATATACTTCAGCTTCTCTGATCTCTTCCAACTCGATTTCTTCTTTGCAGAATTCAATTCCATCATCTTCAACGGATATCTCGCAGATATCTTCAAAAATGCTTCTCAGGCTGTCGGCGGAAAGTTCTCCAAGCCCGAGTAAATCCAGATCCCGGGTTGGTCGATACGCGTTTTCCAACCAGAAGTAAAACATCATAGCTCCTTTCAAAACAAACCGATCTTTGTATGGTGAACATGAAAGGCGATACATCAGGCGTTCGATTCCATAACGCATCAGCGTGTGGTTATGGTTCACTTGACGATTGCGTGAATAGTTAAGAAGACGTTTTTGAATCGAAAAGGATCGCGGTGAACTCAAAGTAGCGCCTCCAGATAGGGTTTCATAATATGATCTACTCGGCAAATCCGGCTATATTTCGTGAGATCGTCAATGGTGCCTTTACGTTGCCGCAGGTAATCTCGAAGAGCCTCTATGGCGACGTCCACGCCGATTTTATTACGATATTTAAAGCAATCTGCAACAGTCTTAGCCGGTGAGAAAACTCTAAGTTCAGCTCCATTCACCTTGTGAGTTTCAACGCCGGCGTTAAGGGTGGCAATTGAAAATCTTGCGATACGAAGTTTGACAACGCTGATACGGGGAATTTCACTTGATTCACCGATAGCGATCCAAACATCAAAAGGGCTTTGGGTTGTCATCCGATGATATTGAAGCGCTGAAAGAAGACAGATCACACCTTTCGGCACGAGTTTACAGACTTCAATGAGACTTCGATGCTCTGTCTGTATCGCATTGGGAATAGAGTAGAGACCTCGATCCAGACGTTCCAGCAGACCCTGCTTGCATGCGATTGTCAGATACTGGCGGGGAATTCCGTGCTCGGTCAGATCACGGGCGCGGATCAGGCCCTTGGATTTTGCTAGCTGCAATAGATTTTCAATATGCGTCTTCATGATGCGAGGAGTTTACGAAATCGCTGGACTTGTTGTCAAGCCCCATTGATTTCGTAAATTTGATTGTAGAGCTCAAGGAAATCATTTTCGAGCGGTTCGATCATAAAACCGAGAGTGTTCCTGCGATTTTTCATTCAGAAAAACACTGTAAAATGCCTTATATCTGAATAATTCTAACGTGTTTCCAGAGATTGTCATAATTGTTGCAAGTGTAAAAACCCCATTTTGCGCTAAAATCCCCTTCGTAAACTCTTGAAAACACGACAACGATTTCCCGAAAAATTACTTTTTACACAAGCATCGTAATTGATTAAGAAATCCAGGATCTGCCAAATCCGATCTTCGCTGAAACTGTATAGCGCGATGAGTAAATCGATTTTTAGCTTCAACTTATCCCTGACCATCATCGAGATCGCACATACCATCCCCCTATCACCATTGATCCAGCGAGAAATCTTGACTATATTTAGCTCGATCTTTAAATAGTGAGAGCAACAGCCATAGATGTCAGAACCTAGAACCAGAGAAAGAAAGCGTTGATTGTCAAGGTGAACGAAATTTATAAGAAGCAGGGATTGTTAGTTTAGGGAATATACAGTGATGGGACGGATGGGATGGAGATTAAGAATTTGGCCTTGTCATAAGATTAGAGTTCCATTTGTGTTACAAAATTTCTTAGAATTGTTCTTCAAGGAAATTCAGCACTGAAGCAGGTGTAGTGATAATAGGCTGATCAGCCAAAAAGGACTGGCATAATGAATGTAAACAAATACATAAACGATGTTCACGCAGAAACTCTTGAGGAGGATACAAAAACCCTGATTGCCTTAATAGATTTTTGGCGAGCGTTATCTATTGATTTAACGAGCGATATAAACGCCGACAAAGTAGAATTTATAGCAACAAACATCATGGTCTATACTGAGATGCTGTTTCGGCATAAGCATTACTGCAGCGTAAGAGATATTCCTTTCCCTTCCAAGTCAGAAAATGCACTGGAGGAAGGCGAGGATATAATAATGAATGAAAGAGACTTGTTTGATCTCGTAAAAAAGTCATTCTCAACAAAAAAATTCCTAGACGATTTAGATAGGTTTATCAAAGGCTGGGCTGATGAAAGTTATGACCCGATAGAAATAGAACTTTTTTCGACAAACCTTGCAAATCAGTATTTTAGGCTTGAATCACTCGTTAACGGCATGGAACGACTGGTAAAGAATAACAGGATACCGAAACGATTGAGGAAACTCATATCAGGATACAGAAATAAGTATAAGGAGGCGGTTACTGACATTTACGAATTGGCAGCCTCAACACATGCCTCGGCACTTGTGTTCCCGGGCGGGTTGGACATGGCGGCTTCCCAAAACGACGTGATGGATGTCGTCAGGGATACATTATGGAAGGCAGATTATTTTGACCAAGGTGGAATGAAGCAATAAGTCAGGAAATGAAAGCCCTTTTTGGCGATATCAAATCAGATAAAAACTATTTTAGTTACAAGACATTCAAGTAAATTTTTCTTGGAATTCGATGGGAGAAGAAGAAAATGATTAAACAGGGAATTACATGGATAACGATGATGGTCCTAACGCTGTTGCTTACGGCCTGCGGGGTCGATAAATCATCAGCGGTCGTCAAATCATCAGCGGTTGAAGGAAAGCTCGTGGACGAACATGGACAGCCGCTTCCCAATGTAAAGATCACAGCAACGCATGTGAAGTCGATCGAGGGTTATTACCAATTCGAAGCGATGACGAAATCGGATGGCACATTTCGGATTAACGGATTATACCCCTCATCTCGATATATCCTCCAGCCCAGGTCCGACAAGTGGAAAACTTATAGGAGTGACGTTCAACTAGACAGCGCGCCATCGGGCGAGACTGTAGTTCTGTCAGAACCTATGATGGTTAAGGATGCATATTCTAGTAATAACGGCAGCCTTGTCCTTGATCTGATCACAGGCGTTACTTGGTTTAATGTTTCTTCTGATGGAGTACTTACCAACTCAATAACTGGTCAGGAATGGGTGGTTGGCCCTGACAGAGATTTTGATTATACAGAAGCCATGAGCTGGATTGCTGGCTGCAACGTGGCGGGTGGCGGCTGGAGAATGCCGACATTGGAGGAGATGGAAACTTTGCGTTGGGTAGGCGTTGGCGAATACAACAGGGACCCGAATTTTGAAATCACTGATGACTGGGTTTGGATTGAACAATTTGATCCGACAGAGGATGAGAAATTGTTTTGGGTCTTCTTTTTCGGCACCTATCACGGCGGCCTCTGGGGGGTCGACCTGGACACCGTAGGCGCTCGGGTGTTTGAGGTGCGTGGCCTCCTTGAATAAGATAGAGATATTAGTTCAATTGATTTTTTTGTTATTAAATTTCTTTGAATTGTTCTTCTGGGAAGTTTTCACCAAAAAAGGAGGTGAGCCGTGAAAATAGAAAAAAAGACAGGAAAATTTATTTTCTGGACGCCCAGAATACTGGCGGTAATATTTATTTTGTTCCTGGCGCTGTTTTCTCTCGATGTTTTTGAAAATAATCATAGCACGGGAGAATTGATGTTGAGATTACTTATCCATAATATCCCCAGTATTATTCTGGCGGTAATTTTATGGATATCCTGGAAGCATGAAATCGTAGGGGCGATTGCCTTTATACTGGCGGGAATTTTCTACATCGTCATGATCGCGAGTGGTCAGGTCGGTAATTTCGAACTGTCTAGCTGGTGGATGCTGATTAATTCTTTAGCGATCGCCGGACCGGCATTGTTTATTGGGATTTTGTTTTTAATCGGCTGGCGGCGCAAGAAAAATGTCGGCAAGAGAATATCTGAATAACGGGCAGGATTTAACTTGTTAATTTCAGGGCGGCATTGCCGAGCCGGAGATGAACCTTGATGCGTAAATTTTGGCTTGTTACGATCGTGCCAGACGGTAAAAAAATTACAAACTCGTTGATCCGGGTCCCGCTTAAACAGGATTAGACCCAAGGAGAGGGTTAAGGCCTGGTGGGCAAAGTCTACGCTGTTTTTCGATATTGTTGAGTGGGTTTTATCCCCATCGGTTGGACAGCCTCTCTCATTGTGGATGTACATAAAACAAGCCGCCCCATTTTCAAATGCTTTTTCCCTGAAAGATGTAATGGACTTTCGTTGTCTTTTTGATCATGCCGATCATACGAATCCGCACCCTCGAAAAATTTCATTGCTGCCAAAGCTGATGAACGGTGAAGCGATGGTGATTTTTTGAACACGATTTCAAAGATTACAGGATGGGCAGGATTAGATTACGAGCTGGACATGATTAAAGAAATCATGTTAATCATCAAAACCTGTAATCGTGTTCAAACAATTAAGAATGGTAGCGCTCTGCGAGCGTTTCCGTGCTGAGTTCTGAGTGCTGAATAGTGCTCTACGAGCGCCGTTTCTGGTTTCTGGTACTGGGTTTCTGGTTGTGGTTTTTTCGGTTGATTATTATTAGTAAGATTTCTAATTAAACTCGAAAATTAAAGGTTTTAAAGTCTAACCCTTAAAAAAACAGACGGTGATGGATGACTAAAATTTCATTGGTTTTCAAACCTTATTAGCGTCCATTCGCGTTCATTCGCGGTTGTTCCCCCAAAACTTTAAATACTGAAATATAACGCTTGGTTATTGGTTATTGGGCATTGGATAGTGACCTCGCACTTCAGGCCCGTGCCGACACGATGAATCCGCCTGTTCTAGGTATGTTGCTATCTTGAAGGCGACAATCAGAAATTGAGCTATTTGGCAATAAAAAAGCGGCCTGCTGATTAAAACAGATCGCTTTGTTGATCAATTACCATTACCGGTCGGTATAACCGAATACAACATGTCCAAACTCGCCAATGATATTGCTAATATCAGGCGTCAATAATGCGCTGTAAAATTCCAATCCCTCTACATGACCATCGACAACCGGCCAAACAAAGGGTTCAAACACGTAAAAGCTTGTCAGTCCGGGCTCAAAGTTTGTTGGTATCGTTTCGAAATCCTCTGTCCACTTGGGCCACCAGAACCAGTATTCTCCCCCAACACCCAGCACAATTGCTATTGGAATATCGGTCAAAGAGTAATTTATGCTCACATGGCATTTCAACCAAAAAATATCATCTGCTCTGAAATAATTGTCTTGAGACAGTTCGAGTCTGGTTCCCAACCAACCACTAGAAGTGTAATGGAATCCCATATCTACGATGCCGTAATCGGCAATATGATCTGTCCGCGTTGTAAGGTTATTCATACATGTGGTTCCAGTAGAACCTGGATAACATACATTCATGGAAAGATCGCTTCCGGAATCAATACATGGGCTATCCATAGGCTGACCCGCGGCAGTGCTGCTCAAATAGAAATTACCATAAGTTCCTTCCGTAAAAAGTGGATCGGAATCTATCATTCCTTCCCCCCAGTGTAAAGTGGATCCCTGTGTTTTAAACACAGCTTTGGCTCCGCCTTTTATGTTGGAAAATTGAACAGAGCAGTCTCCATTAAATTCTATTTCTTCGATTTCTGACATTGACTGATTCCAAAATATTGAATTATTTATCACTGAATTACTGAAACGTAAAACAGAGCAAACTGGACCCGTAGAATTCTCAAAAAATGAGCAATTAGAAATCGTCGTCAAAGGGCTGGATAGGGTTATTGCAGGAGTTGCATTGAAGGGGAGGTTGAAATGGTCATAAACTTTTCCCATGTTTTTATAAAAAAAGCAATTTAGGACGTTCAAATAGGTATCCGCTTCTAGATAACCGTAGCTACGTCTTATAATACAGTCGTTGATAGTGAGTGAGTCGGAATGAGCGTATACAGTGTATTTGTAGTTGTCCCCGATGATAACAGGATCTTTCTCAATCAAGCAATTCGAAATTTTCGCATCCAATCCCTTCAAATATAAACCGCCATATATTGAAAGATACGCTATGGAAATATTTTGATCCTCATGAGCAATGAAACCTCCGCCTGTTCCTTCATCGTTAAAGACAGACTCAAACATATCTTCACCTTTCAGATGGACATGGCTTACAATGGGTAGCGGGAATGTTTCCTGTGTTGAGGAAGGCGAATAATATCCCGGTGCGATATGAACCGTCACAGGATTGGTCCTCGTTCCATAAACACGAGATACTGCATAATGGACAGTTTTAAAAGCCTGATCCCAGGATAAACCTGTATTGGAATCATCGCCATCGCAAGAAATATAGACGTCTTGAGTCAATGGAGTTAACAAAGAAGTGCAACCTGATAAATCAAATTTTTCAATGGGAGTTATATAATAATCTGAAGGGAAGTAACCCGTGAACGTATTATAGCTCGCAATAATTGGGCTCTCAGGATTGTCTTCACAGAAAAGGTCAGCTCCAACGGCGGCTCTGTTGTTATCAAAATAATTCCCGTCCGCTTGACTACCCCCGATAATTGCTTCACTTCTGCAATTTATCGCACCTCCGTATGCTGCGATGTTTCTTTGAAAAGTACAGCTTGTAATCGAAACATTTTTTCCATAAATGGCGCCCCCGTAAACTGCTCCGTTGCCCTCAAAAATTGTATCGGAAATTGTAACAGAACCACTGGCACAGTAGATAGCGCCACCGTAGTCATATGCATGATTGTTCATGAATACGCAATTGATTAAAACCGGCGAACCGGAAATATACATCCCTCCTCCCAAAGCAGGAAAATAATACACGCCCTCATCATGAGCCGCTTTGGAAACACAGTTCTTGATAATGCAATTTTCAATTGTGGGAGAAGCGCCGTTGATAGAGATGCCGCTACCATTTCTACCCAAACCCTCCGTGAAACCATTCACAATTGTAAATCCTCGAAGAATTGATGCGTTTGTTTCTCCTGAACGGAATGAAAAACCTCGAAAGGTCTCTTCGCAATCAACCACTGTCTGTTCCGGTCCATTTTCAGACTGGACTGTAATTGCTTTGCCGGTAAAAGTTATCTTGCGGTTGCCTTCCCCTGTATATGTCCCATCTGCAACCAATACCGTATCGCCGTCAACCGCCGCATCGATGCCCGCCTGGATCGTGGGTTGATCTTCCGGAACTCGAATGATGGCCGCGAAACAACTGAAACCCGAAAAAACGACAAACAAACTTATCGAAAGTAATTGCTTCATTATTTTTGCTTCCTCCGTTTTAAAATGCCTGATATGCTTGCGCAAAATGTTTTTTTATCGTGAATACAAACTTATTTTACGGGAAAGCACCGAATAAGTCAAAAAGCGCTAGCGCTCTGCGAGCGCGGTTTCTGGTTTCTGGTACTGAGTTTCTGGTTAGGTTTTTCGCTTCTCTTTAAATAGAGAGATTTCTAAATCAAGCTTGAAGGCCATAGATACTAAATTCTACCACTTGGAAATTGGTTATTGGACAATGGATATTGGAGATAGCGCACCAGTGTTTCCTATGAATCCTTGTCCTCTGCTGACCCTATACCAAAACGCTGTTCGATACTTTTAATTGAGTCTTCTATGGTACGAACCCAGCCGAGGCGGTCCTGCTCTCTCCAGAAATCAGCAGCTTGTCTTAATATCGATAGACATTCTTTTGTACCAATTTGTCCAAACTTGTTTATCAAATTCTGGCGTGCGAAACCATCCGCTGGATCTTCAGATGTCAAAAGATACGACAACCGATGAAGATCATCAACCGAGTTCCTTTCTAAAATATCTCCCACCACGTAACCTATTATCCAAAGATCGTCAGAATTATTATAATAATGCATAA
>JBASEY010000038.1:0-15961 GCA_049652745.1 bacterium | reverse complement strand
CATTCTCCGTCCTGTCATCCTTTACTGATCGTTCTGAATCCATATGAATCTCTCCATCTCGCCCTCAAAGTTTACTACACTAATCTTTCATAGGCTAGGTGTCTCATTCATATTGACACAGAGGGTGAGCTTCTGAAATTGTCCTCTGAAAAATTCATAAAGAATAAGTACGAAGATAATTCGATTCTCTTGGAAGATTTTGGCGAAATATCTACTGAGGAAATGAGTAGAAAGCTAGCTGAATATATAAATGAAAATAAAGAATCACAAAGAAAGTGTTACTGTTGGCCACTACGATGTTGGATCAATCTTTGCTATCAAAAAAATAAAATAAGCGATAAATATCCAATTTGTTTAAGCGTAGAAGTAATAGCAACTAGCTCTAGCAGTGGAGTTCGAAGCCGAAAAATTCAATCTTATGTCTTATCTTTGAATCACGAAAATGGTATAAAAATAGACAAGGGTAGTGATAATTGGATGGACGTTATCAAGATAGAGCAAACATTTTTCTGTAAATTGTTTCATTGGGTTTGATCTGCTTCAATTGTCAAGCGTTTTCGACCGGATTCCCATTCTTCGCTAACCGTAGCGAGGATTAATATTATATAGACGCTTCTCAAAATCTAGGCCACACGTTAAGCTGGTTTTGATAAATAGTTCCCTTACTGTAGGTGTCTGCTTGAATACGATTTCAACGAGTCAAAGATGGCACGATTAGATACAGCGAAAGCAAAGACTAATCCTGGTAATCCTTTAATCCCGTAATCGTGTTCAGACAAAAAAGGACTGGTAAAACGCCTGCTTACTCATCACCCTGCTAATATACTTTTATCTGCATAGTAGGCTGTATGAAAGCGCACTGAAAAAGACCTATTCTCCTCAAGAGGTACTCAAAATTTTAAATACGATCTGCGCTGTGGAACTTGTGAGCGGCCAGACAAGATTGACAGAAATATCTAAAATACAATTAGATATTTTCAACACATTTCACCTGGCAATACCCGATCCGTAACCTGGTTATCATAACTTGCGGATTTCAGGCTACAAGCCAAATGGTTAAGTTTTGAATTCCGGACTTTGATTTTTTACTGGAAATAAGATTATGATAAACTATTGTAAAGGAGAAAAGTTTTTAATAACTATACGGCCGATTAATCTGAAAAAGCATAATAATGGATCGTCATAACAAGGTGAAGCTGATACATCAGAAGGACATATTAGAAGGATATGGGTATATTGTCTTATCAGGCGCAAATAGAACAATGTTCTAATACAAATAGGAAATGGCGATAGCAGCTATCATGATTAAAGATTTTTATGCAAGGTCATATTATCATCAGGTTGGGTAAAAACTCACAACAAAGAGGAAAGAAGTATGAAAGAATACAAAGTTTTCACAGAGAAAGACCAATGCTTGAGCGGCAAATTCGACCCCGAAAAACTCGAGCAAATTATCAATTCGTACGCAAAAGAAGGATGGGCTGTTGTTTCTATAGCCACAGCCAGCATCCGCGGGCTTTCGCGCGATGAAATAATTGTCGTAATGGAGCGAGAGAAATAGCCTTGGAGCATCGTTCTTAGAGGCTCGATCCTCGACTATTTTAAGTATGTTTCCTCCGATATCATCGTCGGATTTCTTCCGTTTCGTTGATACAAACCGCTTCCGGCTGTGATTGACTATTAAGTTTTCCCTACCTTTGGACCCAAAAAGATTCACTTTAGACGGTCTTCAAAACCTGACCACACGTTAATCTAGTTTTGATAAATGGTTTCCTTACCATAGATCTCTGTTTGAATCTGATTCCAAAGATTACAAAGATGGGCACGATTAGATTCCAAGAAAGAAGAGATTAATCCTGTTAATCCTTTAATCCCGTAATCGTGTTCAGACAATAAAAGAAAAGACAAAAATCTTGTCAAATTCATACTCCCAACAAAATTCCGAATCCGATGCTGTCAAAGCTAAACTAGCGGATTTCAGGTATCAGATTCATCCGGTCCAGGGGAGTCCGTTCAACTCGGTGGAATGGATCACTCCATTGAAACAAAGGAAAATAGTCATTAGCATGGATGCACGTGGACGGTAGTTAGATCCTGAATTCCCGCATTTTTAATAACATGGTTTTTTGGGGAGAGGTATATTGAACGCCGTCAGGATATCCCTTTGTTTTTTTGTCATTTCTGTCAAATAGGTTTTACCATTCGACAGGGTAACGCTTCTGAGAATCTTCAATTTAGCCATAATGTCGGCTACCGAGAAGTTATGTAAAAACTCACTTTGCTGCATCCGGTGTTGGAGGATGAAATAGAGAATCATCGAGATAAACATGATAAACAAGCGACCTTCAAGCGCATCTCGGGAATGAATCCGAATTCGGTTGGAATCAAATTCATTTTTCATGACATCAAAGAGCTTCTCGATCATGTCCCGACGTCGATACAGATAGATCAATTCATCACGGCTCAACCGGCTTGCCTTGGATACAAGGATCACCTTTCCATGACGATTGATCATCCGAGTTAACGTACGGGTTTTCCGGGTCAGTATCGCTTGGGCACCTTCCAGACGAATCGTATACAGCGAACCCAGTCCCCGACCTTTATCGTTTATGACCGCCATGACGTCATCCAACGTCTCGAATGACCGTTGACTCATAAAGGCTTCAAATTCTGTCAGTCGGTGAATCAGATGACTGGTTTCCCGAGCTTTTCGCTCTTCATCAAAATACACATGCGCTATACATTTATAGCCGCCAATCTGAATCTCTTTTGACGTATGAAACAGCGCTTGCCCGTGATGAATAAAAGCATGCTGTGGAGATTGTAATGCCTTCTGCGTATCCAGAAGCAATTGGTGGGCGAGAGTCGAGCGAAAGGGCATGGGTATGATGAAAGGGATCTTCTCTTGTGATAATTCCATGATATTGCTCGTACTGAAAAAACCTCGATCAAGGACAAACCGTCGAATACTGACACCGCAGCTATCCAATTCTTTGATGATATTCGACAAGGTACTGACATCGGCGATACTGCCGGGATAGATATGGTAACTCATCGGAATACCATCCGGAATCCGCATGACAATTCCTAAATTGATCTGAGGGAGATTCTCGCCGTCTCGGTTATATCCCCATTCTAATAAATCGATCAGCTTGCCATGTGACGACAGGGAGGTAATATCAAACGCGACAGCCCGTGATGCCGGCTGACCATAGGCCCATCGATCGATAAAGTGCCGCCGGTCACTCTCCCGTTGGCCCAGGTCCTGGAAAAATCGGCTGATAGCCTGAGAGTCGGCGATCGTAAAGCTATCAATATGCGTGGCTTCCAGCCAGGGCTTCATCAGATAAAAAGGTTTTCCTTCACATAATTGAAAGGCAGCCATATTAAACACATCCTGTCCTTCTTCCGGAAATGCCCGTTCTAAATGAGCAATCAACCCATGGGTTTTCGCCAGCGTATACAGGAGATAGATCGCTCCAAAATCTCGAGAAGCCTTGGGTGAAAGTGATTTTCTTGGTGTTACGATTTCCCCGGTAACGGGATCTTTTTTCCCGATATAGGTCCGTTTTTGACGGGTTTGTTTTTTAACAGGATCCCAGTATCCCTCGGCTTCATAGATGTAAATGTGTTTTCCTATTTTTTGCTCGACTTGGTAGCTCATGTTATTAATAATAACATGGTTTGCAAAACCTGTCAATAGAAAAATCAACGATTAGCGCGGCTTGTTATTAGATTTGGGGGAAATCAGGACTGATAGTACTGCAACCATTCCCCATCGGAACCTGATCTACGGCGATACGGGTAGTGGATCATGGCAATGGCACTGGATAGAAGATGTCGGTGTCTCAGGAAACTGGATTCATCGCCTTCAGATAGACACCAATGTCGCCACGGCTACTGCGACTCCGACATCTACCCCGACCCATACTCCAACACCGGAACCGACCGATACTCCTGAGCCGACGGAGACGCCTGAACCCACGATCACGCCGACCCCGACGCCGATACCGCCGATTCCAACGACAGGACCTATCGGCACCGCACTGCTTTTGACCGTGATCGGATTTTTGATGCTGATGTCGATCATTAGAGGGAAACGATCGGCATAGGATGTGCCGTTTGACCGAGGTTCAATCGAGCTGCTTCCGCCAATCCTTTAGTTTATCACTGTAATACGCATCGCCCGGTTTTAATTCCACCGCTTTCATCTGCCATTCAACAGCTTGTTCAATATATCCTCTCAAGTAATAGAGTGTTGCGAGCGTATCCATGATTTCGGGGCTTTTCGGCTCCAATTGAACGGCTTTGTCAGCCAGTTTCAAGGCTCGATCGAGTTCAAGGTTTTTCTCAGCCAATGTCCACGCGACAGCATTCAGATAGCTCGCCTCGATATCCGGCAGCGTCTCGGCAATTTTTAATGCTCGCTTCAGGCATGCGTCCGCTGCGGCTGAATCCTTTTGATCTTCAAAAGCCGTCGAGGATTGCAAATAGGACACCAGTCCGAACGTTTTGATATGCACATTATAAATCCTATACAGCTCTTCGATCGGGTCCGGATGGTCATCGACGCGAAGATCGATGGCTTTGTCATCCTGGCCGCTGTAACCGCCGGCTTCACGCACCACCAACAGCGCTGCTGATTGCCGTCCTCGCGTGTCGCCACCCGCCGCCTGCCCGGCTCTCAAAACGGCGATCAATCTTTCGGCCAGTGGAAGCCCGGCAGTCTCCTCAAACGTATCGGCCATGTCGTCAACAACCTTTTTTCCGGCAAGGATATTACCCTGAACGGTATAATTTTTTCCCGTTTTATGGCCTGCCCAATCCTGGCATTCTTTACCGGTAAACGCAGCCGTGCGGCCGGCGGCATCGATCACACCAAGTTGCCTGAAATCGCGAAACTCATCTTTACCGGTTAAGACCCTCACCGTCGTTTCGGCATCGACGCCCAATTTGAGCAATTCCATTCCATCCCATCCATAAGAAATATTGCCCCATGCTTGAGTGGCCAATGCGCCGACATCGGCGGCGGCAAAAGGAACCCCGGAGCCGACCGCAAGAAATTTCGATTGAACGGCCACACCGAATTCACGGTATTCAGGATCCCAGGCGACGATCGAAAATGTCGCGATAGGCTCTGGTTTAAGTTCGCGGGCGACCATCGGAGCACCATTTATAAGAACCAATATAGACAGCATGAAAATCAAGGTATTGTATTTCATAACGCTTTCCCACCTCTTCTCCTTTCAAAAAAAAGACTGCCTATCCATTACAGACAGGCAGTCTAAAAAAATCAAGTTTCGACTATCAATGGAAATAGAATTCCGCTATATCGACATTTGTGACCAATGAATCGATATCCAGGTGTCCGGCTGAAAACATCGCCGCATAGAAATATATCGGACCGAACGGACTGATCGGCGGCACTTCAAAAGCTGGAATGATCGAAACAGTGCCTTCCTGACCGGCGGCGATCGTCATCGTCTCATAGGTTAGATCGGAGTTGAGATTCGGCCAGGTCGGATAACTGAAGAACTCATCGAACACCTGTAACAGCACGTAAAGATCGACGTTGACGGTCTTCCCGGTATTGGTATAGTACAAATCACACCACAGCATGTCGCCTGTACCAAACGATTTTGCAGGCATTTGAAGGTCAAGGCTCAGCGTTTCATCAAACCATTGCGCAGCCGCTATTCTTTCTTCACCTGATGATTTGTCCAAATAACGGGCAAATACGCGCTCTCCATCAGTCACGCCGATAATGTTCTCACTGGGAAGAGTAGCCGGTCCGAATCCGATGTGCGGAACGATCGAACGGAACGTACGACTGGAGGTGCCGGTTTCATATAATGTCACGACCAAACCACCCGGGTAGGGATCGTTTTGCTGGCTCCAGACATGCACATTCACTGTTTCCTGCACAAGCGGATCGGTATCGAGATCCCAATCCTCGACAGTCAGAATTCCTCGGGCATCCGGACCGAAATACGTCTCTTTATCCCAGTAAATCGCTCCATCGTCCGGCGTCGGTGTCGGCGGAACCGGTGTAGGTGTGTCGGTCGGGATTTGAGTAGGTGTAGCTGTCGGGATTTCGGTCGGTGTAGCAGTCGGGATATCAGTAGGTGTGTTGGTTGGAGTAAAAGCCGGGGTATCCGTGGGGATCGGTGTATCTGTAGGCAGGGGCGTTGGAGTCAGCGTGGGTTCAGGGGTCTGGGTTTCCGGCGGCACGGTCGGTGTTCCCGGTGACGGCTCTTCCGTTGGAGTTGGGGTTGGCGTATTAGTCGGCGTATCAGTAGGTTCGGGAGTCGGCGTATCGGTCGGCAAAGGAGTGGGTGTGTCTGTAGGAACCGGCGTCCAGGTAGGTGTAGCCGTCGGCACAGGCGTTGGTGTCGCACCACTGTAATTGGTATCGATCTGTAATCGGTGTATCCAATCCCCCTGAAGTCCGGCGTTTTCCGACCAAACCCATTTCCAAACGCCAAATATCTCACCATAGATCAAATTTCGATGAGGCTTGATATTGCCATCGGCATCGCGACAGAAACTCGGCGGCGGATTTTCGACAAATTCCCATCCAACACGAATATTTCCGCTCGGAATCACGATGTCCAATTCGGATAAATCAGCTTCGTTAAAGGCATCTGCGGCAACTAGAAGATATCCCTCACTATAAAGAAGAGTACCGGGTTGCAAAACGCCGTTATCCTGCCAAATATATAGAACAAAAATTTCTTGGGCTCCGCCCCCTGGTGTTCCGTCCTGTACCAGGGTATGCACTTTTGTCAATTTGGCCGGATAATCTCCAGGATCAGGCACGAAAACCGATGCCAGGATTTCATTGGCAATAAACCCTTGTTGGTAATAGGCCATACCACCTTCGCCAAATCCATCGTTGACCAGCCATTTCGGCGCCGCCAGCGATGCCGGTGCAATCAAAAGCACCATGAAAACCACACTTAAAATTTTCCTCGTCATAACAATCTCCTTTTTATAAACGAACCTTCGGCAGAAGGTTGCTTCGAATAACACGATAATCATTGACGGTTTGATCTGAAAGTAGAGCTGTATGCCATCGAATCGGTATTTCCGTCTCTAATTCCGGCATAGTGAATTGAAAAATCGGTGTCGTAACCGTGAAAGCATTTTGAAGCGGTATGGCAACCGGAACAGGAATTCCATCGGAATTTGTAAACAGTGAGAAGAAACACCCTTCGATTTCGACAAACAGCCACAAGTCAAGTTCTGTCGGTTGTCCGTAATACTCCATTTCAAGGTTCAACACATAATCCATCCCCGGGCCGGTCATCGGGGAATCCGTCCATAGTCTTATGGATGTTTTTGGGGCGGCTTTACGCAGTGTCAATGCATAGTCACGTTTTTCACCGGTCTGATTGGTATCAAACTCGTCGTTGGACAGATTGACGACGCCGACAATAAACTCATCGGCGTTTTCAAGCATCACGGGTGTCAACATCAGTTTACCTTTTGCGTCACTGATTTCCATTCGGTGTTTGATATGCAAGGTATGATTATTTCTGCATTCGACCAGCACCACCACCCAGTCGACCGCCTCATCACCGGAAAATTCCAGCAGGATGCCATCCGGCGCAGACACCGGATTGACAAGACGGCAATAGCTGAATCCATAATCGAGCGGCGGCTTGTCCGGCGTCATCGTTTTGGGCCATGATCCTCCCAGATCGATTTCAGTATCCATAACCACTTCGGCTCCCGGCGCCCATTTGCAGCCATCGGCGAAGTGAACACCATCATCACGTGATGAAGTTATGGTTCGCCACACAGCATATTCCGCCATCATATCAGCAAATGTATCGACGCCCTTTGAGTATTCTGGAATCACCACTTTGAGTCCGTCGATGAAATCCGGAGCATTGTAAAATTCTGTCTGCCGACAGGCATTCCAGACATCCAGAACGATCTGCGGGTCTCCTCCACCGTAATACTCAGACAAAAAGTGCAGGAAAATACCGGCGCCATATTGATACGTATTCGTCTGACTGAAATGATTCATCGGCAGATGAGGATTTCTCTGATAAGCTTTAAGAAATTGAAAATACTGGTCATCTTCCGGGTACATCCATTCCATGGCCCAGGTTGAGGTATATTCCTTGAAAGTGATGGACTCCCAATAGTCGATCGCATTTTGTAGTACATGATTGAATTCATGTGCAACCGCGCTCCGAAGAAAGGCTTCCGGCAATGCGTCCGACAGGCCGATAAAGCTTGCCGCTACGGTGTACGGCGTCGATTCGTCATAACACCTGAAGGCTGCGTAACCGCCCACTCCGGCAGGGAGCGACACAATATGGATATCCATGTCGTCGGAATCATCATAACCGCAATCCGGCGGCGGCGGCGGAAACCCCCACCGAGTGACCTGCACCTCCCAGCATTCTTCAGCGATTTTCAGGATGCGTTCAGCCAAATCTTGAAATTCTTCAGACGGATAATGGCTTCTCAAAGGAAATTTGGTCGATTGAAAAAACCCCTCTGAGCGTTTCGGTTCGTTCAAGGCCTGCAAAGCAAAGGCTTGCTCTTCGTCGCTCAAGGCGCCAAGACCTTTATGGTACCGCTCGACAATCGATGTACCCGATCGGTAAACCATCTCGGAACCGTATGAATCCGCCATCCAGATCGACGTTTCAACAGCCAAAGCGGCTCCTGTAAACGACAGAAATCCCCAAAAAGCGATAACTTTTTTTATTTTCACAATGCCCCCAAACTGAAAAGTCGGCATCGCCTTTTAGAAAACAGCCTTATTTCAACGCTTCTTCAATTTTGGGCAAGTCCAGCTTTTCTGCGGCCTTTTTGGCCATACTTTCATCACTGTAACCGAAGGTTTCGATCTGTACCATAGATCCACCGCTCAGGCTGAACATCAGCATTCCCTCCTGGTTTTCAGCATCTAGAGTAAAATTGCCGCGATATCCTTTTTCGGTGATCATCTTGGATTCTTTAGATGTGTCCATGGCCCCAAACGCAGCAGCCAACCCAAACAGGGCTCCGAGCCCACCGCCGGATTCACCTGCGGCTGCGGCTAAAAGATTGATCGATACCTTTTTGTTCCCATCCCCATCTTTGTAATCGCGGGTCACTGAATGCAAACCAAACAATGCGCCGCCATCACCATCCTCACCTTTCATACCATCGATTTCAGTCGGCAGCAAGCTTTTCATCTCCTGCAACTGCAATCGACCTATTTCCGTCTTGACCCATTCCAAATCTTCAAGCGCCTTCTTATATTTTTTAGCCGTGTAATTCTGTTCCGCCGATTTGATCAGATCCACGATATCGTCGGCAAATACCCGGCTCGATATTAATGAAGAAAGGATTATGCCACCTAGTACCAAGAGAATAACTCGTTTTGTGTTCATTCTATATCTCCTTTTGCTAAACTGAAAAGCATTTCACCTCAATAAAGCTCCCGAAGCCTTATTGATGAAGCATTTTAAAGTCGATCGATTTCCCCGTCAATGCGCGTACGCGTCTCATCGTAAGATTTATTCCGTATTTCGACTCCAAAATATTTGTTGATTCTGTTTGAACTACCATATTCATAATTTTTACCGTGATGCCTTCGCCCCACCATCACATGATGAAGCTTCTGTCATTTTGATGATTCACCGTTACGGAAGTTACTTGAATGAGTTGCTGAAGCATGGTTTTCAGATATGAGCAAACGAGGAAACAGCGGCTCACGATCGGCGTGATGAGCGCTTAAACGCTTGACAATTTGGCGTAAATTTTGCTTATTTCAACAAGGTATTCGACATCCGGAATCCATTGCGAACAGGATGTTGCACGGAGTATTGGAAAGGATTGATAAGATGAAAATGTTTTATAGGGCTTCCTTAGTGCTTTTATGCATGATGATGGTGGCGCCTTCCGCCTACTTGCAGGAGAACGATGGCGACACGTTGATGGTCGTTAAGATTTTATTTCAAAACAGGGGTGATGCTTATGCCCGCTTGAGACCGTTACGGCTTACGTATGAGGATGTGCGCGACACCTGGGCGCAAGCGCTTGTGTCGCCTGATGAGCTGATTAAAATCAGGGAATTGGGTTATGAGGTTGAAATTCTATGGGAAGATTCGCGGGACAGAGCGCAATTTTACCGGGAATCCATGGGAGATCGCTGGACAAGTTACAGCAGCATGGTATCCGATATGCAAAATCTTGCCGCAACATATCCGAATTTAGTCAGAATTTATACGATCGGCCAAACGGTTCAAGGCCGATCGATATGGGTGATGAAAATAACGGACAACCCCGATATCGATGAAATCGACGAACCGGAAGTCAGGATCGCCGGCAATATCCATGGTGATGAATACATTTCGATGGAAATGATGCGGCTGCTGATGTTTTATCTGACGGAAAATTACGGAGTCGACCCCTATATTACCGGGCTGGTCAACACCCGTGAAATCTGGATTCAGCCATCGATCAATCCCGATGGGCATGAACGCGGAACAAGAGGCAACGCCAACGGGGTCGATATGAACAGAAACCATGGTTACATGTATTATGCCAGCGGTTCAGGTCCATTCAGTGAGCCGGAGTTACAGCATTTTCGTAATTGGTCTTTAGGACGCAATTTCAGCACGAGCTTGAGTTTTCATGGTGTCACAACTTATTTCAATTACACCTGGAATTTTACCGGCCAGAACTGCCCGGATAAGAGCATGCTGATCGATTGGGGCGATATTTATACGCAGGATAACGGCTATACGATTGTCGAGGGCTTTGACTGGTATCAAACCAACGGCGATACGAACGATTGGAGCTACGGATGCCGGGGTTCATTGGATATCACGATCGAAACTCCAGGATACGGCCAGCAGCATATTCAGCAAGATTTCAACCAAAATATAAACGGCATTTTGTTTATCATTGAAGCGGCCGGGTTCGGCATCAGTGGAGTCGTCAAAGATGCAGTGACAGGGGAACCGTTAGAAGCCGTGATAACGATTCAAAACCATCCTGTCGTCGTATATACCGATCCGAATGCGGGAGATTTTCACAGACCGATAAAAGCCGGCACTTATACACTGACAGCTTGGGCGAACGGTTATAACCCACAGACCATTACAGGGATAACCGTCACCAATGGATCCACGACTCATCAAATCTTTGAATTGTATCCCAATTACAGCCATCATGCTCTGCATGCCGCCTGGACGCAAATTACCAGTTATTACGAAAGCAATGCGTCATCATGGCCGGCGTATATGTGGCCTCACAATGCACTTGGACCGCCGGACAACATACCGGCTTCGCTCGGCAAAGGGTGCACATTCACGTTTGACATGGGGGAAGGGTTCGAAATCGTCGATAATCCGGGAATGGATTTCATCGTTCATGAAGCGGCTTCTGCGGGTGATGGTAATGAAAAGTGTTATGTTTATGGATCGTCCGGCGGATTTTTAGGGCCTTGGGTTTTAATCGGGACAGCCAATGGAACGACCGAATTCGATTTGAACGGCACCGGACTTGTCTCCGTGCGTTACCTGAAATTCGTGGATTACGGTGACGGATCGGCCGCCGGCAGTTACCCCGGATATGATTTGGACGCAATCTCCGTGGTTCAGGTGCCTGAAGGATGCGGTATCATCAGTCTGGATGCCACGCAATACCTGTGCGAAATGGAACCGGTCACGATCACTTTGATCGATTCAGATCTAAACACGAATCCCGGCCTGATTGAAAACCAGGAAGTGCTCATTTATTCCGACAGCGACCCGATCGGAAAATATGTCGTTTGCCGGGAAACTTCGCCTGATTCGGACACTTTTGTTGGGTCGATACTGCTCGATTATGCCGATGGACCAGGTGTTTTGAAGGTTAAAAGAGGCGACAGGGTGACAGCCGTCTATGACGATGATGATTGTGAAGGCTCACCCGCAACGGTATATGCTTCGGCAATCGCCGTCTGCATATCACCGCAGCAAGTTTATTTTTGGAATATGGACGCCAACCCCGGCTGGACAACTGAAGGCCAATGGGAATGGGGGGTTCCGCAAGGCATCGGCGGCGATCCCACCAGTGGATACACCGGCAGCACGGTATATGGCTATAACCTTTCCGGAAATTACGCGAACAATCTACCTGAAAGATATCTGACAACTCATGCCATCGATTGCAGCAATCTAGAAAATGTAGAAGTGCGTTTCCGTCGTTGGCTCGGAATAGAATCCGGTCAATGGGACCATGCCTCCTTCCGAGTATCCACAAACGGGACCTCGTGGACGACTGTCTGGGACCACACCGGCAGCACGTTTACCGACACCGAATGGCAACCGGTTTCGTTCGACATCTCTTCCATCGCCGATCATAAAGCCACAGTCTATCTACGATGGGTGATGGGCACCACCGATTATTCCGTTTCATATTGCGGTTGGAATATCGACGATGTCGAAATCTGGGCGGAAGATTTGTCGGCGACACCACCTACTCCTACCCCGAACCCATGCGTCAACAACGGCGATGTGAATGCCGACGGGACGATAAGTTCCAGTGACGCCCAACTGGCTTTCCAGATAGCCCTTGGGACTTTTACTCCAACCTATGAAGAGGCCTGCGCCGCCGATTGCAATGGAGATGACGCGATATCATCGTCCGACGCCCAACTGATATTTATGACGGCTTTAGGCAGCGCAACTTGTGCCGATCCTCTGATGTAGGTATTACGA
Organism: bacterium; assembly: GCA_049652745.1. Classification (GTDB taxonomy): domain Bacteria; phylum CSSED10-310; class CSSED10-310; order CSSED10-310; family CSSED10-310; genus JBASEY01. The sequence continues at coordinate 3,245 of JBASEY010000038.1, read as the reverse complement.
CTAAATCATAGCGTAACAAAAAGGGCGGTTTTTGAACCGCCCTTTCTTATTCTCAACTCAGTGCTTAAAACATCCTTACGTTTTCCATTCCAGTTTGAGTAGATTTATCATCTATAGCTCAAATCCTTATGGTTTACAGTGGATCCACGCATGAACCGCCTTCGATTGCAGCCAGGAAAATCTCCTGAGCATCGGCGGCCGAAACCGAATTGTCACCGTTGCAATCTGCTGAACAAGCCTCTATTTCCGTCGGTGTATATGTGCCGAGAGCAATCAGGAAAGTCAATTGAGCATCAGCAGCGGTCAGCAGAGTATCTTGGTTGACATCACCATTATTTATGCAATCCGGTGTCGGCGTGAATGTCGGTTCCGGAGTGGCGGTAGGAGGATTCGGAGTTGCAGTAGGTGGAATCGGCGTAGCAGTAGGTGGAATCGGCGTTGGTGTCGGGCTGCCTATTGGAATAGAAAAATGGCTTCTTGGTCCGGGATATGATCTTGGGCAACCGGCAGTCTGTTCTGCACGAAAATAATAATCAAAAGTCGAACCTGGTGACTGACCGGGAAAATCGAATTCAAACGTGTCATTCCCGACGTCGATCATTTCTTCTGAGGTCCACAAAGCACCGTCGATACGGTAAAACACCTTTGGATATCCAGCTGTAAACGCTGAATTGGCAGTAATTTCCGCAGTGATCGTAAATGGAGTCCATTCCGGAACCCATAATATCGGCATATGGTCGAACTGGATCATATAAGGCAAACCGGCATTGATTGCATTTTTGATAGCGTTCTCATCATACCCGTACCACGTATAGGAAATGACGTCGTCACAACCTGTGACGGTATTATGAGGAACGTACCCCATCGAAAAAAGCCGCCAGACTTTACGTGTCGGATCCGCAAGAACGGGATGAGTAAGACCATGTCTATTTATCCAATTCAGACAGGACGCCTGATTCTGATCAACACCAATGGCCAGAACCATGACACCTTGATCTTGATAGGTTTCGTAAACTTTTTGAAGTTTTGGAGCCTCCAAAACACAGGTTCCTCACCCAGGCGTCCAAAAGTTGAGCACAACCACCCTGCCGGCAAAGTCACTGAATTTGACAAGATTACCGTACGCATCGTTCAACTCAAACTCAGCCACTCTGTCTCCGACCTGATATGCCGCATAAGCCGGCGCCATAAACAGCGGCAGCAGCAGCATTGCAACCAGTAATACACTGCGAAAAGAAGCTTTCATAGCTACCTCCTAAAAATAATATATGTCAGAACTTGGCAAACAACATACCGTTTCACTCATCTTTAACAGTTGTACCCAACGTTTGAAAACTGAATCGAGTAAAATCAAGGCTTTGCGCTGAAGCGGTGTTGAAAAAAGTTAAAATGTAGTGCCACGAATAAGTTAAAAATTTGTTGACAAATTGTATTTAATCACCTATCATGTAGTGGAGTGGAGGTGATGATGTACTTCAGGATTAAAAAAACTCAATATGCTCACTATCTGCAACTCGTGGAATCCAAGCGGGTTGATGGAAAACCCAGACAAACTGTACTGATGACGCTGGGTAAACTGGATGAAACCGGGGCTACCTTGAATGTCTTGGATTCTTTACTCATCTCCGGCGCCAGACTGTCCGAAAAACTGGCGGTTTTAGCAGAACATGATCGAGCGGATGTGCCCGTATGCGACCGTTTGGTTAGGGGGCCGGATCTCGTTTTTGGAAAGCTCTGGAAAGAAACCGGCATTCAATCCGTGTTAAAGCATCTGCTGAAAGGGCGAAAATTTGGCTTTGATGTTGAACGGGCGATCTATATCACGGTTCTGCATCGTATCATGGTATCCGGATCTGATCTGTCTTGTGACGTTTGGCGTCAGAATCAGGACATTCCCGGTCAAAAGGGGTTGAGTCTGCATCAGTTCTATCGAGCGATGGAATGGCTAGGGGAATCGTTGGATGAATGGAATGATAGTGATCCGTTTGATCGGCGGTACCGGACCCAACAGATAGAAGAGATTCTGTTTCAGAAGCACCGGGATCTATTTACCGAATTGGGCATGGTGTTTTTCGATACGACATCCTTGTTTTTTGAAGGGCAAGGGGGACGGGAATTGGGACAATTCGGGTATAGCAAAGATCGGAAGTCGGATCGTCATCAGATGATCGTCGGGATCGTCATTGATGATCAGGGCCATCCGATCTGTATGCAGATGTGGCCAGGATCGACCAGTGATGTGACTACCCTGGGTCCTTTGGCGGATCGTCTGAAACATCGCTTTGGCGTGAACCGAATGTGTGTGGTCTGTGATCGAGGGATGATCAGTGGTGCCAACCTTCGGGAACTGGAACAAGCGGGTATCCATTACATCATTGGTACCCGTATGCGGAATGATACCGTGGTCAAGGACGAGATTTTACGATCCAGAGGCCGATATAGCATCGTCCGGGACCACCGTCTATCGCCGAAAGATTTAGCGCCTTTAAAAGTTAAAAGCATTCAGCACGACGAGGGTCGATATATCATTTGCCTGAATGAAGAAGAAGCTGTCGCAGAATCTTTAAAACGGGATGCCTTGATTCAAAGCCTTCGGAAAAAACTCAAACAGGGAAACAAACACCTGGTAGGCAATAGCGGTTATCGCCGGTATTTGAAACAAACCGGCCCGGTTTTTTCCATTGATAAAGACAAGATTCGTGATGATGCCCGGTTCGACGGCAAATATGTCCTTAAAACGACTCTGACGCTTCCGGCTGAAGAAATCGCTCTGAAATACAAAGAACTCTATCGGATTGAACGGGTAATCCGACAAGTGAAACATACCTTGAAAACCCGTCCGATTTTCCATCAGACGGACAGCAATATCCGCGGTCATGTTTTCTGCAGTTTCCTAGCCCTCAAGCTCCTGAAAGAACTGGAGCAGCGTCTGTATACAAATGGATCGGCGCTCTCTCACGATCGGCTTTGCCATGAACTTAATGAAGTGTATACCAGCGCTGTGACCGTCGGGAGCAAACGCTATGCGATTCGGTCCAGTATCGGCCCTCTGGCATCGGAGGCAATCCGAGCGGTCGGCGCAAATTTCGACCAAAAGATTTGTCAAATAACTCAAGAAGATAGCGATTTGTAATCTGTAACTCATTGATTTTACAGTGTTTCATTTTGTAGTGCCAAGAGTTTTTTGTGCCTTGTTATCTAATTGATTCTAAATACTTTTTATAAAATCACTGTAAAAGATGAGT
>JBASEY010000037.1:0-6026 GCA_049652745.1 bacterium | reverse complement strand
TCTTAACGCAGAACCCATCATATTCAGGTGGAAATACCAACCTGAAGATGTATCGATAACAGGTCAACACCATTGATATATCATTTAGGAATCAAAACACTAGTTATCATAACTTGCGGATTTCAGGGGGAAAGGTCTTTTTGCCAAAGAAACAATTCAAAAGGGTGAAATCGTCATTGTTTGGGGAGGTCACCATTACACCGACAAAAAAGGCGCTGAAAAAGCTATATTGGATGGAAAACATATCATGCAGTGGGATGATGATATATTCAGTTTTGAAGGCGCCGGCGACGATGCGTATTCCATCAACCACTCCTGTGATTCCAATTTATGGATGGACGGCGCGTTTACATTGACAGCGCGGAAAGATATTAAAAAAAATGATGAGCTCACCGTGGATTATGCTTTATGGCTAAGCGACGAAGCGTATGTGTCAAAATGGACTTGTACCTGCGGCAAACCCTGCTGTAGAAAAATAATCACCGGCAAAGATTATGGAATAAAAGCTGTTCAGTCACGATATACGGGACATTTTTCTCCGTTGATAAACAAAAAAATCGCTTGTCAGAAAAGCTCTACAGATGGGAAAAAATCTCGATCCCCGAAGCAGCCAAGATCATGAGGATCAGTATTGGTCAAATGCGGAATCAAATTATCGTTTGGTATGAGGGACTGTCTGAACACGATTTCAAAGATTACAGGATGGGCAGGATTAGACTATGAGATGGACTCGATTTTCAGCGGGTTCCTTATTTCCGGCTTAAGCGCTCTGCGAGCGCTCTTCCCCCTCACCCCTTACGCCTTCCCCTTATTCATAATGAAGCGCATCGATCGGATCCAGCGTCGCGGCTTTGCGTGCAGGATAAAACCCGAAAAATACCCCGACGGCGCCGGAGAAAAGAAACGCAATACCGGCTACCAACGGGTTATACAACACTTCCATACCTATCAGGTTGCCCAAAAGTCGACTGATACCCCAGCCGGTGAATATACCCAACAATCCACCCAGCATACACATCACCATCGATTCAACCAAAAACTGTAGCATGATATCGACACCACGAGCGCCGACGGCTATACGTATACCGATCTCCCGCGTTCGTTCCGTGACCGATACCAGCATGATATTCATGATACCGATACCCCCGACAAGCAGCGACACCCCTGCAATCGCCGCCAACATCATCGTAAATGTCCCGGTAACGGCGGCGGCCATCTCGGTGATCTGTGTCTGAGATCGAATCGTAAACAAATCGTCGATATCGACCGAATCCGGTATGCGATTTTCCTGCCGTAAAATCTGCTTGATTTCATCGGTCGCTTGATCCATCACGTCTTTTGATTCAGCGCTGACCAGTAGCGTATGAATCCAGCGACCTTGTGTCATTCGATAGAAAACGGTTTCCATCGGAGCCAAAATCACATCATCGGAATCACTGCCCATTGCGCTTTGGCCTTTTTCGCGCAAGACCCCGATCACCGTAAACGGAATCGTGCCGATACGGATACGAGACCCGACGGGTTCGGAGTTTGGAAAAAGCTCTTTGGCGACGGTTTTACCCAATACAGCGACTTTGGCTCTGGACCGCCGATCGCGCACCGTGAAAAACGTCCCGGACTCCATTTCCCAGTCCCGTATTTCCAAATATGTTTCCGAAACACCGGTTATCGTGGTATTCCAATTGTTCCGGCCAGAAATCACCTGCTGGCCGCGGGAGTTGACGACCGGGGACACCGCTTTGACACTGGGCGCCTTCTCGGCGATGGCCTGCGCATGACGCAATTCCAGCCTGCTTCGTGTCGCTGCGCCCATACTGACGCCATGGCTCATAAACGATCCGGGCATGACGATCAGAAGATTGGTTCCCAATGACGCGATATTGCTTTCCACCGACGCCTGCGCGCCCTGACCGACCGCCAGCATGGCGATGACCGAACCTACCCCGATGATGATGCCCAACATCGTCAAAAATGAGCGCATGCGGTTTCGCACAATACTTCGAGCCGCCATTTTCAATAGTCGAACGAGCTTCATGAAACCGCCTCCAAATCCGCTTCCAGGCGCTTTTGTCGAATGGGTTCGTCCCGAATGATCAATCCGTCACGAAGTTCGACAACCCGCTTCGTCGTCGCGGCAATATCCGGCTCATGCGTCACCAATACAACTGTTATCCCTTGATCGTTCAGCAACTGAAAAACACTCATGACTGTGACCGACGTCCGCGTATCCAGGTTACCGGTCGGTTCATCGGCAAGAATGATCGTCGGATCGGTTATCAATGCGCGTGCAATAGCGACGCGCTGCTGCTCGCCGCCGCTGAGCCGACTGGGTTCATGATGCATACGGTCCTGCAGGCCCACCCGCGCCAACGCGTCCTTGGCTTTTTGACGCGGCTTTTTTATGCGTCGATACCGATCATATTCCAACGGCAATTCGACGTTTTCCAACGCCGATGTGCGCGGAAGCAGATTGAATCCTTGAAAGACAAAACCGATTTTTGTGTTGCGGATATCGGCCAACCGCCGTGCATTCATGCCGGCGACATCGATACCGTCCAGAAAATATTGACCGCTGCTCGGTGAACTCAGACAACCAAGTATATTCATCATGGTCGATTTACCGGAGCCGGACGAGCCCATAACCGCAATAAATTCCCCTGGGTCAACTGTCAAATCAATCCCGCGCAATGCTTGAACCGAAATTTCGCCCAAATGAAATGTTTTGGTGATTCCAACTGTTTGTATAATAGCGCTCATTATATGATCACCAATACCTTACCTTAAAGCCCCGACCGACGCATACCTCTGGCACCCGGCGGAGGCCCGCCCATCGGCGATCCCATTCCCGGGAACCCTCTTTGGGTTGAACGTGGCGTCGAATTACCACCTATACCGGTTACCGCCCGAAAAGACGCCGGATTCTCCGGCCCATACTCGATGTTGGTCACGGCCGTATAGACGCCGTCGCTTATGCCGGGTTCAAATACAAACACCTGAAACCCACCGGCTTTGTCCTGTAAATATACGGTGGCATACTTGCCGTTCATACCCTCAGGACCGGTTTCCATCTCGGGTTTTCCCCGCCCATTCGTCACTTTTTCCAGCAACGCCTGATCCGGTTGAAAGGCAATCGCGGCATTCGGAATCAGAAAGGTATCGAAGACGGTATCGACGATAAAATCCACCGTCGCCGTCATACCCGGCAACAACCTGCCGTCGGTATTGTCGGCATCGACGATAACGGTGTAGTTGACGACGTTCGATATGGTTTCCGGCTGCAATCTGACCTGCCTGACCACACCATAGAATTTTTCGTCATAATACGCCTGCACCTCGAACCGCACCCGCATGCCTTCACGCACATGCCCGATATCGCTTTCATCGACGGAAACTTCGATCTGCATCCGGCTCAAATCTTCCGCGATAATGAATAACTCCGGTGTTTGAAAACTGGCGGCGATTGTCTGACCGGGATCCACCGACCGGTGAATGACGATACCGTCGATCGGGGACGTGATAACGGCATAGCCCAGGTTGGTCACCGCTTTGTTCAGCCCCGCTTCAGCGCTGGCGACCGCGGCATCCTTGACATCGACATCGGTTTTCAGCACCAAAAACTCCGATTCCGACAGGAAACCCTTGTCATATAATTGACGATTCCGCTCGAGTTCCGCCCTGGCTTGAGCCAATTGAGCCCTGGAACGCATCACAGTAGCGCGGGCATCCACGACGGTGGCCTCCAACATCGACCGGTCGAGCTCCGCCAAAACTTGCCCTTTTTTAACCTCATCATTGAAATCGACATGAATCGACGTCAGAGTCCCTGAGACCTGTGAACCCACCTTGACCGTGCTGACGGCGCTCAAGGTTCCCGAGCTGGAAATCAGATTTTCAAGGTCGCCCCGCCGCACCTCGAGCGTTCGATACGTGACCGCTCCGGCTCGCTCGGTATCACGAAGAAAAAAGTACCATGTTCCAACACCGATAACGGCCAAAATTATGAGTGTGACCAGGAATCGTTTCATTAATATTCTCCTTCAACTGCGGCTGGATTTTCACCGGAATGCTGCATCGTCCGACACCACCGCCCCATATCACCGGCGTAATAGATTATCGCCACCGCCTTTTCGATCAGATTGTATTCTGCCGCTATTTTTTCATACATCGCGATCAAATGATTCGCACGCGCCTGGACGACTTCCAACAGCGTCGCGGCATTGACAGTATAACGCTGCTCATAATTTTCAAGCGCCCGTTCGGTGAATATGATTTGAGCCTGGGCACTTTCCAGTTGCTTTTGAGCCGTCCGATATTCAAGATATGCCGTCAGGACTTCTTTTTCGATCTTGCGTTCCAGATCCTGCAATGCCAGTAATGCCCGCCGGTATCGTATATCGGCGGATGCGACGGCATTCCGAGTTTGATATCTGTCATAAAGAGGAAGATTGACCGACAGGCCTACCTGTGCATAAGGATTGTCACGAACCAACTGATCCGTCCAGGAGCTTTTTGCTGCGTTGGAATACGTCGAGCCGGCATCCATGCTCAGCGAGACGTTCGGCCAAAACCCGCCGGAGGCAGCTCGAATCGAGAATTCCGCCGCATCCACAACCGCTTTTGCCGCCACATAATCAGCCCGATTGGTTTTGGCATCCGCCAACGTCTTTTCGGGGTCGGGGAGTGGTTCCAGATAGGTCAAAACCTTTTCTAAACCAACCGGATCGATCTGTACCGACCGACCGGCAGATAAACCCAACTGGTCCAATAAGGCCAATTTTTTTAACTCAAAATCCCGTTCGACATTCAACAATCTGAATTCCGCCGATGCCGCTTCGGCTTGCTGTTGGTACACATCCGCGATAGGCCGCACTCCACTGGCATAAAATGCCTCGATTTTGCTCAACAATTCATGTTGAGCATACAGATTTTCCTTTTGAACCTGGATTTGCTCGATCCCCGCAGCGGCACTGAGAAACCGGCCGATAACCTGAAATAAAACTCCTTCGGCAACGCGATCCGCCGATTGCTCAGATCCAGCCAGTTCGATTCGAGCCGCATCTCGATTGGCGGAATCCGTAAAACCGTTGAACAGGGTGTAATTCGAACCCAACCGAACATTCGCCGAATGAGTGACGGAATCAGCGCCCGGAACAGACGGATCACTCCACCGCGCCGAGGTCGATCCCGATAACGACAACGACGGATGATATTGCCTCTCCGCCTGATCCAGCCCGATACGTGAAGATTGCACATCCAAGTCGGCGCGCTGAATCTCGGAATTATGCTCCAACGCAAGCCTGAAAGCGCTTTTCAGATCCAAAACCAACACATCGGCAGGCTGAGACATACCGTCTGTCAACATTGGATCAAAATCACCTTCGGCGGACTCGGAAAATACAATATCAGTAGTCAAAGGTATCATGACCAACGATAACATGATCATTATCGGCATAGTTTTTAACGGAAAAAAATCGGATCGATATCGAATCATAGGTTTCCTTTCACTCCTTTGGATAACAGGACTTTCAGCAGCCCTAATTCAATTAGAGCTTTTAATTCATATAAAGGTTTAACGAAAAAAGCGAGATCAATGCACCTCATAAATGATGCATTAATAAAAAGTAATTTTCAGGAAAACAGGTGTTGTGTTTTCAAAAACATAGCAATGGGACTAATGGGACGGATGGGACATGGGACGTATGGGACGCACAAAAATTGGAAGTCTGTCCCCAAATTGAGTGATGAGTCCTGAGTGCTGAGTTCTGAGTTGAGGGATTTTCAGTTGATTTTGGTCAGTGAGTTTTCTGATTAAATTTTAAGGACGATAGCTACTGATGTCTAACGCCTGGTGATTGATTATTGAAAGTTGACCTCGCATCCCCGATGCCTGTTTGAACACGATTCCAAGAAAGAAAAGACTAATCCTGTTAATCCTTTAATCCTGTAATCGTGTTCAGACAAAGTGGCGTTCTGCGAACGCCTCAGTGCTGAGTCCTGAGTGCTGAGTTGAGGATTTTCAGTTGATT
>JBASEY010000036.1:0-13238 GCA_049652745.1 bacterium | reverse complement strand
GAATTAATCGAGGATCTAAATCGTTTTCATAGACATTGATTTTGATCATATTGCCTATAGGTATCCCCTCAATATTTTCAAAATTGCATCGTGCAACGAATTTTGGTTTTCCGGACAAAAAAACGGGCGGGTTTGAAACCCGCCCCTACGGTTGGTCCTGCAATTGTTTGAATTATCGGCGTCGATATTATTTATCACATTGATTTCAATTCGGATTTTTGATTCATGTGGCCGTGAAACCCATTGAGATCATCAACATTACAATTGATTTCTGCGATGCATTTCCGATGGTATCAAATCTATCAATGATCCCGGCACCCTATTATGTCTGTATGGGCAGGTTTGAAACCCGCCCGAAAAATCCATCTGATTTATCGGGATTATAATGGGTTCTAAAATCGAATTAATCGAGGATCTAAACTGTTGTTCTTATTCGCAGAATCAATCCCCTTAAATCTATTGACTATGAGGATCTTTTCAATATTTAATATCTGAAATATCACCCTAGGTTATGATTTTTGAATTATGAAACCTTAAAAAAACGGGCGGGTTTGAAACCCGCCCCTACGGTTGTCATCACAATCGTTTGAATTACCGGCGTCGATATTATTTATCACATTGGTTTCGATTTGGATTTTTGATTTATGTGGCCGCGAAACCCCACGTAATAACCGACATTTCATTTGGTCCTAACGCGACATTAACGATGGATTTAAATCATTTTCCAGACCATCGGCATAAATACCATTCCTTTTTTCCGATGGTATCAAATCCGTCAATGATCCCGGCACCCGATAATGTCCGTAGGGGCGGGTTTCAAACCCGCCCATGAGGTCGAATGCTGCTCATCACGGCAAAATTGACAACCCAGCGCTATCTAAATATGATGCAATAATGTTATGCGACGTGGAGTTAATACCCCAAAATTTTTGTGATTATATGAGGCAATGAACCATAATCATTCGTCCATGAGGGCAAAATAAACGGTCAAAATAAAAGACCATTGGTTACCGGCTGATATGACTTTCAGCATTGACTAAGATCTTGGGACTGAATGATGCTCGACAACTAGATAATTAAAGGTGATAAAAAAATGATTACAGACTACCATGCAAGCTACTATGCACATGAATTGAGCCGAATCGGAAGTACAGGTGCTGAACGTTTGGATCGTGCGTTGTTCGATGCATGCGTGGATCTGAATCCGCATCAAATTGAAGCGGCTCTATTTGCACTGCGATCACCTCTTTCCAAAGGTGTATTGCTGGCTGATGAGGTGGGTCTCGGCAAAACCATTGAAGCGGGTTTAGTTCTTTGCCAGTACTGGGCAGAACGAAGACGACGCATTTTGGTTATCACGCCCGCTTCGCTTCGTAAACAATGGGAACTGGAATTGACGGAAAAATTTAATTTGCCGTGTATTGTTTTGGATACAAAAACGTATAAAGAACAGCAAAAACGTGGAATTCCCAGTCCTTTTGATGATAAAAAAATCATAATATGCTCGATACATTTTGCTGCGAGTCGAGCTGAAGAGATCAAGCCTATTGCATGGGACCTGGTGGTTATCGATGAAGCTCACAAACTTCGCAATGCGTATCGTGAGAGTAATCGACTTGGTCAAAGTATCCGTTTTGCGACAGAAGACTGTAAAAAACTGCTTTTGACAGCGACGCCGTTGCAAAACACATTGTTGGAACTTTATGGTTTATCGACATTGATCGATGCGCGGTTATTTGGGGAAAAAGCATCTTTTAGAGCGCAATATATTAACAATGAGCATAGTATTCCTGAATTGCGTAATCGCCTTAGTTCATTTTGTTGGCGTTCTTTACGCTGCGATGTTGTAGAATTTGTTCGTTATACCGAGCGTAAGCTAATTACCCAGCCATTCAAACCGACAGAACAGGAAAATAAATTGTATGAAGCTGTTTCGAGTTATTTACAGCGAAAGGAGACTTATGCGATTCCGGCCCAACAAAGACATCTGCTTATCCTGTTGGTTCGGAAAGTTCTTGCATCTTCACCTTATGCTGTTGCCGGAACTCTTGAGATCATGCTTAACCGCTTGCTTAAAATCAGAAGCGAAGCGACTCAGAACGTGAATACGCTTGATTTTTCGATCTTAGGTGAAGATATCGATGACGACATTATCGATGAGATTTTGGAGGATCAAGAAGACGCATCAGTAGGCGAAGACACTCCGATACCAGATCATGATCCAGAGCCTACAGTCATAGATGTGGATTTGAAAAAGCTCGAAGCTGAAATCGATGAGTTGTCCAACTATATCCGTTGGGCGAAAAGTTTAGGTGTTGACAGCAAAACTCGTGTACTTTTAAAGGCTTTGGAAATCGGCTTTAGCGCTATGGAAAATATGGGTGCGGCTAAAAAGGTTGTCATATTTACCGAATCCAGGCGTACACAGAGTTGGTTAAAAATATTTCTTGAGGGCAATGGCTATTCCGGCCAGGTACTTACATTCAACGGCAGCAATAGCGATGATGCTTCCGGGCAGATTTACAATGAATGGCTCATTGCTAATAAAGAATCAGGGCGGATAAGCGGGTCGCGGCAGATTGATCTCAGAGCAGCGATTATTGATTGCTTTCGTGAAAAGGCGAGCGTATTGATTGCGACAGAGGCCGGCGCTGAGGGTCTTAACTTGCAGTTTTGTTCAGCAGTTGTCAATTTTGACTTGCCCTGGAATCCGCAGCGTATTGAACAGCGTATCGGTCGATGTCACCGGTACGGCCAAAAACATGATGTGGTCGTTATCAACTTTCTCAATGAGCGAAATGCAGCCGACAAACGTGTGTATGAGCTACTGGACAAAAAATTCAAGCTGTTCAGCGGCATATTCGGGGCCAGTGACGAGGTATTAGGATCTATAGAAGCCGGAGTTGATTTTGAACGCCGTATTTTGGAAATCTATCAAGAATGTAGAACGGAGGAAGAAATTCAGTCAGCTTTCGAACAATTACAATTAGAATTGGATGAGAAAATCCAAACCAAAATGCATGACACACGTCGGAAATTACTGGAGCACTTCGATGAGGATGTACATGAACGGCTGAAAGTGAATCTTGCAGATACTCAGGAGCGACTGGATCGTATAGGTCGATTGTTTTGGGCTTTGACTCAACATGTATTGCAAGATCATGCGGAATTTGATGACTATAAATTTTCATTTTTTTTAAGAAAAAGCCCTATTGATACCGTCTCATCTGGATATTATCGAATGATTTCCAAAAAACAGGCCAATGTATTTGGCGAGTTCTTATATCGACTGGGGCATCCGTTGGGTGAGCATGTTATTCAAAAAGCTATGAAACAGCGTTGTCCGCCTGCTGAAATTGTTTTTGATATCACCGGACATCCATCTAAAATAGCTGTAATTGAAAAACTAAAAGGAAAATCAGGCTGGTTGTATCTGCAGCATCTTAGAATTGACTCATTTGATTCGGAAGAATATTTGCTTTTCTCAGGTATGGATGATCAGGGCAAGAATATCGATCAGGAAATCTGTGAAAAATTATTCAATTGTGGGGGTTATGTCGTAAAACCACTAATCTTGATCGATGACAAAGTTCTTGAAAGGCTGAATGCTGATTCTACGCGTCACGCGGAGGCGACCATCGCTAAAAACATGGAAGAGAACGATCGTTATTTCATCGAAGCTTGCGACAAACTCGATAAATGGGCTGATGACATGGAATTGGCGGCACAAAGAAAGGTGGAAGATGTCAAGCGCCAGCTCCGTGAGCTGAGATCGCAAAAGAGGCATGCTCCAACCATTAAAGAGCATCGCGACATTCAATTGAAAATAGCGGAACTGGAACGAAAAAGACGGCGATTACGTGATCGCATTAACGAAGTTGAGGACGAGATCGGTGAAAAACGAGATCGCCTGATAGAATCGCTTGAAAAACGTATGCAGCAGAAAACAACAATAATACCATTGTTCACTATTAGGTGGAGAGTTGCATGAAAAGTTATCGTTTGCTTCGTCAGCGACGTTTGTTGCGTTTACGGACTTACGATTACTCAGCTCCCGGTGCATATTTTATCACTGTTTGCGTACAGAATAGGGAGTGCATGTTTGGGGAAATTGTGGATGGCTCTATGAACTTGAACCATGCTGGACTTATAGTTCAGGAAACCTGGAATGCATTACCCGAACATTATCCACATGCTCAATTGGATGCGTTTATCATCATGCCCAATCATCTTCACGGAATCATTATTTTGAATTCGAAGGATGAAGATTCCGGAAATGTTTCCAAAGTTAATTTTGTCAATAATTCCAGTGCCCCACATTTCCGTAGGGGCGGGTTTCAAACCCGCCCTTCTCCTGATGTGAAACCGCAACATGGTTTGTCGGAAATTGTTCGGGCGTTGAAAACGTTTTCATCTCGACGTATCAACGCATATCGTCAAAGCCCCGGTGCCAGATTGTGGCAACGGGGTTATTATGAACATATTATTCGCAATGAAACTGATTTGATTCAGATTCGGGACTATATTCTCAATAACCCATCCAGATGGGAAACAGATTCCCTGTTTTTCGGACAGCTATCAAGGGAGATATAAATGGCGTCAATCAATACATTACGTCAGCGTTTAATCAAGAAACTCAATGAATTGTTTCAATTGGATCAACCGGACCTCGATTTTGGTTTTTATCGTATCATGCATGCCAAGAGCAAAGAGGTTAAAACATTTATCGAAGAAGATTTGCTAAAGATCGTAGCTGAAACGTTTAAAGAGGCCGGCAAAGGTCGGCTGATTGAATTGGAGGAAGCCTATAAGAAGGCCTTAAAGGATGCCGTATCTTTTGGTGTTCAGGATCCAGAGTCGACAGAACCAGTCAAAAAAGCCAAAGCAGCGCTGGATGCTGTAATAGACATCGATAGTTCCGAAGCTGATGTCTATGACCATCTGTATCGGTTTTTTGAGCGGTATTATGATGACGGTGATTTCATTTCACGTCGGTATTATACGCGGGAAACGCCAGGTAAGGCTGCGCCTTTTGCCGTCCCGTATAATGGGGAGGAAGTCAAACTCCATTGGGCGAATGCCGATCAATATTATGTGAAAAGTACCGAGTATTTTTCCCATTTCACATTTGATTTGACGCAGGCCGCAGAGACCAAGAAAAAGGTAAAAGAAGAAGGCATGTTTGGTGAAGTGCCGGACAAACCATTAAAGGTTCATTTCCGTATCGTCGATGCGACCGAAGGGGATCATGGCAATATCAAAGCAGCTGAAACCACCAAACGTTTTTTTCTGATTCATCAAGCCGAACCGATTAAATTTAATGAATTTGGTGAATTGGTGGTTAATTTTGAATATCGGCCTGATCCGGAAAAAACCGGACAGGATGGCGCATGGCGAGACAAACGCAATGCCGAATCAGTTGAAACTATTCTGAGTCGGCTTGAACCTATAGCTCGTGAAGACCATGAATACAAACGCAAATCTGCGGAGTATTTAGAACTTTTAAAGATTCCGGCTCCGACTGAGAAAGACCCCAAACGGCCGTTGCTGGCTAAATATGTCAATCAGTACACGGCACGAAATACCAAGGATTATTTCATTCATAAAGATTTAGGTAGTTTTCTGCGTCGGGAGCTGGATTTTTACATCAAAAATGAGGTCATGCATCTGGATGATATTGAAAATGCCGATGCGCCGGCAGTGGAGAAATATCTGGATAAGATTAAAGTATTGAGGAAGATCGCAGGTAAACTCATTGATTTTTTAGCGCAGCTTGAGGATTTTCAGAAAAAACTTTGGCTCAAGAAAAAGTTTGTGGTTGAAACCAACTATTGCATCACTTTGGATCGAGTGCCGGAGACGATGTACGAGGAGATTACTGCTAACGAAGCACAGATCGATGATTGGATCAAACTGTTTGCAATCGATGAGATTGGTGTAAATGTCGCAGGCAAAGATATGAAAGCACAACCTCCGGGGTTGTTTGGAAAGGAAGTAGTGCCTTTCACAAGACCTTTGACGATCGAGTTTTTAAAGGCGAACGACAAACTGGTGCTGGATACCTGCCATTTCAATGAAAATTTCAAAGCACGCTTGTTGGCATCTATCGAAAATTTTGATGCGCAGTGTGATGGATTGCTCATTCATTCCGAGAACTTTCAAGCGCTAAACCTGTTACAAGAACGGTATCGAGAACAGGTAAAATGCGTGTATATTGATCCGCCATATAATACAAGTGCAACAGAGATTCTGTATAAAAATTCCTATAAACATTCTTCATGGCTATCGTTAATTCGAAATAGCGTTTCTGCATCCCAAAGATACAATCAAAAAGATGGAATAATCTGCATAGCAATTGATGATTTTGAAGGGGCAAAATTACAGGAGAACCTTGATGACCTATTAGGATTTGAAAACAGACTGGGAAACATTGTTGTCGTACATAATCCTGGAGGGCGGCACGATGATAAATTTATTGCAACTGCGCATGAATACTGTTTTTTTTATGCTAAAAATATCCAGTATGCAACTATGAATTTCTTACCATTAGAAGACGAAGATATCGCATCGTTTAAGTATAGTGATAAAGAAGGTTCTTTTAGAACACGTGAATTTAGGCGAAGCGGAAACAACTCAACCCGCGAAGCTCGGCCTAAAATGTTCTACCCTCTATTGATAAAAAATTTTGAATTAAGTTTAGTTGAAGATGAAGAGTACGAGCACCTATTTAATAGCCACACAAATAAATTTGACGATATACATTTAAATAAAATCAAAAATAAATATGAAAACTTGGGATTTGACTTTATCCTTCCTATTGATTCTAAGGGAATTTACCGCGTTTGGAGGTGGGGACCAAAATCATTCAAAAAGCGCTCTAGTGAAATATTCGTCGATAAAAAAAGTGAAGGATACATCGTTAAAGTCAAAGATCGCATTAAGAACAAGCCTGGGCTAAAACCAAAATCAGTATGGTATAAACCAAAGTACACAGCAGCTTTAGGTACCAAAATGCTAAGCAGTTTATTTGGTAAGGCAGATTTGTTTTCTTATCCAAAAAGTATTTCTACAGTCGAGGACAGTGTCAAGATTTGCGCTAACAATAAATCTATAGTCTTTGATTACTTTGCTGGTTCTGGCACAACAGCTCATGCTGTCATCAATCTGAATCGTGAAGACAACGGCAAACGCAAGTATATCCTTGTTGAAATGGGTGATTATTTCGACACAGTTTTAAAACCCCGTATCGCTAAAGTGGTCTATTCGGAGAACTGGAAAAACGGCAAACCCGTTCCTGCTTCACAATCTGCAACAAACGCTTCAGCTTCTTCGCTAAAAACCTCTATTTATAACGGTGTTTCACACTGCTTTAAATACATTCGTCTGGAATCATACGAAGATACACTGAATAATCTGCGTTTCGATGATACACTTAAAACAAGCGACCTGCTCAACAATCCTTCCCTGAAACAAGATTATATGCTGCATTACCTGTTGGATATAGAGACACGCGGCAGCCAGTCATTGCTCAATATCGACGCATTTGCAAATCCAACCACTTACACGCTTGAAGTCAAAAAACCAGGTACCGACGAGTACGTCTCCCGTACCGTAGATCTGATTGAAACCTTCAATTATCTGATCGGCTTGCGCGTAGAGCATACGTCGGTTCCGTATGAATATACGGCAGCATTTAAACGCATCGAAGACCCCGAAGTTCCTGCTGGTCAACAGACAAAACTCGTTTTGGATGGGAAACTGCAATCGCTTCACAGGACAGCTTTTTCCGGTGAGGAAAAATCATGGTGGTTTCGGACAATTGAAGGTTGGGCGCCGGCGGATCCGTCCAATCCCAACAACGGTCTGCAGGAAAAGGTGTTGATCGTCTGGCGCAAACTGACTGGCGATATCGAACAAGACAATCTGATGCTGGATGAATGGTTCCTCAAAAACCGTATTAAAACTCTTGATTTCGAATTCGACACTATCTATGTCAACGGCTCCAACAATCTGCCCAATCTGAAACAGGATAATGAAACCTGGAAAGTCCGCCTCATAGAGGAAGAATTCATGAAGCGCATGTGGGAGATCGAGTAATGCCGAAAAAAACCAAGACAAACGCTGATGAACACGGATTGCAAAAAGTGATTCCACCTGGCGGCGAGGTACTGATTTACAAAACGGATGACGATCGGGTCGCAGTTGATGTCCGCTTAGTCAAAGAAACACTGTGGATGTCCCAAGCTGATATGGCCCGCTTGTTTCAATGCTCTGTGGACAACATTTCGCTTCATCTTAAAAACATCTACGCAGAAGGTGAACTGAGTCCGGAGGCAACTATCGAGGAATTCTCGGTAGTTCGCCAAGAAGGCAAGCGCATGGTTCAGCGCAAGGTTACCTTTTACAATCTGGACGCAGTGATTTCCGTAGGCTATCGGGTGAAAAGTATAATAGCAACCCGCTTCCGGATTTGGGCGACCGATCGTCTCAGGGAATTTATAATTAAAGGCTTTGTCATGGATGACGAACGCTTGAAAAACCCGCCAATCGCCGGTTCGGCGGTTCCTGATTATTTCGATGAGATGTTGGAGCGCATCCGAGATATTCGTGCCAGTGAACGCCGTATGTACCTTCGTGTCCGCGAAATCTTCAAACTGGCTGCGGATTATGAGCCGAGTTTGTCTGAAACCAGCCAATTCTTCAGCATTATTCAAAATAAGCTTCATTATGCTGTTACCGGCTTGACGGCTGCTGAGTTAATTGAGCAGCGGGCGAATCACCTTTTGCCCAATATGGGCTTAACCAACTGGAAAGGTGATTTGGTTAGAAAAACCGATGTGACCGTTGCCAAAAATTACCTCAACGAAGAAGAGATTAGAGGATTAAACGTTATCGTGAGCATGTGGCTCGATTATGCGGAAAGTCAGGCAATGCGACGCCGACAAATTTTTATGAAGGATTGGCAGGAGAAGCTGGATGATTTCCTAAAGTTCAACGAGCACAATATCCTTTCAGGCGCCGGCCATGTTAGCAAAAAACAGGCAGATGATTATGCGCTTCTTGAATATGAGAAGTTTGAGATTAAAAGACGGGAACATACTGAGCTTCTTGCTGAAAGCGAATACCTGAAGCGCCTGGAAGAAGTGGCTAAACGGCTTCCTGATAAAAAGAAAGAGAAAGACTATGGCGAAGCGTAAATCCAAATGGCAAAAAACTCATGATTTCCGCAATAAATTAATCCTGAATCAATGGTTGATCAGCTTGTTCGGTATCGATCCATTTATTGAAGAGAGCAAAGATGGCAAAAGAATCCAACCCTTCCGCAAATTGGCGGAGCCTATCCAATTTTCACCTTTGGAAGGACTAGGTAAGGACAATCTTCATAATTTCTATCATTATCTGGGCAACAGTCCGCTGTTCAGCTATACCGATCCCTCAGCATATCACCCTGGATTTCGTATCGATAAGGACATGCTTTTAATCTATGAGCAAAACATTGTTCGCCACACTCAAACGATCAATGAAAAACGCCGTCGACCAGTGATTTGGAAATACTACCAATGGCTCACGCTGTTGTTTGTCGAGATTTATCTGGATCGATTTTTCAGTGACCGCAAGGGCTTACTGAATGAACTCAATGATTTCGTCGGTCGTTTCAACAGCCATTGGAGAGATTACGTCGATGTGCCGCTCTATGATGAAGATGATCTCAATAAACTCTGTTTACAGAACGCCACGGGAAGCGGTAAAACACTTCTGATGCATGTCAATCTGTTGCAATATCGTCATTACGCCAAGAAACATGGGAAAGATAAAGACCTCTCCCGCGTTATTCTTATCACACCTAATGAACGTTTATCTGAACAGCATATTGCTGAATTCCGGGAAAGTAATATTTCAGCCGACAGTTACTTACAGGCTCGCGGCAGTCTGTTTGGTCAAGAAAGCGGCCTTACACATGTCGATGTATTGGAAATTACCAAATTGGCCGATCAGGAGGGACCCAATACCATAGCGACACGTAGTTTAGGCGATCAAAATCTTCTTTTAGTCGATGAAGGGCACCGGGGTATGAGCGGAAAAGAGACCGGTGTTTGGTTTCAGCGGCGTACCGATCTGTGTGCCAAAGGCTTTACGTTTGAATATTCAGCGACATTTGAACAGGCAGTCAAAGCATCGGGTAACCCTGATTTTGAGGATAGTTACGCAAAAACGATCCTGTTTGATTACTCATATCGGTGGTTTTACGAAGATGGTTTCGGTAAAGATTATCAGATTTTAAATCTACCGGAATCTTTCGAAGAGGTCAGAGCTATCTATATGACTGCATGCCTGCTGAAGTATTATCAACAGTTATATATCTATGAAGAAAATATAAGGGAATTAAAACCGTTTAACCTTGAAAAGCCGTTGTGGGTTTTTGTCGGCAACACAGTATCCAAGGGTAAAATGACCCGTGATGAAGAGGATGTTGCGACAGATGTAGGTGAGATCATCCTTTTTATTGCAGACTTCCTTGATAATGAGCAGATAGCTAAACAGCGAATGAAAAAAATTCTCGGCGGCACAGGCCGTGATACCGGACTACTTGACATAAAAGAGAATGATATTTTTGCCGGGGCCTTCACCTATCTGCACGAAATGATGAAGAGTAATAAAACTGTTGAAGATATTTATCAGGATATTCTTTCCAGATTATTTAATCATTCACCTGGTGGTCATTTATCCTTAGATCGTATCAAAGGCGAATCTGGTGAGATAGCTTTGCATGTAGGAACAAGTGATACGCCTTTTGGATTGATCAATGTAGGTGATGCCAAAGGCCTGTGCGATCACGTCGAAAAAATGGCCGTGCAGCGCAAGGCTAAACTGACCGTCAATGATACTGATTTTACAGAAGCGATGTTTGCGTCCGTAAAGGAATCCAGTTCACCGATTAATCTATTGATCGGTTCCAAAAAATTTGTTGAGGGTTGGGATTGTTGGCGTGTCAGTACGATGGGGTTGATGCATGTCGGTCGTTCAGAAGGGGCGCAGATTATCCAGTTGTTCGGACGCGGTGTCCGATTGAAAGGCTACGAATGGAGTCTTAAACGCAGCGGCCATACTCAGGCGCTGAATAAGCCACCCTTTATTAATGAATTGGAGATATTAAATGTATTCGGCGTCGAAGCTGATTTTATGGAAAAATTCCATGATTTTCTGAAAGAAGAAGGACTTCCAGGTAACGAACGCAGGGAAACCATCACGATCCCGTTGAATGTCACGTATGACTTCGGTAAAAAACTAAAAATTCTTCGTCCTAAACGGAAAACATTTGATGGCAAAGAATACGATTTCAAGAAAGATGCACCGATTCCTGCTGTCGGAAATGTCCCAGACTATATGAAAAGGAATACAGTCGTTGCAGATTGGTACCCACGTATTGCAGCGATGCGTTCTAGCGGCAAAACTCCACTGACAGAAAAAAGTGATGTGAGATTGGCGAAAAAGCATCTGGCTTTCCTGGACTATGATGCGCTGTACTTTGAACTGGAACGTTTTAAAAGAGAAAGAAGCTGGTATAATCTCAACATCACCAAAGACGGTATTAAAGGCCTTTTGGAGCGTTCAGACTGGTACACACTCAAGTTACCCGAAAGCTATCTGGCTCCAGAAAACTTTGACGGTGTGCGCCTGCTGCAACAAGTGGTTACCGAACTTTTAAAACGCTATTGTGATCTCTATTACAACTACTGCAAACGGGAGTTTTTTGAACCGCGTCTAGAATTATATGAGTTGGCGTCGGATGATAACAATATCCCACAAGAGAACTTTTATCAGCTTATTGTGGATGGCAATGAAATAGAGCTTGTCAATGCTATTCTGCAAATCAAGAAAGATTTGGAGCTGAATAAGGATAAACTGTTGGAAGTCAGTGGGTTGCGTGCCATGAATTTCGATAAACATATATTTCAACCGTTGTTTCATGTTCGACAAAGCGGAAAAATTACCGTTATGCCTGTTAGTTTGAATGAGGGCGAATATGAATTTGTCTGTGATCTGAAGGCATGGTGTGACAAAAACAAAGCTAAGTTGGAAAAAGAGGGAAAAGAACTTTACTTGCTCAGAAATATGAGTCGTGGCAAAGGTGTGGGATTCTTTGAGGCGGGTGGTTTTTATCCTGATTTTATCTTGTGGACTCTTGTTGATGATAAACAATATGTAACTTTCATTGAACCTCACGGTTTGATACATGAAGGGCCTGCCAGCGCAAAAATCGAATTTCGTAACCGAATCAAAGATATCGAGCGACGTTTGAACGATCCGAAAGTGATTCTTAACAGTTTTATCCTTTCCAGAACAAAACAAGCGGAATTAAAATGGCATGAGACAAAAGAGGATCTTGCGGATTTGCATGTTTTATTCATGAAAGATGATCCGGAATCTTATATCGATCAATTATTCGATCGTTTGTATCAGAATGCGTGAAAGTTGTGCATTCTGTGGCTTTTGGTTGTGCCAAAAACAATGATCCTAGGACCCCATTAGGTCCGTAGGGGCGGGTTTGAAACCCGCCTCGTAAAATCCATCTGATTTATCGGGATTATAAATGGGTTCTAAAATCGAATTAATCGAGGATCTAAACTGTTGTTCGTATTCGCAGAATCAATCCCATTAAATCTATTGATTATGAGATTCTTTTCAATATTTAATATCTGAAATATCACCCTAGGTTATGATTTGTGAATTATGAAACCTTTAAAAACGGGCGGGTTTGAAACCCGCCCCTACGGTAGGCATCGCAATCGTTTGAATTATCGGCGCCAATATTATTTATCACATTGATTTTAATTCGGATTTTTGATCCATATGGCCGTGAAACCCCACGTAATCACCGACATTGCATTTGGTCCTAACAATACATTAACGATGGATTTAAATCGTTTCCGCGGACATTATTTTTGATACATTTGCCAATTGATACCCCGTTTATTTTTCAAAATCGATCTATGCATCGAATCAAAATTGTCTGGACGCAAAAACAACGGGCGGGTTTGAAACCCGCCCCTACGGTTAACCTTACAATCGTTTGAACTATCGGTGCCGATATTATTTATCATATTGATTCCGATTTGGAATTATGATTCATGTGGCCGCGAAATCCATTGAGATCATCAACATTACAATTGGTTTCTGCCTCGCATTTCCGATGGTATCAAATCTATCAATGATCCCGGCACCCCATTATGTCCGTA
>JBASEY010000035.1:0-33543 GCA_049652745.1 bacterium | reverse complement strand
TGTGTTTTCCTATTTTTTGCTCGACTTGGTAGCTCATGTTATTAATAATAACATGGTTTGCAAAACCTGTCAATAGAAAAATCAACGATTAGCGCGGCTTGTTATTAGATTTGGGGGAAATCAGGTTCCAACTACCGGTCGAGAGCTATGTCAATCACTAGCTGTATGGATACAGTTAGCTGCAGTCAAAATACTCGTAACTACTAAATAGGTAAGGTTGTAATCTACCACCTGAACTAAGATATCTATTAGATAACCAGCAGCTATGTGAACAGCTAGGTACTCTAGGCTCTAATCCCCTGAACTCAGATCTATTGTAATAGAAGCAGTGTTCACAATGAGGTGGTTAGATTGCTAACCACCTCATTGTAGTCAACTAATGATCCCCATCACTGAGTGTGTACATGAGTACTTAGGAGTTTATGTATTAGCCAAAAAACGTATTACCCTAGGACCGCATTTCGAAATTGAAGAATCCAGTAAATACAAGGGGTTATGGCATGTCATCGTGACAAGGCTGTGACCAAACTACAAAATCCATTAAATATAAGGGGTTACGTCTTGTTTTCCTGGCAAGACTGTGACCAAAAACTTTAACAACGACGGCAATCAAATGCCGTCTTTTTTTTCAATAGGAGCTATTTATGAACATTTCAAAGGTTAAATTATTGTCGACAGCCCAAGCTGCAGAGTTTCTGAATATGAAACCGCAAACGCTGCGGAAATGGCGTTCTGATGGTAGAGGACCAAAATATCAAAGGTTCGGAGGTCTAAAGAGCAAAGCTTATTACCGCATGTCAGATATCGAGGCTTGGTTAGATGAGCATAGTTATAGTAGCACCAGCGACGAAACGGTCAGAGGTTCTTAAGCGAATATTTGCAAAAACCGGATGACCTATCACTACGCTGACTATACTATGCGGACAACTTTCTTTGAATTGGGGTACCGGGCTATCATTGTCCCGGTGCCTCCTTTTCCTGTTAAACGATACAGCATTTGAGGTTGGATATGCTCAATTTTGCTCTCATGTATTTGTTATGCCCGAAATATCGGATTACAATGCTGACATGGACGTGGGATATCACAACAGCCTTTGTCGAAAAATCTGCATTTTTTTTTCTCTTGACAAGATTGATCTGATATATTGCGTAATAGCGCCCGTATACGGGAGGACAAATTTTCGCCTAGCGCAATGTATGAATTTGTCTCTTACATCAGACAAGGAATCGATCGATGAAACACCTTCTGGTTGAACTCGACTGGCATGACAACGGATGGGATGGTTCGTCCTGCCTCTCACCGATGGACAATCAATGGTGCAGTGGATACCATGCCCTCCGAGGGGAAATTATCGATCGAAAACGAAACATGCAAACCCCATGTTTTTCCAATGGAGAAACCCCTCCTTGTTTTTCGAGCGTAAATGCGTTTGGTAAAGATCCAAAGCAAATTATTATCGATCCTCTGCCATGGCATAAATCAGTACGTGCCCTGCCATGGGAGTTGGCAGCATCCAGTGTCCTGACATTTCCCTTTGATGCTATCTGGAAATTTTACACCCCTTATGCAGCACTTGATTTAGATCAACTAGCTGAAGTCGAAAAATACCTAAATGAATGCGTAGTCAATAGAAGTTTGGTGATATTTTATCTGTGCGCCTCAAATCCACTGCAAGAAAAACTAAAGAAGCAGAATATTCTTGTCGGTTTTTCAACGCTGAAAGCAATTAGATATCTACCTTTTTACCCTCAAACGGACAAAGATACCTGGTTCCGCGAAGTTAGCACTCATTATCCAGATATAGGATGTTTCATTCCTTATATAGATTTCATGGAGGATGATCGTATCTTTTCTGAACTGAAGGATCTGGTGGTTTTTCCGGAGAGGAGCAGCATTTGTCGTCAAGGATGCACAAAAATCTCCGATAGTACTGCGATTGGACTCATGCAGAATATTCTGAGTTCAGTTCAAAAACTCGATGAACTCCAAAACCCACGATTTGATTGGAAATCTCAAGCAGACTGGATCAAAGATAAGCTCGAACAGCTTTGGCAGTGGAGAGGTCTTAATCCTGGGTTGCAGTGCATCGAAGAGAATGAAAAAGCAGATGAATTTTCTGAACCGATGATTGAAAGCCTATCCAGATTTGATCTCACCGATGACCAGATAAATGCAATCAACTTGCTCCTTTCAAGGCAGGATGATCCTATCGAGGAACAACAATTGATCGATAATCCATACCTTCTGGTTGACCTGACACAAATGAATCAAGATAGCTTTCGTATATACTGGCATCAAATCGATCAGGGCATGTGTCCGTTTTACAAACTTGAACCAAACTGGAAACTACCCGATAGCGAAACACGGGCAAAGTCATTTTTGTACAACATGTTTTTCGACAAGCAGCAGATTCTTCTTGCTAAAGAGACAATCTTCAGCGCTGTTGAGAAGAAGTTATTTTGGCTGTCGAGTATTCAAGGAATCCCCTATCAACCTATAGATTTTCAGGAAGTACTCAGCTCTGAACCAGCGTACTTTACAATAATCACGCATGATGATCAGGAATTTATCGGTCTCGATACATTTAAGAAAAAGGAGCAGGAAATTGCAGATCTGATAAAAACAAGGCTCAAAGTAAAGCACAAAAGGTTAACACCAGCACAAAGAGCCCTTATCCTTGAAGAACTCAATCAATTAAACCGAGGATTCTGCAGTAAAAGACAAGCCAAAGCTATCGAGGGTCAGAAAGAAGCAGTTAAAGCAGCGTTGCGAAAGCCTGTTTTTGTTATCACCGGCGGAGCGGGTACTGGAAAATCTAGATTGATAGACACGATCCATCGGATAGTGCGACGCTTTTCGGGCTCTAAAAGTTGCCTTTTGCTTGCACCGACAGGTAAAGCGGTCGCCCGGCTGATGCAATTGGAAGGATCGGATCCCGATTATACTATGACGATTGCGCGATTCATGAAGAAATATGATCGTATTGACGAGGACGGAAGCTATAAATACCATTCGGACAAAAAGATCAAAAATTATACCTGTGTGATCATAGATGAAATGTCGATGGTGGATTTAATTCAATTTCACGCTTTATGTATGGCAATTGACTGGTCGGCAGTGAAATGGTTGATTCTTATCGGCGATATAGCTCAGCTACCTCCAATAGGATTTGGTAAGCCTTATGCAGACATCATTGAGTATTTGACAGAGCATGCCGAAAAACACATTGCATACCTTACATATTCTTTTAGAATGAAGAAGTTATCAAATACCAAGAAGAATAATATTGAGCTGCTGTCTAAGGCAACGGAGTTGATCGATCAAGAGGAAAATAAGGACGAAGATGCCGATTCAGATGTCGAAGCCATAATGAACTTACAACGCTTGCGGGATCGAAGTGTGACTTTGAGCTTCTGGAATACGCTAGACGATCTAAATATCAGTTTGTCGAAAACTGTCGATAAAGTTGTACACGACATCGTCAAGTATAAAAAGAAACGAAAACATAAGAGCCCTCAACATGTCTGGCAACGATTATGGCTCGATGTTGGAGCTGATGACGGCGGTCTACAAGCCGATTACAACGATCTCAATGGGTTCCAAATTCTTTCACCATTTAGGTATGGCTCGTCAGGCTCTAAAGTTCTTAATCGTGAGATGCAGAAACAGTTGAATCCCAGGGATAAACGATTCCGTTTCGAAGGATTTGGTGTTTTTGACAAGGTGATACAGATAAGAAATCAGCACGATGCCAGAAGCCCTGATACAAAAAAATATATTAGATTATTTAATGGCCAAATCGGCCTCGTCCAATACTATCCAAAGGATTATCGCAGAATTTACTTTCCTGATTTCAGACTAAAGCGAATTGTAGTCAACTTTATTAATGAAAAGAATAGAATAGCCTACGGTTATATTTCTGCTATCAATTGCTTAAACTTATGTAAAGGGAATATCGAATTGGCTTATGTTCTGACTGTTCACAAAGTTCAAGGCAGTGAATATGGCCATGTGATTCTCGTTCTTCCCAGAGGTAGTTCAATGATTCTTTCCAGGGAATTGTTTCACACAGCGATTACTCGTACATGGAAAAGTTGCAGCTTATTGGTCGAGGGGACGATGTCGGAAGTTTGTAAAATTATCCATCCGGACAATGTCGCCCTGGCTAAACGAACGTCAACCATGTTTGATAGGATCAATAACGGATCGGAAAACTATTATAACTCGCTGGAAGATCGGGCTGTGGCGACGATATTGAGAAGGGAATCTATTCGCTTCAAATATCTTGAGCCCGTCCTTGCGAACAAGGATAGTCCTGCGGTATGGTTACCTGACTTTGAACTGACCGTCTCAGGAATGCCTTTTTACCTGGAAATAAGAGGAAGCATAAGGGAAGAGAGAACAGTGGAGCACTGGAACAGAAAGGAAGCCTGGTATAGGGAGCACCACGAGGGTCGGTTTGCAATTGTGGAAGTGGAAGCGGAAACACCTTTGGATGAACAGGTAAATCAGGTTTTGCGTGACTATGATTTCGATAGAGAGGTCTGAGATAAAATGGGCGTGATTTTCGTTCGGCGTGCGACTAAGATGCGACTAAGGCAAAAACATGATTCCAGCAATTTGTCGTAACCTATTGATTTTATTGAAGCCAATGAGGGGACTCGAACCCCTGACCTGCTGATTACGAATCAGCTGCTCTACCAACTGAGCTACATTGGCGCCTGTCGTCGATCGCTCATCACAACCGCAACGGTATGAATAAACCACAACAGAATCACCAGGTCAAGATGTTTTATTAACCTTTACCGGATAAACCAAATACAGGTTTATCGCTTGAGCTCTGATAAGTTACAGGCTTTATAGCCGGCGCCTAATCGCTTCCATGCCGAACCTCTTCACTCGGCACTGACCAAACGAATCATCGCCTTTCCGGTATCCGTCGAATGCATCACCGACGAAAATAAATCCTGAACTGATTTCGGACCAAGCACGATCAATGGAACAGGCGCCGCCGTATGTGTGCCGCACGACCAGGTGATATTTCGGCCGATACCGGTTTTTCGAGCCAGTAACCCACACAACATTCTGATATAACCTCTATAATAAATTTGACTATCACCCATGTCGGGTACCATGCGTATGTCGGTTTGGTTGTTGCGTTTACGTGAAAATGGATCAGGCCGTTCTCTCATTATGCGCTCAGCATCGGCGGGGGAGAGCGTGATATCCAGTCGATCGTTCACCATCGCCGCAAGTTTCTCGGGAGTGCGTTCTGTATCTTCCAGTTGAAGGAATTCGATGATCAGTTCTGAAGCGCCGATCCGTTGATTATACAACTTATCCAAAACGGCATAATCCCCGTAATCACTTGAGGGCACATACTCGCTTCCGGAAAATAACGGCCCGGGCAGGACAACGGGCTCGGGAGGGTTTAGTGCGTCAGCATATGCCATTGCGTAGCCGCCGGTATCATGATCAGCCGTTATGATGATGACGGTATCGTCACGGCCTTTTGCCCAGGTGTAAACCGCCTCGATGACGCGATCCAATCGGATCATCTCGTTCAACAACATCCCGGCATCGTTATAATGTGCAGCCCAGTCGATCTGGCCGGCCTCGACCATCAAGAAAAATCCTTTCGGATTTGTCGAGGCCAATTCAAGGGCTCGAAGGGTCATTTCGTCCAGCGTCGGCCACTGCCTGGAAGGATTGTCACGCTCCTGTTTTTCGACGATGGCATCCGGCATGGCCGCTGAGGCGAAAAGACCTAATACAGGCGGCTTATCAACTTTTTCAAGAGCCGCTCTATCCAAAACAACCGCATAGCGTCCCTCTGTTTCAGCTTCGGCAAGCAAGTCACGATCGTCTGTTCGTTTTGAACGGATACGGGGATCGATATTCCATTTGCTGATCAACCGTCGATGTATATCGGATTCCGGATCGTTGAACGACAGTGGCAAAAAATTATGTAATCCTGCGGAAAACATGATATCCGGTCTGGTTTTTGACTGAATTAATTGTTCTGCGATCGTGTCTTCCATCCCGCGATCCGCGACATGGGCGGCGAATACCGCCGGCGTCGCATGCGTGATTCGAGTGTCGGATACAAGAGCAGTTGTTTTACCATGTTTTTTCGCTACCTCCAGAATGGTTTCAACCGGATTGCCTAGATGGTCACCGCCGATGACGCCGGTGAGCGCCGGCTTGCCGCCGGCCAATTGCGTTCCGGATGCAGCGGAATCTGTCACGAGAACTCCGTAAGGCTCAGTGAATTGAACATATTGACGTCCATTCACCATTGCCTGTTCCAGTGCGCAAATGCCGTTTTGCCCGCTATAGATGGATTCCGGCGCATATCTGGCATAACTCCGCAACAAGCCGACGGCCGGATAGCCCATGCCGTCGCCGATAATCAAGATAACGTTTCGAATCGCAAGCTGTTGGTCATTTATCTTTCTACAAACACAGCCCGAAAGCAGCAGAATCATTAAAACCATTGCCAGCCGTTTTCTCGACGAATGTTTTTCTATTCCCGTCATGATCGATCAACCACCTTTCAAAACCACAAACGCAACTATCACGTAAGGTCAAGCATCAGTTGCCTATTCCAGCATATCGCAACAGGTCCCGATTGACCACCGGTTAGAGTCGAAATTGATCGATGCAGTATTTTGTTGAAATATGATAAAACTCGCACTATAGTAGGATCACTTTCTTTCAAAATCATATTTTCCTCGAGGAGATCATGATGCTTGAAAAATTGATACTGACTGATGAAATCCGAAATGATCCATACCCGGAAAATCATCCTTGGTCGATTCGGGTAAAGGATAATTATGGAAATGGCTCCATAACCATTACACAAGGCGGCTTTGGCGCCCGGCCGATTTTTATCGGTCATAATGGGAACAACACGTATTTGAGCTCGAATTTCGCCGATGTCGCGGGTCGAGTTGGCACCTTGTCACCTTCACCCGAAGGTCGGATGGAGTTGCTGATGTTCGGGCATGTCGCCGGCGAACGAACGTTGTTTTCACAGATCGAGAGACTGCCGGCGGGCGACAAACATAAGATATCGGCAGAAGGCATCTATTCGGAATGGACGGATCAGGTGGCCGATTACGGAACGACGAATGTACAAACTACGGCGGATGTTTTTATTCAAAGGCTGCAAAAGCGCACGTTGAACAAGCCTACCGGCTGGTTGCCGCTGACTGGCGGCATCGATTCCAGAACCATAGCCTCCAGCCTGGTCGATACACCCGGCATTCGAGCTTATACACGAGGTGACTCTACACATCCTGAAGTGGTTCATGCGGCAAAGATCGCTCGGATTTTACAAATCAATCATTATCCAATGCCGTTCACACCACACTACCTTGAACGCAACCATGCCGAAATATTGAATCTCACCGGCGGCATGGTCAGCCTGGATCACAGCCATGCGATCCATCCGTTGAAAGATCTGAAACGTTTGTCTATTGGTATAGCCATTCCCGGTACGAACGGAGAATACGGCCGCGTATTTTGGACGATGGATTCCAATAATTCCAAATACCCAACCGATGAACAGACGGCACAAAGCCTTTATGAGCGACAAACCAGCGGCAAGAAAAACAGGTATCCCTCGTTGCTGACGCCCGAAGCGGCATCAGTTGTCGAGACGTGTCGTCAACGTTATATTGAACGCTATTGCCGAACGGCGGAATGCGCACGATATCAGCACCCGATATCATGGAATGATGAGTTTTATCTACGTGATAGACTTCGGTCATTTTCTGTTTTTGGAGCGGTTATCTGGGGATCATATTTTTCTCTGGAGCTGCCTTTTCTGGAATATGATTACGTACAACACGTACGGGCGCTCCCGCCGGGGCTACGTACCGGTCCAAAACTGCATTGTGAAATAATTCGCCGAAGTCAACCAAAGCTTTTATCCGTACCTCTCTATCCCAGTGGAACTCTGCTGCAACCGTGTTTTTGTGGTTCGTTGCGTTCTTGCATTCGACGGGGGCTGATGAAACAAAAAGAACAAAAGCATGTTCAAAACTATGCCCATTGGCTTCGAATGGAAAAAAATTTTATCGAGCCTTTCATACAAAAGGTTCATCAAAGCTTTTGCGGACTGGTGGATGATGCTATAGTCAAAAAGCTCTGGAAGGAGCACCTGGCTGGAGTGGATCATCATCGGATTTTATGGCGATTGATCACCCCGGCGATGGTTGACACTTTATTTACATAGCCTCGGCGGAGGATAAACCATTGAAAGCTGAAATTCTTTCGATCGGCGACGAATTGCTGGTCGGCCGAACGGTGAATAATAACGCCGCGTTTATGGGCCGGCTTCTAACCGAAATCAGTGTCGATGTGCAGTGGCTGTCATCTGTCGGAGACAGTCTGGACAGGATCGTCGAAGCGATTGAAAATGCCTGGAATCGAGCGGATATCATACTGATGACCGGCGGTCTCGGGCCGACGCACGACGATATCACCAAAGATGCACTGTGCCGCTTTTTCGGCGTTGAATATGAATATCATGAAGACATTGTCGAAGAAGTGTTTGCACGCTACCGGAAACGCGGAATCGAAATGCCGGAAATCGTCAAAAATCAAGGTTTGATTCCGGCGGGAGCCGAACTGTTCAGAAATGAATTTGGGTCGGCATTCGGCATCTGCTTCAGAAAAAACGGCAGGATTTTGGTGGCTATGCCCGGTGTGCCGTTCGAAATGGAGCGAATGATGATCGACTCAGTAATACCCTTCCTTAAAACTCAGGCGGACAGCCATATCATACTGATGCAGCCGATCAAAACAGCGGGAATTTTCGAATCGAAACTGGTCACGTCATTTCCTCGACTTGAAAGTGTTCGAAAACTCGCCGATGTGGCGGTCTTGCCAAGTGTGACGGGCGTAGAACTGAGACTGACGGTCAAAGATAACAACAAAGAAAATGCTGAACGCCGAATGCAACAAGCCCTAAAAATCACTCAGGAAGATATTGGTGAGTGGATCGTTACGGTGGGAGATGAATCGATGGAAGAAATCATCATCTCCGAACTCCGTCGCCTGAAAATGACCGTTTCGACTGCGGAAAGCTGCACGGGAGGTCTTGTGGGGGATATGTTGACCAACGTGTCCAGAAGCTCCAAATGTTTTGTCGGCGGCGTCATCAGCTACAGCAATACCGTCAAACAGGAATGGCTGGGTGTACCCGCCGATATGCTCAACGCTTATGGAGCAGTCAGCGCCGAAGTCGCCTGCGCTATGGCCCAAGGCGTCCGCACTCGAATGAAAACTGATTTCGGTGTTTCAACGACAGGAATAGCAGGACCGGGCGGAGCAACCGAAACGAAACCGGTCGGCCTTGCCTATGTAGCTGTCGCAGGCCCAAAAGGCGCCTCGCACGAAAAAGTTCTGTTCAACATCAATAGAAGACTGAATAAACAACGGTTCGCTATCGCCGCACTGAATTTATTAAGAAAAACTCTGCGGCTGTTTCGCTGACGCGAAACGCCGCCTATTCGCGGTTCTTCCCCCAAAATCTTTAAATACTTAATTCCAACACTTGGTGACTGGTTATTGACTTCGCATCCTGAATGCCTGTTTGAACACGATTCTAAAGATTACAAAGATGGGCAGGATTAGATTCCGAGAAAGTAAAGATCAATCCTGTTAATCCTTTAATCCTGAAATCGTGTTCAGGCAACAAAGGATAGTGGCGCGCTCTGCGAGCGCCTCAGTGCCAAGTGAGGCGCTCTTCGAGCGCGGTTTCTGGTTTCTGGTACTGGGTTCCTGGTTGGGTCTTTCGGTTAATTATTTTGGGTAAGATTTCTTAGGCAAACAATAGGACTATAAAAACTGTAATCTAACACTTGGAAATTGGAAATTAGACATTGGATATTTAATCTTCTGCCCATTACCCCTTACGCCTTACCCCTTTTCTCCGTTTCTTTTCTCCGTTTCCAGATGTCTGTCCCCGAGAAACACCCCCCTTCGCCAGCAATGGAGAAGGGGCCGGGGGATGAGGTCTTTCAGCTTTTTGGAAGTCTGTCCCCGAGTAAGTGCTGAGTCCTGAATCCTGAGTTGGGAGATTTTCAGTTGATTTTGGTTTGTGAATTTTTAAACAAAACAAGAAAATTTTAGAGACTGAAATCCAATACTTGGTGATTGGACATTGGACATTCAATCGGCTTTTCGGTTGATTTGGATTTGGTCAGTTGTTTAAATTGTGGTAGAAGACTGAAGACTCTGAATTCTAACACTTGGAAAAAGGATGAAAATACTTCACGTCAACAATTCAGCTCAGGGCGGCGGAACCGAAACCTATATCGATCGGATCATCCAAAGCCTGGAAAAAGAAGGACATACAAATTCTTTATATATTCAGAAATTTACCTCCGGCAACCATCCGATAAAAGCCCTGCTGAACACCCGGCATAACCTGCAAAAACTCAGAGGACTGATAGATGTATTCAATCCCGATATCATCCATGTTCATAACATCAATAATTATCGGTTGCTCAAGTTTCTGCTGAGTCAAAGGCCATGCTTGAAAAGTGTGCACGAATTTCGCCCGTTCTGCACAACACTGCGTGTCCGGCCGGATACGGGTGCTATCTGCAATGAGCGCATGTCTTTAAAATGCTTTAAAACCGGGTGTTTCAAGCTCAGCCCAGGGTCGATATACCGTTACATGGTGGATAAAAAAGCCGCACGCGTTATCGGCGGTTTCCCTGGGATATGGGTGATGAGTCGTTTTATGGCTGGAATGGTGAAATCGGTTTTACCAAACGCAACCAATCTGGAAGTTGTGCCGTATTTTTATGATCCTCCACCGACTGAACCTCCAATACTGGAAGAAACTCCTCGAATTTTCACTGCGGGAAGACTCGTCCAAGGCAAGGGTTTCGATGTCTTGATGGATATCTTGGCGAAACTCAATATACCTTTCGAATTGCGTATAGCAGGGGAGGGGCCTGAAAGGGAACGATTGGAAAAGTTGGCACATGAGAAGAATATTCCGGCACATTTCCTTGGTTTCGTGGCGCCGGAACAACTCATCGATCACTATAATTGGAGCCGAGTGGTGGTTTTTCCAAGCACTTACCCCGAACCCTTCGGCATCGTCGGTTTGGAAGCTATGGGCGCCGCCAGACCGGTAGTGGCTTTCGACGTCGGCGGCGTTTCGGATTGGCTGCTGGACGGCCAAGTGGGGTATTGCATACCCGCCTACGATACGACGTTGTTCGCGGAGAAAATCAAGCTCTTGTTGGAAGACTATCCGTCGGCGAAACAAATGGGAGATACGGGCAGGCAGCGCGTCATGACCGAATTTTCATCGGAACGACATGTTTTGCGTCTTATGAAAACCTATGGAAGACTCGCAGGGAAATCATGAAAATCGCCTTCATCGATCAGTCATTCAATTGGCCGCCACGGGGAGGCTCTTGGATCGATTTAAGGGAAACCGCCATTCGTCTTCAACGGAGAGGCGATGACGACGGAATATTTACACCACCAGTGAATTGTTTGTGATGATAAAAAGCGGAATATGAAAAGATGGCTCAAAATACTTCAATCCTTCTTCCGGTCGAAAAGGAATGCCGCCGATCACACCCAAAACCAAAAGCAGAACCTTTCACGGAACCGTCGATCGTATAGTCCAGACGTTCCTCTCGACAATATTCATCACACAGGCCGACGATATAACGAAGATACGGAAGATACTGACGAACCGGACTTCGATATCGATTTCGAACAAGCGGCGATCTATGATGATCCCTTTGACGGTGCGGCCATCCAAATACCAATCGAAGACTTTATCGATCTTCACACGTTCGCACCGGATGAAACCAGACAGGTGTTGGACGCCTATATCGAAGCGGCACGGGAAAAAGGTTATAGGCAAGTCAGAATTATCCACGGTAAAGGAATCGGAGTGCAAAGGCAGATCGTCCAATCACATTTGAAACAACATTATGCCGTCGAATCCTATCGAACGGCGCGCGGCGAGGAAGGCGGACAAGGTGCGACAATCGCATATCTAAAATAAAATTGCCGGTGTCGGTACTGTGATGGAAAAAAAAAGTTGCAACACTCTTTTAGGAGTGCTATAAGGTGTATCCAGCTTGTTACCAGTATTCTCGATGTCACTGACAGGAGACATGCAAATATGAAAAATAATAAAGCATTCATTAAGTTTCAGCGCGTTGTCGCTCTGTGTTGCGTCCTCGGCGTCTCGGTGATCGGCTGCGGCGGCGGCGATAAAGGTGGTAAGGATTCCAGAATCGATCGACCGTCTCTTGAGCTGCTGAATGTGTCATATGATCCGACACGGGAATTATACAAAGATTTCAATCGGGAATTCGTCGAGCACCGGCATCGGCAGACAGGTGAATTGCTTTCCATTCGGCAGTCGCACGGCGGTTCCGGCAGCCAATCGCGGGCGGTCATCGGCGGGTTGCAGGCTGATGTGGTAACGTTGGCATTGGCGTATGACATCGATGCTATCGTCGAACATTCCGGCTTGATCGATGCCGATTGGCAGGGAAGACTGCCGAATAGGAGTGTTCCCTATGCATCGACGCTGGCTTTTCTGGTTCGAAAGGGCAACCCGAAAGGTATCCATGATTGGAGCGATCTTGTTCGTGACGATGTCCAGGTGATCACGCCCAACCCGAAAACCTCGGGTGTCGCCCGATGGAATTATCTGGCGATGTGGGGGTATGCGCTTCGCAGGGAGTTGGGAGCGGATTTTGTTGAGCGGTTACAAGACCCCATGCAGGCTGAAGCGGTGGCTGCTGCACAGCGGAAAGCTCAGGAATTTGTCGCGTCGATTTTCGCTCACGTTCCGGTTTTGGATCAGGGCGCTCGAGGCGCTACGAATACGTTTATCCAGCGACGCATGGGTGATGTGCTGATCAACTGGGAGAATGAAATATTGTTGGGTGCGCATGAATTGGATGCGGCCGGCCTCGAGATCGTCATACCTCCGATCAGTATGCTTGCGGAGCCTGTGGTGGCCGTGGTGGACGCCAACGTAGATCGACGCGGCACTCGTGACATTGCCGAGGCTTACCTGGAATTTCTTTACTCGGAAATCGGTCAGGATATCGTCGGTCGGCATTATTATCGCCCGATGATCTCGAAAACCGCTCAAGAAAAATATCGGGACCGATTTCCCGAGATAGAGTTATTCACTATCGATGATGTATTCGGCGGCTGGAAGGCGGCTTCTGCAGAGCATTTTGTCGATGGCGGCACATTCGATCGGATTTATTCGCCTTCCAGATGATGGGATGTTGAGTGATAAAATGATGGCATCGGCGCAGCCGGACAATATGAATCAACAAAAAACCGGTCGGTTACGCAACGGATTCAAGCGACGCTCAGCCGGTTCTTTACCTGGATTTGGCCTGACGATGGGGTTTACCCTGATGTATATGAGTTTTGTTGCGATTATACCGTTGGGAGCTTTGATTCTGTATACATTCCGGATGTCATTCAACGATTTTGTCGATCTGGCTTTAAAAGATGCCCGTGTGTTGGCGTCATACCGTTTGAGCTTCACGGCATCTTTCTCGGCTGCATTGATCAACGCCGTTTTCGGCTTCATCGTCGCCTGGGTGTTGGTGCGTTATAATTTCCCTGGTCGGCGGTTCGTGGATGCCGTCGTCGATCTGCCGTTCGCGCTGCCGACGGCGGTTTCCGGTATTGCGTTGACGACGCTGTATGCGCCGACCGGCTGGATCGGCGCGTTGTTCGATCGGGTCGGGATCCGTATAGCTTATGCGTATCCCGGTATAGTGATAGCGTTGACGCTTATCGGATTGCCGTTCATGGTTCGCACGTTGCAACCGGCTATAGAAGAAATCGACAGGGAAAGTGAGGAGTCGGCGGCTTCACTTGGCGCTACACGTCGCCAGGTGTTTTTCCGCGTCATTTTGCCTTCGCTGATGCCGTCTCTTCTGACCGGATTCGCCCTGGCTTTCGCACGTGCCCTGGGTGAATTCGGTTCGATCTATTTTATTGCCGGTAATTTACCCTACCGCACAGAAATCGCGCCTTTGCTGATTCTGATCAAACTCGAGCAATTCGATTATCCTGGTGCGGCCGGAATTGGAGTCGTCATGCTGCTGGTTTCATTCCTGATGTTGCTGATCATCAATCTGCTCCAGTATTGGAGCAGGCGGAAGGCTTGAGTGATCGGTCATGACGCGTGTTCAAGATAGTAAAATCAGTGCTCATCGACGCCGCTACAGAACGGCCGCAGGAGAGTCAGCTTTGACTAGATGCCTGCTGATAGGCATTGCTCTTATTTTTCTGGTCTTGTTTTTGTTTCTGCCGGTCATCTTGGTTTTTATCCATGCATTCGGTAACGGAATAAAGGCATACTTTCAGGCTTTCACCGACCCTGATGCTCTGGCGGCAATCAAGCTGACATTGATGACGGCGGCGATTGTCGTTCCGCTGAACACAATTTTTGGGTTGTCGGCAGCCTGGGCCGTGGCAAAATTCGAATTCAAAGGCAAAAACCTGCTGACGACGCTTTTGGATCTGCCATTTGCCATTTCGCCCGTCATCGCCGGTTTGATCTTCGTCTTGTTATTCGGTGCGCAAACTCGATTAGGCGCTTGGCTTCAAACCTGGGATATCCGCATCATTTTTGCAAAACCAGGCATTGTGTTGGCGACCTTATTTGTCACCTTTCCATTTATTGCCCGTGAACTGATCCCGTTGATGCAGTCACAGGGGACGGAACAGGAGATGGCGGCGCTGACGCTCGGCGCCGGCGGATGGCAGATTTTCCGCCGCGTGACGCTCCCGAATATCCGTTGGGGTCTTATATATGGTATTATATTGTGCAACGCGCGCGCGATGGGCGAGTTCGGCGCCGTGTCGATCGTATCGGGGCATATCCGCGGCCTGACCAATACATTGCCGCTGCATATCGAAATTTTATACAATGACTATCAACTATCGGCTGCATTTGCCGTGGCGTCACTGTTGACGTTGCTGGCCGTTCTGACGCTTATCGTCAAAAGCGTTATGGAATGGAAGCAGCGTTCGGATTGAGATGAGGAAGGTTATCGATGGGAATTGACATTAGCCACATTTCGAAATCGTATGGTTCTTTCAAGGCTCTTGACGATGTCAGCCTATCGGTTCGCACTGGGGAGCTGTTGGCGTTGCTGGGGCCTTCGGGTTCTGGAAAAACCACACTTCTACGGATTTTAGCCGGCCTCGAGTTGCCTGACTTCGGCAGCGGCGACATCCGTTTCGACAATGCCGACGTCGGGAAGCAGCGCGTCAAGGACCGAGGTGTAGGCTTTGTTTTTCAACATTATGCGCTGTTCAAGCATATGTCGGTGTTTGAAAATATAGCGTTCGGGCTGCGAGTCCGCCCGCGTTCTCAACGGCTGTCACGTCAAGCTATTCGCGATCGCGTACGAAAGCTGTTGAGTTTGATTCAATTGGAGTCTATGGAGAACCATCTGCCTCACCAATTATCCGGCGGCCAACGTCAGCGCGTCGCTCTGGCAAGAGCGCTGGCTGTGGAACCGCGTGTCTTGTTGCTGGACGAGCCCTTTGGAGCTTTGGATGCGAAAGTGCGGCAGGAATTACGCCGATGGCTGCGGAATTTGCATGAGGAAATCCATGTCACAAGCGTGTTTGTCACGCATGACCAGGATGAGGCGTTGGAAGTGGCGGATCGGATTGTGGTGATGAACAAAGGCAGGATCGAGCAGGTCGGGGCGCCTGACGAGGTGTTTCATAATCCGAAAACAGAGTTTGTCATGCATTTTCTGGGGGAGGTAAACGCATTCCACGGTCGCGTGAATGCCGGCGCTGTCAGAGTGGGAGCTCTGGAATTACCATGCCCTGAAGAAACCGGAGATGTAGAGGGCGATGCGCGCCTGTTTATCCGCCCCTATGATGTGACACTGGATACAAAAACTCATGGCCTGCCCGCGTTGGAGGCCGAAGTGATGCATGTCAATGCGGCCGGACCGTTGGTGCGGGTGGAACTCAAAACGTCCACCGGCCAATGGTTGGTGTCCAAAATATCTCAGGAGCGTTTCGGCACGATGGATTTGACGCCGGGCGCCAAAGTCTTTGTCCGCCTGAGACACATCCGCGTTTTTGCCGACCCCGATAAGCCCTGAACTCTCATAGGTGGGAGCTGTGCATAGTGATAGTTTTTGGCACAAAAAGAGAAAAGTTGTCCCTAAAAAGTGATAAGGCGTGTGTTTGATACATCGAAGATTTATACGTTTGAACGACTCGAATCGGATGGTCATTGTATAAAGTTTTACTGGTAACGGCATTGAACGATACCGATTGCATGGCGAAGCCATTCGATTTTTGTTATAATTTTTCTAGAAACCGAATCTTAACCTTTCTGAAAGGAGGATGTCATGTTCAGGAAAGCGTTGATTGCCACCGATTTGTCGGCAGCGTCCTTCGCTGTTGTCCGTGCGTCAAAATGCCTATTGGACCTGGGAGTGCGGGAATGTCTGCTGATGCAATGTTTAAATTTGACTGAAATCACCTTTCCAGCCATCGATGCCATCAGGGAACACCTTGAAGGCAACA
This sequence comes from bacterium, assembly GCA_049652745.1. Classification (GTDB taxonomy): domain Bacteria; phylum CSSED10-310; class CSSED10-310; order CSSED10-310; family CSSED10-310; genus JBASEY01. Next base: position 16,946 of record JBASEY010000035.1, on the reverse strand, counting down.
TGGCGAAACAAGAAGAACTTCTTTTATCGATCGGCTTCGAGGTAACGACGGAAATCACGCCGGGATATGCCAAGACCGAGATCAACCGTTTGGCGGGCGAACGTGATTGTGATCTGATAGTCGTCGGATCCCAGGGTCAGTCGCTGATGGGCTCATTTTTGCTGGGCGGCGTTGCGGCGGCGGTGCTTCACCATGCCTCCCGGCCGGTCCTTCTGATACCGGTGCGGAAAGGAACCGAAGGGGAGCAATTCGAGGCCTGGGTGCACGCCGACAACATTCTTGAACATGTTCTTTTTCCAACTGATTTTTCCGATTATTCGGATAGAGCTCTGGATCATCTGAAAAAAATTACATCGCCCAAACTGAAAAAAATCACTCTGTTCCATGTGCAGGACAAAATCCGGATCGAACCTCATCTGTCCCATCGCCTGAACGAGTTCGACGCGACTGATCGAGAACGATTGAACCAGATGAAATCACAAATCGGCATTGGTCCGGAAATTGAAACCAGAGTGGTGTTGGGGCATGTGGCAAGTGAAATTCTACGGGAAATCAAAGAGTCCGATACCTCGCTTGTCATCATGGGCAGCCGCGGTCGTGGATTCGTCAGCGAAATTTTCATGGGCAGCGTCAGCCATAACGTTGCCCGGCGGTCCGGTATCCCTGTTTTGATGATCAATTAAAGAAAAACTTAAGAAAAGCGTATCAATAAAAAAGAGAGCGGTTCGCAAACCACTCTCACGACGTACCTAAATATGTTCTAAGTGAACTGTCCCAGCCCACTCTTTCATCAGGAATATAAAGGGTTGGCCCTTAAAAAACTACTCTCTCTCCATTTTGGGGTTCCAGACTTCCCAGACTTTGCCCACAAGGTCGGGTCCCGGTTTCAACGTCAGTTTGCCGGGTCTCCATCCCGAAGGAGTCACTTCCGCACCCTTGGTTTTTCGCACCAATTGATAGGCCTGTATCTGACGGATCGTCTCGGAAACGTTGCGGCCGACTGGAGGTGTCAACACTTCGTAAGCCTGAACGACGCCGTCTGGATCGATGATGAATCGACCACGATTCTCGACGCCGGCCACATCGTCGTATACGCCATAAATGGTTCCGATCTTGCCGCCCGGATCCGACAGCATCGGAAAAGGAATGCCTCCCTTTACCATTTTGGATAATTCATTGTCATTCCACATTTTATGTACGAATACGCTGTCAACGCTCATCGAAAGAAGTTCGACACCGAGCTTTTTGAATTCTCCATGATGATCGGCGACCGCCGATATTTCAGTCGCTCAGACAAAGGTGAAATCACCTGGATAGAGACATAAGACCACCCATTTTCCACGGTAGTCAGAAAGTTTTACCGATGTGAATTCGCCCTTATGGTAGGCAGGCGCGACAAAATCCGGCGCCGGTTTTCCAACTTTAATCATCCCACTAACCTCCTTGACGATTTCTTCTTGCAATTGTTCTTTTTTCACTTCTTTCCGGTCTAAAACCTGACCACCCGGTCGGGTGCATCCGACCTTCGGCTTTTCTGCTTTTTTCTTTTCCGCCATCCTTACCTCCTTGATGATGAGTTGACATGAATACGATAGATAGCCTGAACGGCCACATTATCCAAAAATCATACAGATATTTGTCGTTCATAGCAACCAGCGATCTTAAATTATTTGATTGAAATTTCAATTTGACAGGCGTACGCTGATTTAAACCGTGTTGATAATCACCGGTGCCAAATCCGAAAAGGAGAGAGAAATGAGATGAAATTTGACAAGACAATAAGTTTGGTGTTGTTAGGTATTTTGTTTCAGATAATCACGCCATGTAAAGCCGCTGATCCGGAAAGCGCGTTTCCATGGAAAAAAGGGGAAGTTTTCACGTATCGAAGTGCGGTTGAAGGGGAAGAATCTTTTTCTGAACGGAGCGAGATAAAGAAAATCAAGCAAAAAAAAGGCCATAGTGAACACTCGGTTGAAATTGATATCAGCATGAATGAAGATACTCTCAAAATCACTTTCGACCTGGACGACAAAGGTAAGTTTTTAGGCAGTTCAGGAACCATGCAGTCCAAAGCGGAATTATCTACGTTTGTTAGGATGACTTCTACATTTAAAAACAATGAAATAACCACTACGACTCAGGTCATGATGGAAGGGAACCAAGTTGACCGGGCAGGTTATAAATTCAAAAATGTTACCGAGGATTCGTGGATATTGATGGATGGCATGTCGACTCTTGCCTTGCGTCTGTCGCTTGAACCATTAGAGCCTGGATATGATAAAGTCCATCCGTTCTTCCTATTGAACCCTTTTACCCAAGAGCGGCGATCCGGAAAACTTAGATTGCAGGTCACCGGGGAAGACACGATCGATTTCGGTGGGGAAAAGGTTGCGGCATATACTCTTGACATGACTGCGCCCAAACAGCCTTTTACTATGGAAGCTGCAGATAAAGAAAAAGTGGCTACGGCAAAACTGTGGGTTATGAAATCGAATAAAAAACTTGTCAAATTCGTCAGCACGGATTTAGAAGAAGATACGAGATTGGATCCCTGATTCATTTGAGTACGGCTGTTCATCTTGTCACCAAGCCGCTGTCGCCTCCGTGGAACGACAGCGCGGTTAATTTACCTAAATATCTGGTTGAATACAGTTCCAGGACGGCTTTCCATATCCTGACCGATACAAATAAAGAAAATGAAATTCTCCCGAATTCCGATCGGGTTATCGTTGACGGAATCTATCATTCTTCAAACAGTCTTCATCTTGGGTTCTTGAACAAGTCACGGCTGTTTGCATATTTGTTATCTCGACTGCATGTAACTAAACGAGGAAAGAACAAGCAGATATTTCATTTTTTCTATACTCCAAACACCCTGACGTCACTCACTGTTTCTTTGTTGCTTTGGCGGCAAAAAAACACACGCCTGATTCATACCGTAACGTCTTGCCCGAATCTCAAACAGAAGCGAAAAGCATCATCGCTTTTCATTCGAAATACCGAGGTGATCGCTCTATCTGATCACACTCGCCGTATTATTGAATCCGTTTTGGACAAGCCGGTGACACGTATCTACCCTGGTATCCCGCTGCCTGAAATGCCCACTCGGACAGATATCGAAGCGGCTCGTGAAGCAGAAGGTTTTGAAGCTGGTTCAGTGTACCTGATTTATCCCGGCGATCTGTATTTTGGCGAAGCTATGCCGTTCTGGCGAGCAGCTTTGCCGGCTTGGCGGGCGCGGTTTCCACAGGTTCGCCTGGTGATTACCTGCCGCACTAAACACTCTCTGGATAAACCATGTCGTGACGAAATCATTAGGTTGGGAGGTGATAGGGTAGTGTTTCGAGACGATATCGCCGATCTGAACCGCCTGTTCACGGCAGGGGATATCATTGTGTTTCCCGTCAAATCATTATACGGAAAAATGGATTTTCCACTTGCCCTGCTGGAGGCGACGGCGTTGGGAAAACCTGCCGTTGTCTCGTCTTTCGGCTCCTTGCAGGAATTAGCCGACTTTGGAGGTGTCTTGGGGGCTGATCCTGATCGGCCGGACGGTTTTACTGAGGCGATCGACCAATTGATTACCTCTCCTGAAAAGCGTCACGAAGTGGGCATGCAAGGTGCTCAAGTCGTGAAAAAGCATTTCAGCGCAGAAAAAATGGCCGAAGCTTACGAAAAAATTTATCATGGTTGATGGATCTTCTTAAAGTTGATGGATCTTCTTAATGATGGGGTTATAGATGGATAATCGTGAGTATTATGATCGCATTTCAAAAAAATACGCTGAGCGTGAGACCATAGGATATCATCGATTTCTTAACGAAATGACCGAAGAGATATTGAAGGCGACTCTTCCGGAAGGCAAAATTCTGGATGCCGGATGCGGAAGCGGCCATCTGGCGACGCGTCTGACCAGCGCCAACGGAAAAAGATCGGTGACAGGGGTGGATATTTCATTGTCCATGCTGAAAAATTTTAGCTCTATGAGTCGGCTTTCAGGCGTTCAGGGATCTCTCGAACATCTGCCGTTTGCATCGAATACATTCGACGGCGTTTTCTCCATGCGGGTTTTTCCTCATCTTCGCAATCCTGAAGCGGCTTTGGCGGAATTGAGCAGGGTGGTCCGGCCGGGAGGTGTTGTTTTGGTGGAAATCTATAATCCAATAAGTCTCCGCACCGGAGCAAAAACGCTGATCCGTCTATTTGAGCAAGCAAAACAAACTCTGAAATTTCCAGCAACCAAGAAAGAAAGGGATTTTCATTTTCAAGCCGATCGGTTGGGAACATCATTTAAAGATCAAGATTTCAATGATAAAACACATGACAAATTGTTCACCCGCTACGACACGATCCGTTCATTTCAGCTCGTTATCGCACCCGGACTCGAGTATCAAACCTATTATGGCCTCCGAATCGTGACTCCTGCAGGAAGGATGATGGATATCCCCGGTATCGACTCTGTTCTGACTCATCTGGAACGCTTAGCCTCACGGTCTGTGCTGAAGATTTTTGCCGGTTTTCTAATTTTGGTTCTGCGAAAAATTGAGTAGATCCATCTTACAGTGATAGTTGCGTCGAATGTGCTCAAAAAGCTGCCGCACAGGCAGTCTGCCGACCTAAAGCTGATCAGGTTGGGATCTGATTCTGAATCCTCTCTCTCCCATTACCAATAGTAACCCCCAATAGACAAGGGTGGTAAAAATGAGTCCACTTATCAGTCTTGGAATTCCTGAGAAAGGTAAATAGTGCGTCGAAAACCATGTCAAGGCTCCTGCCGGTACAGCGCGTAAAAGAGTCAGCAGCGGGCCTCGTGTTTTGAAATGGTGAAAGATGATATTGCCGCAGAATAGAAGTCCCACTGCCCAGCCGATGCCTGATCCCCAAGCGGCGCCGCGCAGTCCGAAAGCGGGCGTCAATAACAGGCACGCCGATGCTTGAAATAGGATGCCGACAAGAGAGATCCGGATGGATAACCATGGGCGGCCGCCACCCGTTATGACGGTGGTGCCGAGCTGGAGCAGGGCCAGTATGAAAACCGCAGGTGCCAGGATTTGCAGCGCCGGCGCTGCAGCGCTATAGGGAGCGGGGAAGACCAGAGCCAGGCATTCGGTTGAAAAAGCCGATAAAAAAACAGCGAGGGGCGCGATAGCTATCAGAGGAAAACGAAAAGCGGCTTCGACGGCGCGTCGGCTGGTGTTGCCGTCATTTCGGTATGTCGAACTCGATATCACGGGAAACATCACCAAGTTGAGCGCAATGACCAATACCTGGGGAATGCGTGAAAGGGTTTGAGCCGAAGTATAAAAGCCTGCCGAGTCCGGTGTGCAAAACCGGCCTGAATAATATTTGATTAGAAACAAATCCTGAGTCAATAAAACATGCCCCATCAAGGTCAGCAACATGATTGAAAACTGAAAATTCAACAGGGTTTTGAGCGGAAATTTAGGCGCTTCCGACGGATGGTTCGGGTGACGGTTGCGGTAAAGCACAAGCGCCATCGACGCGATGAGAATTGATGTTAAGAAAAAAGCGGCCACGGCGCCTTCCACGCGTCGGGTCACATAAGCCAGGCTGATAATGCAGACGGTCTTGATGACAGCCGTCGCCATGTCCATCATCGCCTGAGCTTGATAGCGCTTTTGACCGTTCAACAGGCCGATGACCGTGGCGTAAAACGCATAAAAAAATGGAATGCCGGCGCCGATACGGAAAGGCGAAGTCAAAGAAGGGTCTTTGAATATTTTGGCTAAATAAGGAGCGCTCAGTAAAAGTAATAAAGATATACCGCCGCCCAGAAGAGCTTGGCTGCGAAAGGCTGTGGCCATGATCGGTCTTTTCTGTTCAGGCTGCTCGGAAACAAATTTGGATACCGTCTGTATCGCCCCGATCACCAGCATCATGTTGAAAATACTCAAAAAACCGATCGTGACACCATAGTTGCCGAAGTCGGCGGGGGAGAGCAATCGGGGAAGCGCAAAATAGATGGCGAATCCCGACAGCATAAATACAAACTTGGCAGCGCTGATGGCGATATACCCGATAGTGATTTTAGATGCTTGTGACTGCTGCATGTGATGTCCTCAAAAATAGTTACGAATTGGTGGCAACTTAGGGCTTCGGCGAGTATAGTCCGACTTTCATGAAAAAACTAGAATCGAACGTATAATATGAAATAAGCGTTTAAAAACCGAGGTTAAAAGCGCAGCAGAAGCAAAAACGAATAAAAAAACACGGGTTTGTCTTCCAAACAACGAAATGTGCTAAACTGACTTACGGTTTTATCGATCTATCGGGAAATGGATTGAAACGGTGAAACGAAAATTCGAAACTGGGACATTCGGTAAAATAGGAACAGGGCTGATCGTAGCATCTATTCCCTTTTGCGTATTCGAAATTTGCCATGTTTGTCGGCGATTACCACAAGGAATAGTGGTTTCATTTACTGACACTGTCTTTATAGCGTTATTGGTAATGGGAGCATACGCAGCGTACGGATTTTTAGCTGCCGCTGTTTTCAAGGTATGCAACTGGATGTTTCAATCCATACACCGTTTGAACAAGCACAAAGATCTTATCGGCTATTCACGTCGATATGTAAGAGGACTGCTCCTGTTGACAGGCCTGTTTCTGACCGGACTGACGGTGGGAGTGGCTTGGTTTTTTTATCACACTTTTGTTGACAGAACGATGATTGCATGGTCGTTGTTTATCATTCTCGGCTCAATATATTGGCTTACGGCATTATTGGGTCGGCGGGTTTTCCGCCGGAGCGCCGGAAATCTCAAAAAAGTTGGAAGACGGCAAGGTGCGCTGAGAAGAGTATTTTTGGGGATAACCGATCCATGGCTTATTCCCGGGTATATAATCGGAATTGCAGTTTGGATAAACAGAAATTGGGTAGCGCAGGTCGTGAATATTCGAGCTTGGGTTATAGCGATTGCATGGTTGGCGTCGGCTCTGGGGATCGCCATCAAATGGAATCCAACTCGATTGACCAAGGGGATTACATTGATTCTTTCGGTAATTCTTGTATTTACCCCGTTACTGGCGGTTTCATCCTTGCAGCACCTTTTCACTCCGATCGGTCAGCATGGCATTATAACTCCTTGTTTGTTGCGATTTTTTAATAAAATAGCCTTGTCCAAGCGTTTAAATTTGTATGTTTTCAATGGTGTGCCGGCTTCGGAATATAAAAGAGGTTTTGACCGACCTGTACTGCCGGAAGACTTTGATTTTGAATTCTGGGCTCAGGCGGAATACCAACCTGAACAATTTGTCTTGGAAGAGAATGACCGTATTTTCACGGAATCAATCGATTGGAATATTTTGTTATTGACGATCGATGCGTTGAGAGCCGATCACATGTCATGTTACGGTTACGCTTATCAGACGACACCTTTCATTGACCGACTTGCAGTGAATTCCGTGTTGTTTGAGCGCTGTTATGCTCAGGGTGGAGACAGTATTTTTTCTTTGAATTCTATTTTTTCCGGCAAATTCCCCTGGAATTTTAAGGATCGTGTCGATCCCATGCTGGCTGAAATCCTTGCTGAAAGCGGCCTGATAACGGGTTATGTCGGGTATGATTATGTCTTGGAGGGCGGCGCGTTTCGGGAAGGATTTGAGTTTTTGGAATTACTGCCGGGAAGTCGCGAAGATGTTTGGGGCAGGACGACATCGAAGCAGATAGTCGATCGGGTTATTGAGCTGATTAAGCGTTTTAACGGACGGCAGTTTTTTATCGCCTCACACCTGTTGGATCCACATGCCGATTACGTCGTCAATTCCGAAACATCCCGTTTTGACGGTTCGCTTTTTCGAGAATATGACGGAGAGATCGCATTTACCGATCTGCATCTCGGCCGATTGTTTCGCTATCTGCACGACGAAGGAATGATGGAAAAGACAGTGATTGTCATAACGGCGGATCATGGTGAGGCTTTTGGTGAGCATGGAAATCATTGGCACGGAAGGTATTTATATGATGAGTCGGTGCATATACCTCTTCTGATCCATTTGCCGGGTATTTCAGGTCGCAAAATTTCTTTTCCAGTCGGAGCGGTGCATATAGCGCCAACAATTTTGGATGTATTACATCGGCGGCAAAGAGGATCGATGGATGGGATCAGCTTGTTGCCGTTGATACAACGAAACGATCCGACAAATTTCGGGCCGGTTGAAATGGTGGTTCCGGATGCAAAATTCAAAAAACATGCCGTGGTTTATGGGCCATGGAAATATATTAAAAATGATACCGACGGTGCTGAAGAGCTTTATCACTTGATTCAAGATCCAGGCGAAGTGATCAATTTGATCGGTCATGTCTCACGCTGAGCATTGGGTGAAAATTTTACGAGTCAATTCGGCCGTTGATTGTGATTTTGGGAAAAAATTCTTCAAAAAGCGGTTGACGAACGCTTTTTATAGTGAGTTTTGTTTATCAAAGCATTTTTTCTTGTTTTTGAGTTGATTTATCAGCTTGGCTTCTGTTAGACTGTTTCAGTAAGGGAGTTAGATATCAGGTTTTGTCGATTGACGTGGTTGAGTAATTCCCTGTAGGTTAAACATAAATGATGGTTCATATTTCATCACTTCAAGAGGAGGAATCTCTATGCGGAAACTTTTATTGACAATGTTGGTGGTTATGTTGCTCGTGCCGGTTTCGTTGGCGCAGATAAACATGACCATAGGCAGCACGGGGTGCTCGCCGTCAACGCAATACTTGCCCTGGTACCATTATTGGGGTTATAGCGAAGCCCAATATGGCATACCCGCGTCGGCTTTGGCGCCTATTTCAGGAACGAGTCCGGTCAGTATCGACAAAATCGGCTGGATTCGCTGCAGCGGCGGAATTCCGACATCTTATTATTCGTTGAATGTCTATATTGACGAAGTGGCGGACACCTATGATCTGGGTACGCTGTGTACATCGCCTTACGGCAATACGAATCTGGTCGCATCCAACAAGACATTGACCGAAACAAGCACGAATGTTTTCATGTTGACGTTGGACACGCCGTTTGTATATACGCCGGGTAATGCGCTGATCATCACCGTTTGTGATACGCTTTCAAATTATTCAAGCGACTATCCCTATTGGTCCGCCAATCAATTCGCCGGTAACGGCTTCGTTCGTTACAGTGACTCGGTCACTTATGATTGCAATATGACGACCAATGAAGGCGGTAACAACTCCTGTCAAGGCATGTGGATGACGACGGTTTTATCATGCACATTCACCGGAGATACATTTGATCTGGAAATGCTGCCTCCAGATGGAATCGGTGGAGCGACCGGAACAGTGGAGCCAGCGCCCGGCACTTACTCGTTGCCCGAAGGAGCATCTCAGTTTGTCACTGCTTATCCGGCTACTGGTTCGGATTTTGATTATTGGGAACTGGATGGCGCATGGTACTCGAATGATTCGCGAGAAACAGTGGTAATGGATGATGATCATTTTGTCCAAGCGTTCTTCAAACCGTTTGAGGGTCTAAATTTTCCGATTCACCAAGATTTTTCGGGTGTTCCGGCTGGGCAGTTGCCGGCTAACTGGACAAAAACCCCTGAAACAGAGCACTGGGCTGTCAGAGGCACGAATGAAGCAGGCGGTACTGCTCCTGAAATGGATTTATACTGGAGTCCAACCTATACCGGTCAGCTTCGTTTGATCTCCCCGAAAATCAAAGGAACAGGCGTCTCAGAAATTCTTTTGATGTTCAAACACTATTTGAATCATTACTCGACATCTTATCCGTATTCCATACATGTTCAAACCTCGACCGATAACAAGGCTACTTGGGTTGACCGCTATTCGGCTACTCCAACTGCCGATATCGGACCGGAGACTTTGATGATCGAGCTCGATGAGGTTGCCGGCGAAGAGTTTTGGGTTTCCTTCCTGTTCGATGGCAATACGTTCGGTGTTTATGACTGGTTTATTGACGACATCGTATTGATCGCCGATTATAAAGGCCAGTTGAACGGGACGGTCATAGACGATCTGGGACCTATTGAAGGAGCAGTTGTAACGGTTGTTGAAACAGGAACTTCTGCAGTGACAGGACCAACCGGGGAATATGAGCTTCCGCATATGGCGGGAATATATACCATTCAGTGTAAAGCGCTCGGCCATAACGTGGCGATCGAGCATGATGTCGAGATCATTGGAAATACCGTTGTCACTCAGGATTTCTATCTGACTTATCCGCTGGCCAATATCCATCCGACAAGTTTTGATGTTGAACAGGATCTCGGTGAATCGACGGAGGAATACCTGTATTTGGAAAACACTGGAACCGGACCCCTCAATTTTAGAGTAGGCATTAAATACCTGGAAAACAAAGGTTCACGCGAAATCGGTAACTGGAGCAATGTGGTTCCGGTTGCAACAGCGGTTCAGTGGCCGTCAAGCTGTTTCGGTGAAGGTAAATTTTTCGTAATCGGCGGCTTGGATGACATCACAAACAGCTCGATATTCAATGCTATCCAGATCTATGATACGAATGCGGGCACCTGGTCGGTGAGCGCTCCGATGCCAAATCCGCGGCACAGCTCTGTAGCTGAATATTATAATGGAAAAGTCTATGTCATTGGTGGTTATGATACAGATTTCAATGGTACGAACGCGGTTCAAATCTATGATGTCGCATCCAATACCTGGTCGGCGGGAGCAACCATGCCGACAGGCCGTGGCGGCGCCTCCGGTGGTTTGATCGGTGGAAAAATCTATTCACTTGGCGGTTCGTCCACCTCAAGTTTCCCAACAGAAAACGTCGCGTATGAATATGATATTGCCGGTAATACCTGGACGACGCTAGCCAATGGTCCGATAAGCACATACGGCATATCGCTCGGCGGCGGCTGTGCCTTCAACGGTAAAATTTATTTCGGCGGCCATTTTTCTTCTTCCTACTACCAGTTTTATGAATTTGACCCGGCGGGTGGTGGAACCTGGACAGCCAAAGCAAATATACCGACAGGCTTGGGTGGACAGTCAGTGTCGATGCTCGGCCTTGAAACTGAAGGCTTCATCCTTGCAGTCGGCGGTGGTTATGACTGGTCAGCCCCAGGTACGACATGGAGCTATAATCCGGATACCAATGTCTGGACAAATCTCGGCAAACCCATGACGACGGCTGTGTTGGGCGGTGCTTGTGCGGCAGGATACGGCGATATCTACTTTTATGGCGGAACGATTGGAAACGGACCGGTTCAACCCGCTCCGTTCATGAAGAACACGTTCGAATACAGCTCTTGGTTGACTGCAGATATCACTTCGGGAAGTGTCGATCCGGGTGATATCGGAATGGTGACGTTGACGTTCGATGCCGGTGAAGTGTTGCTGCCTGGTATCTACATGGCTGAATTGACGGTGAGCCATAACTCCGGCGATGAAGTCCCGCTGGTGATTCCAGCGACAATGCTGGTCGGTGGCGGCGGCATTCTGGAAGGTTTTGTCTATGATGACGGCCGAGGAGTAGTTGAAAACGCCTCTATCAGAATTGTTGAAACAGGCCAAACAGCTCAGTCGGATAATACAGGGTTTTATATTTTTCCAGCCGTTCCGCCCGGATCGTTCACCGTGACATGCAATGCACAGGGATTCAATCCTGCAACAGAGACGGATGTCGTGATTTTAGCTGATGAAACGACAACTCTGGACTTCCATCTGGCTGCTCCGGTGCTGGCTGTCGATCCGGTTGAATTTACGCATACCCAAAATGAAAATGTCGTAGAAACTGTTCAGAACGCCCTGACGCTTGAGAACACCGGTACTGGAACCTTGAATTGGTCTTCAAGCATCGAATACCATAATAAGATCAAGCGAAACGGCAATGTGCTGATCGCTGTTCACTTGGATGGCAACTCGGGTTATTATGATCCGACATCAGCCTACTCTGCTGCTCTGACGGCTGCCGGTTATAACGTTGCGGCGACAATCGGCGCTCCGACCGGCGGCAATATTCCCTTCCCGACACCCTTTACATCCAATGAATATGTTGCTGCAATTGTTTTGACCAGTGAAAACTGGTGGGATTCATCTGCAGGCCATAACCTGACACCGGCTGATGAAGCCGCTTTGATGGCATATCAGAATACGGGCGGCAATGTATTGCTGGTTGGTCAGGATGTCCTGTGGGGTTCACATCCGACATGGGGAACGGCCTCCGGGTGGTTCAAAACACACATGGGGCTGCAATCAGTCGATCAAGATGCTCTTAATAATGTGGCTACTGCTAATCTTACGGGAGTGGCTGGTACTTTTGCCGAAGGTCTGAACTTTACGATCAGAGGCCAATCTATGGGTGGCCCCTTCCTCGCCAACGATTTTTTCATCGATGACCTGACACCGGATACCAATGCATTCGTGATTTGGAATGCAACCAGCGGTTCAACGGTTAAAGCGGCGATTGCATTTGACAACGGTACGACAAAAGCTGTTCTGTCGACTGCAGAATTTTGTGCCGCTCAAAACACCTCTGATTTCCATGCGGCTATTGCGGCGATCATGGGATTTTTAGGCACACCTCCTATGCATTGGCTCGAGGCGGCGCCTGTGTCAGGATCGCTGCCCGGCGGTGCGACGCAATCGATTAACTTGACATTTGACAGCACAGATTTAGAAGCCGGCGAATATCATGCGACGGTGACTTACACGAATGCTGTCTTGCGCGCTGAAATTCCAGTTGAAGTCACGCTGATTGTTGAAGCAGTTGTGCCGACGGCAACACCGACCGAGGGTCCGACAGTGCCGCCGACGGCAACGCCTACCACTGGGCCGACCCCCACTCCAACACCTTTACCGCCTGATTATCTGTCAATCGGTGAATACTATGGTTGTACAGACGATGAAATCGAAGTTGAGGTCAGGTTGCATAATGAGACTACTCCAGTTGACGCTTTCACCTTGGATGTCGCTTTCGACGCCACAATGCTTGAATATAACAGTTGTGTGGCCGGCGAATTGGATCCAGGTTGGGTGATGTTCGGTTGTAATGAAGCGTCACCAGGCAGCGTCAGAATCGCTGGATTCTCATTACCACCCGCTGAAATTCCCGTCGGCAGTGACGGCGTATTGGCTGTATTGACTTTCAAGGTCACGTGCGACACATGCATGGAAGGTGATTCCTGTGAACTCAATATGCATAGATTGCTGGATGACATAAAAGATTTTGGCACCGTAAACGGCACATTTTACTTCTACTGCTTCGGCACACCGACTCCGACTTCCGAAGTGCCGACATCGACCCCGACGATGGGGCCGACACCTACACCTCCGCCGGATTACGTAGCGGTGGGTCATTACTATGGCTGCACTGACGACGCAATCGAAGTCGAAGTCATGATTCACAACGAAATCACAGCGATCGACGCTTTCACTATGGATATAGCTTTCGACGGTGCTATGCTTGAATATATGAATTGTGAAAAAGGAGATTTGGATCCGGGCTGGACCATGTTTGGCTGCAACGAAGTAGTTCCCGGCAGTGTACGGATTGCGGCTTTCTCATTGCCGCCTGCCGAGATCCCTGTCGGCAGTGATGGTGTTTTGGTTGTGTTGACCTTCAAGGTCACGTGTGACGGTTGTGCTGAGGGTGACACCAGCGAATTCGTTCCTCATCAATTGGAAGATGATGTCGAATTCTTTGGTGTGATTAATGGTTCCTTTACGTTCAACTGTTTAGGCACCCCGACGCCTGTTCCGACTGATACGCCGGTTCCGACCAATACCCCGGTCCCGACTGATACGCCGGTTCCGACCAATACCCCGATCCCGACTGATACGCCGATCCCGCCGACATCGACACCGACCGCCGCGCCGCCGACATCGACACCGACCGCCGCGCCGCCGACCTATACGCCGACGCCAAAACCGACCTATACGCCGACGCCAAAGCCTGAATGTGATTATCTGGGATCTCACCTGGAAATTTCCCAGGATGACCTGTTCCGTTGGGGCGATATATTCTGGTTGGATTGCCATGTGTGTAACAACACCGATGCTCCAATGTCGCGGGTCATGACCGCTGTCTTGCTGGGTGTATATGGTGAATTCTGGTTCTGGCCGGGATGGACACAAGATTTCGATTATGAATATCGTGATTATGCGTCTGGTTTGACTACAATCCGAGTATTTGAACCGTTTATCTGGCCTGATGTCGATGGTCATGTTACCGGATTGGAATTCTACAGTGGTCTGATCAACGAGGAAATGACCGGTTTGATCGGAGACTACGGTTACCTGACGTTCGGATATACAGATCGATAAACCCATTTACGATTATGATTTTTTGCGACCGGCAACCTGCCGGTCGCTTTTTTTTTAGGAGCCGCGGCTTTCCATCTATCATAATGAAGACGATAACGATCCAATACAGTTCTTTATAGAGAAGCTGCCTTAAGTGTCTAATGTATCTTTTGCCCCACCTACTGATATGATTGGATTTTTTGTATCGATCACTATTTGCATTCAGTTGGATGAAATTGTTTCCAAAACGACTTATTATCAATTTTTATCTGATAAGGATTTTTTTTCTCCTTAATATCGATTAATTCAACCGGGTTTTGGTAGAATTCCATCTTTAGGATTGCTTTTCCTCTGATCAATGAAAAGCTCGAAACAATATTTTCACAATGGAATACAAATAAAAGATGGTAAACAATTTTATCGCTTCAATAGGAGACATCTCTATGCGAAAACTAATCATGACGAACTTGATAATTGCATTGCTTTTACCGGTTTCATCGGCACAAATAAATAGAACTATAAGCGTTTCAGAGTTTTACACTTTTCCTGCATTACCTGTCGGATTGTTCACCGTGACATTTAATGCTGAGGGTTTTTACCCGGTGACAGAGACGGATGTTGAGATTTTAACTCGCGATACGATTGCTTTGAGCTTTCATCCGTCTAATCCGATATTGACGGTCAATCCGGCTGAATTCATCCATACCCAAAACCAAAATGTCATTGAAAGCATTCGGGGAGCATTGACTCTTGAGAACACCGGTACTGGAACCTTGGATTGGTCGTCAGTGATCGAATACCATCATAGGACCGAGCGGAGCGGCGAAGTTTTGATTGCGGCTCAACTTGCAGGCGGGATTTATTATGATCCGACCCGAGCCTATTCCGAAGCTTTGGCAGCAGCAGGTTTTAATGTGGCGGCGACGGTCGCTGCTCCATTCGGCGGGAGTATTCCTTTCCCAACCCCCTTTACGGCTGATGAGTATGACGTAGCTGTTATTCTAACCGGTGACAACTGGGAGAGTTCATCTGAAGGCAATCTGACGCCGGCGGATGAAGCTGCTTTACAGGCATATCAGGATACAGGTGGTAACGTCTTATTGGTTGGTCAGGATGTGCTGCAGAGCGTTCACAAAGACTGGGGGTCGGCCTCCGGATGGTTCAAAACACATTTGGGTCTGCAGTCGGTTGCTCAGGATGTTTTTTGGAATGTTGACACGGCGGATCTTGAAGGAGTAGCCGGCACATTTGCTGAAGGTCTGAATTTTACCATTCACGGAAAGGGCGCCGGAGGTCCTTTCTCAGCAAATAACCTATACATCGATGATTTGACACCCGATGCCGGTGCGTTTGTGATTTGGAATGCAACCAACGGAGCCACGGCAAAAGCGGCGATTGCGTTTGATAATGGTGTGTCCAAAGCTGTATTTTCAACTGCCGAGTTTTGTGCAGCTAAATACACATCCGATTTCTTTGCCGCAATTAATGCGATTATGGGGTTTTTAGGCACGCGATCCATGAACTGGCTCGATGCCGTTCCTGAAACCGGATCTCTGCTTGAAGGTCAGATGCAGTCGATAGACCTGATATTTGATAGTACAGGTCTGGCAGCCGGTGAGTATCATGCGACAATAACCTATAAAAATGATGTATCCGGCGCAGATATTCCGGTAGAGGTCACCCTGATTGTTGAGGAGGCTCCGTCAACCGCTACCCCTACTGCAGCGCCGCCGACCTACACGCCGACACCGGAGCCGACCGAAACGCCGCCGCCAACGCCTGAATGTGATTATCTGGGATCTCGCCTGGAAATTTCCCAGGATGACCTGTTTCGCAAGGGTGATGAATTCTGGTTGGATTGCCATGTGTGCAACAACACTTTTTATCCAATGCAGAAGGTTATGACAACAGTCTTGCTGGGTGTATATGGTGAATTCTGGTTCTGGCCGGGATGGACACAGGATTTTGATTTTGAATCTCGAGATTACAAATCAGGTTTGACAACAATCCAGGTGTTTGAGCCGTTTATCTGGCCCGATGTTGATGGCCTAGTTACCGGATTGGAATTCTTCAGTGGCCTGATCGATGCGGAAATGAACGGTTTGATAGGCGAGTTTGGGCATCTGACGTTCGGATATACAGATCGATAACTCCCTCTACGATTAAGAATTTTGCGGCCGACAGCCTGCCGATCGCTTTCTTCATGTGAGACTTCAAAGTGAGCTACGCTTTAAATTTTAAAAAAAGATTTGCTTTTTGAGTTTCGATAAAAGATAATCGGCTTTAACACTGCAAAAGTAGTGGGAAAGAGTGAAATGGGGTTATTTAGCATTTACAAATCAAAAATGTTATAACACGGTTGAAAACACAACATAGGAGGATTGTATGAAAAGACTTTTAATTTTAATGACGGTTTGGGCGTTTCTGGCAGGAGGATTGTCTTATGCACAGAACCCTGACCAGACAGAATTCCTTGTTCTTTACAACAATGGGCCACTGGTAACGACTCCTGGCGGCGGTGCCGGAGGTCATGATATCAGCGAAGTTCAGACCAACTTGAGTATGTCGCTTTATGGTTTTGGCAACCAATTTGCCAATAATAACCGTATGACGGATGATTTCGCCATACCTGCCGGGGAAACGTGGAATATTGAATCGATCATATTTTATAGTTATCAGACTGGTTCGGGAACAACAT
>JBASEY010000034.1:0-4324 GCA_049652745.1 bacterium | reverse complement strand
TGGGATTGCGAGGTCAATATCTAATAACCAGTCACCAGTTGTTAGACATCAGTTGATTAGAGGACGACATCTGTACTCTCAGGGGACAGACTTCCAGAAATAAGCGATACAGAAAATGAGGGCTTCTAAAGGGACAGACTTCCAATTTTGTGTCTTCGGATTAAATTCCGGGGACAGACATCGGAAATGTGGAAAAGAGGTAAGGTGAAAGGGGTGAGGGGCAGGGGTTTCAATATCCAATATCCGATTTCCAATATCCAATCACCAAGTTTAGTTTTGGAATTCAGAATCAAGTGCCCTTGAGTTTTGGACAGCAAACTAACAGACTACAATCAACTGAAAATCACTTAACTCAGGACTCAGCACTGCGTTCGTAGAACGCTCAACCAGAAACCAGAAACTTGGAACCAGGAACTACGTCCCGCACCAGCGGAACGCCTACTCAGCACTCAGGACTCTGCCCTGAAGCGCTCGCAGAGCGCGCTAGCGGGACGGCCCGTATCCCCACTCCTGATAGGCGATTTCACTCAAAATATCGGTCATCTCTGGATTCAGCACTGCACCATAGAACCCCAGGCCTGTTACAGTATCAGAACCGGTATTCGGCCATTCAAATGGTAGAACCACGGAGACTACTGTCGTACCAGTTGAAACATAGATTGGATAGTAATCGATCTCAGTATATTCCGGATAGTCGAAATACGCCCAAGACGGCCAAAACCAGAATCTACCGTAAATTTCCAGGACGAAAAACGTCGGTACATCCATCAAGGGTTCACCCGGGTTGTCAAGATAACCGGTAACGTAAAACTCGTCCCCTGGATGTGCCATCTCCGGCATTTCCAGCCGCACGCTCAGCGGATAGTCCGGTGTAGGTTCCGGAGTCGGTGTAGGCTCCGGAGTCGGGGTCGGTGTAGGCTCTGCGGACTCACCAATAAAAACATCGTCAATATACCATTTTTCCAGATTGTCTGTGTCATGATCTACTACAAACGCTAAATGGAACACCTTACCGGCAACACCTGACAGATCGACGGTAACTGTTTCAGGTAAAATCTCGTCATACGGCATCAGATACCATTGACTCTTCCATGAAGTGCCGTTATCGATCGATGTCAAAACCGCAATAAAAAATGTTCCGGCAAAAGGATCGTGAGTGTAGCTAAGTGCATGTTTGAACCGGCAAACAAGGTTGGATGCCGTTGTGCCATCGATAGGTGGAGTGATCAAAAGGCATTCCTCATAGTAGATCGATTTCTTGGTAAATTTCATTTCTGGAGACTCACCGCCGGCAGAGTTCGTATTGCCGACACCCCACTCAGTCTCGTCCCTGCTCCAGTCAATCGGGATATCACCTTCTGAAACGTCCGAAAAGTCCTCAATGAACGGCAACGCGTAGGCTTGTGCGGGTTCAAAGAAGGCCTGAACTGTGTAATCATCATCCATGACAAGGGTTTCTGTCGGAGACGTGGAATAAACTGAGCCATTGATTTCCCAGTAATCAAATCTGGAACCGAATGCCGGAATAGCGGATATCTCCACTTCAGCACCGATCTCGTAATGGTAAATCCCTGGTTCAGGCGTCACGCTACCGGCTCCTGTTCCACCGGGTGCGAGCATCTCCAACCGCGGATAGTCCGGTGTAGGCTCCGGAGTCGGGGTCGGTGTAGGCTCTTCAGGTTCGCCAATAAAAACATCGTCAATATACCATTTTTCCAGATTGTATGTGTCATGATCTACTTCAAACGCTAAACGGAACACCTTACCGGCAACGCCTGACAGATCGACGGTCACTGTTTCAGGTAAAATCTCGTCATACGGCTTCAGATACCATGGACACTGCCATGAAGCGCCGTTATCGATCGATGTCAAAACCGCAATAAAAAATGTTCCGGTATAATAAGAATCGTGAGTGTAGCTAAGTGCATGTTTGAACCGGCAAACAAGGTTGGATGCCGTTGTGCCATCGATAGGTGGAGTGATCAACAGGGATTGCTCATAGTAGTTCGTTCTATCGGTAAATATCATTTCTGGAGACTCGCCGCCGGCAGAGTTCGTATTGCCGACACCCCACTCAGTCTCGTCCCTGCTCCAGTCAATCGGGATATCACCTTCTGCTACGTCCGAAAAGTCCTCAATGAACGGCAACGTGTATTCTACGCGTTCAAAGAAGGCTTGAACCGTATAATTACCGTTCATGACAAGGGTTTCTGTCGGAGACGTGGAATAAGCTGTGCCATTGATTTCCCAGTAATCAAATTTAGAACCGAATATCGGGACAGCGGATATCTCCACTTCAGCACCGATTTCGTAATGGTAAATCCCTGGTTCAGGTATCACGGTGCCGGCTCCTGTTCCACCGGGTGCAAGCATCTCCAACCAATGAGCATTTTTGAAGAAAACTTGTGCCGTATAGTCGGCATCCATCACCAAGCAAACAACATGGCTGTTGGAATAAAAAGCACCGTCAACTTCCCAGTAGTCAACCAAAGAGCCCCGATCCGGTGTCGCCAATAAATAAGCCTTGGCATTTTCAACATACGAGCGTGTTCCTACCGGTGGTGATACTGTGCCTGTTCCTGTCCCGGCAGGATCGAGCATGGTCAGCGTGTAAGCCGGAGAAGGAGATGTGAAAAATGCCTGGGCTGTGTGATCGTTATCCATCATAAGGGTCACGGCTGGAGCGACATAAAAATAACCATCGACATCCCAGTGATCAAATTCCCATGGATGATTGATATTATAAGGTATAGCGAATCCAGTCGCTGCTTGATGCTGATTGAATTTGAACCAAATATGAACACTGCCGGTTGCCTTGTTAACTTCTCCTAAATAACTATCAGTTGAGAAGTCGGTAAGCGTCACAAACAGCCTGTCATGATCCTTGTCATACTCCATGTCTTGAGGCATCCAATGTGTATTTGTCCGGCCTAAGAGCCTTGTATAGCCAGTTTCGACATTAATGGTATAGATGCTTTGATTAGATAAACTGTAGCCGTAAAGGATTCCGTCTCCGAAGGCAATAGTGTTGATAGTACGTCCAAGCGAGCCTATTAATTTGGCTGCACCGGTCTGTCTGTTTAAGCTATAGAGTTTAGAAGTGCAACAAGCATACATGATATCGTTGAGTTCATCGTAAGCTATACCCTGAAGTCCCAGCTGACCCGTATCGCCAACAAGAGTCGTTACACCGTTTTCCGGATTTACCGTGTATAAGCTGTTAGAATCATCACTTATGGCATACCACCTATCGGCGGCCCAAGTTCCAGTTTGAATACCAATCGTATTGGTCCCGATATACGTTATAGACCCCATGTCGGCAGGATCAAATTTAAAGGGATTGGCATTGGTATGACGATTGAAGGCATACCAGGTTGACGATGGCAGCGCTCCCAGTGTGATTTCCCGCATAAATGGTAAATCGTGTTTTCCGACGCTTGGTACAACACCGCCGTTTCCGACTGGGGCTAACATTTCAAGTTCCTGCGTAGCGGCAATAAAAATGTCATCGATGAGCCAAAAATTCTCTTCAGCTTCTCCATCGAAAACAAACGAAACGATGAATTCATGACCGACAACCGCATCCAGATAAATAATATCCTCGTTCGGGATTGGCGGCCAATTGGGAAACGCAGACCAGCATTCCTGCCAGTTCAGCCCACCGTCGATCGATGTCTGAACTCTAACCATATAAGATTCATAATAGTTACCGCTGGCAACATACTTGAAATTTAGCGTGATGTTTGATGTCGAAGTGCCATCAATGACAGGCGTGTTCAATCGGAAAACACCAACACCCGCTTCTTTTTCGAACATCATTTCCGGCAAAACACCTCCGGCATATGCTGAATTAGCCACACCCCAACCGATATCGTCTCGTGACCAGTCAACAGGTATGTCGCCTTCTGCAACACCGGTGAAATCCTCGAAAAACGGCAACGGCATCCCTGCCGAATAAACAGAATCGCCGATTAAAGCAACCACTGTTGCTAAGACCAATAAGAATATCTTCCTCATAGCTATATCCTCCTCATTAGAGTGTAAGGCCAATGAAGCTTATATTTAGTGTGGAGATATTTCCCAATTTTCTTACAACAAACATGAAAAATAACTCCTTGAAACCGTTCTTTTTTCAGTATATGGAATAGTTTAGAAAAAAGCAAATAACGAGGAACGAAGTCAACATTCAATGTCCAATGCGGAATGTGTCAATAACTTTGAGACACCTGCCGCGTTCATTTAGGGTAGATTTCCTTGTTGGCCATCGGGGTTTTCCGGTGGGTTGATCCAGACGGCTTCCGGTAACTGGGGAGCCGTTGGAATT
>JBASEY010000033.1:0-161710 GCA_049652745.1 bacterium | reverse complement strand
TGTGTTTTCCTATTTTTTGCTCGACTTGGTAGCTCATGTTATTAATAATAACATGGTTTGCAAAACCTGTCAATAGAAAAATCAACGATTAGCGCGGCTTGTTATTAGATTTGGGGGAAATCAGGTTGGAATCGTGTTTAAACAGATATCAGGGATGCGAGGTCAATAACCAATTACCAGGTGTTGGCAATTAGAACATATTATCCTTTATTATCAAATAGTTTGGGTGGGTTTGAAACCCACCCCTACGGCTCAAATTGGGTGCTGGGATCATTGATGATCCTGAACTCTCAACCAGGAACCAGAAACAAGAAACTGCGCTCAGCGAGCGCTGCTTAGCAGAAAACGCTTTTGCCGAGGTGAAATGTACCTGTTATTATCGTATCGATGCTCAGAAAGTGCAGGGCATCGTTATTAAAAAGGCACTTGTAACGGAACGAATCTAATTTTAGATGGAGGATTTGATCATGGCGGATATTTGGCTGACCACACTTATTACAAAAACACCCCAAGAAGGTTTTGAGTTGGCAATTACGTTAAGCCGTCGGGGAGTCAAATATACTCAACCCGATGTAGAAGTTTTAAAAAAACTTCGACCGGTTTATTCGACTAATGCTGACTCGCTTACCGCCGCTTCTCAAGTTGTCGCCATCAATTTTCAAACGATAGCGGCAGCGAATAACTACTGGCGGAAATAATGGAGAAAATTGCATTAAAACGAGCGTATGATCCGGCGGAAACAACGGATGGAAAACGAATTCTGGTCGATAGGCTTTGGCCGAGAGGCGTGTCTAAAGAGAGAGCAAAAATCGATCTTTGGCTTAAAGAGGTTGCGCCATCGACCGAGCTGCGGAAATGGTTCGGGCATGATCCTGATAAATGGCCAGAATTTATAAATCGATACCGTGAGGAGCTGGACGGCAATCCGGCATTTGCTGAGCTGAAAACACTTGTGCATCAGGGAGACATCACGCTGGTTTATGCAGCAAAGGATACATTGCACAATGAGGCAATGGTTCTGAAACAGTTGTTGGATGCCGGTCTATAACGCTTCATTATCGGAGCTGCAGAACATCGCCGCCTTCTGCATTTATTGAAAACCCGAGCGGTGTCGGTTATCCTTTTCGCGATGACTGAATGGCGCGGCGCAATGAGTTGTTTTTATTTTTCAATCCTTTGCTCTTTTATGACCTGAAAAACTTTAGAAGACACCTCAAAAATGAAAAAAACCTTTCATATCCCTTTAGAAACAATCCCTGCCTTACTGGTCACTCTGGCCATTGTGTTCGTCACACTATTTTTGGCTCTACAAAGAACGGATAACACCTATGTTTATCCGATGGACGATCCTTATATCCATATGGCTATAGCCCGTAACCTTGCTGAAAACGGGGTTTGGGGGGTTCAAAAAGGAGCCTTTTCGTATTCGACATCGTCACTCTTTTACCCGTTGTTATTGGCCTTGAATATTCGTATTTTCGGCCCAGAAGAGATAATTCCTCTTGTTTTAAACATAATTGCCGGCATCGTTTTACTCTGGGTTCTGTATGCAATACTGCATAAAACCGGTTTGAACAGAAGAGAGACTTCTGTGTTCTTGCTGGTGATGGCTTTTCTGATACCCATACCGGTAATGGTATTTATCTGTATGGAGCATGTTGTCCAAATTTTGACGGCGATTTTGTTGGTATGGTATGCAGCGAGGTTTCTGTCGGAACAACCTGAACAATTGCGATTTTCCAATTCATGGTTGCTATATTTTATCGCTTTTATGGCGGTTTCAGTCCGCTTTGAAGCCCTGTTTATCATAACTGTGATCGGCTTGGTCATGCTTTTGAACAGGCGGTATCTCGAAACGCTGCTACTGGGTTTCTCCGGCTTTTTGCCTCTGGCAATTATGGGTGTGATTTCAATACAAAACGGGTATAAATTTCTGCCGAATCCATTGTTGATTAAAGGACGTTCACCAGGTTTGAGCATCCGAGCCGTTTTCATCTGGGCTTATGGACTGATCTCGCTTTTGAAAAAACACCCGGATTTTGTCTTTATGCTTGCTTTTTTGGTCGTTTTTACTTGGGTTTGTCATACGCGATCCCGCAACCTGAAACACCTGACGATTACACTCAATTTGATTGTTTTCGGGACGATCATCATTCACCTGTTGCTGGGAAGAATCGGTTGGTATATTCGTTATGAAGCCTATCTTTATGCCTTGTTTTTGTTGTCGAGCGCTGTTTTTTATCACACTTCCTTGAAAGAGATTTGGAGAGGCGGGGGGCCGTTTGCTCGATCAGCTATCGTTTTTATGGCCATGATAGTGACGGGTTCCATGTCGATTCGTTCATATTCAGGGATCGAGGCAGGTCCTGTCGCATCGGAAAACATATATGATCAGGCCTATCAGGTAGGGCGGTTTCTGGCTGAAAACTATGATGATGAAACCGTTGTTTGTCATGATATCGGCACCATAGGCTTTTATTCGAATGTAAAAATTGTCGATTTGCTGGGATTGAGCGATCCTGAAGCAAAAGATAGACAGAAAGAGCGTGAGACATCGGATGGAATCCGAAAAATGGCTGTTGAAGGTAATGCTGTAATTGCGGTGTGTTATGCGGATTGGTTTGATTTGCCGACTGAGTGGATAAAGGTGGGGGAATGGAAAATTCGCAATCGGCCTGTGACGTCCGGGGAGCCGATTATATCTTTTTTCGCCCTGAAAGAAGGGAACGTCGAACGATTGGCCGCCGGCCTTGAAAACTGGACGCTTCCTGCAGGCTGTAAATCGACTGTCGTAAGCAGGCAGTTTTACCGAAATACGACATCCGAAGATGAATTCGCCAGAGAAAAACCTAGTATGAGTACTCGGTGAACTTTTAAATTCTCGAATAATACGGTAAAATTATCATGGTGTTAAGGGAGACAAATATTTCAGTTTCCCGATGAACAAATTTTTTAATGGGGAGATCGAATCAATGGACCAACTTTCAATGAAAACGGTGATTGACCGGGCGATAAAGAATGAAGAAGACGCTCATCTGTTTTATATGAGTCTTTACAACACGGTAGCTGACCCGGTTGCCAAAGAAGCCCTCGGATTCCTTGCTGCTGAAGAATTGAAGCACAAAGAGTTTTTGGAGAAATTTCTGATGGGGATCAAAAGCTCACTGGGAAGAACCGTCCCCTCTACTGTCGATTATAAGATCGCGCAATATGTGTCGATGCCTGACATTAAAAAAGACATGACGACGTCGGAGGTTTATCTGGTTGCGGCGCATCGAGAGTGGAATTCTTATCTGTTTTATACGGGATTAGCCGGGATTCAACCGGAAGGTGAGCTGAAAACGATGCTGTTGCAGATTGCGGCCGAGGAACTCAAACACAAGGAAAAAGTTGAATATCTGTATGCCAACACAGAATTTACTCAAACATCAGGTGGATAATCGATAGACATAGATGCTCCACTTGAAACGGCTTAAGGGCATATCGGCTGGTAAACATACCATTTTCAGCCGGATAATTTTTCATCGATAATGATTTAAGGGCGGTTTCATCGAACCGCCCTTTTGTTGTCTCAGATTGTAAGGTGCCTGGTAATCAATCTTTCCAATAGTGTGCCAACGATGCATCGCAAGCCGGACATTCATAATCAGGCTGACAATGCCTGTCGAAATCGTCTCGGAAATATTTCAACATCGTCTTTATGGGCATGATCGGTGATTGTCCCAGGGCGCAAAGAGATGTTTTCTGCATTAGAGAAGAGATGGTCAGCAATTGATCAGGCGCAGAAGGATCAGCTTTTCGGCGGGCGATCTTCACTGCCAGGTCTTCGAGCTGTGCACATCCGATTCGGCAGGGAGTGCATTGGCCGCAGGATTCATGTTTGAAAAACGACAGTGTATGCAGCATGAAATCCACTGGGCAGGTATCCTGGTCACAAACCAAGACCACGCCTGATCCAAGTGTAGCTCCTTGTCTCATCAAGGTGTCGATATCCATTTCAACATCCAGCATGTCCGGTCCGACAATGCCTCCGGCGCTTCCGCCGACCTGAGCAAATTTGAATTGGCCGTCATTGACGATTCCTTTGCCGTGAACATCGATAATTTCCCTGAGTGTAACTCCCATCGGCAGTTCCACAAGGCCGGTGCGATTCAGTTTACCGGACAAGCAAAAGAGTTTTGTGCCGGCGCATGTAAGGGTGCCGATATCTTTGAACCACAAAGGACCGCGGTTCAAAATCATCGGCACACTCATCAGTGTCTCGACGTTGTTGACAGTTGACGGCTTTCCGTGAAAACCCGCCTGCCCTGGGAACGGCGGCTTGAATCGGGGATATCCGCGCAGGCCTTCCATCGAATTGATCAGTGAGGTTTCTTCACCGCAAACATAGGCGCCGCCGCCTTCTTTGATCAGAACATCGAAGTCGAAAGACGATCCGAAAATATTTTTTCCCAAGAAACCTTTTTCCCTAGCCTGATTGATAGCGGTCTGTAATCGGTTTATCGAGCGGCGGTATTCACCTCTGACATATATGTAACCGATTGTCGCATCGGTCGCATAACCGCAGATCGCCATGCCTTCCAGAAGAAGGTGGGGATTCCCTTCCATCAATATCCGGTCTTTGAACGTTCCTGGTTCACCTTCATCGGCGTTGCAGATGACATATTTCTGCATGTCACCCTTTACGACGAACGACCACTTCAAGCCTGCCGGGAAGCCGGCTCCTCCCCGACCCCGCAAGCCGGAGTCCCTAACCATGTTAACCACTTCACTCGGCTTGATTGCCAACGCTCTCTTAATCCCCGTGTACCCGCCAACCCTGATATAATCTTCAATGTTTTCAGGGTCGATTTTTCCGATATGCTCTAAAAGCCGCACTGCCTGGCCTTCTTTGGGAAGGAGCGTTTTTTCAACGGAAATCTCCTTGCCCGATCCACTGCTGTCAGCCACAGGAAGAGATTTATACTTTTTCAGTATTTTGGCTATTTTATCGTGGGTTAAATTGCCGTGGAGATCGTAGTTGATCATCATGGCCGGCGCCGAAGCACAAGCGCCGAGACATTCACACCGCTCCAAGTAAAACAGGCCGTCTTCGGTCGCTTCGCCTTCCTGTATTCCCAATATCGACGTGATGGAATCAAATATGGTCATCGCGCCCATCGTATGACAGGGAGTCGATTTACAGACACGAATGACATATTTGGCACGAGGCTTCATCTTGAACATCGTATAAAAATCGATAAAACCCGCTATAGAGCTTGGAGGCAGTTTCATGACATCCGCAAGAGTGGTTAAAAGTGAAGTGTCCAGAAAGTTTTGTCCTGAGCGATCTTCTATTTCACGCAGAATCAACAGAAGATTCTCCTGAGCATTACCGAATGTGTCCACTATTTCTTTGATTTGTTGTTGATTTATCATGGTCTTAAACTCCTTACGGATACACTTTTTCCAGCTTGCAAGCACATACCTTGAATTCAGGTATTTTGCATACTGGGTCCAGGGCGTCGATCGTTAGCACGTTTGCACACGCTTCATGGAAATGGAACGGGACAAACAGGACATTCGGTTTAGGCCGAGACGTGACAAAGGCTTTCAGGCGAATGGATCCTCTACGTGTTGAAACAGAAACAATCTCGCCGTTGGTTATATTGTAATTGCTGGCATCGATAGGATTAATTTCAACATAGGGTTCTGCGACGATGGTATCCAAAATTTTCGATCGACGAGTCATCGTTCCGGTATGAAAGTGTTCCAGAATTCGTCCGGTCGTCAACACGAGCGGATATTCGGGATCGACTTCTTCGGCCGGTGGCGCATACTCGATGGCTGTGAAAAGACCAAGGCCTCTGGCGAAGCGGTCTTTGTGCAGGTATTGGGTCCCGGGGTGGCCGGGTGTCGGGCAAGGCCATTGGAGTAATTCTGTTTCCAGACGATGAAACGTCATACCGGCATAGGATGGAGTCACCGTTCGCATTTCATCGAAAATGTCTTCCGCTTTATCGTATTTCCAATCAAAACCAAATCGACGAGCGATTTCTGTAATTATCCACCAATCATCGCGGGTTTCTCCCTTGGGTTCGACAACCTTTCGCATAACCTGAACACGCCGTTCGGTATTGGAGACGGTTCCTTCTTTTTCAAGGAATGCGCATCCCGGCAGAACGACATCGGCATATTTCGCAGTTTCACTCATGACGATATCCTGGACAATCAGAAAATCCAGGCTCTCGAGAGCTTCGATCACGTGGTTCTGGTTGGGATCGGACATGACTGGGTTTTCGCCGAAGACATATAGGGCTTTTACCTGTCCTTCGATGGCTTTGTTCATGGATTCGACTATGGTGAGACCGGGTTTATCGGACAGGGTGGGCACATTCCATGCATTTTTGAATTTTTGCAACGCATCGGGGTTGGTTACCGGCTGATAGGCTGTGAACACGTTTGGAAGAGCGCCCATATCGCAGGCTCCTTGGACGTTGTTCTGGCCTCTCAACGGATTGACGCCGCCGCCGGGAACACCTAAGTTGCCCAGCAGCATTTGGAAGTTGGCGACGGATTTTACGCCGTTGACACCGGTTTTAAATTGCGTGATACCCATACAGTAATACGCTGCCATCGGCTTCGCTGTCGCCAGTATTCTTGCGGCCTTTCGTATCTGTTCCGGATCATCCAATCCACAAATACCGGCGACAAATTCCGGAGTGTATTTATCCAGCACTCTGGCCATGTCGTCATATCCTTCACAGCGGTCTGCGATATACTGTTTGGCATGAAGATTTTCCTTGATGATCACGTGCATCAAACCGTTTAAAATCGCGATATTCGTTCCTGGTAAAATCTGAAGGTAAACATCTGCATATTTAGCCAGCTCAATTTTTCTGGGATCGATGACAACCAGTTTTTTTCCACCGAGTATCACGGCTTTTTTGATCATCGAACCGATAACGGGGTGGTTTTCAGTGGTATTTGACCCAATGATGAGAAAAGCGTCTGACAAAGGAATTTCCCTGATGGAATTCGTCATGGCTCCTGAGCCGAGTGTAGCCGCCAGACCGGCGACTGTTGAGCTGTGTCAGAGGCGTGCGCAGTGATCGACATTGTTTGTGCCGATAACCGCACGCATGAATTTTTGCATCAGGTAATTTTCTTCATTCGAACATTTTGCAGATGAAAAGGCCATAATGGAATCAGGACCGTGATTTTTTTTGATCTGCATGAGTTTGCTGGAAACCAATTCCAAAGCTTCATCCCAGGTTGAAGGTGTCAGTTCACCGTTTTTGCGGATATAGGGTTGAGTTATCCGATCGGGGCTTTGGACGAAATCGAAACCAAAGCGGCCCTTGACGCACAAATGGCCTTTATTGGGGCCGTCATAAGCCCCATCGGCGCGCACTAATTGGCCTTGCGGGTTGACACTGAAGTCGATCTTGCAGCCGACACCGCAATAAATACAGATACTGGATTTTTTCTTCAATTCCCAAGCAAGACCCCGCCCTAGAACCGTTTGGAAAGAGAGGGCTCCGGTCGGGCACATCTGGACGCACTGACCACATTGGACACACTCGGATTCGCCCAATACGTCATGAATATGGGTTGTCAGATGAGCGTGGCTGCCGCGTCCGGCGAATTGCCATACACGACTCAACTGAATCTCACCGCACGCCTTGACACAGCGCCCACAAAGAACACATCGATTTTCTTCCCGACGCAACCCCTCACTGGAGGTCACATCACGGGTGCGGACATTTCGAACACTGCTCTGAGGTGCCATGTCGATCTCATATTCATTGCACAGTTTCTGGAGTTCACAATCACCGTTCGCATCGCAATACAGACAATTATGATCGCCTTCCATCAATAGCTGCATCAACAGGCTTCTTCGTAAATAACGCAGCTCTTCGTCATCCGTCACCACGTTCATGCCTTCGTTGACCGGTTCCGTACACGCCGTTTTGAACATCGTTCGATTGACCCTGACCGTGCACAGACGACAAGAGCCGGTACGAGTGACCCATGGGTGATAACACAAGGTCGGTACGCGGATATTGAGCGATTCACATACTTCAAGAATCGTCTTTCCCCGCTCGCATTCCACCTCCTTGCCATTTAAAACAAT
Source organism: bacterium (assembly GCA_049652745.1). Lineage (GTDB taxonomy): Bacteria > CSSED10-310 > CSSED10-310 > CSSED10-310 > CSSED10-310 > JBASEY01. The sequence goes on along the minus strand of JBASEY010000033.1, from coordinate 153,594 downwards.
TTTTACTGTGGCCATTATTTCCCCCTTAAAACGACTTCTATACTCTTATTTAATCAATAACTATTTTAAAAACTTACGAACCGTGGCAATCAATTTTTCCGGCGAAACCGGTTTCTCCAGAAAAACACTGACCGGCCAAGGACGCTCGGTTATATGCTGAAATGTTTCGACGTAACCGCTGGTCCCCAACATGGCCGTCATCATGATGATCGGTATGTCCTTCGTCTCAGGCTTCTCCATAAGTTCATATGCCAGATCGAATCCATCCGTCGGCGTCGCCATCATGACATCCAGTAAAATCAAGTCCGGTTTTTGCTTTTGGATGATTTCACGAGCTTCCATCCGATCACCCGCTGAAATCACTGTGTAGCCCTCCTGTTCAAGATAAATCCGATTTATCTCGACAATATCGGGATCATCGTCCACTACCAATATGGTGTAACTCATTTCTGATCAATCTCCTTTCCAACCGTAAACCGGCCAAATTAAAGGTAATCAAAATCATTATAAAACAAAATATTTCCTTCGAAATCTCTAAAATAATTAAACTGTTAATACGTCTTCCTTGATGTTGCTGGAACAGGTCGACGTCACCTATTATACGTTATGATTAACGAAATTCAATCCAACCAATAAAAAACGTCAGGATATCCAGAATGCTTGAAACAAAATGACGGCAATGGTACAAAACGTGTGGAATTGGCAGCGGCTTTTTCAGGAGGTCCATCGATTTTGATCACGATTCCAATCAAACGGTATTCGAGAGGACAGACGACAGATCTAACTGATACAATTGTCACAGAAATGTATGTCAGGATCCAAGTCGATAATCGTGAAACGATCTGCCTGGCAGCTTTGCCTGAAGCAATCGATGTTTTAGCGGTCGGATACCTCTACACTGGAGGTTATATCAACGACATCTCCGACATACGTTCAATCGAATCAAACCTGGAGTCAGGAGTGGTTTCGATCGAATTATCAAATTCACCTAAAACTGATATCTACGCAACAACAAAAACATGTGCACTTATTGAGGGCGAGGGTATTCCTCCTGTTCAGAAACAGAAGAACCTCGAGAAGATTGCATCTGATTTGAATTCCTCTCATCGAATTTCTTCGTTGTTGAAAGCGGCAAATCAATTGAGCTGCACATCGACGTTGTTCCATGCCACTGGTGGAGTTCATTCCAGTGGTTTATGGATGGATGATCGGTTTTTGTGGATTTACGATGATATCGGGCGGCATAATTCGGTTGACAAGGTGATCGGCCGGGCGCTTCAAAGCTTGTGGCCGATACCTGAATCGGCAGCTTTAGTGTCGACGGGAAGAATCAGTAGTGAAATTGTCAACAAGGTTGTGCGCGCCGGGATTCGAGTTTATGTTTCACGTTCTGCACCTATGGGATTGGCCGTCCAAATTGCCCAGAAGCACGGCTTGACACTCGTGGGATTCGCTCGGCACGACAGTTGTAATATTTATACACATTTCCAGCGAGTTGATATGAGATGAATATATCTCGACGGAACTGCTCGTCTATCATCCTTGCTGGAGGCGGCAGCCGGCGGATGGGTCAAAACAAATTATTGCTTCCGTGGGGAGATGGAACGCTGTTTTCGAACAGTTTGGATATCGCCTGCCCGCTATTTTCCGAAATATGCGTTGTCGGCGACTCATCAGTCAAACATTTGGCGGAACAACGACAGGTTCGATTCATCGAGGATAAAGAAAGAACCGGAGCCCTCAATGGGCTTTTAATCGGGCTAAAATCCATTTCTTTTGACAGAGCTGTTGTTTTTGCCGGAGATATGCCTTTTATCACAAAAGAAGCAGTCGATTTTTTGGTCGATCAGGCACAAGACTATGAGGTAACGATAATCAAAACCGACGATGGTTTCCATCCACTATTTGGGATGTATCGGACAAGCTGTATATCGGCGATTGAAAAATATCTGAATTCCGGGTTCAAAAAAGTGTTTGGGTTCTATCATCTTGTCAATACTCGGTTTGTTGATGTGGGCTACGATGAGGTCTGGAAGCTGACTTTGTTCAACATCAATCACCCGCTTGATTATCGGAAAGCGGAGAGAATCCGGTCATCCGCCAGGTGCTTTGCAACAGACGGAATCAAGCCTATAGAGTATCGGTAGCATTTTTTAGTTGCCCGCTATAACGATTCATGATACGTTGCCCGTTTTGTGAGGTGTTTTTCAATAAAACGGAAAACAATGATTTGTCGCTGAAGCGGCTATTGTTTTTTTTCAAAACCCAGCCGCGGTAACCATATGTTATTAGGTAATATTTCATTAATTGTTTTACAAGGAGGAAGTCATGGCAAATTTTTTAGCTCCCGCTGATTTATCGAAAACCTTGGTTTCAGTCGGGCAAAAGAAAGCATCGCTCGATGTCGGCAGGATGATTGTTTTAGGCATACTGGCAGGTGTGTACATCGGGTTTGCCGCGCATTTGGCGACAACGGTGTCAACAGGCGATTGTGATTGGTTCGGGCTGAAACGATTTTTTACAGGAGCTGTATTTACGGTCGGCCTGATGCTGGTCGTCATTCCCGGTTCAGAGCTTTGGACAGGTAACAACTTGATGACAATAGCGCTGATGGACAAAAAGATATCGCTTGGAGCGATGGTGAAGAATTGGATATTTGTTTATATCGGTAATTTGATAGGCTCGATATTCCTAGCCTGGATCATTGCAAGTATGAGCGGTTTGACAAATGGTCCGGTTGGCGCCAACGCGATTACTATTGCCAGTGGCAAATGCTCAGCGCCGGCGGTAGAGCTTGTGTTTAGGGGAATAGGCTGCAACTGGTTGGTCTGTTTGGCGGTTATGATGGCAATTGCTTCACAAGATATAGCCGGTAAAGTTTTGGGTATTTTCTTCCCGATAATGGCTTTCGTTGCTTCCGGTTTCGAACACAGCATTGCCAATATGTACTTCATTCCAGCAGGCCTTTTTTCAAAAGCTTTTGCGAATGCCACAGGCAAAATATCTGCCAATGTTCTGGATGCTCTCAGTGTCGGAGGTTTTATCAAGAATCTGACTTGGGTGACCTTGGGCAACTTTATCGGCGGCGCACTATTTACCGGCGTCATTTACTGGTGGGTTTACGTGCGGGGATCAGAAGCAAAATAGTAATTCAAATATTTGAGTCGTCAATTAGCCATAAAATTGGTTTATTGATGGTTTCTTGACAGGAATCAAACGAGAAATCGATCGACAATCGGTAAGTTTGACGATAAACGACCCGAATCGGATATCCTTTTCGGGTCGTTTGCTGTATATACACTAGGTTGCCTTCCGGAATCCGGTTAGCCGGTATGCAACAGAATTTAATAAATCGTGATGTTGGTGTATAATCATAATGAGGAGGTGGTATTCCGACTCTACGGAGGTTATAAATATGGATTCAATTAAAACACAGCGCGAATCAGCGCAAAAAAAGATCATTACACGCGAAATGGAATTGGTGGCCTTGGATGAAAAAGTGCCAGTCGATGTTGTTCGAGATCGTCTTGCAGACGGAACGGCTTGTCTGCCGGTAAACAATCGCCATGTTTTGGAATCCCCAAGAATCATAGGCGCCGGTTTCACTGTCAAGGTAAATGCAAATATCGGGACATCTCCCGACCTGAATGACGTTGAAATGGAAATACAAAAAATTATGGTGGCGGTCGAGGCGGGAGCCGATGCGGTCATGGACCTTTCTACAGGTGGCGATATTCGGGATATTCGGCGGCAAATTCGTAAAAAATGCCCTGTTCCGCTTGGCACAGTGCCGATTTATGAAGCAGCGGCGGAACTCATATGCAATGATAAACCGCTCCACGAAATGACAGCGGATCAATTGTTCAAAGTCATAGAAAGGCACGGCGAAGACGGGGTCGATTTCATAACGGTGCATTGCGGTGTGACGACGCAATCGATCCAGCGACTGAATCAGCAGGGCAGAATAACCCGTATTGTCAGTCGCGGCGGGTCGCTGCTGGCTCAATGGATGGTTCGAAACAAGGCGGAAAATCCTCTCTATGAACATTATGACAGATTGCTGGAAATAGCTCGTGAATACGATATGGCGCTCAGTTTGGGGGATGGATTGAGACCGGGTTGCCTGGCGGATGCGACAGACAGAGCCCAAATACAAGAACTGATCACCTTGGGCGAATTGACTGACAGAGCCTGGGCGGCGGGTGTCCAAGTGATGATCGAGGGACCGGGGCATGTGCCGATGCATCAGATCAGGACAAATATGGAAATACAAAAAGCCCTTTGCAAAGGCGCTCCATTTTATGTTCTCGGGCCGTTGGTCACCGACATCGCTCCCGGTTATGACCACATAACTTCCGCTATCGGGGGCGCTCTCGCCGCTTGGTCAGGGGCCGATTTTCTGTGTTATGTGACTCCGGCTGAACATCTGCGTCTGCCTACACTAGACGATGTTCGGGAAGGCGTTATCGCATCAAAAATAGCCGCTCATGCAGCGGATATCGCTCGCGGCAACAAGGATGCCTTCGAACAAGACCGAAAGATGGCTTACGCGCGAAGAGATCTTGATTGGGACGCTCAAATCGCCTGCGCCATCGATCCGCAGACGGCTGCTCGAATAAGACGTTCGGCTCCGCCTATGGATGAAGACGTTTGTTCTATGTGCGGAAAGTTTTGTGCTATCAAAGGGTGGCAGGAAACTGAAAGAAGCTGATTTATGCCGGTTCCTCCCCTGGTCATCGTGCTTTCCGGCCTGGACCCGACGGGTGGAGCCGGATTGTTGGCGGATATTCGGGCATTGGCTGCAGCGGGCGTGCGTATTTCGCCGCTGATAACGGCAAATACGTTACAAGGACCCAACCGTAATGCACGTTTCGAACCAGTAAACTCAAGTATTTTAGCCGAGCAATTGGAACTGATTTATCATTCTTTCAAGCCGGCAGCGGTGAAAATCGGCATGCTGGGAAGTGTTGAAAATGCGCACGTTATCGATGAGTTTTTGAAGAAAACCCGCTTGCCTTCTGTTTTGGATCCTGTCATGCAAGCCTCCTCCGGCGGAGCTTTGGTGTCGGATGGTATAATTGAAATGATACAGAAAACAGCACCGCAAATAACGCTTATAACACCGAATAAAGATGAACTGAGCCGGTTGAGTGGGCTGAATATCACGACAGGGAAAGATATTTTTCCCGCAGCCGAAATATTGACTCGAATGGGTTTCAAAGCGCTGCTCGTCAAAGGGGGTCATTTTGAGGGTGATCCACGAGATTATTTCTTTTTGAGAGGTGAATTAAAACACTCATTCAAAGGAAAGCGACATGCTTACACTGTACGAGGGACGGGGTGTCATTTGGCGTCAAGCATTGCAGGCATGTTGGCGCTTGGTCAATCTCTGGATGAAGCGGTAAAAAACGGTTACTTTTATGTTCAAAAGATGATAACGGATTACAAAAACGCAGGAAACGGCATCCTTCCGGCAGACATGCAGATTTGATGTCCGACGAATTTTGACTATAATTAATGCTATGAATGATCGGCATTTAAAATCTCCACAAACATGCAGTGTTACCTGTAACAGTTTTATTGACTCTCTGGACAGGCGGACATTTATCAAAGGACTCGGATTAGTCCTTTGTTCGCTGGCAGCGCATGGCGGTAATGGACTGAAACAAAATATCTACGGCCCGACAACGGAAACCGATGCTCGCTTTTTTGAGCTGGTCGAAGACAAGATCATTCAGTGTAATCAGTGTTTTCGGCATTGCATGATCGCGCCTGGCGAAGCCGGTCGATGTCGTATACGCATAAACCGGGGAGGCCGCCTGATAACGATGTCATATGGCAACCCGGGAGCCGTCAATATCGATCCGGTTGAGAAAAAGCCTTTCAGCCATGTTCTGCCTGGAACGTTGACTTATTCCGTTGCTCTGATCGGGTGCAATATCGACTGTAAATTTTGTCAGAATTGGCAGATAGCTCATGCTAAGTCAGGAAGCCTGAGGGTTCAGTCCATGACACCGGACGACGTTGCCGCAGGCGTCACCAAATCAGGGTGTAAAACGATTTCTTACACCTATTCCGAGCCGACAGTCTGGTCGGAATATGTGCTGGATTGTGCTGATGCCGGATTGAAGCGTGGAATCGGATCGCTTGTTATCAGCAATGGAACGTGGGCACCGGACGTGTTGAAACAACTTTTAACTCGAATGAAAGCCATAAAAATTGATCTTAAATCCATTCGAGCTGATTATTACAGAGATGTGTGTGACGGCGAGCTGAAACCCGTTTTGGACAACATCATGGCAGTGCGAAAAGCCGGTGTTTGGTTGGAATTGGTCAACCTAGTCGTTCCGACATTGAACGATAGTGATAAAGAGTTTCGCGAGATGGCTCGTTGGATTAAAGAACATATAGGGGATGATGTCCCGCTGCATTTTTCCAGATTCTCGCCGATGTACAAATTGCAGCGATTGAGTCCTACACCTGTCGAGACGTTGACAAGGGCTCGTGACTTAGCTTTGGAAGAGGGGTTGAAATATGTGTATGTCGGCAATGTTCCTCAGCACCCAGGGACGCATACCTACTGCCCGAATTGCAAAACCGTTGTCATACGCCGAGCGGGCTATCACAGTGTGATGGAAAAACTGCAGGGCGGCCGATGCAGCGAATGCGACACGGTTATTCCCGGTGTCTGGTCTTGACGATCTAAAATCCAATGCCATGAACTCGAATGCTTGATTTATTGTGAATCACGAAATCTTTGAGCCGGGTTCAGGTCGTCAACCAGCAATGAATCCAATAGCTATTTGATCTGTTTTAAAGATGTTGGGAAAATTTTAGTGTCGTCACTCTCTCAGATCCGGCCGCTCGATAACAGTGAGCTCGGTACGGTGATTGACGTTGTTCCTTGAAAAATCGATGTTGACGCGTGTTCCAGGTGAATATTCCTGGATAATTCGTCCAAGGCTTTCAGGATCGGTTAGATCGACGCCGTCGACACAAAGCATTGTATCGCCTATTTGAAGACCTGCTTCCTCGGCAGGGCTTCCGGGTATAATTCGAACGATTTGCAGGGTATGTTCATCGTGGGAGCTATTGACTGGGAAAGGACGAACACTGACTCCGATCCAGCCACGTACAACTTTCCCGGTATGAATGATCTGTTCAACGATTCGAGCGGCATAATTGATCGGGATACCTACACCGAGGCTGGAATACGACATGATTTGAGATTGCGGTACATTTGATTCCTTTTGGCCGGTCAATAGTTTGATCACAGCGTTAAAGCCCAAGTCTTCCTCCCTTCCAAGAGCTATTCCGGCAAGGTTCCCGTTTGAATCGACAAGAGCGCTGCCGGAGTTGCCCGGTCGGAGGGGGGCGGTGAACTGGAACCAGTGTCGACTTGGGTCAAAGTCTTCAGGCGGCATCCCGGCTAAACCGGCGGAAATCGTTGGAATACCTCCGTAACCATATCCCATCAGAAGCAAGCTGGAACCTTCATGTAGTTTTTTCGTTCTATGAGCGATAGGGCGAACATTTTTCAGTTGGTCTGCATCCAGGCGAAGAACCGCGATATTGGTGACATCGTCGGCGCCGACCAATCGTGCTGAATGAGTTTCGCCGTTCAGGAGTCGCACTGATATATCGTTGGATGTTTTAACGACACTTTTGGTCGTGACGATATATCCATCTTTACTCCAAATGACGCCTGACCCCATTGAAACGTACCACTTAGGATTCGACAGTCCGTTATCTTCAAAATGGGATTGCAGAGCTTGGCCAAAACGACCCATTTTATCGGTCATCGGAATTTTGGCTTCAATGTTTACAATTCCCTGTCGGGCTTTTTGAATGAGGGGTACCATAATATCATCAGATTCGAAAGCGCAAACATGATGAAGGGGCGATGCGACTGTCAGCAGCAGAAGAGATAGAGAAGCCAGTCTAATAGATTGTGCGCTCATAGTTGACTCTCATCGGAATATTGTCAAGAACGTATTGAGATTGTGGATAAGCTTGGTTTTCATTGACCGATCGGGGAGACTGCAAGCCTTCATCCATCAGATCGGCAGTTTCGGGAATTGTATCGACCGTAATAGGAACAAGTGAGCCGTGTACATATCTATCCAATGAATAATCATAAATTATCCCATCGTCGGAAACCGTTAAAGCGATGGGTAGCTCTTGGATGTTCGTTTGATTTGAATTTGCAACCAAGGGTTCTGAAAAGGAGTCATTCAGAAATGAATAAGAAGAAAGGAGGCCGATTATCAGGCCCATTAGCAAAGCCGCGCCGGGCAGAGCGATCGTTTGCCAGTGAAGGAATTGACGTCTGGCCTTTCGCGATTCATATCTGCGGATACCGGCATAGACTTTGAATTGAAAATCTTCTGGAGCTGTTATTGGAGGCAGGCATCTGATCCGTCTGCTTATTTCATCCAAGGTGTCCCGTTTGCGGCGGCAGGATGAACACCGGATCAAATGCGCTTTGACGGCATTGGTTTGATCCGCATCCAACTCATTGTCTATAAATGCCGATAGATTTTCCAAAACTTGATGACAATTCATCTTTCCTCCATGATCAAAGTGCAACCTCGTTCACCGAACGTGAACGTTTCAATATTGACTCTAATAAGGATCGCCCACGATTCAAGCGAGACTTCACCGTTCCGTGCGGGATGTCCAGAATTTGGGCGATTTCAGCATAATCATACCCTTCAAGCTCACGAAGTATCAGCGGAATTCTATATTTTTCAGGAATTTTTTCCAAAGCTCTCGATATCTCTTCTGATGCTTCGATTTGAGACACGGACTGCTCGGGATCAATCATATTCTCATCTTTTAGATCAGTGATTACATTTCGGTCTTCTTCCGATGGGTTGCTGTTGATCGTGATATAACGCCATCGTTTTCGCCTTCTCAATTCATTGATTGCCAGATTGGATGCAATCCGGTACAGCCACGGAGCAAAGCGGCTTCCGGGATAATAACGTCCTGCGTTTACATATATGCGCACAAAAACCTCCTGAGTCAAATCTTCAGCAAGGTGGCGATCACTTACCATGCGATAAATATAGTTCAAAATTCTATCCTGATACCGCTCCAATAACCGAAGAAACCCCGATTCATCTCCATCTTGAAATCGACACATCAAATCATCATCTGACAACGGCATTGTACGATTCACTTCCCGGTTTGAATATTCATTCCCAAACATCGGCGCTCATTCCTAATAACTTGCAAACAGCCATAAAAGTTCCGAAAAGATATCCAGATCACAGCCAGATAAGCTGAAAATGATCATGTTTACATGTTTTATCTTCGGAAACCCTGATGTTTATTCCCATATTAAGAAAATGTTCGAATACCTTTGCACTACACATATCGATAAAAGGTTTCACTGACGAATGAATCAAAATCTCCAGACCCGTCGCCAATTTCGGCGGCGTGGTTTGCAGCGCTTCATCTATCACTCGAGCTGCAACTGCTTGGGGATGCGCTATCTTGCCGCTTCCTGAGCACATCGGACACGTTTGTTGAAAGGTTTTAGCCAGGCTCCGTTTTATTCTTTTTCTGGTGATTTCCACTAATCCCATCGGGGAAAAATCTGAGATGTTCACCTTGCTGCGATCATGGGCAAAAGCCGCTCTCAAACTTGAAAGAACCTCATTTCGGTTAGACGGGTTTTCCATATCGATAAAATCAATGACAATAAGACCTCCTATATCTCGCAGCCGAACTTGTTGGGCGATGACTTCCGCCGCTTCGATATTGGTTTTCAACAGCGTTTCTTCAAGACTGTTTTTCCCTGCAAATCGGCCGGTGTTCACATCGATTACCATCATGGCTTCCGTATCATCGAAAATCAGGTAGCCGCCGGAAGGCAATTCAACCCGTCGGTTTAAAGCGATTTGTATCTTGTTTTCAAGTTCAAAGCGTTTGAATAAAGGAACGGTGCTGTTGTATAAACAAATGCGATCGATAAGGGTGGGGGAGAACCCTTCGACAAAATTTTTACATTGGATAAATTCATTCTCTGAATCGATCAATACAATCTCAACTGAATCATCGAACGAATCCCGCATAACTTGTGAAACAATATCTAAATCCTGATAAATAAGATAAGGCACGGAATGGGTTTTGGCATCGCTGAGTATCTTTTGCCAAAGGTTGTTCAAATATGTCACATCTCCTTGAAAAGCCTCTGCAGTGATACCTGCTGCCGCCGTTCGAACAATCAATCCCACATTCTCCAAACGAAATTGATCGAGGAGATTGCGTAAACGCTCACGTTCATCTTCAGATTCGATCCGTTTCGATATCCCGGTATGTTGAGGGGCAGACATCAAAACCAGATATCGACCGGGAAGCGAGATGTGGGTCGTTACACGCGCGCCTTTCATTTCCATTGGTTCTCGGGTCAACTGTACCAGCACTCTTTGGCCTGGCTGAACCAAATCGGTGATTTTTGCCTGATTCCAATTCGAAGCCGGACCTATTTCGATGCCGGAATAGTGAGGTGGCAAGTCGGAATCTTGGAGGAAACCGTCTTCAGGATCAGTAAATATATTTTCTGACGGGTTTATGATATCGTTAAGAAACAGAAAAGCATCACGTTTGAGACCGATATCGACAAAAGCTGCTTGAATTCCCGGCAATACATTGGTGACTCTCCCCAGGTAAATATTTCCCAGCATTCTCCGTCGGGATTTGCTCTCAATATGTAATTCCGCCAGTTTGCCCTTTTCGATGACTGCAATTCGGGTAAAACAGGGCGCGATATTCATCAATATTTTTCTGACAATCGTGGTCAATCTGATACCTCCATTCCGTATATAATTTTATCATCGAGTTTTGAAGACAACCAGCCGACTCTGGCGCCTGATACAGGAAACAGCGGAATTTCCGTAGAACCAAAGCATTTGAATAAAATATCTTTCAATGTGGAACCTTTATTATCGGATCCGTTCAAAGCGAAGATAAAATTCATATCGAACTCACGTAGCCTATCATCAGTTTTTGTCCCCAACTGGGCTGTTTCAAGCATTGTCAGTGTGGAGTCGGGTTTAAAATACTCCATTAGTTTTTCAAGAGACGAACCGGTTCTCAACGCGTACACTGTAATATCGTTCTGCAAAATACGTTTTACATTACGAGGATCACAGATTTTTAAAAAAGCGTATTCCGGAGGCAATTGTCTATTGAGCCGGTCAAGTATTTCGGTCTCAGTTGTCGGTTCAGATAAATAAAAAATTAGCGGGTCGGACCATCGTTCAAACCCAAAAGGAGCAGGTTTGGGCCAAGTGATTTTCGGTCGGGGGTTAAACCCCTTGCTGTAGACTAGGGGGAGACCGGCTCTACGCATAGCTCTGACAATGCCTTGAACTGTTTCCAAATGAGTGAACAGTCGAAAATCTGAAAGGACTTGGAATATAGCGGCGTAAGCATAAATTGGCGCCTGTGATTGTGGGCTGGGGCGTGTAATCGTTTTTTTGCTGTAATCGGAGCTGAGAAAGGTAGAAAAAGCCGAAAGAACTGGTGGTTCTTGGGCGGCTTGTGCAGCTTTTTCATAGTGGCGAAGCAGATCTTTTTCCGGTATTCCGCAATCGATGAAAGACCATGGGGGCACTGTTTTACCTGGACTATAATGCTGTGTCGCTTCAGCTTCCAAGGATACATCGTGTTTGTCAAATACCATTTGCCAGATTTCTGATTTAAAGAAGTCGTTCCAAGCGTCCATTCGACAACCTAACTTGAAAGCATCCTCAATAATATCGGATGCTCTGGAGTCACCCCTGGATAAAAATGCTTCCAGCCGAGAGGGCAAAAAATCGCTGAATGACAGCTTGACTCCAGGAATCCTGCAACCTTCTTTTAAAATGTTCTGTCGGCGTAAAATATCCTCTGCATCGGCTTGGCCGCACCATTGGAACGGGGTGTGCGGTTTAGGAATAAATGTTGTCGCCGAGACATGCACCGATGCTTTTCCACCTGCAATTCGACGGCCGATCTTCAAAATGGCTCGAACAAGATGGTTAATCGCGTGGACATCATCGTCCGTTTCATATGGAAGTCCAATCATGAAATAGAGTTTGAGCAGATGCCAGCCGGATTGGAAAATCGTTGCTGCAGTTTCAAGGAGTTTATTTGTCGAGAAAGGCTTGCCGATAACGTTTCTTAAACGCTCTGTGCCGGCTTCAGGTGCGAGAGTGAAACCTGTTTTCCTGACATTCTTGATCATATCGATAATTGTCGGCGTCAGTTTTTCCGGTCTCAGAGACGGCAAAGAAATCGAAACATTTTTATCACCTGTAAGCCTGATCAAGTCTGCGAGGAGATTTTCTATACCGGGATGGTCCGCGATATTCAGTGACAATAACGACAACTCTTCATATCCGGTTTGCTGCAGTTGTTTCTTGGCAGATTCCCGAATCACGTTGTCGGAACGGGCACGAACAGGCTGATAAAAGGCTCTGGCTTGGCAAAAACGGCAGGATCGAGGGCATCCACGCGAGGCTTCCACAACCACGCGTTCATGGACGGGACGGCACCAAGGAACTAGAGGTGGATCGGGTAAAGGCGCAGAATCGAGATCACGAACAAACTGCCTTATTACGACAGAGTTATTAGATGGTGTCGAAGAAGGAATATAAACGCCTGGAATCTGTGATAATTTTTCTGCAAATTGGTGTCGAGGGTTTTCTTTGAATGTTCGGACAATTTCAGGTAGTTGATCCTCGACTTCTCCTATGAAAAATCCATCGAAAAACGGGGCGAGCGGTATAGGATTCATCGTGACGATACCGCCGCCAAAAACAAACGGGTGCGTTGTATCGCGGTCATGGCTTCGTAGCGGGATACCGCTTAAATCCAAGATATTGAGTATATTGGTGCAAGCGAGTTCATGTGGAATGGAAAAACACAAAACGTCCGCAGAAGATACCGGTTTTCCCGTTTCAAGAGTTGTCAATACGGCCTGCTTTGTTCGAATTTCCATTTCTTTGTCAGGCCAGGGAGAAAACACGCGTTCAACTGCCACCTGTGGTATCGACCGCATAGCTTGCAGCAAAATCTGCAATCCGGGATATGACATGCCGATTTCATAGACATCCGGGTAGCACAGAACAATACGCAAAGTCGAATCCGTTTTACGCAGCGGCAAATTCCATTCTCGCCCGACATATCTTCCTGGACGCCTGACATCTGGATTTTGGCTTGGAGAAGTCTTCATAAGCTTTTGGTTTTCCTTATGTAAGCTTTCAATACTGTGGAAAACTGCGCATGCCGATATTCAAAACGATGGCCAGGGACATATACACTGTTAAACAAGCGGATCCTCCGTAGCTCATCAAAGGCAAAGGCAGCCCCGTTACTGGAAGCATACCGGTTATCATTGCGATATTAATGACAATTTGTGAAATTAAAATACCGGTGATTCCGACACAAGTGTATATGCCGAAATACTTGTCGTGTTTTTTTGCTGCTTTTAAGCAGCGAAGAATCAATAAAATATATAAACTCAACAGGATAATTACCCCGATAAAACCCCGTTCTTCCGACCAGACGGCAAAAATAAAATCGGTACTTTGTACCGGCAGAAAATTCAGATGGCTCTGAGAGCCTTGTTGGTAGCCTTTTCCCAACAGTCCTCCAGAACCAATAGCGATTTTAGATTGTATCACTTGGTATCCAGCCCCCAAAGGGTCTGCCTCAGGATTCAGAAAACTTGTTATCCTTTTCATCTGGTAGGGTTTGATAAATTGTCGACCGACGAAATAGCCTGGAATCATAATACACAAGCCCAAAATCAGGAGTGTTCTTACCCGAAACCCAGCTATAAATATCATTGTCAACATCACCAAAGGCAGAATAAGAGCCGTTCCGAGGTCCGGCTGTTTAATAATGAGCAGTAAAGGTATCCCGACGATGATGGCCGGAACGATCAGTTGGGCTATACCTGGCCGCTTATCACCCCATTTTTCCATCCAGTAGGCTAAAGTGAGCACAGTGAATAGTTTAGCAAATTCGCTGGGTTGAAGACGCAATTTGATGATCGGTATTTCCACCCAACGATGAATTCCAAGTTTAAAATAATTGGCAATAGCCAAGGCCAGTAGAATTGATAGCGTGATAAAATATAAAATCAATCCCAATATCTTAAGGATGTCCAGGTTGATTAAAAGGGTTATGACCAGCAAAAAGAGAGATATGCCGATCCAAATTAATTGTTTCTGAAAATCATTCATCGCTGGTTCATCACCACTGATACTGTAGATCGTCATGAGTCCCAAAGCGGAAATCAACAGAGTGATGATCAATAATGGAAAATCAAATTGCTCAAAATATCGTTTAAACGCCATTCAAACCTTTCTCCTCGGACTGATCGGGTTCCGGTCCAAAATACCCTGGATGTGATAAGGCAAACCATTTTTGCAGCGTTTTTTTAGCTACTGTAAATTTTTCTCTGGAGCCTTCAGCCCCGCCGTTTTCAATCAGAACAACGATCACCACTTCAGGATTTTCGACGGGACCAAATCCGGCAAACCAGTTATGTGACCTAAATCGCTGGGGCAATGAAGCTTCGGACAAAAAGCCCAATTGCTTTTGAGCCTGTTGGCTTATCACTTGTGCTGTGCCCGTTTTTCCGGCAAAAGTCATTTCAGGGATTCTGACTCTACGTGCGGTTCCTCTACTTCCGAATACAACCCTATGAAGCGCTTCCTGAATGGTGTCCCAATCCTGAAAATCAGTGATTTTTACCTGGAGCTCCGGTTCAAAATACTCTGAATCACGGGCTGATTGACCTGTATAACCACTGACAAGGCGAGGTCTATATAGAGTTCCTCGATTGGCGACAATGGCCATTAGTTGGGCAAGCTGGATTGGAGTAACAATGATTCCGCCTTGGCCTATCGATACAGAAATCGTTTCCCCAGGCCACCATTCTTCATTAAATTTTTTTTGTTTCCATTCACGGTCCGGTATGAGACCAGATTTTTCATCCGGTATGTCTATTCCGGTTGTCGATCCTAACCCTAGTTGTTTAGCGGTTTCTGCAATAAGATCGATACCCGCGTTCACTCCAACCTGATAAAAGTACACATTACAGGAATTTTCCATGGCTTGGACCAGGTTCATCGATCCGTGTCCGGCGTTGCTCCAGCAGCGAAAAATGTGTTTGGAAAAGTTGAATTCTCCCGAACAATTATACGTTAAGTTTCTATTGAAAGACGGGTTTTTAAACGCGGCAATAGATGTTACGACTTTAAATACCGAACCAGGCGGGGCTTCAAATTGAATGGCTCGGTTCAATAAAGGCACATCCGGATCGGTCGATATAGATTGCCATTCTTGGTGTGAAATGCCGGATGAAAAACTGTTTGGATTAAATCCCGGGCGTGAAACCATTGCTAAAACATCACCATTACGGGGGTCCAAGACGATGATACAACCTTTCCAGGGTTCAAGATATTCTTCGCAGGCCAATTGTAATTCCAGATCGATGGTTACATGCAGATCGGCGCCAATAATTGCAGGAACCGGTTGAGGATAGCGCAGAGTAAAGCCCTGTCTGCCTGCAGCATCTACTTCCACCCAGCGGAATCCATCCTGGCCCTTTAATAACGATTCATAACTTTTTTCAAGGCCACTCTGACCAATGGTATCTCCCATACGATAAGCAGAATATTCAGGGCGACCTAGTTGAGCAGATGAGATTTCTCCAACATAACCCAATACATGGCATAAGGTGTTGTTGAATGGATACGAGCGAATCTGCTCAGCCGCGACCGACACACCCGGTAAATGATAGCGATTGGTTTCAATTCGCACTAAATGCTCGGGTGTTAAATTTCCGATAATTTTTCGTGGACGGAATCTTGAGTCTTTAATTTCATTGTATCGGTTTTGAACTTTTTCCGGCGGCATTGCAAGGAGAAAACCAAGTCGATCAAAGACCTGTTTTCGTCTGTTTGGAGGAAAATCTTCCGGTGTAATATATAAACTGAAACTGGGTTTTGCACCCGTAAGCAGGACGCCGTTCTTGTCGACCATCCTGCCCCGTTGAGCCCGATCCCGAACCAAGCGAGTCCGATTGGAATTGGCTTCTTCCAGATAATATTTATGATGAACGACTTGCAGGTTGAATAACCGTATAGCCAGTAAAAAAATTAAGATCGGAAATACAACGACCAACCAATTTATCCGTGAAAGAAACCGCATTTCATGCATGAGTTTTTTCCGGGAAAAAGCCTAATCGAGACATCATCAAAGATAAAGGAATGGCAAAAATTGCCGTTATCAAAGCTCTGGACAGAATGACTAGAAAAAAATAGCTTCCCGGTTCATCCAGAGATGTAAATCGGAAAAGTATGAATTGGAGACAGCCGGCAAGCAGATAGCTTGTCGCTGTAACCGATAGTTGAACAGGTATACTGTCATATACGAGATATTTTCTGATCGAAGCATTGAGCATAGCGGTCTGGGTAAAAATAAAAGCGTTACCGCCAAGAATTTCTCCTGTGTGAACGTCCATCATTAAACCTAGAAGAAAAGCCAGTGTACAGGACAGTTCAGCCGATCTGTGCAAGCTTACAAGCACGATAATCGCCAGCAATAAATCAGGTTCAAAAAAGATGGTAAAGAAACGTGGAAAAATGCAGAATTGGATGATGATCATCCCAAATATAAAAGCAGTACGATTCAGCTTTCTCACCGGTTTTTCTCCGTGATCGAAGATTCAATACTGCCTGCAGTGGAATCGTCATTATTAAAAGCCGATGAATCACCATTGGCATCGCTTGATTGAGGCATTAGAAAAACAATGACCTCTTCAATCGTATTCATGTTTACATTGGTCACGATTTCAACAGTTTGAAACATCTCTGACGCATCGCGTTTAATAGCTGAGACTTTACCGATTGGAACTCCTTTAGGAAATGCGCCGTCGAGCCCTGATGTCACCACGGATTCTCCTAATACAATGGGATCAAAACGACTGATGAATCTCATGACCGATGTGCCTTTTCCTGTACCGGAGACTACACCTTGTATCCGACTGTTCTGCAACATGGCGCCGATACCGGAATCGAGATGATGTAAGGTGAGTACTTTGGCTGTACTGGAAGTTGTATAGATAATCTGCCCCAAAGCCCCATCCGCCGTTGCTACACCCATTCCCTCCCGCACCCCGTTGGAAGAGCCGCAGTCGATAAGGATAATCGGGTTGAGCAGCGCATTGCTGCGCCGGATAACATTTGCGGGGATTGTTGCAATCGGGGCCTTGACTGAAGCGCCTATCAAGGATTCCAACCTGTTGATAGACAGCACTTTGTCCTGAAAAAGAAGCTGTTCTTCCTGTAGTTTTTGAATGATCAGCTTCAGATCTTTGTTTTCAGATTGTAAATCAACTAAATAAAAATAATCATCCCACAATTTTCGGCTGAAGTTGAACAAATTTTCGGAAGCTTTATAAATCGGTGAAAAGACGCTGAGTGCAACCGATTCAATCAGGCCCGCGATGTATCCGCCCTGAAGATTAGATGTCATAATGCCTAATGAAATCAGCGAAAACGCCGCATAGACAACCCATGGCCTATAACTGGCATTTATCAATTTCATTCAACATCCAGATTACCGAACAGATACTTTGGATAACAAATCGATTTCATCCAACATCTTACCGGTTCCCAGGCAGACGCAGCGTAGCGGGTCATCCGCAAGAGTCACGGGAAGAAATGTTTCTTCCCGAAGACGAACATCCAGTTTTTGCAGCAGAGCACATCCTCCTGAGAGCACTATACCTTTATCGACAATGTCGGCAGACAATTCAGGGGGTGTGTGTTCAAGTGCAGTACGAACAATATCGACAATTGATTGAATAGATTCTTTCAGAGCTTCCCGTATTTCTTCAGATTTGATCACGACGACTTTGGGGATTCCGTTGACCAAGTCTCTCCCTTTGATCTCCATCGTAATTTCTTCTTCCAAAGGCGCGGCTGACCCAATCTTCATTTTGATGTTTTCCGCTGTTCGCTCCCCGATCAACAAACTGTATTTTCTCTGAATATAGCGCATGATCGCCATATCCATCTCCGCACCGCCGACACGCAGTGATCGAGCGTAAACGATGCCGGCTAACGATATAACTGCAACTTCCGTCGTTCCGCCGCCAATATCGACAATCATATTCCCGGATGGTTCGGCAACCGGCAATCCGGCGCCGATTGCCGCAGCCATCGGTTCTTCAACAAGAAAAACTTGACTGGCTCTTGCTTGTAAAGCTGAATCTCGAACAGCTTTTTTTTCCACCGGCGTGATGCTGGACGGAACGCAAATTATGATACGAGGCCGTAAAAACAATCGTCGATTATGTGCTTTACGTATAAAATACCGCAGCATCTTTTCTGTCATTTCAAAATCAGCAATGACACCATCTTTCATCGGCTTGATAGCAACAATGTTTTCAGGGGTCTTGCCGACCATGTTTTTTGCTTCTTGCCCAACAGCCAATACTGTGCCACGGGTTTTTTCAATAGCGACAATCGATGGTTCATCGAGAACGACTCCGTGATTTTTCGCGAAAACCAACGTGTTAGCTGTTCCGAGGTCAATTGCAAGATCATTGGAAAAGCGTGATAAAATCGACATACTCACTTACCTTATTCACTTAAAGAGCTGATCATGAAAAACATGTTCTTGGGACATTCAAAAAAAACTGGTCAATAGACGCATTCTAGCTTATTAAAAATAGGTTTTAAGTCAAGAAAAATTCGCGAATTTCGGTCAGATTTCACTAATTTTGGCTGGGTCGATGGAATGTTTGCGCAATTTCAGTTGCAGACCCTTACGCGATAATCCGACCAATTTTGCAGCTCGTGATATGTTACCATGGGTTTTTTTCAAGGCGCTCAGAATAATCTCTTTCTCGATCGGATCTGTTTGCTCTTTTAAAAATAATTTCAGATTCATCGATTCATCGGATTGACCGGATATCGAGCTCTTCCTTTGATTATCGGAATCAGTTGGAGCGCTGTCTAGATCGAAATCTACAAGCGTCAATTCGGTTTTATCACACAATAAAACCGCTCGTTCTATCACATTCTCCAGCTCCCGGATATTTCCATACCAAGGATGCTTCATCAGTCGTTTCATTGTATCGGGTGAAATGGACTGGATGTTTTTTTTGAGTCTGAGATTCATCTGGTGGACAAAGTATCGAGCCAGCAGTGGAACATCTTCCGGCCTGTCCCGCAATGGAGGAAGGTGAATCGGGATAACATTCAGGCGATAAAAAAGATCCTGTCGGAACTTGCCGGCGGCCACCTCGGCCTGAAGATCCATATTGGAAGCAGCAATCAGCCTGACATCGACCTGGATTGTACGGATACCTCCAACTCTTTCGAACTCGCGTTCTTGGATTACCCTCAACAATTTCACCTGTAATTCCGAGGAAATCTCACTGATTTCATCCAATAAAAGAGTACCCTTGTCGGCAAGCTCAAAACGGCCGGGCTTGGATGTAACCGCACCAGTAAAAGCACCTCGTTCATGGCCAAAAAATTCGCTTTCCATCAGTGTTTCAGGAATAGCGGCGCAATTGACTTTGATAAATGGAAACTGAGCTCGTCTTGATTTTCTATGGATTAAATCAGCGACAAGTTCCTTGCCTGTGCCGCTCTCACCGGTTATCAACACGGTTGAAGGACTGTCGGCCACACGTTCAACCAGATCAAGTATCGACTGCATTTGTCGGCTTTCGGATACGATGCCCCGGGATGAATCGGATGTATCTGATGCCGTTAGATTCGATGGTTGTCCAGGTAAATCTGGAGCATGAAAAGTCGTTATATTTCTGGCAAATTGAGCGGTTGCTTTTTGAAGAGTGGTACGGATTTCAGAGATGTCGAAGGGTTTGGTGATATAATCAAAAGCGCCGATTTTCATGGCCTCCACGGCAGTTTCGATAGTGCCGTGAGCTGTGACCATTATCACCGGGATATCTGGGTAATGTACACTGCATTCTCGTAAAAGTGTCATGCCGTCGATGCCGGGCATCTTTAAATCGGTTACAATCGCCTGAACCGGTGTGCTTTGTAAAATAGTCAAGGCTTTTCCACCGTCTTCTGCAAGAAGAGGTATATAGCCTTCACGCCGCAGCATAGCCTCCATAACGCGAAGCATATTCACTTCATCGTCAACCAGCAGTATGGGCAAATGTGACGGCTTCATTCCGCCTTCGTTCCTGGAATGTCAACCGTGAAACGTGCCCATGATCCTTGCTCGGAATCCGCTTGAATGTGCCCACGGTGAAGTTTGACTATTCTCCATACCGTATAAAGACCCAAACCGGTTCCCTTCTGTCGGATCAATTCAGGTGTTTGTAATCGTGTATATTTTTTAAATAGATTGGGAATTTCTGATTTGGGAAACCCCGGGCCTTCATTGATCACAATAAGACGAAAACCCTCCGGTGAACGCTTTAGCTCCACGATGATTTCAGAACCTTCCTTGCCATATTTGATGGCATTGCTGATCAGATTTGCCAGCACGATTCTAATTAAGTCCGGATCGATTTCAGCCAACACTTTT
This sequence comes from bacterium, assembly GCA_049652745.1. GTDB lineage: Bacteria > CSSED10-310 > CSSED10-310 > CSSED10-310 > CSSED10-310 > JBASEY01. Next base: position 133,008 of record JBASEY010000033.1, on the reverse strand, counting down.
TCATCGGGCAACTTTTGAATTATATCGATGCGTTTCTGCTCCGCATCGCTACGCATGACGTCGATCACCGGCTGAATGACTAAAAACGCGATATCGACATCTCGGGTAAACTTTACCCGCAATTCACCTCCCTCAAGGCGCGAAACATCCAAGTAGTCGCGGATCATTTCCAGAAGACGCTCATTACGGCTTACTATCCGCTCTAGTCTTTGTCGAACACCAGGACTCAATTCGCCCAGATAATTATTCAGCATCAATTTGCTTTCCATGATAGTCGTCGCTATCGGACTTTTAATTTCGTGGCTGATAAATCCCAACATTTCATCATAGTTTTTCATCGCAGTGGTGAGCTGTTCGATGCGATACACTTTTTCAATGACCTGACTCATTCTTTCGGCGATCGCCAGATGAAAACGAACGTGATCGAGACTGTAGACATGGGGATGAATGGAACTGCGAAAAAACAACCCGACGATTCGATTATCCAGGCTTAACGGACACGTCATGCTGGAACGAATGCCTTCACGAAGCATCATTTTTGTCGAGCGACTTGTAGGAAAACGTCTCAAATATTCAGATAAATCATGGATGATTCGTGGGCGTCTGTTTTTCAAAACAAATTCTAAAGAGCTGTTTTGGATTTCCTCACTGTAGCCTGATTTCAAGTAGATGGGTTCATAATCCGCTACAACTGAATAGGATTTGATTCTTTCGTCGCCATCAGTAAGAAACGCCAAAGCAAGTCTATTACACTGGAAGAGGGAGCGGGATTCATTGAAAACGAATGTCAAAATATCCTGAGGGGAATAGCCGGCTGAGCCGATCCGTTGGTTTATTCGATCCAAGACGGCACGAGCGCCGGCATCGAGTGGAGCATCATCGTTCATGACGGTTTCCGGATGAACAAAGACGATGTTTGGATCATTCATATATTTTTCAGGAATATTTTGAAAGTTAGTCACATTCATCGTTTTTTATTCGCTGTCCCCATTTCTCAATTATCCTTTACAATAAATAATGGGTCGAGGGCATTTGATTTTGCAAATTACGATAATTCCATCTCTTTCGATTGAGATGGACATTTTATCATACGATATATTTGTCCCGATGAACGTAGTGCGTATGCAGAAGTTTATGAGCTTTTTTTCCACAAGGCCCGTCAGTCAAAAACTCCTTGTAAATATCCGTTATTGCGGGATTTAGATGCGATTTACGAACATCTGACCGGGAATCCTCCGCATAAATCGCTTTGGCTCTTGCCGTTCGTATTGCTTCACTGGTTGGAATAGGCTGGCCGCCGTCGCCCAGGCAGCCGCCGGGACACGCCATGAATTCGATAAAATGGCACCGGCTGAAAACGCCGCCGGCGATGATGTCATCCATGACTTTTTTGGCATTGGCTGTGCCGTGACAGACACCTACCTGCAGCGTCACTCCTTTCAACCAATCCCAATTTGGAACAAGATGCTTTAAGAGTTCAGGGACAGGACCGACCTTGTCGATTGTCAGGGAGACCAGACGGGTGCCTTCGAATCCTCGAACCGGTATAATATTTGCGTTTTGATAAATGTTTTCAACGGGTTCGCCGGTTACCAATTCAATCACGCAACGCAAAGCCGACTCCATGACTCCGCCCGTGGCGCCAAAAATTACGCCTGATCCAGTCGCCGTGCCGAAAGGATCATCAAAATCGGATTTGTCACATTTGGGCAGATCGATACCTGCTTCTTTTATCATTTTGGCGAGTTCGCGGGTTGTCAGCCCATAATCGACATCCTTGAAGCCGCTGCCGGTCATTTCAGGTCGATTACATTCAAATTTTTTAGCGGAACACGGCATTAATGCGACACTGACAATGTTCGCTGGATTCAAATTCCGTTTTTGTGCATAGTAGGTCTTGATCAGCGCCCCGAACATTTGTTGGGGACTTTTAGCGCTGGACAAATGATGCAGATGATCAGGATAAAAATGTTCGATATATTTTACCCAGCCAGGTGAACATGAAGTGAATTGTGGGAGCGAATCGGCGACTTTTTGATCATTTTGCACAAGCGCTTTGTACAAGCGCAGAAGCAGTTCCGTTCCTTCCTCGATAATCGTCAAATCGGCAGAAAAATTAGTGTCGAAAACAGCGTCGAATCCACATTCGCGTAACGCTGTATTCATCTCCCACGTCAACGGTGTTCCGGGCTCGAGCCCGAAACATTCGGCAACTGCGGCACGAGGGCTGGGTGCGGTTTGGATGACAACATGTTTTTCAGGATCATCTATTGCCGCCCAGACGTCATCCGTCTGATCGTTCGCTCTTAAAGCCGCGGTCGGACATCGGTTGATACACTGACCGCAATTGATGCAAATTACATCTGCCAGGTCTTTTTCCATAAAGGTGGAAATTTTGACCTGATCGCCACGGTTGATCGCTTCCAGAACACCGACTTCTTGTAAATCGATACAGGTTCTGACACATCGTCGACATAAAATGCACTTGTCAAGATCGCGAATCAGCGAATGACTGGATCGATCGATGACATGACGAGACTGAGTGGGGTGGCCGAATCGGTAAAAATCAACGCCATATTCTTCTGCAAGGGACTGCAACTCACAATTTCCATTCCTATTGCAGGAATAGCATTCCCCGTAATGCTCCGACAACATCAGGTCAAGGATATGTCGGCGGGTTTGCCGGACACGTTGAGAATGGGTATGAACGATGATTGGAGCTGTGATTGGAAAGGCGCAGGCAGCCTGCAGAGTGGACATTTTTTCCACTTCGACAACGCATATTCGACAGACTCCTGCAACACATAAATCATCATGATAACATAGGGTTGGTATCCGGATGTTGAGTTGGCGGGATGCCTCTAAAATGGTTGTTCCCAACGGTACCTTGATGGTTTTTCCATCGATGGTAATGCTTACTAATCCTCCGACTTTTTCAAAGATATCCTGCTTGCTTACACCGTAGGGCCTGGTGCTTTTTGGTGAGCGGCAGGTTGCTGTGCTTTCAAGGGGTTTGGTCATAATCGATTTCCTTTTTACTAAAAGCTGAAGTTGGTTCGGCCCATAATTTCATGTTTAAAATGTTCAACAATGGAAAGGAACGCATTCGGGCTGGATTGGCCAAGGCCGCATTTCGATGCGATTTGCATAGTTTTTCCTAAGGATATCAGCTCTTTTAAATACGTCATCGAGCATGTTCCTTCACGCAGCATTCTGACACCTTCGAGCAGTTTTCCATTCCCGATTCTACAAGGAGTGCACTGTCCACAGGATTCTTCGACAAAAAATTCCAGAAAATTTTCTGCAATGCGAAGCATATCACGGTCAGGACCGAATACGATTACCGAGCCGCCGGTGGAGATGTCTTCAAAAGCGCAGGTTCGGCCGAAATCGACCGCGGGAACACAGTGCCCTGAAGCTCCGCCAATTTGAACGGCTTTGGCTTCAGTGCCGCCGACAACCTTTAAAAGCTCAGCGATAGTGATCCCCAAAGGAAACTCATAAACGCCGGGTCTTTCTACATCACCACTGATGCTGAAAAGTTTGTAGCCGCTTGATTTGTCAGTCCCGACTTTTGCAAACCATTCTGCGCCCTTTGTCATAATACAAGCCGCCCAGGCAAACGTTTCCACGTTATTGACTACAGTGGGATTGTTGAAAAAACCGGTATCGACTGGATAAGGAGGGCGATTTCGGGGCTCACCGCGAAACCCTTCCATCGATTCGATCAGCGCAGTTTCTTCACCACAAATATAGGCGCCTGAACCCATTTGAATCGAAATATCGAAGCTGAAATCATCTTTACCACAAACATTCGTCCCCAATAGACCGTCTTTTCGCCTTCGTTCAAGAACAGATTCTATGTGTGAAAGCAAATAGGTATACTCTGCTCGGAGATATAATACGCCCTCGCTCGAGCCGATGGCTTTTCCGGCAATCGTCATTCCATCAAATACAAGGTCGGCAAATTCCTGAAGAATGACCCTGTCCTTAAACGTTCCCGGCTCACCTTCATCCGCATTGCACACGACATACTTTTTTTCCGATTGGGAAGCGGCTGCAAGATTCCATTTCGTCGAAGTCGGAAAGCCCGCTCCACCACGGCCGCGCATTCGGGAAGCCCCTAACTCTGAAATGATATCGCTGCGCTTTAAATCGAGCGCCCGCTTCATGCCTATAAAAGGTTCGATAGTCCCAAAAGTTAATTCTCCCTGATATCTGGCTTTCATGATGAAAAAATGTTCTCCTGGTTCTGTAACGAAAACATCCCAAACGTTTGACGACATTTCTCGATAATGTCATGTACTTTTTCGGGTGTAACCATCGTTATCACATGATCATTGACCAGCATAGCAGGTCCCTGGTCACACATGCCGAGGCAATTGGTATATTCCAATGAAAATTTTCCATCCGGCGTCGTTTCCCCGAATTTTATTCCCAACTCGTTTTCAAGTTGACGGGCCACACGATCTTTCCCGGCCATTTCACAAGAAATCGTTCGACACAAACGGATGATAAAACGCCCTTTAGGTGAATGGTTCAAAAAACTATAAAATGTTACCACGCTGTATACTTCAACCGGATGAATCCCTAGCAAATCGGCCAATACCTGCATGGCAAAGCTGGAAATAGATTTATATCTTTTCTGAATTTTTTGTAGAAGGGGGATCAACGCACTTCTGTCTCGACCCAGCTCGTCAGCCCAATCCGTAATATTCTGACGAAGCCGCTCATTTTCCGTCACCAGCATAATAGTTCTCCAAAGTTATTTTTTTGAAAGCAATGTATTGACAACACTGACTAATTTTCTGGGTTCAAGAGGCTTTTCTTCGAATGCGTCCACCGGGACGATGTCATCATCCTGACCAATCTTGAAACCCGTGGCCTTGGCAATACTCGTCAGCATCAAAATTGGAGCGGCAAATTTGTTTCTCCGTAATTCCTGCGCCATTGCTATGCCATCATCCGGCTGCTCCATCATGACATCCAGGATCAATAGATCAGGCGTCGATTGCTCCAGCAACTGCATGCCCTCAGTTCGATTATAAGCTGCCGTGATTTCATGACCTTCGCTTTCTAAAATGAGTGTGCACACATCTACGACATCCGGGTCATCATCGACAATAAATATTCTTGCCATGTCAATATCCTCCAACCATCGAGATAGAAATTTCAAATGAATAAATTTGAAAAAAACCAGCGACTATTTTATTTGAAATGATTTTTTCTTGTCAAGAAGCATGAAAACCCCCTAAATATTTTACAGTTGAAAAATTAAAAGACTCGTAATATAGGAAAACTTTCTGGAGTCGATTGGAGGGAACAAAAATGATCCAGAGAGAAGTTGCTATGAAACAGATAATGGTATGGGCTTTTGGGTTTATCATCCTTGGGGTGGGGTTTACTATTGCGCCGGCTCAGTCTGCAATAACTGGCGTGGTATCCGGAAAAGTTATCGATAATAACGGCGATCCTATTGCGGGTGTTCGTGTGTCCCTGGTCAGTGTGGAAGGAAGAAACCCGAATAAAGAAGTGATCAGCAATAAAAAGGGTGTGTTCCGATTCGTAAGCATCAATCCAGGTGATTATCTCATAGCCGCTGAGCGTGAAGGTTACAAGCACAGAGGCGGATCAAATTTCAGAGTATCGGCCAACAGCAGCATCAGTTTTGATGTATTTATGGATCCGGTTCAGCAGGCAGACTGCATGGAGAGTGAAAGCTCCGATACCTAAATCACTTGCCCCTGGGTTCGGCTAAGGCGCAAAAAAGCTCTTAGTGGAATAAATCAATACACGACGTCACTAAACCAGATGCCGTCATAAACATGTGTTGCCGGGCCGATCATTTGAAGCTCGGCTTGAGTATTTTGATGAAAATCAAGAATTCCGCCCGGCATTTTCACTGAGCAATGTGGGTCAACCAAATGTCGAAGGCGACTAGCTGCAAATGCTGCCGCTGCGCCGCTGCCACAAGCTCCCGTCATACCTGCACCACGTTCCCAAACAAAGAGTTCGATCAAGGAACGAGACCTTACATGACAAAATCCAACATTGGTTTTTTGTGGGAACAAAAGATGGTTTTCAATCTGAGGCCCATATCTGAAAACATCGTCAATAGAAATTTCACCCGAAAAGATCACACAATGCGGATTCCCGATGTTTACACAGGTGGCATCGAAATCTCTTCCGTCAACCGATAAATCGACCTTTTCGGCAGAGCCGTCTCCGATCATCGGCAGGCTTGACCTTTGGAAAGAAGCTGTCCCGATGTTGACACTCACACTTCGATAGGCGGTATCGTCCGGGTCAAGACTGGCCGTCACCGAGCGCTTTCCGATTTCAATGGAAAAACGATAATCGGACACGTACTGCCGCTCACGACAGATTCTAGCGACGCAACGCAAAGCATTCCCGCACATCTCGGCTTCCGAACCGTCACAGTTGAAAATACGCATGGCGACAGCATCTTTGACAGAAGGAAGAAGGATAACGATTCCGTCGGCTCCCGGTCCCAGACGCCGATGACTCATATCGATAGCAAGCTTTACAAAATCCATTTTCGTAAGCTCCGGATTTTGAAGTGCATCTAAAAATAGATAATCGTTCCCAAGGCCATGGAGTTTTGAAAAGGGAATTTTCATCGAACACTCATCAATGTATTTGGTAATTCGGCGCTTCTTTAGTGATGATAACGCTGTGAGGGTGGCCTTCCCGGCTGCCTGCGAGTGTGATCTTGACGAATTTGGCTTTGTTTCGGAAGGTTTCCAGGTCGGCACAGCCGCAATAGCCCATACCTGAACGCAAGCCTCCGATCAGTTGATGGATAGTGGCAGACAGCGAGCCTTTATAGGGAACTCGGCCTTCAATGCCTTCCGGAACCAATTTAGGGGTATCGGTTTCATCCTGGAAATAGCGGTCGGCGGCTCCGGCTTTCATCGCTCCCAAAGAACCCATTCCGCGATAGACTTTAAACGAGCGCCCTTGATATATGACTGTTTCTCCTGGAGCTTCATCGCAACCGGCCAGCAACGAACCCAACATCACGGCATGGGCACCAGCGGCAAGAGCTTTGGCTATATCGCCGGAATACCGCATGCCGCCATCCGCCACCACCGTGCACCCGGTTCCAGCCGCAGACGCGGCCACATTCAAGACGGCGCTGAGTTGGGGGACGCCGACCCCGGAAACGACCCGTGTTGTACAGATCGATCCGGGTCCAATGCCCACTTTGATGATATCGGTGCCGGCTCCGATCAAAGCTTTTGCGCCTTCACTGGTCGCAACATTTCCCGACATCAACGTGATGGATGGCCACTTCGCCTTGATTTTCTCCACGGCTTGGACAACGCTGCGTGAATGCCCATGGGCTGTATCCACTGCAATGATATCAACTTTCGCTTCGACCAATGCCGAGACTCGATCGAATAAATCAGCCCCGACACCGACGGCTGCCCCGACTCGAAGCCGGCCGAGTTCGTCTTTGCAGGCATTCGGAAACGTTTCGCGCTTCTTGATGTCTTTTACTGTAATCAATCCACGAAGCGCGAAATTTTCATCGACGACCAGGAGTTTTTCGATACGGTTGGCATGCAGAATTTTTTTAGCGTCTTCCAGCGACACGCCTTCGCGGGCAGTGATCAAGCCTTCCGAAGTCATCAATGTTCGGATGGGATGATCTGTTTCAGTGACAAATCGGAGATCTCGATTTGTTAGAATTCCGACGAGTTTCCCTTTTTCGGTAATCGGTATACCTGATATTCTGTATTTTGACATCAATTCCAAAGCATCTTCCAGGCTGTCATCCGGTGACAATGTGATCGGATCGACGATCATGCCGCTTTCAGAACGTTTGACTTTGTCGACTTCGAGGGCTTGTTCTTTAATAGAAAGATTTTTATGGATGAAACCGATGCCGCCTTCCTGGGCGAGGGCGATCGCCATTCTGGATTCGGTAACGGTATCCATTGCTGCAGAGAGAACAGGAATGTTCAGAGGCATGCCTGGGGCTAAGTAACTGATCACGGAAGCATCTTTCGGAATGATATCCGATTCGGCCGGCAAAAGATAAACGTCATCGAAGGTCAATGCTTCATAAACAATTTTGTCGCTGTGATTCATTGTGGTTCCTCCTGAAAATAGAGTAAACCACGATATCGAACACTGGATGTTCTGTCAATGGAAATTTGGGAATATCCTCTGTAGATGATGATCTTACATAAGTACAGAAATCGTATTCTTGACGAATAATTAAGTTTTAAAGTATAATATTCTTCAGCAGGCAGTTAATTATTTAATAAAGCTATGCTGCAGGAGGTTGTAAATTGAAAGCTCAGAATATATTGACAATTATTTTATTGGCAGTTTTGTCGGTGTCGGCATCAGCACAGACTCCACCTCATATTCAAATTACAAAAGAGTTGCAGGACACCGGTCAAGAAATCTGTCCGGGAGCGATTTTGGATGTCACGATTCGATTGAGCGGGTCGGGCTCGACGGCGTATTTGCGGGAGCCGGTCAATGCGGTTGTCGTCCTCGATAAAAGTGGTTCGATGACTTGGGGAGGCACTATTCGATACAATGAATACCTGGAACCTCCTTACGCTCCGGTTGGTACACCGGGATATTCAGGATCGAATTCTACTCCTTATGTTCAGACTATTTGGGCAGCCTGGAAATTTTACGAATATTTCTGCTTCAATTCTCCGGTTGCAGGAACCCAGGATTTTGGTGGTTTGGTCTGGTACGGCCACCCATATGATGTTCCCGGCACCTATCCTGTCCGGACTCCGACACCGATTCAACGCCACTCGGATCCATATTCATATTCCCATAAAAGTTTTTGGTGGCATAATCATTTAGCAAGGGAAGCGGTAGGAGGTGATACAGCGATGGGTCCCGGCATGCAGGTGGCCCGAGATATCATCGGGGCGATGCCGGACAAAACCCGGCCAAATTTCATGTTGATGATGAGCGATGGGCGGCCCAATCAATACTGGACGCCGAGGCCATCGGAACAACCGCCATGGCCGACTCCTAATTCCGGGAATGCAAGATATTACATGCATGCGATAGAAATCGCCAGGCGTTCGGCTTTGGCGCAGCCCCTGAACGAAGGTGCAGGAGGAAGAAATTATCCCCAAGTTTGGGACACGACGATCTATACTCTCGGGCTTGGATCTCAAGTCGATACTCTATTGATGAACCAGCTTGCCGATCCTTGGGACCCGGTATATTGGGGAGGCAGACCCCGCCCGGCTAACTCGCACGCCGGATTTTTTGCCTGGGCTCTGACCGAACATGATCTGATCGATACATTCGAGGCTATTGCAGGACATATTGTATCGAATGTCGCCGGAAGCCAGATCCATGTTTTAGAAATAATTCCTTCGTTCGATGGCATGTGTCCAGGGGGAGCGGAGTCATTTACTGAGATAGTGCCGAATTCGTGGAATTATCCTCCTACGGTTATTCCGCCGGTGCCGCCTGATCAGAACTATCGTTATACATGGGATTTTTCCGAATTGCTTATCGGGGATGAAATCGAGATCACATTTCAGATGATTGTGACGGACGACGTGCCGCTTGATACCAGTGGTCTATTGATTGAGTGCCCGGAATCAGAAGTCAGCTACAAAAACTATCTTGGGACACCACAAGCATTTGAAATCATCGATCCAGGTTTCACCACCGGTGATTGTGATGCCCCCACACACACGCCCACCAATACGCCTACTCCCACCCCGACACCGACATGCGCCCCTGAAACCCTGATGTTTGACGGTTTTGAATCCGGGGCTTTTGGGAAATGGGATTACACAGCTCCAAGTTCAGGTGTCAAAGTTTATAGGAATGCCAATTTTGCCCACAGTGGAGAATATTTCGCTTTCTTTGCCGGATGTGAACCGGGATCGCCTGGTGGATTCGGAACGAACGAAGCTGTTTTGCTGAAGACGTTTGATTTTTCAGATCCTATCCGCCCTGGGGCAGCTCTGGAATTTTATATGATGATGAAAGGGTTTGTCGCTCCGCAGAAGAGCGGAACCGGAGGAAGAGACACTCAACTTCCCTATGATATGTTTACAATCGAAGTCACCGATGAATTTGGTCATCGAATTGTCGATCAGTACGTGTACGGCGATGTGCCGGCTGGCAAGTATTTCCATTACCGAAGATCGCTTCAGCCATTTGCCGGGTCCAAACAGGTGGCAGTCAAACTGATGACATATTTCCCTGAAACAATCGTCAATCCGCAACCTAATAACAACAATGAACCAATGGTATTCATCGATGATGTTCTTGTGTACGATTACTGTTATGAACCGACACCGACACCGACGAATACTCCAATTCCACCTCCGCCGATACCTTCAACTTCACCACGAGGCATCGGGTTGACACTGCTGATCATTGGATTGATCATTGGGCTGCCTATGCTGAGAAAAGTGTTGTAATTGTTCACAAACCGCAGCCTGGTCAATATGCCTTACCAGGTTGCGGTTTTTTTATGGGTAAACCGAACGAGACGTTTTGTCTGGTTAAAACCCGAACCCAGCTTCCGATCAGCTTTCAATCACTTAAATTGTAATCCGTCTGAATTAAATATTCAGGAAGATGCCGGGCTTGGTATGTATTTCGGATTTCGGGGCGCGATAAAGCTCCGCCTCGACACGGAATCCATCTTTTATCGGCAAAAGATAAATCGTTTCCAGAAAATTCTCTGGATGGACATAACGCTCATAACGATATTCTTTTACCCAATCCATACCATCCAACTTTCGTAAAACAATGACATAGTCCGGTGCAAAGCGACGTATGGGATCCTGATTCAACACGCGGGGAGCTTCTTCACGCCCCCAAATCGCTATTGCCCGCGCTTGGTTTTCCAGGCTGAGTGAATTCGATATGCCGCCAAGAACACCCGAGCCTACAGTAAAGTAGGTGTCGCCAAGCCTACGGGAAGTGTCCCGCAGCGTATAGGATTTAGTCAGAAAGGCATGAAAGAAAAAGCCGCCATCGATAATGAAGAACAACAACAAAGCTGTTGAAATTTTCACCGTGAAAGAAAAATCAAAAAATTTGAATGCTCGAATAAGTAAACACGTACAAATTGCGACTAAAATGACAGCAGTAAAATAGGTGACTGCTTCGGGCAAGGGTAGAGGAAACCATCGAACTAAAAAAGGTGGAATTAGGATACCGGTTACGATCAGGGGGACCAGCAATTGGACAATGCGCAAGTGATGCGTCACCTTTCGGGTCGAAGAATCGTTTTGTCGGTCCGACACACTGCGGGATGCCAGAATTATGAGAGGAATATAAAACAATAAATAACGCCTAAAGGGTTTGGCGGTCAATGGAGCGATCTGTAATGATAAAACCAGCAAAAAAACAAGGCATTCACGATCGATAACCGGCATGTTTTTCCAGATGGCTTTCAATGAGCCGGGTTCTGAGCTGATCAATCGGTGTATTCGGTAACCAGCCAAAATTAACAGGGTTGCATTTAAACCGAAAAATCGAGCAGGTATCAAATAGAATCCATGGCGGCCTATAAAAAAAGAGGGAATATTTCTTAGAGCTTCTCCTATCGTTTTAGGAAAATTGCCGTCCTGCCAAAGGGAATACATCAACTGGTAGTCATCGTGGAAAGGAATAAAGAAATATTTTCTCCAGAGCATGTATATAGCGATTACACCTCCGACAAAAAGGAATCCATTCAGCAGCGCAGAGCCCCATTTGATTTTTCTTTTGTTGGTAAGCCATCGAAGTAGAGTGATGACTCCGACCGGCGCCAGAGCGGAAAGCATATATGATTTCGTTAGAACGGAAAGGGCAAAACTCATACCGGCTAAAAAAACAGCCCAAACACGATGAGAAAGCCTATCGATCAACCACCAAGAAAGGATTAAGAACATCAATGCCGTCGACTCGACATAAGCCGTTCTATTCATCGATGTATAGGCAAAATTGCATCCAAATAATAAAGTGGCGAGTGCAGCGTTTTTAGAAGGTAAATGTGCGTGAAGAATTCCGGAAAAAAGCAAAAGTGTCAGTAACCCGCAAATGACAGGGATTATTCTGGAAGTGCCGTAACCAACTCCAAATAAAGAATATACGCTGTAAGTTGCAATACAGAATGGAGGAGAGGCAAGAAGCGATTGATTGAAATCGTCCAAGACCCAAGTGCCGAATAGTATCTTATTCCTTGCGTTGTGCACCCACCAGCCTTCGTCGGAGATGAATTGCAGGTCGACCGTGCTGGGAGGATCGGCATCCAAAAATGCTATACGTAGAACAACAGCAGCCAAAAAAATTACCGGCACAACAATTAGTTTCCATTGCCTAAATAAATTCATGTTCACTTGAACGCATTCTTTAGATATCGTTTGATCACCTGATAACCTTCTTCAGCATGAATGAGCCATTCATCATAAGTTCGAATAGATCGGATCATACGAATCAGCCTGACTGGATTTAAATACAACTTACGAACAGCAATTTGTTTTAAACGTTTTAATTCCGCCCGTGACAGTGTATCAGTCTGCATGACGACGTGTGATCCGCTTTGATCGAAATGTTGAACCGAAGGGTCGATATACCCTTTTTCCAGCGCCTGGTGTCTCATTTCTGTTCCCATTCTGGGGACGGCAACGTTCAATGAGGCGTAAGTACATGGGAGAGAACGGGCAAATTCAATGGTTTCGATAGCTGATTCCCAAGTTTCTCCTGGAAGCCCCAGTAGAAAAGTGGCGACAGTGCGTATCCCAAGCGTGTCTGCAAGCGCCAAGATCCTTTGAACATCCTGGCGGGTATAGCCTTTTCGATAGTGTTTCAACAGACTTTCATTCGCAGTTTCAACTCCGAAAATGATGGTATGGCACCCTGCCTGCTTCATTAACTCAAGACGACTTTCATTGACTAGATCAACTCGAGAAAAGCATAGCCAGCGAAGATCTGGAAAATGTTGAATAAACATCTCACACATCTTTTCGTTCCGCTTCGGATCTGATCCAAATGATTGGTCTAGAAAAAAAACATCTCGTATCCCCATTTTTTTCAAAAGCTGCAGCTCTTCAAACAGTGACTCTAAAGGGCGTCTTTTACAACCCAACGTGCCCATCACACAGAAAGAACACGTAAAGGGACAGCCGAACTCCGTCATAACCGTAGAGAAGCGTTGGCTTCTTATAAAAGGATATCGATAAGGCAAGGGTAAAAACAATTCATGACGGGGAAGAGGGGGATCGAATGTGCCGGATCTTTCACGCACTTGCCGGTGGTCGTGAAAGCAGCCATCGGTATCTTTAAAGACCAAGCCCGGATAATGACCCTTTTCTCCTCGTGCATATCGAGCCAAAGCATCCGTCGTGAAATCATCTAAAACAGCATCGATGGATGGATGCTTTTGAAGAAGTGTAAGTGGTTGCTCAAGAAAAATGTCACCTGAACAGACCAGTTTGGTTTCGGGAAGAATCTGACGGATTTTGTCGAAAAAAGTGATGTCTTCCGGCCACGTTGCATTGCCGGTAAGAGAGTAAATCAGTTGAGGTTTAAGATCGTTTATTCTTTTCAAACAATTTTCAACCGAAAATTTTCCAACGATTGCGTCGATCAGTTCAACATGAAATGACTGTGACAGGTAGCCGCTTTGAAAAAGCAGGTCGATTGGATGGTTGATATACGATGCCTGAGAAATCTTTGAACAAAAGTTGTCTCGTATGGCGATATCTTTCGATGGCGGATTCAATAAAAGTGCTGTGGGGTGAACGTTCATCGGTTATATTTTTCCAAAAAACACGGTTTTGGCGGTTCTCCGACCAATATTGAGAACGTGTCGAATCGATACTTTTTCACTCAAAGCGTAGTTGATGGCATAGCAGAGCAGAAATATGCCTTCATAAACAAAATTGGGTGGAGCTTTGACGAGAAATTTGATCAAAGGCATCAGCTTGGGAAATCGAACACCAAGCCAAAAAAACTTTTGAAGGTTGATGAATTTATGCATGTCCTTTCTATTTAGAAGACTGGTTCGAAAGAACGATGATCCAATAGCATCGACCGAGTAATTTTCACCGGCTAACCCGGATTGAATGACGTGATCACCTAAGGCAGTTCTTGGATAAGGCTGGTAAACGGAAGCGCTGGGAAAATTTGTTTTCAATTCCTGATTGATTTTAAAGGTTTTTAATGCCTGCTCATAAGTTTCGCCAGGCAGCCCGAGCATATTGGTAGTTCGAAAGGGAATGCCAACCTCATGAAGAATGGTTGCAGCCTGTTTTAGATGATTATCCGTTATACCTTTACCAAGAAGTCTCTGCCGTAATTCCTCGTCGCCGGTTTCGACACCGAAATCAACACTGTGACACCCTGCGCTTTTCAAATGACGGGCGATATCCCCGGTCAATAAATCCGCTCTGATATGACAAATAAATGGAAGTTTGACCTTTTTTTCATAAAGCGTCAAAAGTCTGTCAAGTCTATCTGTCCCCAAGATAAACGTATCATCCTGAAAAATGACCGAACGCAATCCATATTTGTCGCGCACAGTGACGATTTCTTCGATAACCCTTTCGGGTGAATGAAAGCGAACAAACCGGCCTTTTCCCTGATAAAGCTCTCGAAGGCCGGCGATTGAGCAGTACGTACACGAATAAGGACAACCTCTGCCGGAAATGAACGGCTTGTTTTCGTTTTTTTTGAAGGTTGGATAGCGGTCATAATACAAAGTTCTGTCCGGACAGGGGAGGGTATCCAAGTCCTCAACGAGAGTTCCCAATTCGTTTTTAACGATTTCCGTGCCTTGTTTATACCAGATATTTGGAATTGTGCTTAGAGCAGACTCAGAAAATGGAGATGCGAGATATTGAATAAAAGAATTTTCGGCTTCTCCTCGAAAAATAACATCAACTGCAGGATCTGAAACAACCTCAGGAAAAAAGGTTGCATGCGGTCCACCAACAATGATTTTGACATCGTACCGCTTTTTGATCTCGGCCGCTCGTTTCAAAGCCCACTGGTGAATACCTGTCGTAACGGAAAAAGCTACGATTTCCGGTCGATAAGAGTCGAAAACACGGTTATCGGCTTTTCCATCTTCGATCTGCAGAAGACAATCATGGCCATGGCGTTTTGCTATAGCAGACAAATACATCGGCCCAAGGTTTTCGGTCAAAATTCTTTGTAAAAACAGAACACGCGTCATCGTGGAAGAGTCTAGGGATTCACATGAAAAGGGTCAAGGATTGAATGAAGGATCATGTCGATGAAATGGAGGGCCGTTACTGGTTTCAAACCGATATAGAAATTCCTCGTATGCAGATTGGTTTATCTTATGAGCATCATTGACTGCATTGTAGATATTGGCCGAATAAAAACCAAGCTCAAAAAAACCGATAACTGCTGCTGTTTCATAATGTTTCTGATCGATTGCAACTGCGATGGCACCGATAAAAAGCCCGTTTAAAAGGAATGAGGTGAGCGCATTTCGAGATCGGCCGGAATAAGCCTGCCCAAGCCCGGGGATGATGGCGGAGAGAACTCCCGATAGCCGCGGATTTTTTTTTGGTAATGCGGCTAAGGATTGAAGTTCGTGCAAAATCGGTTGCATATCGGAAGGAAGATCATCGACTGTAAGCTGAAGCGGCAAATCTTCCCAAAAGGAAAGAGCCGCTTCAATATTTCCCGGTTTTAAATAGCACCATAGTCGGGAGTAAACTATTGCCGGATCAAGTTTTATGTGGCTGCCAAGGCGTTTCAACTGATTTTCAGCTAAAAGCCATTTATCACTATAAAACAATGCTTTTGCCAATGCGTATCGGGCGCGAAAAAAGTCGATTTCCCCAAGATTTTCCGTCAATAAATCCTGAAATTCCAATATTGCCCGTTCGGAATCGTTTCCGAGTAGATATGAGCGCCCTATTCGATAACGACTTTCAATTGCCAAAGGGTGTTCCGGCCAATGAAATGCCAGACGGCGGTATTCCGTGATAGCTCTATAATAATCGCCTGAGCTTTCAAGGCTGTCGGCAAAAGCAAAAAGAGCTTCCGGCCCATCAATATAAGCGTTGGCGGAGACCGATATAATTATCATGGTAAAAACCATTGATATACGCTTATATAATTTGTATTTTTCAGCCATCCTAAGGCAACCTCCACCAAGATGTATTACTATCGACAGGATCGTATATGCGCCAGCCTTCGGGCGTCAGGACAACTTTTCCATATTGATATTCACCATACTCATGAAGCAACCTTTCCAGCCCCAATATCAGCCCGATAGGAAAGCCATGAGTTTGAATAGCTAGCGCCATATATTCCGAGCAGGAAGGATGGCAATAACAGCCGGTGCTGATTACAGGGCGTAAAACTGTTGAATAAAAGGTCATGGTTCCTTTACAGACTACATCCAAATAGGTGTCGGATGCATTGTATCCGAGTTGAAAGGATGACGGTTGCCGACCGGCTGTGCAGCATGGTTGCCGCATTTCGCCTGTTTCAAAACTTGAAGTGAAAGATACCTGTATGGTCGAACAAAACATCAATATCGACAATGCCGACAGTTGGAGTAAGTGTTTCAAGCTTCTGTGACCTCATCGATGTCTTGAGATTCTTTTGTAGGAGGGTTCAGTATTCCAATTGAAACGATCATTTTGAAAGCTTCTTCGGTTGTCAGTG
This sequence comes from bacterium, assembly GCA_049652745.1. Taxonomy (GTDB): domain Bacteria; phylum CSSED10-310; class CSSED10-310; order CSSED10-310; family CSSED10-310; genus JBASEY01. The sequence continues at coordinate 116,334 of JBASEY010000033.1, read as the reverse complement.
AGGTATTGGTCACTTCATCTTCAGGCAGAAAAAACAAAAACCCGGTGCTGATATTTGGAACAGTCGGCACAAATACAGCGAGATATGGCAGCTTGTCTTCAAGCGTGATCGTCCCAGTAACAAAACCAAGAGCTTTCCCTTTGCTGCCCGGGAGAGAAACCATGACGACATTTTTGTATTTTTCAACGGATTCCCCTGTCAAAATACGAGTAAACTCTCTAAATGTCCGATAAATGGTACTCACCAGCGGAAGGCGTTCAAAAGTACGCTCGAAAAAAATCATCAATCGACGTCCAAAAACGAGCTGAACAAATGCTCCGACAAAAAAAATGAACAGCAATGTAATTATCAGAGATACTCCTATGATCAGAATATTTTCCAGAAACGGGAATTTTTGGATATCGAGAGTGAACAGGCGGGAGAGCCAGCGGATTGGCCTGCTCAAGGGTGTTGAAATCAACTGTATCAGAAACTTCAAAATAATGATTGTCAGGTAAAATGGAATCAGAACGGCGATTCCGCGAAACAGATTGCCGCGAATCTTGGAGATGTTTTTGTGTTTTACGGTGCTTTTCGACATATAATTTTTCCGATAAGAGTAATCCTATATTTATGGTTTGAAACGTGAACCCGGAGTCTCGATAGGTATTTCTTTTTGGCACAGAGGGCATTCGGAGGGGTCCCAGTTTTTACAGGCCAGTTTCAATAGAGATGCTGGTTCGAATGGAAGGTTCAGATTTTGGTTCGATCGATCAGCCAAGCACCCAATGCCTGTGACAACACCTCCGTGAAACGTGACCAGGTCAATGATCTCACGCGTGGACTTTCCGGTTGTGATAACATCTTCCACAACGATAAACGGTTCGGATTTATGGATTTCAAATCCTCGGCGCAATGTCATCACGCCGTTGACACGTTCACCGAAAATTGCACGAACGCCTAATGATGCGGCAACTTCGTGAGCGACAATAATACCGCCTATAGCCGGCGCAATCACGCCTGAGACTGGAATATCACCAAAGCTTTTCGCCAATTCAGAACAAAGTGTTCGAGCATGTTCGGGATATTGCAGAATCCGAGCACATTGAAGGTATAAATCGGAGTGTCTGCCTGAGCTCAATTTGAAATGGCCGTCCAATAGAGCATGAACACTTTTAAACAGTGTGATCAAATCGTTTGATGTCATATCTTCCCCTTCAGTAAATTGTTTTATGCTTCCAGTAATTGGCCAACCAGCGATTCAATTTTGTTGATTTTATATTGACGACAATATGCAAGCATTTCATCCAGTATTTTTGTCGATATTGCAGGATCGGTGAAATTAGCGGTACCGATTGAAACGGCAGAGGATCCTGCAAGCATGAATTCGATAGCGTCCAAGCCCGAACTAATGCCCCCCATTCCAATGATGGGTACAGATACCGCCTTGTGAACCTGCCAGACACAGCGTAGAGCGATGGGTTTGATAGCCGGACCGGACAGACCGCCGGTCATATTGGACAGTTTTGACTTACGAGAGTTTGGGTCAATAGCCATACCCAGCAGAGTGTTTATCAAAGAAAGGCTATCCGCTCCGCCATTGACGGCGGCTCGCGCTATAACCGTAATATCGGTTACATTGGGGCTGAGTTTAACAATAAGTGGAAGGCGGGTTCGATTTCGTATTTCACGGGTCACTTTTTCTGTCATGAATGGGTCAATGCCAAATGTAATTCCACCTTGAGACACGTTGGGGCAGGAGACGTTAATTTCCAGAGCTGCCACTGACGAATGGCCGGATAACTTTTCTGCAACCGCAATATATTCGTCGATGGTGCTTCCATTTATATTGACGATACAAGCTGTTTTCAGACCGTTGAAGAAGGGAAGCATATCCCGTATAAAAGCGTTTACGCCGATGTTTTGCAGACCGATGCAATTTAATAGTCCTGAAGCTGTTTCTGCTAGACGCGGTTGAGGATGACCGATGCGGGGCTCAAGATTTATGCCTTTGACCATGACTGCTCCGAGCCTTCCAATATCGCAATAAGGTGCGTATTCCACTCCATATCCGAATGTGCCGGAAGCGGTAGTTACCGGATTCTGTAGAGTTAAAGGACCTAGTTTAACTGTCAAATCGACTTCAAATGCCTGGTTGGTCAAAGCTAATCTCCTGAAAGTAAAGACCTGCCGATCTGAAAAATCATAGTATTCTATCCAGCTTGGGTCAAGGCATGGATCGAGTTCAACTCTCTGAGTGAATTTTCTTGCCGGAATCCGGGTTAGTCTTTATACTAATACACCAGGTGAAGTTTTATAACGAGTAACAATTTAACTGAAATTTGGAGGATATCATGGCAAACCGGGTCAATGGAGTCAGCGTAATTGCGAATGGCTTGATTATTAATGGCAACATTACCGGAGATGGAGACATCAATATCGCGGGATGTATTGAAGGAGAAGTGCATATTAAAAACGGAACGATGACGATCGATCAAACGGGTTGTGTCGAAGGCAAACTTGTTGTCAAAGAAGTCTTCGTTGCCGGGGAAGTCAGAGGCAGTATTGATGCCGATTCCAAAATAACGATCAAATCGACGGGCAAAGTGTTGTGTGATGTTAAAACTTCCCGTATCGACATTGCCGAAGGCGCATTTTTATGTGGTAATTTTGAGGTCGAAGATAAGCTGACCGAGCGTAAATAAAAATATTCTTGGCCTTTTCACTGGTGATGGTAATGCGAATTTCTGAAAAATCGCCTAGGAATAGTATCCCAGCATTGCTTATAAGCGTTTTGGCGTTGGCGATGGGTCTAGGGTTTGCTTTACTGTATACCGATCTTTCTCCATCTACTTTGATTGGAAGCATTCATGCTGTATTATCACATACTGCCGTTATCGTATTGTTGGCGTTTCTGTTGACAACGGCAACAATTGCCACTTTGGCCGCCATTTTTCAGTCAATTAAGATTAAAAAAGAAGCCAAACAGAGATTAAAGCAGCGATATGAGGATGTCATTCTGCCGATTCGAGTCTACAATCTTGATAGCCATTCAACCGAATTCAGTGATGTCAAACTGAACGCCGTGCCATCCAGGCTAGCACAGTTAAGCAGGCGAGGTGATAAAGGGGTTCCGGATCTTGTCGATGGAATTGTCTGTTATGCCATAATGAACCGCACAAGCGATATCCATATTGAGCCTTCTTCGGTCAAGACTACAATCAAGTATCGTATGGACGGTGTTCTAAATGAGGTGGGACAAATTCCGAAACATTTAATGGCGCGCTTGAGTTCCCGGTTGCGTGTTTTAGCCAACCTGACGATATATGAAAAAGGAACACCGCAGGATGGCCGAATTGAAATCAGGTGGAATAATAAAAACTATGATTTCAGGCTGTCTTTTCTACCGACTTTGCATGGAGATAAGATTGTCATTCGGCTGTTTGAATCGGGTGAACATGATTTTAACGTGAAAAACCTTGGGCTATCTCCTGATTTGTTGAATAGGTTTTCCGCGTTATTGCTGAATCCACAGGGAACAATCTTGCTGACTGGACCGACAGGAAGCGGCAAGACAACGACGATTTATTCAGCTATTCGTTATATTATTCAAAATCGTGGAGAAACAACGAATATTGTGACAATAGAAGATCCGGTCGAGCGGGAAATATTTGGTGTTAACCAAACTCAGGTCAACCCTAAACGTGATTTGACATTTGCTAATGGGCTGCGTTCCATTTTGAGACAGGATCCGGATGTGATTGTCGTTGGTGAAATAAGAGATCGCGAGACTGCAGAAATTTGTACGCAGGCCGGTTTGACGGGTCATCTTGTAATATCAACTATCCATGCAGACTCTGCTGTGGGCGTGTTTAACAGGATGATCGAAATGGGAATCGAACCTTTTCTTGTTGCATCATCCATAACAGGGATACTGTCTCAGCGCCTCTTACGAAGAAATTGTCCTCATTGTCTGGAGCCAATCGTTCCATCGCTGAATACATTGAAAGTCCTGGGAATTCAGCCCGATCAGAATATTCGTTTTGTACGAGGTCGTGGATGTGAATTATGTGATTATAAAGGATACAAGGGGCGCATAGGGGTTTTTGAATTGCTTCAACCATCAATGCGTTTGAAAGAGGCCTTGCAGACAAAAATCAGCACCAGTGAACTCCAACAATTGGCCAGACAAGAAGGAATGAAAACAATTTTGGAGGATGGGTTGCAAAAAGTTATTGAAGGGCTTGTTGATGTTGAAGATTTAGCAAGAAATCTTCTATAATACATATCAAGCGGTCAATTCGAGTTGAATTGAAAAAAATGGCCGTCTAGTTCCGGGAGAAAACCCTGTGGTTCAAATTAATTTAGAGAAAGGTACGCTTCAACGGACACCGATTCTGTGTCTTTTTAAACACATTTATGATATGAAAATATCAGGCTGCATGACGTTCTTTCGGAAAGAGCAAATGCTGAAAGTCTACTTTATTGACGGTTCAATAATCACAATCGAATCCGATCAATCAGAAAAAGATTTGATTGATTTGTTATACCAAGGCGAGCTTCTTGAAGATGACGGCCTGGATAACTTTACTGATCTCGTCGCGAAACATGGCTGGAATAGTAAAGAGGTAGAAATAGTTGTCGATCCATCGACACAAAGATGGTATTTACGTATTCTCATTCGAGAAATTTTATTATCTTTTTTTGAATGGATGGATGCCGAATATTCTTTCGTTAATGCTTTGGCGCCGTCGGAAAAATTGCCCGTCGTCGACATGGACACCATAAAACTGATGCAAAGTCTGCTGGAACGCATTCAAAATGTGGATGTTCTAGTCAATCTTATAGGAGGATATCAACGGGTTTTGGCCATAAATACGGATTTTTTTTCAAAGGCTTGCAACTATAAATTGACCCCTGAGGATGGTTTTTACCTGTCGAGGATTGATGGAAAACTGATCATCCATGATATTTTGACAATGGGAGGAAGCAAAAAATTAGCAATGGCCAGACGCTTTGCCCAGTTGTATCTTGAGGGCTGTCTAATACATGAACCTGAATCCGAAAAAAGATTTCTGAAACTACTTGATGAAAAGGAACTGGAACTTCATCAAGAGGAAGAGCAGTTAAAAGAAGAAAAAATAATTTCAGATGATGAAACGGACACCGGCCAAATATCGGAGGATCATGCTGATTCAGAGTCGAATCTGATATATGTAACTGATGAAGTGGTTTTAACGGATGAGGAAATGCTCGAGCTTCGAAAATTGGCGAAGAATATGGACAGCGATTTTTTGGATTTGGCCAAAGCGTTACATTTGCAACAGGAAAAAGGCCCGGATGATGTTGGCTACGATGTCGATATTTCCTATCAACGCGGTGATAAATTTGTGGACGTCAAGTCCGGCGGGGTGGATATAGATGGTTTGACCAAAATAGGGTCGGGTGATGAATCTTTTAGCAGTTTAGAAGATGATGAGCGAATAGCGTTCATTATCGATGGTAAAGTCGTCGACGGTGAATCTGAACTTTTCGGTTCTGATTTGACGAAAGATATCTTGGAAATTGAAGATGAAGAAGAACAGTGGAATCTGTGGATGATTTCCGAAGAGGAACTGTCCCGCGATTTTGAGAAAGACTGGACAAGCACCTGGGCGGATTGGGTTGAGGACACGGCTGAGCTGTCGACATTGCAGCGCAGGATTGAAGAGATGGAAAATCGTCTGAAGGCGACAGACGATGAAAAAATGAAAGAGCATCTCATCGATGAATTGAAAAAACAAAATGTAGATTTTCAGGATGTCCTCAGAAGAAAAAAGCGAGAAATGTTATCCATACATCGAAGAATGCAGATAATGACTTATTATGAGCTTCTTCGCATTGAACGGGATGCTTCCCAAGAACAAGTTGAGGAGGCTTATAGGCAATGGGAAACACATTTATTACCGGATGATGCGTTTATACGTGAATTCTCATCGATGGCCCCGCAGATTGCCCAAATCGTAGAAATGATGCGGGAGGCTTATTCAACTCTCTCTGACCCCGGGAAAAGAAAGGTGTATGACGAAGAATTGCTTGCAAGGGAACAGATGGCGGTTGAAGTTCAAAAAAAGAAGCTACTTCTTGCGGAGCAGCATCTTTTATCAGCCAAAATAGCCAATCGTCGAGGTGATAAAATGCTCGCGATGCGCTTTGTACGTGGCAGTATCAGCCTTGATCCGGAAAATGCCCAGTATTATCACGAAATGGCAAAACTTCTCGCTGAAAATGTGAAATGGCGGAAACAAGCAATTCGTTTTTTCCACCGGGCATATCATTTGGCTCCAGATAACGAAGATATTTTGATCGAGGTCGCAGAATTGGTCTATCAACTCAATCTTACCGGCTTCGCCATCAGAGCTTTGAAACAAGTTTTGGAACAGAATCCAAATAACATTAAAGCCAAGCGAATGTTGAGAAAAATTCAATTGAGCCGCTGATGGAATCCTTCCAATGCTGAATTCTTTTTTTTCTCCAGCAAAAGATGTAAAAAAGATATTCGCGGGTAAAACTCTTAAACAAAATATTATCTTTATATTATCTCTGAAAGGCGATGCGCATTGGCTTGCACTTTCATTTGCAATTGGACTTTTTGTCGGAACAACACCTTTCTATGGCATTCATACCGTATTGATTTTAGTGCTGGTTTCTATTTTTAGATTTAATCTTATCACGGCTTTAATGGGCGCCTGGCTGACAATGCCGCTCATTATGCCCTTCGTCTATTATGCCGGCTATCGAATTGGCAAATTTTTATTGCCGACCTCCGGGCATGTATCTCGCGCCGTCCTGTTCGATACGATAAAAAAAGTCATGAAATTTGACATCGTCTACATTCGTAGAACAAAAGAGATGATTACGCTTCTCAAACAGCTTTTCCTCGGGTGTACCATATTGGGATTAAGTTTAAGCATAATAGGATATTTCACGCTTCGTCTTTCAATAGAACGCTTCAGAAAACTTCGGAAAAAAAAGAAGAGCGCTATGGACAGTCCCTACGGTAAAATAATAGAAATCGGCACTATGGCGGATATCGCCGTATCGATAAGAGCGCCCAATCTTACAGCTTTGTTCTCCACAGCAGGATGGGCATTGGGCAACCTGTTGACCGATATAAAGGCGGTAGAACCCAGGATTTTTCACAGAATAAGCTTTCAATCCGACGATTTTTCCATGATGATGGTCGATTGGTTATCTGAGTTGTTGTATCTATTCGAAACACAAAAACTGATTTTTTCAAAGTTTGATATAATTATTACCGATGATGCCTTTTCTGCTGAAATGCTGGGAGACAAAGTCAGCAGAGAAACCCATGTATTTCGCCATGAGATTAAAGCGGTCACATGGCATGGACTGACTGTTGAAAAACACAATGATATATATAAAACACGTATTATTTTTGATATTTAATGGCTCGATGTCAGGAGCGGAGCTATGAATGTCGAACGGTTGGACGGATATCGATGGCGCCTGCCGTTAGGAACGATTCCTGGGATGCGCGTTCCAGGCTTGCTGTACGCCGATGAATCAATGATCAGGGCTGTCAAAAACGATGGATCATTACAGCAGTTGGCTAACGCAACGACATTACCGGGGGTCGTCAAGGCTGTGATTGCCATGCCCGATATTCATTTCGGCTATGGATTGCCGATAGGCGGAGTTATAGCGACAGATGTCGAAGACGGATGCGTTACTCCAGGAGGAGTCGGTTATGATATCAATTGTGGTGTCCGATTAGTCACTTTTCCTCTTAAATTCAGTCGATTGGTTACTGAATTGGAAAGTCTGGTGGATAAGCTTTTTCAAAATATTCCAAGCGGTGTGGGTAGAGATGGAAAAGTGTTGTTGAAACCTCATGATTTGCGTTCTGTTTTGGAGCGGGGAGCACAATGGGCGGTGGATGCGGGATATGGCTTTAGTAGAGATGTTGAGTTTTGTGAAGCGTCAGGCGCTCTGTCAGGAGCGGATCCTGATGCGGTCAGTGAAAGAGCTTTAGAACGTGGAAAAAACCAGCTTGGAACGTTGGGATCCGGTAATCATTTCATTGAGATTCAACGCGTCACAAAAATATTTGATCTAAAAGCGGCGTCGGCTTTTGGGATTGAAAAGGACCAGGTAGCCGTGATGATTCATTCAGGATCCAGAGGCCTAGGGCACCAGGTTTGTACGGATTACATCAAAGTAATGGTTCGATCGATGCCGAAATACTCCATTTCTGTTCCAGATAAACAATTGGCATGTGTGCCCGTGAAATCTTCTGAAGGCAAGCAATGTATAGGAGCGATACATGCGGCGGCAAACTTTGCATGGGCTAATCGCCAATGCTTGACCCATTTTGTAAGGGAAGAGTTTGAAAAACTCTTTGGAAAAGAGATGGAATCGTCACATCTGGTTTATGATGTTGCTCATAATATCGTAAAGTTTGAAACACATTCGATCGATGGGCAAAAGAAAAAGCTGGCGGTACATCGCAAAGGCGCCACGCGCGCTTTTGGACCCGGCCATCTTGAATTGCCGGAAAAATACCGAGTGACTGGTCAGCCTGTGTTGATCCCGGGAGATATGGGAACAGCTTCCTATGTTCTGGCAGGGACGGAAACAGCAATGAATGAAACATTTGGAACCGCTTGCCATGGGGCCGGAAGGGTGCTGTCTAGAAAAGCAGCCATGAAACAGGCTGCGAAACGTTCAATACGTAAAGAATTACAGGAAAAGGGTATTTACGTAAAAGCCGACAGCAACCGAACAATCCTGGAAGAAATGCCGGATGCCTATAAAAATATCTCAGATGTCATAAAAGTAGTGGAGAAAAGCGGTATTGCCCGGATCGTTGCCGAATTGCAGCCTATGGGTGTGGTGAAAGGCTGAATAAAACAAATATCAGGATACTTTTGATCCAGGTGGCATTTCAGAATCGACCGTCAGTAATTTTACGGTTTCGAAGTTTTCGGTCGATGCCGCTAGAAGCATGCCGTTACTGACAATACCACGCATTTTCCGCGGCTCGAGATTGGCAAGAACAACTATCAATTTTCCAACCATTTCTTCAGGCCGGTAGTAATCTTTCATTCCTGCAACAAGATGGCGCACCTCCTCCTGGCCGATGTCAACCGTTAAATGAATCAATTTATCTGTGTTTGGAACCTCTTCTGCTGTTAAAACTTTTCCAATTCGGATATCAAGCTTTTGGAAATCTCCATACGTGATTTGTTCCATGCCAACCTCCCGTTGATATCAATTTAGAGCCTTGATCGAGTCCTCTCAATAGGTTGTGTCCTAAAATCGAAATTATGCAGACGCGATCAATCGCAAAACAGAATATATGAAATTTGAAACGAAACGCAAGTTCCGGTTTGATCATTGAAGATTGCCCGGAATCATTGACTTTATTTAGATTTCATGCAATAAGGTTGCGACGCATAACGTCAGATTAGGAGGCAATAGTTATGAAGAAAATTGTTATAGGAATACGCAGAGAAGACAAAAACAAATGGGAAACACGAGTTCCATTGATTCCGGACGATGCTGCTGAATTGATTCGTGATCATGGGTTTAGAGTAATTGTTCAGCCGGCTAAGAATCACAGAGCTTTTCCTGACAGCCAGTATCTAGCGGCCGGCGCTGAAATTAACGAAGATTTGTCGGAAGCCGATATTATCATTGCAGTGAAAGAGATACCGGGTGAAAAATTTATCTCTCGAAAGGCGTACATGTTTTTTGCCCATGTGATCAAAGGACAGCCTTACAATATGCCCATGCTGAAGGCTATGCTGCAGAAGAACTGTACATTGATCGATTATGAAAAGATCGTATCTTCAGACGGGAAAAGATTGATCTTCTTCGGTCGATATGCAGGTATTGCCGGCATGGTGGAATCGCTTAGCGCATATGGCAAAAGACTTGCCTTGGAAGGTATCGATAATCCATTGGCAAAAATCGAGCAACCTCACCGTTATGCCTCATTGGCTGAATGTGTCGATAAGTTAAAGGAAATCAAAGCGGAAATCTTGGCAAAAGGTTTTCCACACGAGTTGAAACCATTTATTTGTGGAATCACCGGCTATGGAAATGTGTCCATCGGTGTTCAAGAGATTGCCGATCTTTTACCTTTCCAAGAGATTACCCCGGATGAACTGCGAAAAGGATTGAAAAATCTGCCGAAATCAGAGACGGGGATGTATAAAGTGATATTTAAGGAAAAAGATATGTATCGACCCAAAGATACGTCCAAAGCATTTGATTTGCAAGAATACTTTAATCATCCTGAGAGGTATGAAAGCACTTTTGTCGAAGTCGCGCCAATGCTGTCACTCATGGTCAACTGTATTTATTGGGCTCAAGCTTATCCGCGGTTATTGACCAAAAAGGACATACGCACGTTGTATAAATCATCTGATTCCCGTTTGAAAGTGATAGGAGATATTTCCTGTGATATGGAAGGATCGGTTGAAGCGACTATCATCGCCACTGATTTGGATGAGCCCTGCTTTGTATATGATGTCGATAAAGATTGTGCGGTTACCGGGTTCGTTGGAAATGGTCCGACAATCATGTCTATCGAGAACCTGCCTTGTGAAATACCGATTGAGTCATCCTCGGGATTTTCAAGTGTCTTGAAAAAATTGTTCCTGGGAATGCAATATGCAGATTTCACTAAACCTCTTGATCAAATAGGTTTACCTGAAGAAATAAAAGGAGCCGTGATTGCTTTGAATGGAAAGCTGACACCAAAATATGAATATATTGAAAAGAGCCTGCGTGAACATGCTTGAAGGAGGATGGGTTGATGTCAAAAAAAGTATTGCTTTTAGGTTCAGGCTTGGTAACAGAGCCGCTTGTTGAATACATGTTAAAGTTGGAAGGCGTCGATCTTACGATTGCTACGCTTGAGAAAGAAAAAGCTGAAGCCATGATCAAAGGGCATCCGAAAGCCCAGGCAGTTTTTCTGGATGCAAGCCATTCGGATGATTTGGAACCTTTAATCACCAAACATGATCTTGTGATCAGTTTATTGCCGGCACCGATGCATCCTGGAGTCGCTCGTCTTTGTCTTAAGCAGGGAAAAGACTTGGTTACAGCGTCATATGCAGGGCCGGCTATGCGGGCATTTGACAATGATGCACGTGAAGCCGGTCTTCTGTTTTTAAACGAGCTGGGTTTGGACCCTGGAATCGATCATATGTCTGCAATGAAAATTATTGAAGAGGTGAAAGATTTGGGGGGAGTAGTCACTGGCTTCCGATCTTACTGCGGTGGATTGCCGGCTCCTGAAGCCAATACCAACCCTTTGGGATACAAGTTTTCATGGGCGCCTCGAGGTGTCCTGACGGCAACGACAAACGACGCTCGATATCTGTGGAATGGGAAATTGGTCAATCTTCCAGGTAAAGATCTGTTCAAGTCTTTTGAGTCGTTGGCACTTGAAGGATTCGTTTTTGAAGCATATCCCAATCGAGACTCCATGCCTTATGCTGATTTGTACGGGCTGAAAAACGTCGAAACAATGTACAGAGGAACATTACGTTATCCGGGCTGGAGTAATTCCATGAGACTGTTGGTTGATGTCGGCTACTTGGATCAAACAGAAAGACAGCTTTCTGTCAAAACATATGCAGAACTCACCAGAATGTTAGCAGGAAAACAAACAGGCGATCCACGCGTTGCCATTGCTGAAAAATCCGGTCTGCCGCCTTTCAATCCGGCCATCGAAACTATGAATTGGCTTGGTCTGTTCAGCGACGAGCCCCTCGATCCATCACAGAAAACCATACTGGATCAGCTTGCCGTGATGTGCTTGAAAAGAATGCAGTATGAACCGATGGAAAGAGATCTGGTTGTTTTGCACCATATTTTCCAAGCCAAATTTAGAGACAAAGAAGAAACGATTACCAGTACATTGATAGAATACGGCATCCCGGGCGGCCATTCAGCGATGGCCAGAACGGTAAGCATACCGGTGGCAATCGGCGCCAAGCTGATACTTCAAGGTAAGATAGGTTTAAAAGGCGTTCAAATACCTGTTTCTGAAGAAATCTACAAACCGATTCTGGATGAGCTGGCGTCATTGGGTATTCGTTTTCTTGAAAAGAAACAGTGATTTGTTTGAACCAAGAAAATCGCTTATCCGTTGTCATTCCATCTGCTGCTGCTCCTGATGTTTTTGAAGAGGTATTGGTTGCATTGTTCACACAGGATCCACCTCCTTATGAGGTGATCCTGGTGGACGATGCCATGGATCAAAAAGCCTATTCTATTGCTGAACGTTTCAGCTCTAAAAATCCTTTAAAAATTGTCAAAAACACGTCAAAAGGTGTTTCTGCAGCTAGAAATACAGGTGCAATTGCATCTGAAGGAGATGTGATCCTGTTTATCGATACGGATGTGGTGCCGGCTCCTGGATCTATTCGATTGATTTTGGATTTTTTTTCCAGTTGTGTCGAATGTGATGGGATAGTTGGTGTTCAGAGCGCAAACCTTAGATACACTGATTTTTTCAGTCGATGGAAAAATCATTGGATGCGGTTTACCTATCAACGTTTGAAAGGCAGGGTGCATCTTTTTTATACTTCTTGCGCAGCTTTACGTAAAAACGTGTTTCTACGATCAGGCGGCTTTGATGAATCATATGTTTTACCAAGTATCGAAGACACGGTATTTGGAGCTGTATTGGGTAGAATGGGCGCGTGTATTTATCCCTGCCCGCAATTTGAAGTCGAGCATGTCAAATCTTATTCATTGGGATCGGTATTAAAAACAGATTTCAAGCGATCGGCAGCTTTGGTGAAATACGTTTTGCGAAATCTGTTGACCGGGCATCGTTCAGGCACCGGAAAAACATCTGTCCCCGGTAGTTTTATCATCGGCTCTGTTATAATGGCCTTAATTTGGATCGGCGTCACTCTTGCCCTTGTGTCGCATCCAGCCTGCTGGCTGGCGGTTTTTCTGCTGCTTATAGGATTGTGGATTGCAAATTCTTCCTGGTTAAAATATCTTCATAAAGAAGAAGGTATGATGTTTTTGATCAAAGCGATTCTATTTTTGCCCTTGGATGTCATGATCGTCGATGCCGGAATGTTTAAAGGTTTATTCGATTTTATTACCGGTTCCCGATATTGATCGGGTTATCCTGGATATTATTGACTCTTTTTACGAGGGTATGCGACATGGCCGATAAACATAGCAGCGTAAAAGGGCAATACTTTCTTGTCCATGCTATCATTATCTGGACATTCATAGCCACAACAAGCAGAAGCCTTCGATCCCCCAATGGTTTTGCCGAAGCTCATTGGCTTCTCAATTATCAGTTTGGCTTTATCAGGCGTGGATTGATCGGCTCTATATGCAGTCTTTTCTCTGAAGCATTTAATGTTCAAATGACACCGGCGGCCATCAGTGTTCTCTCGACGATTACGCTTTATGGTATGTCCTTAGCCTTTTTGTTTGTCTTTTTCCGCATGATTCATCGGCACCAAAACAAAATGGACACTACAATCTTGGGTATCATTTTTGCTTCATCCCCTTTTATCGTACTGAATGCTCATTATTTTGGTTATTTCGATGCCGTTCTTTATATTCTGACTATTGGATCGGTCATGATGATCTTTAAAAGACGACTGGTTTTATCAGAGTTTTTTTCATCAATCGCTATTCTTGTTCACGAATCTTACTTAGTGGTCGGTATGCCGGTTATCTTCCTGGCAGCTTTGGTAACAAAACAGTTGGAAGCCGAGCGCAAAACTCATCGGATATCGACAGCTCTAGCTATTGCTGTTCCGGTAGGGGTGTTTTTACTCATGCCTTTGTGTCAAAGATTGACAACGGACACATCCGCTTTAAGAGCTCAAATTGCCGAAAGATTGATTTCATTTGGTTTTGTTTCATTAAGAGGGATCTTTGTTGCAGAATTTCAAACAACGTCTTTCATTGAATACTTTCAATTGCAGCACGTCAATTTCTTTAAGAATTTGTTCTACCCTCCAGTAGCGGCATCGATCGGTCCTGCATTGATAACCATTCTGGTTTTTATTCATTTAGCTTTCCATATCCGCCCATTTAGTCGATTTTCAATAGGTGTGCATAGCATTATTTTGGCTCCTCTGGTTCTCCATACAGTCGCATGGGACACGGCTCGCATAACGTCGTATACGATCGGCTCAGGATTAATGGTCTGTTGGATTTTATCGGAGACACGAAAGATTTATCCTATACGAAACATATTTCTTCTTGTGGCGTTGCCAACTTTGATAATCAATATCTTTGGAAACGTTCCGCTTACAGAAGACAGAATCGATCGATTTTCATTTCTTTATCGATTTTTGCTTTATTTACCCCCAATCATAATGGTCTTAATAGGAATTTTCCAAAACCTACAAAGGGATGGGTCGATAGAATTTCAAAAGAGAGATTAGCCGGAAATTGTTAATAGGGTCCAGAAACCCAGCAGAGCAAATCCTTTAATCGACATGCCTAACGATGCCAACTTATTCAATGTCCAGATCGGATGGAACTCAAATAGCGGGATAAACATTAGAATCCAACAGAAAAGAATCATAATCCCAGCGGGGCTCTTCCAGAATGGGCCCGGCTTATCGAAAAGCAGCAAAGCAGCGATCGGATAAATTGTAACCAGATGGTGATCCCAGGTTATGGGCGATATTAATAGTGATGTGAGTAATAAATATGAACAATCCCTTAATAACGCTTGATCTGTAGTGGGTTTGTTTCGATTCCAGGTGAACAATTTGTAAAAAGAGATCATCAATATGGTTGGTAATGCAATACATGCAACCAGAATCGCCAGCTCAGGCTTTTCCCATAAACCACGGCTATATTTAGTGGTCTGAAACGCTCGTGATATAATTCCCTGAAGAGATTGATTTGGAGGCTCATATAAGAAAATTCGCTGATATTGATTCTGTACTAAACTAAAAGAGGGTAAAATGTTTCTTAGGTAGAACCGGAAATTATCCCAACCGGTAGCGAAAACCGTTGAATATGTTACAGTTGCAAATGAGATTATCGTTGAACTGACGCATCGAAAACGCTTTTTATACAATAAAAAGGGTAGAATAATTGCCGGCTGAGGTTTGATGGAAATAACCAACGCCAGCGCAATACCGGCTAGTATTTCTGAGTCAGTCATTAATAAATATAAGAAGGCGCAAATAAGAAAAAGAGTGATAGCATTTATCTGTCCGTGCCGAAAATTCACGATCAATGGGTGAGATAAGCACGTAATAGGAATTAAAAGCAGAAATCGGTTGAAAAACAGTTTGGAATCGGATGGATAGCATCTTCGGGTTATGAAGTAAAGCAGCAGGAGTGAAAGCCAGAAGAAAATCAAAGACATGCCAAACCATAGAAGCTGGACTGTTTGATAACGGATCAGGCTCAATGGCATGAATGCAAGTGCAACAAGAGGAAAGTAAACATAGGGATATATTGGATCGGAGAGTTCAACCTGCAACGCCATTATTCTGATTTCATCCGGATGGTAAGGATTGACGTTTTGCCTTAGCATATAACCGGCAACATAATAGGACGGGAGATCCACTGATCTATGATGCAACAGCCACCAGCCGGGATAAAAGACAGACAAAAGGATCGATATCAATCCAATCGTCAATATGAGTATTTTCTTTGTCAATGAAATCACTTTATTCTATCGATTTTTTCAAAGGCTTTTCCAAGCTCCATTTCTTAAAATACTACTAGGGCAACGTAATCTATTCAGCATAAATCGGAATCTTTCAGTTGCTAGTCATTTTTAAAGGAAATAAATTTATTTGATGGAAAAGAAGCTGTCATCAATCCCCAAAATCCTAACAAAGCAAATCCTTTAATCGATGCGCCAAGCGCAAAAAAACCGTTTGAGGTCCATATTCGATGAAAGGGAAAGAGTGGAAGCGCCATTAAAATCCAGCAGATTATAGAGAAAATTCCCCTCAAACTTTTCCAGAACTTTGTCGGTTGTTCGAACATCAAATAAGCAGCCGCTAAAAACGTTATAACCAGGTGGTGATCCCAGGTGATTGGTGACAATAGAATAGACATCACTAAAAGATAGGAGCAATCTCTCAGCAATGAACCGTCTGATGAGGGTCTGGATTGATTCCAAATCAAAACTCTGAAGAATCCAATAGCTAAAATTGTTGCAAGTAACAAGCTTGAAATGGGCCTAACTAAATCAGCTCTATCGATAATCCCAGGAGTATACATCGTATTTTGAAAGATCCTAGCCACTATTCCAATAATGGACTGATTGGGCGGAACGAAAGGATAAATTGTGGGGAATCGAGTTTCGATCATACTGAAAGAGGGCAGAACATCGGTTAAATAGTAACAAAAATTGTCCCATCCGACCGCCAATCCACTTAGAATCGCCCCAACAATAAAGGTCACAATAGTGGAAATCGCGGATCGAAACTGTTTTCTATAAAGGAGATAGGGGACGATAAGTGCTGGTTGTGGTTTGATCATGATGACCAGGGCAAGGGCTACTCCAGCGGCAATATGAGATTCCGCCAAGATCAGATATAAAAATGAACAGATTAAAAAAAGCATTATCGTATTCACCTGGCCGTTTTGAAAGTTTACAACCAAAGGATATGACAAACAGGTGATGGGGAGAAGGTATAAAAATCGTGTCAGCAGGGGAATCTGTTTAGTCGGAAAGCATCGATGGGTGATCTGAACGAGAAGAACAATGGAAAACCAGAAAAAAACTTGTGAAATCCCAAACCACAATATTTGCACCGTACTGTATTTCATCAAGCTTAAAGGCATAAATATCAAAGCGATAATCGGAAAATAAATGTAGGGATATATGGGGTCAGCTAAGCCAAGTTGTTCAGCCGCAAACCAAAACTCGCCCGGGAGATAGGGATTACGATTGTTTAGCATCAGTAAACCGGCAACGTAATATGAAGGTAGATCCAGCGATCGGTTGTGTAACAGCCAATAACTCGGATAGCCAATTGACAGCAGAATCGATGCAACACCCAATAATATCAGTACGGTATTTCTGCCTTTTATCATTTTACCATCATGCTCATCAGTTTCGTTCAATGAATAAGTGATACGTCCCATTATTCAAACAAATTTTACTTTAGGATAAAAACCTTTGAAAGTCGAGAATTCTAATGAAGAATCAGATAGCTGCCAACCACTGAAGCCAACTGCTTGATGAAAACGGTTATTGCCGTTTTGGGATGTGGTACGTTACTATTAAAATGATTGAATGATATAAATTCATGAAATCACAGTAGGTTTTTAAATGATAAAGACCCGATCACATTTTTCAGGAGCAAGAAAAATGGACGATAAAGTAAAAAGAGCCAAAAACAATCTGTTTTGTAATGCGTTCTGTTTGTTAACTGTGACGTTGGCTTGTTTTATGAATTTCAATCATGTCTGTAGCAATGATAATTCATTTTCAAAAGGGGCGCCGAGTTCAGAATCTCATTCTGGAAAAAAAGACAAGCTCGATGTGAGCAGGATCTATGGCAAAATCAAGATCGTCACAGCTTTTGCAGATTACAAGGTGAAAGTCGTCGATCACTTTCCCGATCTGCGAGTAAAAGTCGTCGATCACTTTCCTGACGGTCCCGGAAAATGGCAATTGGTTGATCATTTTCCGGATTATACTATTCAGTTGGTCGATCATTTTCCGGATTTCACGATTAAATGGGTGGATCATTTTCCCGGTAAGTAATTATCGGTTTAAACAGGAGATATTCAATGCAGCCATTGACTCATCGGACAGCTTGGAAAGCATTAATTGAGCATCGAAAAGATATGGAATCGGTGCACATGAAGCAATTGTTCGATAAGGACCCGAAGCGTTTCGAAAAATTTTCTTTAAGGCTGGAAGATTTATTATTTGATTATTCCAAAAATCGCATCACTGAAGAGACAATGAGGCTTTTAATAGCGCTTGCCCATCAAGCGCAACTAAGTAAATGGATTGAAGCGATGTTCGATGGCGAAAAAATCAATTTCACGGAAGATAGAGCTGTCCTTCATGTTGCGCTGCGCAATCGTTCCAACCGGGCCATTCTTGTAGATGGCGAAGATGTTATGCCGGGAGTCAATTTTGTTCTGAAGAAAATGCGTAGATTTACAGAACGATTACATAGCGGGGCTATGACCGGATTTACAGGAAAAAAATTCACTCATATTGTCAATATCGGAATAGGTGGTTCGGATTTAGGACCTGTTATGGTTACCGAAGGGCTGCGTCCTTATTGGATTACTGGAATAGTCCCTTATTTTGTCTCTAATGTAGATGGTTCTCATATCGCTGAGACATTGAAAAAATGTGACCCTGAAACGACCTTCTTCATTATTGCCAGTAAAACGTTTACTACCAGTGAAACTCTTGCAAATGCCAAGACCGCTAAACAATGGATTGTCCAAAAGTTGGGTTCTGAAAAAGCTGTTTCACATCATTTCGCCGCCTTGTCGACTAATGCTTCCGGAGTAGAAGCTTTTGGGATCGAACTGGAAAATATGTTTGAATTTAAGGACTGGGTATGCGGGCGCTATTCTCTATGGTCGGCCATAGGCTTGTCCATCGCCTGCACAATAGGGATGGACGCTTTTGAAGAGTTGTTAGCAGGTGCCTTTGACAGCGACGAGCATTTTCGGCTCACGCCTTTTGAGAAGAATATCCCTGTAATTATGGCCCTTTTAGGTATCTGGTATCACAATTTTTTTAACGCGCATACCCATGCAATCGTTCCTTATTATCAGTATATGCACCGTTTTCCGGCCTATTTTCAGCAAGGAGATATGGAATCGAATGGCAAGGGGATCGATTGGGATGGAACGCCGGTTACAGATTATTCAACTGGGCCGATTATTTGGGGTGAACCCGGAACGAATGGGCAGCATTCATTTTTTCAGTTGATTCATCAAGGAACACATTTAATCCCTGTAGATTTTCTGGCCCCAATTGTCCCATATTGGGATATTGATGACCATCATCAGTTGTTATTGGCAAATTATTTTGCGCAATCGGAGGCTTTGATGAAAGGTCGAAGCCTTGAGGATGTACAAAAAGAATTACAGCGACAAGGTATCCCGCTTGATAAGGTACAAATGCTAGCGGCTCATAGAGTATTTCCTGGCAATCGGCCGAGTAATTCTTTCCTGTTTACACGATTGGATCCCAGGACTTTGGGTCGGTTGATAGCGTTATATGAGCATAAAATATTCGTTCAGGGCATCATTTGGAGAATTAACAGCTTTGATCAATGGGGAGTTGAATTAGGTAAGAAACTGGCTGCCAGAATATTACCGGAATTAAGCCATATCGAGATGGTGAATTCGCATGATTCCTCAACAAATGGATTGATAAATTATTATAAGACACTTCAAAAAGAAGCCGTAACAAACCCAAAGACCAAAAATGAACAAAATCATTTACCATTGACATAGAAAGGTAGAACCGGAAATTTTTTGTTGAAAATTTGCCTGATTGGAATGACACTGAAAAATTTTTCTTCTAAGAGCTATCTAGTTTTTGGCACTGTCATCTTGGCTGGGGTTTTAAATGGGTGTACCGCAACTCGAACCATGCTTGATACCTGGGAAGATCGCCGTCAAACACTCAGTCGTGGTTTGGCGGACTTAGTCGACGCAACGGATCGAGCATTTGGCGAATCGCGTGTCAGAGATGAAGAGGAAATTGTTCAAGTAAGAATCGATATTAATCCTGTTTACTACCATAAGGAAGGATTCGACATAAAAATCCCGGTGAAAGCGCGTATCCCTTTACCCGCAATAGAAAGAAAAGCCAAGTTTTTCTTTCAAATCGGCTCCAGCACAGATCCTAGAAAATCATTTTTGGAAGCAGGGGATGATTTGGTCGACAATCGGGCTTTGACATCCGGTTTTCTCTACGACTTCAGCAAGAATTCTAAAACCGGAGTTAAAATAGACACCTATTGGCGGGACGATAGGCCGCAACTACGTATCAGACCCTTTGTTCGATTGGAAATCAATAAAGACCCATTACGGTTTTTCTTCGAAGAACAAGTTTTATGGCGTAGCGATGAAAAATTCGGAACTCGGACATCATTTCATATCAGCCATCTGATATCCGACAATTCTTTTCTTCGATTTGCCATGTCCGGCGAATATGGAGAAATGCAACACGGAATCGAATTCTGGTGTGCGATACAATATCGACACGCAATCAGCGAGGAATTGGTAATGTCGACGGAGTTAGGTTCGTCTTTCAATCCTCATTATGGAGCAGTAGACAAGAAATATGTTTACGAAGATATATCGCCGGGCGAATTAGACCGCGACAAGTTATTCAGTCGCTTGTTGGTGATAGGAAAATTTCCAAGAAAATGGATGGAATATGCAATCGAGCCTGGATTGGACTACTATTTCCATCATGAAAAACCATGGGATTATGGAGTCCTTCTATCTATAAGAATCATTGTATTTGAGGCATTCCTGCGAGAAAGCAAAGAATGATTATTTTAGAACGTACCATTGAAAAACCATCTCATGATAGACTAGAAATTTCCTGATTAATAAAACTATACGGCTTTCTTGAAAACATAGAAAAATATGTTTCAAATAAGATACAGCTTCACTCTTTGTTTAGTTTGATGTATAATATCCTCGCTTTTAGGAGGATTTGAAATGAGAAACAGAGAAAATGCAACTCAAGTTGTAGCAATAACCGTTGTTTTTGGTTTGTTGGTCATTGGAGGCGGATTCAGCCAAGCAGAAAAAACGCCTTTTTTTTCTTTCGAGACTACGAAACTCAGTTTTCCAGGAAAGGCGCCCAAAGTGTTTTGTGAGTTTGATCAGCCTATTTTTTTAAGCCAAGTCGAAACCATTTTGGAACCATGTATTTTTAATTCTGATGAGAATAAAACCGGTGATCGGCATCGGCAAAAATCTTCGTTGCCTGCTGATAGAACCGGCTCAATAACCTGGGTATATGAAGACTGGAATGGCTCTTATGGAGCAATAGCATCTTCTTTTGCTGTTCCGGCAGATGGTAGCCGGGTCTATGTTGGATGGTCTTTGAACAAAGATCGTTTTTCAGCCTTTGAAGCTGAAGGTGATGGAACGCCGATATGGGAGCTCGATTTGCGCGAATCAGGCAAATATTATATTTCCGGAGATCCTCAAATACTGGTAAGTGACGATGGAATGGTATTGATCGGCAGTGTATCCGATAGAAATCTTGTAGGAACCGACAATGACGAATCGTTTGTATTGGGATTAGATATTACCAGCGGTGATGAACTTTGGCGCTATACCACACCACCTACTGGAGAAAATCCTGATAAGGGAGAGCGTATAGGAAAAATAACACTTTCCAGTGACGGATCTCGAATCGCTGTAACTAGCAGTGGCTATCGAAATGATCCTTTTTTTGAACCTATTTATATCACGATACTGGACAATGCAGGTCAAGAGCTTCACCGGATCGAAATTTCCGATCCCGGTGGCAAAATTATGTATCTCAATGCGATTCGTCTAAATCATGATGGGTCACTCCTTGTTGCAGATTTTCGAATGAACAAAAATCCAACTCATCAGATAATGGTTTGGAATATGGATGATTACACTCTTCGAGATTCCTGGTCAGTCAATAACAGCCCTCCGCAGACTGAAATCGGTTTTTCTGATGATGGATCTATTCTAGCTGTTGGCGACTTGCGAGGAAATTTGCGTGTCTATGAATGGACAGAATCGGATTTTCAAGCTCATTATGTCGAAAAATGGACCTATAAAATACCCCCCGATTATTTTGTCCCCTGGGTAGTTGGTTTAGATGTCAGTCGTGATGGCGCAAAGGTTGCCATGGGCAGTTATCAAAGCAATGAAGAATCACAGGCGAGTGGGTACATTTATCTTTTTGAGACAGAAAAGGGACCAGATTCTCTTATTAAATCCTCGAGTATGGGAGGGATGGTTGAATCTGTCAAATTTTCTGCTGATGGAGCCATCGTCATAGGGATCAGTTATGGTCCTTATCCGGAAAAGCTTCCTGGCTTTGATTTGATTGCCATGGATACAGAAACTGGAAGTGAAATATATCGAATGCCTGGTAATACACCTGGATCATTGATGGGGTGTGCTGTTAGTGCGGATGGTTTACGCGTCGCAGCAGGAGGCAAACATGTTCATGCCTACCAAATGGGATCTGGTGGATATGCGTATTCTATAGCATTGGAAAAGGATCCTGAGCCTACCCTCACGCCTTCACCCTTCCCGACTGAAACGCCGGCTCCGACTGAAACGCCGACCCCACATTGTAAAACCCTTGGTTGTACAATTGAAATGCCGGCTAATATGTTTAGGGCAGGAGATACATGTTACTGCAAAGTTACAGTTTGCAACCCCGAAAACGATGTATTCAGGGATGTCCCCATCTTTGTTATCTTGGATGTTTATGGTTTGTTGTTTTTTGCCCCTGATTTCAATGATTTTTCTTATCTGCTGGAGGATATACACCCTGGGGAAACCGGTTTTCAAATCATTCCCTTGTTCATTTGGCCGGAAAACGCCGGGAAAGCACTCGGTTTGTTTTTTTACGCTGGAATGACTAATGAATCAATCAGCGAATTATTTGGGGAGATCGATACCTGGGAGTTTGGTTGGGAATAACTAATAGACCAGGAAGTAATGGCTTTTTTCTAATCATCTAAGGAGGTTTTTCCATGAGATGCGTGCTCCAATCACTTATTGTTTTATTGCTGGTTTCTGTTTCAAATTTATTGATCATAGAAACCGGTTCAAGCATGTCAGAATGTTTATCCCAACAAGATACCCTGAGTTGTCCGGGAAACGAAGTCATTATTGCTCATGAAAAGGAATATTCCTCTTGTCTTTTTCAGCCAAGAATAGCATTGGATCAGATTGGTTTGAGAGCTGATATGCGGAGAAATTTGGAATATTTACAGCCTCAACTATGTGGCAACAGAAGCGGAACAGTCACGTGGTCATATGAAGACTGGGACGGTAACTATGGCGCGATCGCCAGTTCGATCGCAGTTCCAGCGGACGGCAGTAGAGTCTATGTCGGCTGGTATCTGAATTATGAGCGTTTCTCGGCTTTTAATGCTCAGGGTAATGGCGTCCCGATATGGGAGTTCGATTTGCTTGAATCAAATCAGTATTATGTCGAGAGCGATGTGCAAATGGCTGTGAGTGATGATGGATCAGTGCTTGTGGGCGCTGTAACCGGCAGAAAGCGTCTGGGTGAAAATGCTGAAGAGTCTTTTGTTCTAGGCTTGGATATTGACTCAGGCGCTGAACTATGGCGTTACACCACTCCTGTCACTGGGGAAAACCCGGAGAAAGGAGAGCGAATAGGAGTCATTACTCTTTCCAGCGATGGTTCCCGAGTGGCAGTTGTCAGCTATGGTTATCGGAGCAATCCTATTTACGAACCGATTTTTATAACGATACTGGATGGTTCTGGCCAGGAGCTGCATCGAATTGTGCTCCCGGACCCGGATGGCCACATTTATTATTTGAGCGATATGAAACTGAATTATGATGGTTCTCTTCTTGCGGCAGATTTTCGAATGGCTCAAAATCCGGAACACCTGGTTATGGTTTGGAATATGGATGATTATTCAGTTCGTGATTCATGGACCATTATGAACAGTCCACCGCAAAGTGAAATCGGATTTTCCGATGATGGGTCCATCCTTGCCGTTGGTGATCTACATGGCAGATTACGTGTTTACGAATGGCAAAATACAACTTCCAGAGCTCAATATACGGAAAAATGGTCTTATACAATTCCTCCTGATTATTATTATCCCTGGGTTGTCGGGTTGGATGTCAGCCGTGACGGCACAAAGGTTGCCATGGGGAGTTATCAATCTAATCAGGCTTCAGTTATCAGTGGTCATATTTATCTGTTCGATACGGAATCGGGACCGAGTTCATTGATCAAATCGACCAATATGGGCGGCATGGTAGTCACGGTTCGTTTTTCTGCAGATGGATCCGTTGTTGCAGGAGCCGGCTATGGTCCACGTCCGGAAACAGCGCCGGGATATGATATGATTGTCATCGAAACTGAAACAGGTAATGAGATTTATAGGATGCCGGGAAATACGCCGGGGTCTTTACTGGCATGTGCAATAAATTCTAACGGCACCAGGATCGGTGCGGGTGGAAAACGCGTTCATGCTAATGAGTTTGGATCAGGTGGATTTGCGTACTCCATTGAGCTGACTACCGAACCGGAGCCAACACCGCAACCAACCAACACTCCCTCGTCAACCCCTACAGCTACTCCTTCGCCCATTCCAACCGCAACGCCTACTCAGACAAACACGCCGACTCGAACACCCACTCCTACCCTTCCGCCCACGCAAACCCCTATTCCAACCCACACACCAGCTCCACCCACCCAAACTCCAACGCCAAAACCCACCTTTACTCCAACGCCAAAACCTACCTTTACTCCAAGCCATACACCTGCTCCAACAAACACACCGGAGCCCACGATCACGCCCACTTCAACGTATACATCAGAACCGGCAACCACTACGCCCGAGCCAACTAAAACGGCGACACCCACCAACACTCCGGAATCGACACCCAGCCCGACGCAAACATCTGAACCGACCAATACGCCTGAACCTACCTACACGGCGGCTCCAACACATACACCTCAACCTACCGATACCCCTGAGCCCACTATAACCCCGACACCACCGTGTGGAGTATTAGGTTGCCGAATTGAAATGCCTTCAAAACAATTCAAAACGGGTGATCCCTGTTATTGCAACGTCGTAATTTGCAATCCGAAAGAGGATGTTTTTAACGAAGTCCCGATCTTTGTGATCTTGGATGTCTATGGTCTGCTGTTTTTCGCTCCCGAGTTCAACGATTTTTCATATCTGTTGGAAGACATCTATCCAGGGGAAACAACTTATTCCATCATTCCGCTGTTTAGTTGGCCGGAAAATGCGGGTCAAGCTTCGGGGCTGTATTTTTATGCAGGTATGACGAATAGGTTGGTCACCGAGTTATTTGGAGAGATAGATATCTGGGAATTTGGCTGGGAATAGTCATCTAATCAGCCAATTGAATTATCTGACCATTATCCATTCAGAGGTGTTCCAGCCGGTTATCAAAGCGATAATTGAAAATATAACCATCAATAGTAGAAAGACGAGCTTTGAATAGTCCTGTGCTTTCAAAGTGCCGAGAAGCATTGGCTGGCGTCCTAAATAAGCGGATGCGGCATAGAGTTCTTCTCCGACAAGTGTATAGTCGCAGGCTGTAACAAAAAAAGGCAACTGGGACACTTCATCTGTGCCGCCTATTTGGATGGCCCCTGTCATAGCGCCGGTTTCCGCCATAATCAGAGATTCTGCCATAAACCAGCCTAATAAAAATATCGTTGCGGGTTTTTCTCGAACCATTATGCCATTAACACCGGCAGCATAGGCAAATTGATCGGGAACAAGATAAAAAACTTGATTCGGATCATACATGTCCGGACGGCCTTCTGATGAGTATGCTTCTTTTACTATTTCTTGAGCGATACTGAACACTATGGGGTCATTGTTTGGACAAATGATCCTGACATCATAGTTGACTGTACGTCGGCAGATTTCGCCCAAAATGTTCAGCGAAGCAAGTGTTGCTACATCCTCAATAGTGCCTATTCCAGGAACATATAATACAGGCCGCCCCATTTCTGTTGCACGACCAATAGCATCTTCAACGGCTGTTAAACCAGGGATGCGACGCACAAATAAATGCATTCCTTTTCGAGCTGCATAAATAAAACCGACTAGCAAGATGGTAAACAATATGATAGAAACCAAAACCGGAATTTCGTCGAATTTAAACCATCGCTCAACCAAAATAGGTTCTATAGCCTCAGAATAAGCCAGATCGCCTTGGTATTCAGCCGCAATGCGAAATAGGTAGCCGATATCAGGATCTAAATTATCGATGAACCACTCTTCCGCCTCAGTTTTTCCCGCGTTTTTCCAAATACCATCATCACTTTGAATCTCAACAACATATCCAGAAGGAGACAACTCGGAAGCAGGCGCCGACCACTTCAAAAAAACGGATAATGCTCCATCTTCACTTATAGCGGTTACATTGATATCTTCAGGAGGCGGCAAATAACTCGCCACTAATTCTTCAACAGAATCGGTTTGGTCAAGATCATAAGTCTCCGCAAGAATTGACCCCACATTTTCGTCGAAAAATAATTGAGCCGTTATGGGAGATATGGACCCTAAAACAAGTGTCAAGCTTATAAAAACAAGGTTTTTCATCGTCAAGAACCTCTCAAGTCACACTTTTAAAAATAGGCCTGAAAAAGAAATAAATCAATAACATTTGCTCGATATTTTTTTATGCATTTCAAGCTCAAAAATTGCAAAGCCAATAGACAGTTATAAACCTTGTCTGCATGTAAAATGATAAAAAGCATATTTTTAAAGAGGATTATTTTTCTTATAGTTGCAGAATGTCGCTGAATCACTACTATAAAGCATCAGCGCAGAGAATAGTAATTCTCAGTAACACAATAGGTCGGTGTTCTCGGATATAAGGCATTTTTGAGTGTTTACAGATATGTCCTCGAATGAAACAGTTCGGCTGAAATCCGCTCAAGTTGCAGTTGTAATACCTGTTTATAACGAGGCCCTATTTATAAAGGATGTATTACTGAACATTCCTGAATGGGTGGAATGGATAGTGGTTGTCGACGATGCAAGTACTGATGAAAGCCGTGAGATAATCACATCCATACCTGATACAAGAATTCACTTAGTCGCTCATCGATCGAACATGGGTGCCGGTGCAGCCCTTATAACAGGATACAAAAAAGCTTTGAGTCTTGGTTCACAGGTGATTGCAGTAATGGCTGGAGATGGCCAGATGGATCCGGCTGATCTTTCTCGGATTGTCATGCCAATAGCAGAAG
Source organism: bacterium (assembly GCA_049652745.1). GTDB lineage: Bacteria > CSSED10-310 > CSSED10-310 > CSSED10-310 > CSSED10-310 > JBASEY01. The sequence continues at coordinate 89,363 of JBASEY010000033.1, read as the reverse complement.
GCTGGGTAGATTACGTCAAGGGAAATCGCTTTCTCCATAATAAAATAGCAGGCAAAACCATACTTGACGGGAAGAGAAAAAACAAAATACCGTTTTTTCGAGGAGTTGGAATTCGTTTATTTACTTTTTTTACGCAATTGGCAGCAGGTCGTAACGATTTTGGTGACTCTCAATGCGGTTTCACTGCCGCCGGTAGAAAACTGTTGGAGTCACTTGATCTGGATTCAATGACTCAACGATATGGATTTCCCAATGATATGATTTTGAGACTAACCAAATCCGGGTTTTCCATGGCGGAAGTTCCAGTCAGACCCATCTATGGAAACGAAAAATCGGGGATCAAACCTCTGAGGGATCTGCCGTCTATCTTTTTTCAAATCGTTAAAAAGATGAAGAGATCGAAGCTGATTTCTGAAAAGCAGAAACGTATAATCATGCTTACAACTTCATTTCCCAGGCATGAAGCTGACCAATCAGGAAATTTTGTCGCCAGACTGGCTACGGAATTCGCGAAAACACTTCCCGTAACTATCATTGCGCCAGACAGTCCATGCGCCGTATGGACTCCACGTGGAGTCTCAATTCGCCGTTTTCGATGGAAAGGTTGGGATGGAGAGCATTCGCTGGCATACGGACATGGCATTATCGAGAATCTACGCGAACACCCCTTTTCTGTTTTGCCGCAAATACCTGGGTTCTTGGTCGCGATGCATTCAGCAGCGGCTGCAGAAATTCAAAAAAACGACTTGATTATTTCTCATTGGTTGATCCCAGGGTCATGGTTAGGCGCGCATTTTTCAAGAAACAATCACCATGTCGCAGTCGCCCATGGAAGCGATATCACGATACTTGAATATCTTCCTTTCATTTTCAGACGAATGGTATTGAAACGGATTTGGAATAATACCGGAAGAATTGTCGCTGTCTCCGATAACCTCGCAAAGCGTTTGGAAAAAATGAGTTCAAAAAAATGGATTAAGCGCATCACGATAATGCCCATGCCGATAGACATTAAAGATTTCGATGATATCAGGAGAAAAAGAGCCGATCGACAGTTCGATAGGTCCTTATTTAATGAATCTACGAATTCGAACAACAAAATACTGAACGTGCTATACATGGGTCGATTGATAGCTGTTAAAGGTGTGGAAGTTCTGTTAAAAGCTCTTATCCACATAAACGAAGTAAAAGAAAGATGTTTGATTCACATTGCAGGAGAAGGTCCTCTTTTACCCAGCTTAAAGCAGACAGTCGGTTTAATGAATCTTCCGGTTGTCTTTCATGGGTGTGTCAGTGGAAAGGAAAAGGAAAAACTGTTAGTTATCAGCGATATAGGAGTGATTCCATCTATTATTACTAAACGGGGCGTTCAAGACGGGTTGCCGTTGGTTTTATTAGAATTGATGGCCTCTGAGATTCCGGTTGTTGCCTCGAAAAGCGGGGGAATGCCAGATGTGTTGAGGTCTGATTTCGACGGGTTATTGGTTACGCCTGGTGATCCGGCAGCATTGGCAAAAGCGTTGAATGAATTATTGGTAAACCCTGATAAAAGGAAGTTTCTTGCAACTAATGCCCTTGAGAGCGTTAAAAAATATAGCTTTGAGCGTTTTGCCGCCAACTGTTTGAAAGAATATGAGAGAGATAAGCTATAAATAGGAGTTGATTATAAAAAAAGGCCGGTGAAAACCGGCCTTATAAATAACTGTTCAGTCTAAAGTTTTATTGGCAAGGGCCCCAGCCAAAGGTAATCATGTCGTAGTCGCCAAGTATCGTGTTCAACCTAGTATTTGTTAGAGCTCCATAGAAGTGGACGCCGTAATATGAACCTTGGATATCGTTCGGCCAGGTAAATTCGGGAATGATTTGTTTCATCGACCAGCCTTCAGGCAGGAGCAACAGATCGTAATCGATTCCGTTACTTCGCCAGCTTGGGGCGAACCAAAGCATGCCTTCAACTTCGAGAATTACCCAGAAAGGCAAATATTGCGTATTTTCAGGGTTGCAGATCTTTGCAGTCAAGAAGCAGGTATCTCCTGCGCAGAAGTAGTCACCGCCCATATCCAGAGTCACAGAGAATGATAAGCAGGGGTCACCAGGTGTCGGTGTCGGCGGTTCGGTCGGAATAGGCGTATCGGTCGGTTTGGGTGTCTGGGTTGGAATAGGCGTATCAGTCGGTATAGGCGTATTGGTTGGTGTGAAAGTCGGGGGAGAGGTCGGGAAAGGAGTCGGGGTGGAGGTCGGGAAAGGAGTCGGAGTAGCTGGTGGATCTTCTGTTGTGAATGTCCAAATCGGACCTTCTGTTGCCGCGAAGTAACTATCTCGTGCAACCACTTTCCAATAATAGGTGGTTGTATACTGTAAAGGCGCTGAGAAGTGGTATTCGGATTCAGTCAGATCTCTTGCGAGTGAAGGAGGTGATGCAGAGGTTCCGAAATAAAGGTCATAAAGCACCGTATCTCCCGGGTCAGGATCTCCACCAACCCAAGTCAAAGCGGCGAGATTGATCGGGACATTCAGAGCACCGTTATCAGGCGACGGATTTGAAGGCTCGTAAGGAGGATTATTTTCGACTCCTTCGGGCAAAGTAGTAAACGACCAGATAGGACCATCGGTTGTAGAACCCCAATTATCATGCGCCGTTATCTTCCAGTAATAAACCGTTTCAAAGTTCATGGCGCCTGGATCGAAAGTCGACTCAGAGATGTTGCTGGCAAGTAACTCAGGTGGGGTGGTCTCTCCAAAATAGACGTCAAATGTAAGGGTGTCACCGGGGTCTGGATCATTACAATCCCAAACAAGATTCGCATTTATATCTACATTGACTGCACCGTCAAATGGATTCGGATTTTCAGGTTCATTTGGCGGATGATTTGCACGGGTCCGGAAACTCCAAACAGGTCCTTCAGTTTCTGCACCCCAATTGTCTTGCGCAACGATCATCCAGAAGTATTCCGTATCGATGGCCATATACCCGGGTGAATATGCGCTGTCGGAAATATCCTCAGCGACTAAAGGCGGAGGATTGGTCGTTCCGAAATAGACGTCGAAGGTCAGTGTGTCGCCTGGATCAGGATCATTGCACTCCCAAGTCAAAATGGCATTGAGATCGACATCTGTTGCACCATCAGGCGGAATTGGATTGACCGGCTCATATGGCGGATTGTTATGCATCGTTGTAAAGCTCCACATAGGCCCTTCCGTTTCCGCATCCCAGTTGTCACGAGCAACGATCTTCCATGCGTAATATTCGTCAGGAACAAGATCAACATGATCAGTAATAGTGAATTCAGTCTCAGTAATATTTTCGAAGACACGTAAGTCTCTTCGGTCCGAAAACCAGAAATGCAGATCATAAACAACAGTATCTTCCGGGTCCGGGTCACCACCTGTCCACGTCAATGTCAATTCAAGTACTGGAATGTCAGTAGCACCGTCTGCTGGATATGGATTACCAGGTTCATTAGGCGGATTATTCTCACCGTATCCACCCAGATCGGTAGAAGTGAAAAAGGAATACAGCCTGGCATCGGGAAGAACGGAAATCAAATCCCATGCAAGTGGTGGCCGCAGTTGCCGATTCGACATAACCAGATTGTTGTCCAACAACATGGCTGAGTTCAGCGTGGCTGACTTAGTCGATTCGAGCTGACCGGCAAAAAAGCGATGAGCTTTGAGAAAATCGCCGATTACATGCCCTCGATAGAGAATAGAGACAGACTCTACAGCGTTTAAAAGTTGCTGTTGGTAATTCTTGTTACTCAGCAATAACTTTTCATGCTGCATGGTTTCGGCAGTTGATATCGCACAGAGCGATAAAGTGATTCCTAAAACAAAAACCATAACACGCTTCATACTTAACCTCCCTCTTAAAAAGATCTTCAACTAGTTTTAACACGCCGATATTTTTATGTCAAGCTTTTTTTTCGATTTATTTTTCATGCATAAAATCCAGGCCGAATTAAGAAAAAGCAATTATTTTAAAAGCGAAATTGTATTTCGAAATTTAAAAACCACATGATATAGTATAACTTGTGAAATTAAATTATCAAGCAATAGAGCCAACATTACGCGAAAAAAAGATGACACCCTGAAGGAATATGCATAAATGAGTTTGATTGGAGGAAGAGTGAGCCGACTAGTGATGGTTTGTCTGATCATAGAGGTACTATATCTCATTATTGTCAACACTTTGTTAGGGAGCAGCTTACTAAAGAACATTTTGAATAGACGGCCGGACAAGCATGAATACAGTTGGACCAGTGCATGGAGTATCGTTCCGGGAGTTATCCACGTCAGAGGTTTTCAAATGCAAAACCGTTCTCGCTCCGTTGCCTGGACACTTTTAATAGATAAAGCTCGCTTTCGAACCGCCTTGTGGGCTCTGCCGTTTCGCACGATGCGAATCTATCGATTAAAAGCTTTCGGGGTAAAAGTCGATATTGAGAAAAATCGTCTATTTCATAAGCCGAAAAGCCAAGAAATTGTTTCCGAGAACAATAATTCTGATGATATGCCATCTTCAATAAATGATCTTCCAACCGAATTGAACGTAAGCCGACCCGGATGGCGTATCGATATTAGGAAGGCGGACTTTGACAAGGTCAAATCCATTAAAATTGATGATTATTCCTGGGAAGGTGAAGGACTGGTTCAAGGCCGACTCGATATGGTCACTCGCAAAGAGTTGTATATCCCTCGATTAAGAGCAAACCTAAAAAATGGGCAGCTTTCTTTCTTGAACACTATTATTGCTGATAAACTGCAAGTTCGAACCACTGGAAATCTTGACCCTTTCATACCCAGACAAAATCCCGGTATGGCATTCCTGGATTATTTCGCAGGAAATACAGCAGTTGAAGGAAATATTAAAAATCTCGATTTGCTCGAATATTATCTCAAAAACACCGATTGGTTATCCGTGCATGGGAACGGGCAAATAAATACGAATCTTTTTTTTGACCACGGCTTTATATCAGATAGAAGCCATCTTTATGTCAGATCGGATGATCTCTCGGTTGAAATGAAAGGATGGGAATTCAGAGGCTTTGGAGTGATCGACGGCGAGGTCAGGAAAAATAACGGTGACCTGGAAACCGTTCTCTGTCTGGATTTGAATGAGATAGCTCTTCACAATATTTATCGGGAGAGCGAGATGGTTTCTCTTCCTAACGCCAGTTTGACGATAAAAGGTAAAAATATCAAATTGACCGAGGACTCACCAGAGATGGCTGTTGAATTGGATATAATCGAAACGGCAATAGATGATCTTAGCAAATATAACGAGTTGTTTCCGCCGAGTTCGGGTTTCAAAATCATTCCCGGCGGCTATGGGTCACTGGCCACACATGCCGAAATTACAAACCGACTGAGCCAAGTTGAGTTGACCTTGGCAGGCAAAGAAATTGGTTTAAATCTAGGTGGTGAAACCTTCAAAGGTAATTGCCAATTTAGGACCATCATGAAAACCGATGATCCGACATTTCGTCGAATCCACCTGGAAGATACAGAATTGCATATCGATAACATGCATCACCCACCTACAAGCGCGAAGGAGCGGGATTCATGGAGCGCGGGAATAATTATCTCAGATACCGAAATGGTATGGGATGATGTCATACATTTAAACAGCGCCGTGCAAGTCACATTATCTCACTCTCAACCTTTGATAGATATTTTTTTAAATAACAAAAAACATTGGTTTGACGATTTAATTCATTTTGAAAATATACAAGGCGACGCGAAATTACAATTGGATTCATCCAGTCTGAAATTACATAAAGTCACTCTCCTAGCTGATGGAATGGTTTCTGAAGGCTTTGGCATAAAGCCTTTCACTGTTTATGCATCCAGCTTACTGGTAGACTTGAATCGTGGATTTTCCAATTTAGAGATTAAGTTTAATATCCCAGATTCAACGATTCCGGATTTAAGCATAATCAATGATTTTCTACCAAAACGTTCAGGTTTTTTTATTTTTCCCGGAACACCAGGTCGCATACAAGCTGATGTGAATATTGAAAACGGTGCCGGAAAATCCCGTTTGAACATTTCCGGCCGAAAGACGGAGTTCGCTTTGATGGAGACGCGTTTCAAAGGTGATCCTGAAATCCGTTTGGAGCTGAACAGCAAAAATGTATTATCCGGTAGATTCGACATTGCCGACACGATAATTTCTCTTGATCATGTCGACAGTGTTGAGATGAATGCCGATCCGGATTGGTGGATTGGGCTTGAGGCAATTCAAGGTGAGTTGGTTTTCGGAAAACCTATTGAATTTGCCGGCTTGCTGGATTTGAAGATGAGGGATACCGGCCCGATACTTACGATGTTCGAGGATAGAAATCGAATAATCAGCTCGTTGGGTGATATATTTATGATTGAAAACATTCGCGGTGAAGGGTTTATCATTCTAGACAGGAATGGTTTTGGAATAGACAATCTCGACCTGAAAGGCGAGCAGTTGGATGTCAAGGCCAAACTGAGCTTATCTCAATCGGCAAAAACAGGAATTTTGTATGTAAAATTCCATGGACTATCACTGGGTATTGAAATGCTGAACGGTAAAATTAACTATAAACTCATCCATCCACGGAGGTGGTTCGATAGATACCCGTGGAATCGAATACCAGCTCTATCTTTACAAAATTAGGCGTGATGGATCACTATTTGAATTTATCTGGAATCGGTTCTAATTTCCATTTAAATTCCAACTTGCCAAGTAAAGAATGGCATTTTAGGATAAAAAAACTTGTTTGCGAGTCAATTATCGGCTGATCCGCTGGATCAGTTTTCGGAAAAACGACTCTGAAAATCGTCTTACCAGTTGTCATCTCTTCAGGAAACATCCAGGCTTGATCTGGTGAAATATCCACTTCTTCAACTAAAAGAGGGCGCATTTTCACCCCTCGATTGTTTTCCAGGGTCAGATTCCAAACAGGGTCTTCACCGCTGAGTCTGCACCATTCTTTTTGATAACAGTAAAGTCCCAAATAAAACTCATGCCCATTTTCAAACTGGCGAATATTCCGCTCAACTATTTTATCCAGCGATTCGAGCCTAGGATTCAGTCGGTCGCGTACCGCATTGATAAATGCTTGGCGCACTTCCCATCCTAGATAAACTGCATATCCATCGGCTAGACTGATGAACCGTTGATGGATTTCGTCATGCATGCCCCAATGACGCAACGCAATCTCATAATCGGCAAGCTGGTACACCGTATCCTGAGGTGTCGTGAAATAACGTGGCCTAATACAGCCAAACAGCAATAAAAGCGAAGCACAAAATAATGCATATTTCGGAAACGATTTTTCCACTGAGAAGGCTCCTCTAAAAAATGCTGAAATTTTGGGGGTTACCATAAAAATCCGTTACATCAAAATTATCTGGAACTGGAGGTAATACAATCAATTTTGGCTCTTCCGAAATAACTAGAGCCCCGAAATCCAAAGTATTTACGCTTCCCGCCAGATCCATGATGACCAGACTGAAAAACTTTTCAGCGGAAGCTTCATAAATTATCACTTCTACATATTCATAAGGCTGGTCGTTTCTCAATGGGTACAGCCGATACCTGCTGGAAAAATCCGAGTTGTCCAGTAAGACAACTCGAAAATGCGTATTTAAGTTTGAAGGCGTGAGTATTGCCAAGGGCGACCAGATAACGGCATGCTCGGCGGATTTGTCGATCATCGCTTGTTGGGTATCAGGCAGCAGCATCATGATGTGATATCCATCACAAATTATTTTGTTTTGCGGCTCGCTACTGTAAATCCACTCAAAGCGATCAGGTTTCTGAATGAACAAAAGACCTTCCGCTTTTTTCTCCATACCAGTCGACATATGTTGATTTGCTTGTTTAAAAGTTAAACTATACGCCTGATATGTGTTAAGTTTTTCCACGAGACCACTCAATCTATCCGGTGGTGAGGTTTGCTGAGCAGTCGGGGCTAATATAAAAATCGAACAAAAAAGAAGATGTTTTATTATCTCATTAAATTTGATCATTAATACCTGATTCCTCAATGTCGTCGAGACGTCCTAGATATTCATCCGGATCGACCAATATATCGCGGGTCTTCGATCCGATATGCGGGCCTACAATTCCGGATAATTCCATAAAGTCAATCAACCTGGACGCTCTGCTGTGGCCTATTCTCAAACGCCTTTGGAGCATCGAGATCGAAGCGACTCCGGAAGATAAAACAAGCCGTACCGCATCATTATACAGCGGGTCATCCGTACCCTCCAAATCGTCTTCGGCGCTTTCAACCGATTTGAAAATGGATTCTTCATCAAGCTCATCTGAGGGTTGCTGTTTTAAATGTTCAACCAAACGTTTGATCTCCGACTCACTGATATAAGCGCCATGAAGGCGCAACAACTGTGAGGTTCCTGGAGGCATGAAGATACAGTCTCCTAGGCCGATCAGTTTTTCGGCGCCAACCGTGTCCAAAATTGTCCGGGAATCAACTTTTGATGCGACCTGAAATGCCAGTCTGCAAGGTAGATTAGCCTTGATTACACCTGTAATGACGTCAACAGAAGGCCGCTGAGTTGCTATAATTAAATGTATACCTGCCGCTCTAGCCATTTGCGCCAGGCGCTGAATCGCGTCTTCGATTGTGGAGGCTGCCGTCAACATTAAATCCGCCAACTCATCAATAACGATAACCAGATAAGGAAGAGACTCATTTTCACCCTCATATTGAGGAGAGGTAACTCTGGCATTGAATTGATCGATGTTTCTGACTTTTTCATCCGCGAGTAAACGGTAGCGACGTTCCATCTCGGATACAGCCCAGTTCAGAGCATCGGGTGTAATTTTGGGATCGGTGATGACAGGCTCGCGCAGATGAGGTATCCCATTGAAATCACTTAATTCAAGCATTTTTGGATCAATTAAAAGAAATCGCAGCTCAGACGGCCTGGTAATGAATAGAAGACCTGCAAGAATTGTGTTTATACAAACACTTTTACCGGAACCCGTTGCGCCGGCGATCAATAAATGCGGCATTCGTTTCAAATCGCTGATATAGGGTTTCCCGGCAGTGTCTCTGCCTAAAGGCAAGCTCAACAAAGACTTGGTTTTCTCTATTTGAAATTCTTCAGATAATAAAATTTCTTTCAGATTGACCAACTCTCTGCTCTGATTGGGTATTTCAATGCCAAGCGCTGATTTTCCAGGTATAGGCACCACGCGAAGACCAAAGCGGGAGCGCATTCCCAACGCTAGATCATCCGAAAGAGTGATCACTTTTGAAATTTTTATTCCCGGAGCAGGCTCAAATTCATATCGCGTAATGATAGGGCCAGGGCAAATCTCCGTAATCCGACCATCTATACTGAATTCATTCAATTTTCTAAGAAGTTTTTCAGATTTGGCAACCAGCTCGTCGTAGGTTTCCTTTTCGCCGGCTTCCGGCTGATTCTTCAACATCATTATGTCTGGATACTCATACTCCAGGGTTCGGGTGAAAGGAGATTTCGGTGATTCCATATGGTGATCAGCCGATATCTTTTGCGGAGATATTGAATTCACTTCAGGAGTAGTCACATTGTATGAGTCGTTGATGTGTATTGGTATGATTTCACTCGGACTCGTCGCCGCTTCGGATACATCGATTGGCTTTTCAGGCACGCTTGAAAGCTCCTGCTGGGCTTCATCATGTGTTTTACGTTCGCTCTTTTTTTCTGCGTCGAGGGATGATTCGAGTAATTTTTGTTTAATCTTAAGTCTACGCATTTTTTTACGATAGTTCATCCATCGGTTCAGCCGTTGTTTAAGCCCTATTGCCAGTGAATTGAATCCCTTGATTGTATTTGAGCAAACTCGAGACAAAATTCTATAGTAAGAAATTCCGGTTAAGAAAGTAACGGCAATTAAAATCAATGTGATCAGAGTCAATGTGGTGCCCAAATAATCTAAATGTTTGTTTAAAGGCAGCACAAAAAGATCACCAAGCCATCCACCGGCCGAATGAGGAATATCTTTCCAAAAAGGAGAAATGGAAAGCTGGTGACTGAGCAATGCAGTGCCGGCGAAAAGGAAAAAAACGAATCCGACCAGTCTGAGCAGCTTATGCTCGATCTGTCTAAACCTGAAAAAAATTATTCCCACCGTAGCTAAAAAAAGGGGGAAGGATATAGATAAGAGGCCTGAAGCGGTAATAAGAAACTTAGCCAACAGCGCCCCGGCATGGCCACATCGGCTAAAAGGGATATTATTGTTATCTATTCGCAGAGTTGCCAGCCCAATGGCCAGAAATACACTTAAACTGATTAATATAATGCCTAAAGATTCAAAGAAAAGGCGCGATTTAAAAAAAGTCGAAAAGGTGTCAAAACTGAACTTCAAAAAAGATCTTTTTGGTGAATCCACCCTGCTGTTTTTGGCTTTGCGTTTGTTTTTTTTCAACCTTGACCCCAAAACCTACTAGATTTCGTCATTGCATACATTACTGCCTTTATAAATAATTTAACCATGTTTCCGCAATAAGCAAATAGCCGGAATCGTTAAAATGCGCCCAGTCCGGCTCCTTGGTTTTCGGATCATAAGTGAAGTAGCTTGGAAGAGGCATAGATGCATCTAAAAATGCCTCATCGAGATCAACCAGAGTGACGCCTTTCGAAAAGGCAAGGTCACGGATTTCATCATTTAATCTATCGATCTTATCCTGAAGATGAGCACGTGTGGAGACTGGATTGACAGGTGTAAGCGTGGCAAGGAAGGGGATCGAATAATAACTGCGTACGATATCGATTATAGTCGTCAAATGCTCAATTGTATGACAATCATTATGATCACAACCCGAAGCGCCTGGATCGACAATATCAACAACTCCAAGCATTATTAAGCTATATTGCGGCCCATGGGTTCTCACTGCATTTCCAATTTTCTCGCTTCCGGTATAGGCATGACAGCCTGAAAACCATGAAGTGTCTTTTTCACAGAAGACATTTATCTGATTTGATCGGGTTTCCCGAAGCATTCGCTGAAGTTGACGAGGATAGCCTGCATAACCGGTTTCAAAATCGGAGGCGCCGTATCCGCCGGTAATCGAATCACCAAAAGCCATATAATTCAAGGCGGCAATTTTTGATAAACGGAACGAATCGCTGAAGCCGCCAGGGTTGCCAAACTCATCAAGACCAGCTACACGCCAGTACAAGGTACCATAAAAAGAATCCCAAATATCCTGGGTAATGCCGACCGAATCAAATGTGAATATCGGTATGGTTGTTAAAATATAACTTCCCCCGGCAGGGAACGGATCATCATTATAAACGAATTGAATATGATACTCATTGGGATGGTGCGCCAGCGGTTTCCATTCAAAAACCGGAAGAGCACTTGATGCAGGGTAGCGACTTTGGTCTTCCGGTGTGAGAAGAGTTGGAGGGTTCATGACTGTTTTGGAAAAACGATAAGCCGCTGTCGGCGGCGTAGGCACCCAACCGTTTTCTAACCCCCAGACCCGCCAATAAAAGGTGCCGATAAATGGATCCCATAACTCCTGATCACCCATAATGTTGCAGTCGACAATGGAAGAATCGATCTCAAAAATACCAAAAGAGTTGATAAAAAACTTATCGGAAGCAAATTCAATTGCAAATCGATGAATGAAAGCCGGCGAGGACCATTTAAATACGGGCATAGGTTTTTGGGGCAAAAACCGTGCGTCATCGACAGGCGACAGGATTTTTGGAGCTGAAGCGACGGATTTCGCAAATTCGATCGGCTCAGACCATTCAGTCGTAAGATGATTTTTCTGAATGGCTCGAACTTGAATAAATAAATAAATACTTAAATCATCCCAGATTTCCTGAGCAATCAGTTCAGATAAGTCCCAAAAGCAGTCATCAAAAAAAACAGAAAACGGCTCATCGAAATCGCTGTTCAGAGCAAGTTGAAGCTCATATTCGATGGCGCCGGGCACTTTCGTCCATTCAATTCGCGGAGGAGTAGTACCGGGAATGTAACGCGATCCACTTTTCGGGTGCGTAATTTCAGGAGCGTCAACGGTGTTGGATGAAAATCGGAAAAAAGCTTTTACGGGATAATATGAACAAAGTGAAATCATTAATATCATTAAAATAAGGGTAATAATTCTTTTCATTTTTGCTCTCTGCCTTTCCAGCTGCTTAATAGCCCATTTTATAATAAAACCGGGGCTATATACAAGACAATCAATAGAAAATGATGGTTTTATATAACTAATTCAGCGAAGATTCATCATGAAAGTGACCAATTTATGCCGTATCGACGGCCGCAAGACACCGAAATCCGCACGGATCAACCAAACCCCATCAGATGCTTGCACCTGTTCGATCACTTGCCCTGATAACAGAATAATTTCATCATCTAAAGCCACCTCAAATTCCACTGTATGCGGATCGTTTAAAGGCTGTTGAAGTTTGACCAATACCCCATTTTCAGACAAATCAACAGTTTGAGCCATGCCGGCGGCAATCGTTTCACCGGCAGCCGATTTGCTCTTATAGGAGATCAGATTGATGGTTTTCAACCTTTCCGAACGTCGGCGTTCCCCATTTTTATTAGTCATTGTTCCTTTTGCTCCAAAATAAAAGATGATCCTCCCCAAACTTGTTATTTATATAAAACAGTGATGTCCGTCAACCTTTTTAAATCCAACTTTTCATGAAATTCAAAGACGGATCCAATGCCTAATTCAAGATCTCAAGCCAAAATACTTGTGACTTTGAATAATCCGTTTTATTTTGCCATGGTTTTAAGACCGTGCCGGAGCTGGTGAGAAATGCCAGAATTTAATGAAGGCGCCGCTCGTCACTCATAGAGTGGCCCTTGTCCCAATCCTCTGATAAACTGGTAAACATACGGGTCTTCAGAATGGATAATATCATCCGGGGTTCCTATGGCATGTATGTTGCCATTGTACAAAAATGCAATTCTATTCCCCAAGCGAAATATGGTGTTCATGTCATTCGATACAATAAGCGACGTGATGCCGAACTGTTTGTTTATCGATAAAATCATGTCGACAATGGCATCCGCCGTAACGGGATCCAGCCCGTCGGTCGGAGAGTCATATAGAATAATACTCGGCCTATGCGTCAGGGCGCGGGCGATACCGACACGCTTTTGCATGCCTCCGGATAATTCTGACGGCATCAAATCATAAGATTCTTCAAGCCGAACAAGCTTCAAATTATCACGAACTCTGTGTTCAATTTCCTCCGGTGTCAGATCGGTATGATTGGCCAGATAAAAACCGACATTTTGTGCAACTGTCATTGAATCGAACAGAGCATAGTATTGAAAAAGCATACCGATATTCTTTCGCATTTCCATCAGTTCGGTGTCAGGAATCTTTCCGATGTCTCTGTTGTCGATCAACACTCTGCCGGAGTCAGGTTTAACAAGGCCTTGACATAATTTTAATAGAGTGGTCTTCCCACTTCCTCCTGGACCACAAACCACAACGGATTCATTTTCACCGACATGAAGGTTGATTTTTTTCAGAATAACTGAAGAACCAAAAGCCTTATGAACATTTTCAAGCTTTATCATACCGAGATGCCGATGGAGGGTTTTTGAAAAACTGCATATCAGCGTGTACGTTTCTTGGTTTTATCTCGATCCGTAGGCTTTGGAGATGGAGGACGCAGAAAAGATACAATTTTATGTTTCAGGCTGCTCTGTTTTTTCTGCTCGTTTTCTTCTTCGATAATCTTTTGAATTTCTTTTCTGGCCCGTTGATGCTGAGGATCCCAGGAAAGCGCTCTTCTGTAGTGAACCTTGGCCTCCTGAGGATCTCCCAATGTTTGATAGATAAATCCCATCAAAGCATGGTAATTAGGGTTTTCATTTTGCATTGAAATAGCCTGTTTGCAATGTTCAATGGCTTCCCGTCGAACACGTGGCAGATTGTGCTTTGCAAGCGCAAAGGCCAATTTGGCATGATACTCGGAAACGTCGGGGTCCAATTGCACGGCAGAGCGAAAAAATTCAATTGCCGGAACGATTTCTTGCTTTTTCAAAGCATTGACTCCTCTTGCATACTGAGCCCTGGCCACTACAACATCGTTACTCACTTTTAACGGCTGTGCGTGATCTTCCGCGTAATACAACGACTGGTCATATTTCGCTTTTTCAGTGTCATCCATCAAAGTGTTATAAGCGATATTGATCTCATTAAAAATACGTTCCAGCTTGGCTTTGTAATCCTCTTCGAGATCTAAACCGTATCGATCAGGATGCATCAGTTGCACGATCTTGTAATACCCTTTCTTTACCATGGATTTGTCAGAATTACGAGGAATGTATAGAAGGTCATAGTATGACCAGATATTTAGATTCCTGTCATATTCATCGATACGCTTGACAATATCTTCGGGGATATTTTTAGAGTTATTTTCCGACATGTATCAACCTCCTGATAATAACGATGCAATTATGGATTCCGCTTGTTCAAATGCGCCATCCAAACGCTCGGGTTGAGAGCTTCCGGCTTGAGCCATATCCGGTTTGCCCCCTCCGCCACCGCCGGCCAGCTTGGCAATTTTTTCCACCAACTTGCCGGCATGAACCGTTCGGGTAAGATCCGGAGTTACCGCTGCAATGAAAAAAACCCGATCATCGACAACCGATCCCAAAAGAACGATACATGAGCCCAAACGTTGTTTGATCAGATCCGCAAGGTCTCGTAATTGATTGACCTGAAGACCTGTGACAGAATGAATAACTGTTTTTACACCGCCAATGATTTTGGGGGAATCCAGTTTCGATTCCAACTCACGCTTTATGACACCCTCTTTAACATGCTCATTTTCACGCATTAACTCACGCAAGCGCTTCTGCATTTTTTCAATCTTGTCAATCAGAGCATCCGGCGGCGCTTTTAAAGTCGTGGCTACATTGTCAACAATCGTTACCCACTCATTGAATTTTCTCAGAGATTCATATCCTGTCACCGCTTCTATGCGTCGCACTCCTGCTGAAATTCCAGACTCTGACAAAATTTTAAACAGCCCGATTTCACCTGTTCGGGTGACATGGGTGCCTCCACAAAGCTCCGCCGATACCCCTGGAACGCGAACAACCCTCACCGATTCATCATATTTTTCACCAAAAAGAGCTATGACGCCACTGGCCACAGCTTCATCAAGGGCCATAATTTCAGTCATCACCGGCAAATCAGCAAGAATTGCATCATTGACTCCACGTTCGATCTCACCAAGGACGTCGGGTGTTATACTTGCAAAATGAGTGAAATCGAATCGCATGCGTTCAGGTGAAACAAGAGATCCTGCCTGCTTGACATGCTCACCGAGAATAAGCCGAAGCGCGTGGTGTAAAAGATGGGTGGCGGTGTGGTTGCGAGCAGTCGCTTTTCTATTTGAAGCGTGAACCGAGCCTGTTACTGTATCGCCAACCCTAACATCTCCTTGCAAAACTCGGCCTTTTAAAACAGGGAAACCACTATTCATCATGACCGTGTCCAGCACTTTGATTCGTGATGACGATGTTTCTAAAACTCCGGTATCACCCACTTGGCCACCAGCTTCTGCATAAAATGGTGTCGGATCGACAATAAAAAAGAATTCTTTTTCTGAATGAGATGCTGAATTGACGAGTTCTTCAGAATCGACGATAGCCAGAATATTTCCAGAATCGTTTATAGTGTCATATCCTGTAAAGGTAATAGACCCCAGCTTATCATGCAATCGGGTCCAGAAGCCCTGTTCTGAAATCTCCGAATCCTTTTTCCAGGCGTTTCGAGCGCGATTGCGCTGAGAATTCATTGCATCTTCAAAACCAGTGATATCAAACTTCATCCCCGCTTCGCTCACAATTTCCTTGGCGATATCAACAGGAAATCCATATGTATCGTAAAGTTTGAAAATCTCTTCACCCGGTATCATTGTCAAACCCGATTTACGAGCCGACTCTATTACT
Source organism: bacterium (assembly GCA_049652745.1). Classification (GTDB taxonomy): domain Bacteria; phylum CSSED10-310; class CSSED10-310; order CSSED10-310; family CSSED10-310; genus JBASEY01. The sequence continues at coordinate 73,423 of JBASEY010000033.1, read as the reverse complement.
TCCGTGACTCGAGGAAGACCTTGTTCCAAAGTTTTGAAAAACCGTTGTTCTTCTGATTTCAACATGCTTGAAACATGTGTGGAGTTGTCACTCAGTTCTGAATAAACCGGGGCCATGATCCGAATAAACGCATCTGCAATACGATAAAGAAAGGGCTTGTCAAACCCAATCTTCGTTCCAAACCGTACAGCACGACGAATAATTCTTCGCAATACATAGCCTCGCCATTCATTGGACGGCATGACCCCATCCGCCAGTAAAAATGAAGCGGCACGGATATGATCGGCAATAACCCGATAAGCGGTGATAGTCTGTTTTCGTTGCTCATCAGTCTGACCGGCTAAATTCTGGAGTTCATCCATAATAGGCAAAAACAAATCTGTTTCGTAGTTGCTTGGAGCGTTTTGAAGCACCGCTGTGATGCGTTCGAGACCCATCCCAGTATCAACATGATGCTTGGGAAGATCTTCCAAAGTGTTTTCATCGATTCGATTGTACTGAATAAAAACCAGATTCCAGAGCTCGACAATTCGTCTACAATCACCGTTGACGCGACACACATGCTCCGGCACATCGTGCTTATCACAAAAACTCGGGCCTCGATCCATATGAATTTCGGTGCAAGGGCCGCAAGGACCTGTTTCCCCCATTTCCCAGAAATTGTCTTTTCGGCCAAAAAAGCGAATTTTATCCTGGTCCACCCCTGGCATATTTTTCCAATAACGATAGGCATCAACATCTTCCGGTATTTCACCTTTTTCGTCCCGAAAAACCGTAATCCAAAGCTTTTCCCGCGGTAAAGACCAGACTCCCGTCAATAATTCCCAAGCCCATTGAATGGCCTCTTTTTTATAATAGTCCCCAAAAGACCAGTTACCCAGCATTTCAAACAGTGTGTGGTGATGAGGAGAGATACCGACTTCTTCAAGATCATTGTGTTTACCGCTGACGCGAATGCATCGTTGTGAATTGACTGCCCGCTTGGTCACGGGTTCGACCAGGTTCAAAAAATAAGATTTGAACTGATTCATTCCCGCATTGGTAAACAGCAAAGTCGGATCTTCCGGGATAAACAATGGCGCACTTCTGATAAACGAATGACCACGTTTAAGAAAAAAATCTATAAATTCTGATCGAATTTCGTACGAAGTTTTCATCAGAGTATCCTTATACAGGGTTGTTCGACATAAAAATGGCGAAGATGTATCACGGGCTGAATTGGTTTGAGAAATCAAAATCAGACGATTGAGTCATATTTTCAGGATTTTCATTATCATCACTGTGCATTTCCGTTCTTATAACAGCTTCCATGTCTTCCAAAGCTAGATCAGCTGTAGTCGTTATGCCTTTAAATTTTAATGCAAAATCATCAGGGTTGGAACAGCGCCTTAACGCTTCTTGGTAAGTGATCAAACCGCTTTTTACCAGCATACGAAGTGATTGATCGAAGCTTTGCATTCGGTATTGCGATACCCCTTGTTCGATGGCATCACGAATACCGACCGTTTTTAACGGATCGATAATGCAATCACGTATCAGGGCTGTCGAACGGAGAATTTCAACTGCGGGCACGCGTCCTTTTTCATCCGCTCTTGGAACAAGACGCTGGGAAATGACTGCTTTCAAAACGGAAGCCAATTGTAGCCGGATTTGTTGTTGTTGATAAGGGGGATAGAATGCAATAATCCGCTGTATGGTTTCAGTGGCATCCGTGGTGTGTAAAGTGCTGAAAACGATGTGGCCGGTTTCCGCCGCCGCCAAAGCTGTTTCAATCGTGGCAAAATCCCGCATTTCACCGACAAGAATGAGATCAGGATCCTGTCTGAGGGCTGAGCGGAGAGCATCCGAGAACGAAAAAGTATCAGTTCCCAGTTCCCTTTGATTAATTATTGCTTTTTTATCTCGGTGAAGGTATTCAATCGGATCTTCGATGGTCATCACATGCACGGTACGGTTTTCGTTGACCCAGTCGATCATGGCAGCCAAAGTCGTCGATTTACCGCTTCCCGTCGTTCCGGTGCATAAAACCAAACCGCGTTCCTCAAGAGCGATCTTTTGCAGAATTTTGGGTAGATGAAGTTCGTCCAAAGACTTAATTCGCATTGGAATAAATCTGAAAACCAAACCTATCGTACCTCTTTGTCTGAATACATTCACTCGAAAGCGTCCCAAGCCGGGAACACTATAAGCCAAATCAATTTCATTGTTTCGTTTAAACTTTTCCTTTTGATAATCATTCATTATTTCAAAAGCGACAGCGGTGATTTCTTCCTGCATCAGCCTTTTCTTTTCCAGCATCGGAACCAATACACCGTTAATGCGTAAGACGGGCTGCCGCCCTACCTTGATATGAACGTCTGAAGCTCCACGCTCTGTCGCTATACGCAGCAACTCTTTAAGGTCCATCGATTTATATCCTCCGATAGCCGAGTGATGCCGATCCATCACGCGAGTCAACAGTTTACGCAGTGAAACCGATTACAGTCAAGCTACAGAATGAAATATCTGCTTGAGCCTTGAACGAGTATAGGATCAAAAATCGTCGAATGCCTCAGAACTCGTTTCTTCCGACGCCCGCCAATTCAATAAGGCGCCGGATTGTCTGATTTTCAGCTCGATTTCATTTGCCAAATCAGTATTTTCTTTCAAAAACCGCTTGGCATTTTCTCTTCCCTGACCTAAACGTGTCTCACCATAAGAAAACCATACACCGCTTTTCAATATCAAGTCCATGTTCAAAGCGATGTCCAACAGACTTCCTTCACGAGAAATCCCTTCACCGTATATGATATCGAATTCAGCTTTTTTAAATGGCGCCGACAACTTGTTTTTAACCACTTTCGCAACCGTTCGATTCCCCAGAATCTCCTCTCCCTCCTTGATCTGCGATACTCGCCTCACTTCAATCCGCATCGATGAATAAAATTTCAACGCCCGGCCCCCTGAAGTCGTTTCCGGGTTTCCAAACATAACGCCGACTTTTTCACGTATCTGATTGATGAAAATGAAACATGTATTGGACTTTGAAATAGCTGCGGCCAATTTTCGGAGGGCCTGAGACATCAGTCGAGCCTGCAAACCGACATGAACATCCCCCATGTCACCTTCAAGCTCTGCTCGAGGAACCAGCGCAGCAACAGAATCGATGACCACCACATCCACCGCAGCGCTTCTAACCAATAACTCACCAATTTCCAGAGCCTGTTCACCTGTATCCGGCTGTGATATCAACAATTCGTCGGTGTTGACACCGAGCCGCTTCGCGTAAGCCGCATCCAATGCATGTTCTGCATCGATAAAAGCACAAATACCACCGCTTTTCTGGGCTTGGGCAATAGCATGCAGCGCAAGCGTCGTTTTACCGGAAGATTCCGGACCATATATTTCAATAATCCGTCCTTTCGGATAACCACCAATGCCGGTGGCGATATCCAACGTAATGCTGCCGGTCGAAATGACCTGTATATCAAAACGAGGACCTGTATCCCCCAAACGCATAATAGCGCCACGGCCAAATTGACGTTCAATCTGAGATACCGCACTACTCAACGCCTGTTCACGATTCCCTGAATCCACAGATACCTTTTTTGCCATATTTGAAACCTCCAATTATCTTTAATAAAAGTTTAATCCCAAAATACTTCATACAATTGCTTATATCGAACTCCCTGTGAAGACAACGTGCTTTGAATCAGCTTCATAGAATTTACACTAAAACGCGGCATTTTGTCAAATAATTTAACAATCAGGTCGCGTTCCGGCCATTTGCCGGGTTGTGGATTCCGAATTCTTGCCATCGTAATATGAGGAATGTCTTTTTTGTTTTCCATTGGAAAGCCCAAACGGGAGCATTCTTTTTCGATAGTGGTGGTGAGATTTTTGTGATCGTCGGTATCGGATTTAACGCCCAGCCAAATGACTTTAGGAAATTTTTTGTTTGGAAAAGCATCGAGTTCGGTTGGTTCCAAAGTGAATCTATGCATATTTTCAGCACAAAGTTCCATGATGTTCTTGATGGAAGGAATGGTCTTTTCTGGAAGTTCGGCGAAAAATTTCAGGGTGATATGCAAGTGTTCCGGTTTTACCCATCGAGCTTCAGGGAAAATGGAGGTTTTCAATATTTCCGATGCCCTATGAATTCGGTCAACTACAGAGATATCGACAGGAAGGGCAAGAAATGCGCGAATGGTATCCTGTTTTGATTCCAAAGCTTGTCCGGTATTTCTCAATTCAACGATTGTTCCCTGGAGCATTTCTCCCCAGGGAACATCCTGCAAACTGTTAGTTTACAATAAAGTAAGGCCATATATCACTGGCATTTCCATCATAATCGACAGCTTGAATTTTCATCAGCTGCGGTCCTTCAAGGTAATGTTGTCTTCCGTTGGGGCCTTCAGGATCAGTCTCTTCACCATACCAGGTCAGGTCAATACCCCAAATAACCGGCGTCAACTCCAGCTCATCTGCAAAACCAAAATTCGCTATACCGGTATTGACAAGAGGATATCTCTCGTTGCGATAAATCAGCTCGACAGTCTGGATGTCACTGTAACCATCTCCATCATTAGGGTCGACGACTATGGCTGTCAACCAATTACGAGCTCCGAATTCGAAATCGGCTTCTGGGTTGGCCGTGAAGCCGGCACAGAGAATCTGTGGTCTGTCTGGTGACGTCGATGGTCGTTGGCGCTCAAAAGGTATTTCAGTTTGTCGGATGAACTGCTGGTGTTTGAGGGCGAAATATCTTTCAAGCGAACCGGGTCGCGGGCTTGCCGTGCTGCCGCCGCTGCCGGGAATATCGCGCTGCATATGCAAATAAGGCCACATAGCGCTTTTTAAACCGCTGGTGCTATGAGCGACCATCTGAAATGGAATTTCGAGATAGCCTGTATGCAGCGGGTCAACTCGGCCATGAAGTGCATACAATCCCAGCCCTGAGGGAAAATCCGGATGGCCTCCATCGATCAGGTAAGCCCCGGTCGGCATGTCTTCATAGTAGAGTTCAACGTTTTGAATTGTCCCTTTGGGATCCACGACAAATGCCAGCAACGTCATATAACCGCCTTCATTTGACGTGACAAGAGTGTCATACGTCCCCCCCCACCAAATTTGTGGGCGTTCCGGATATGGCAGAACTCTCACTCTCTCACTATAAAGAGATTCATTGTAATCAAAGTCTCGAGATACAACCGACAGCTCCAATTCTACCAAGTTTTTTACACCACGAATAGTGATTCTCGGAGGCACTCCAAGCTCTTCTTTAGAATAAAACTTGTAATTTTCCGGTTCTGAGTGGTCAGCAACCTGCCAGACGACATAATATCCTTCCAAATCCGAATCCAAAATGGGGTGATTATTTGGGAGCCACCTGAGGGACACTTCAGCATCCCCAGGGGTGGCTAAAAGACCGGTTGGAACCGATGGCGGAATCGTATCGATGGTTATAAAACTGAACACATAATCATCGTATGGCGATTCCTGGGCTTGGCCGTCCTGATTGCCGTCGAACATGTTACCGTTCTGATCACGAACACCTTCAAAACCGCCGACAATGGTCACAGTATACTGTGCATGCCTGACCATCTCGCTTGCCGTGATTCGTATCGTGTGGTTGGAATCCAGTGTGACAATAGAATATCCGATAGGATTTCCGTCTTTTGTAATCTGTATATTTTCGTAGGTCAGAGTCGAAGGATCCATTGTTTTCGAAAAACTCACATATACATCAGTATCTGCACCGACATTAAACGTGGTGTTATTTTTGGGATAAGTGTTTGTGATACGCGGTAAGGAAAAGTCTCTATAACTAATCCACATATCAAGACCTGAGGCTCCCGAACTCTGATTCCTGGAAGCAATGACATCGATCAAACCGTCATTGGTGAAATCCGCCGCCGTTATGCCGACATAATCACCTGTGCCGGCAGGATGTTTTAAAGGCGCAAATGAAAATGAATGTTGACCGGGAAAACCGGGGACTGTTTTATAGGCTTGAACACCGTTTTGCTCAGTAGAAATCACGATATCCGGATATCCATTATTGGTGATGTCTGCAACGGCTATGTCGCGTATTTTACCAAAGCCGAGAGTTGTCCACATAAAATTACATTCTTCAAAATGACTTCCAAAGCCTACGAATCCAAGGCCGCCATGTCCATCACTCCCCGTTGCAAATTCTTTTTGAGCATCCAGATTAAAATCTGCAACCGCCAAACCATAATTGTGATCATGTCCTTGAGGATCGACGATTATAGTATAAGAATTGTAGTTGAGCCGATCATCGTCATCCAAAAATCCATAGAAAATAAAAGTGCCGGGGTTTCCTGAAGCATTCGTCGTGATGATATCCAGGATTCCATTGTTGTCCAGATCGATGGCGTCTACACTCCAATGGCTGTATACAGTTGCCGACAACGGCATCGATTGCGAATCAGAAAAATTGCCTTTCCCATCGTTGAAATAAACGATCACTCCCGGTCGATCAGATGAAATGTAGTTTTGGGCGATGATCAAATCCAGATGCCCGTCCCGATCGATGTCCGCAGCGGTGATATCGTAAATTTCGCCTACCATGATCGAACTGGTATTGTTACTCCAGCTAAAATCGGGGCCGTTCAGGAAAACGTCGAATCCTTCGCCTTTTTTGCCTGCGGCGATATCACATAGGCCATCCTGATTAAAATCACCGGCACAAATGGAAAAATAATTGGTATCATCGCTTATAGGAGTGGTGATTTTCTCAAAATCTCCCTGTCCGTTCCCTGTCAGCAACCAGATTCCCTCATTTGACGGGTCATCACTGGTCAGAGCTATATCAAGATTTCCGTCATTGTTGAAATCGGCATGAACAATTTTATTAAACCTTCCATTGATGATCGGCTTATAAATCCAATCTTTCCAGACGTTGGGAGAGCTATGTTTGCCGACCCATATTTTTATTCCGTTCTGGATACCTCCACCAGGTGAATAACTTCCTGCGACGATATCCGGGTGACCGTCGAAATTCAGATCAACGTCTGCGGAAAGGGTTTGCCACGAGCTGCTGGATTCGGGTGGTGTCTCGGCCAGCCACCCATAATGCCCATTGCCCAGCCAGATACCGATGCCGAAATTGTTCAGCGAAGTGGCAAAAATATCCATATTGCCGTCTTTATTCAGGTCGGAGGCGGCAATAGCGCCAAATTTTCTTAGCTCCAATGGTCCCCGCCCCGTTCTAAAAGTAAACTTGTCATTGACGGCGTAATCTACCAAACCATCAAAAATCGTAAATTCAACCTGACCTCTGTCAGAAATATAGGCTTCACCCACTCTTGCCATCTTCGACTGGATGCCTGAACGGCTCCCTGTTACCCGAAATAAGCCACTATTCGCCATTTCGACATCGCATGTCAGCGTCCAAATCTCAGGAATAGTGAGAATATGAGAAACCTTGACGACACTCATGAAACCATTTCCGACGTTATTCGGATCAGGAGTCGGGACGGATGCCCGCGAACGCTGAAACCAACCTTTTTCTGAATCGAAATACCATACTTGAATTGCGCCCACATCTCCACCAAGATCTTCAGTTGCAGCTATATCCATGAAACCGTCTTTGTTGAAATCCGCCGCAGTCACTCCCAAAAACGATCTGTCTTGTGCCGGTCCGGTGTCTCTATCCCATCCGCCGCCGGGCAATTTTCTCCAAACATGCACCCCTCGATTACTGGACGCTATCAAGTCAAGCCAACCATCATTATCGACGTCCTTGAGAAGCATACTGGTAACGACATTACCGAAAGTAATTCCCTCTTTCTTGATCCAATTTGTTCCATTAAAAGAAAAATAATCAAAACCGCCGGTGGCTTTTGAAGCGATGATATCTGCATAACCGTTCCTTGTGATATCATCGACCAATATGTCAGTGTAATCGGCGGATGTGTCCGGACCGGATCTTATATCCCAGTTTACGCGTTTGACCGAAAAGTAAAACTTGTCTCCATTTATAAACGGCCCGCCGGTAATACTCTTGATTGTCAATTCGCGGCAGTAAGTTGATGTTTGCTCATAAGGCAAAAACCTTGGGCCGCTGGCATGGGTAAATAAACCATAAGCAGAAAAAAAGCCGTCTTTATATTCAGCCACCCAGACATCGTCCCTGACGACATTGGGATATACGTGATTGTTTTCATTTTCGCCTACGCCTAAGTATGCAACAAAACCATTGTTCGGAACACCATTACGAGGATTGATAGGTTGAAATCCCCAATCGCTCATAGCCGGCCCGGTTTGAAGAAAAATATCGATGCCATTGGGACCCGCAGCAACGATATCCAATTGCCCGTCTCTGTTGACATCAAACAATTTTACTGAGTTGTATGCTTCATTGGTTTTCGGTCCGTGGGGGGTATGAAAATACCATTTTTGCCCCTTAGTCAATGGCTCGTCAAAAGGTTTGGGATCATAACGCAACTGCATCAAGGATGAGCGATCTACAAAGATGGCGCTGGGTCTGATCAAAGTATTACCCGTATTATCTGTCAAATACCGCCTTTCAGGGTAACTGATTCGATCGATGGTATACACGTTGGCCAATGCAGGCTGAGTAACAATATGGAAAATTTCCGGATCCTGTGCATTGCCTTTAGTCTTCCGTGTGACCAGAATCTCAATTTGCCCTCTATCGGAAGTATATGGAACTCCTAACGTCAGATTGTTGCTTTGTTGCCCATATCGTTCACTGAACACCTTGAATGAATTGCCGGATTCAATCTGAGTAAATTTCCACGTATCATAATCCAGATGATATATATCAGGCCAAAATACACCGGAAGGGATCGCAGCATTGAAATCGGACCCGCCGGAAACAACATACAACTGGTTTATTCGAGCCTTTTCGGCGATTTCCATAGTCCATTCACCCATTAAATTGCATGTATTGCCAATGAAAACACATGAAACATGCGGAGATGCAGTATTTTTAGGATCAGGGAGAGGCATACTGACGCTGGTCCCCGAAATTTCATAACCTCTAGAGAGCCCCCAATAAAAAGGTGCCTGTGAACCACTATAAATTTGTCCCAGCCAGACCGGTAAACCGGAATAATCGGAAAACTGTTCGTTAGGATCAGGGTTTGCAGCAACAATATCCGGAATACCATCAGTATCGAGATCACCAACGGCAATATTCTTCCATTGACTGTGATTTATCGGGCTGACCATGTCGATCCATTGAGTATCAGCTAAAACACCATAATTGAAGACAACAAGGAAAAGTAATAGATATAATAAATACTGATTAATCTTCATTACACATTCTCCTTTTTCCAAAAAAAACACGCTAATCAGCTTTAATTCTATCTTTTTTGAAGCCGATCTGTCAATGATTTTGCCTGTACGTAAAAAAAGAAGCACGTTGTTTATTGCATTATTGCGATACTTGAATCAAAAATATCAAGTCCACTAACCGATTTTGTGTCTTGTACAAGATTAATCGAGTTTATATTTTTCAGTAATCGATTCGGGTTTACAGAAAGCTTGTTGCCATTTATTTCAGCTTTATGGGCCATGAAGGAATCGAACCTTCAACCTTCGGATTAAGAGTCCGCTGCTCTGCCAGTTGAGCTAATGGCCCGACATCGTGGAAACTCTAATTAGCGAGTTTCGACATGTCAATTAAAAAATAACCCCTTTTTATGCAGATGAAACCATGCTAGTTTATTGATGAGATGAGAAAAACTCCAGCAAAACAAGCGCACTATTCCTATGATTTTCTGATAGTTGCAGGTGAATTGTCGGGTGATTTGTTGAGCGCCGCCCTGGTGAGATCGATACGAAAGATTCAGCCGAAAAGCGCTTTCTACGGCGTTGGAGGCTCGGCGATGCAAGCGGAAGGCGTTGATCTTTGGTATAGAGTCGATGATCTGGGTGTGACTGGAATAACTGAAGTTGTTCTGAAAATTCCTCGAATTATGAGTGTAATGAATCAAATTATCAGCAGGGTTAAAGAAAAAAAGCCTGTCGCTGCTATTCTTGTCGATTATCCTGATTTTAACCTTCGACTTGCCAAAAAGCTGAAAAAACTCAATGTGCCCGTCATTTATTATGTCAGCCCGCAATTGTGGGCTTGGCGAAGCGGCCGTGTTGAAACTATTCAAAAATATGTTGACCAAATGATGGTGCTGTTCGCTTTTGAAAAAGAATGGTACCGCCTTCGCGGAGTACAAGCGCAATTTGTGGGGCACCCGGTTTTAAATCGAATCAACAAAGTTCCTGAAAGGAGCGAATGTAGAAAAAAGTTGGGCCTGTCAGATTCCGATTTTGTCTTGGGCTTGCTTCCTGGTAGCAGATACAATGAAATCCATCGAATTCTACCGCTGTTTTTTGAAGCTCAACAAAAACTAGCCGCAGCTTGTCCCTTTGGACCTGACTCCTCGAAAACAATACATACAATTATCGCCCTGGCAGACACAATATCCGAACACAAGCTTCCTATCGATATGTCTAAATCAAATAATTCTATCTGTGTCGTGAAAAATGACACTCTGACTGTTTTGAAAAGCGCCGATTTTGCATGGGTGACTTCAGGAACCGCCGCGCTGGAAACCGCTTTGCTCGGAGTTCCACATATCGTCGTCTATCGATCAAGCCGCCTTACATATCTACTTGCCAGAATGCTGATCCAGGTCGAAAACATCAGCTTTGCAAACTTGATATTAAAGAAAAAAGCAGTGCCGGAATTGATCCAAAAAGATTTATCTGTGGATCGATTGTTGATCGAGACTCGACACATTCTGCAAAACAAGGATATACTGGCTGAAATGCTCGACAATCTTGACAGATTTCGATTGCAATTCGGTTCTTTCGACCCTTCGGACAAGGCTGCTGAAACCGTACTGAATTTTGTCGAAAATCAGCTAGAATATATGAGTGAACTCGATCGATGATCCAATTGGTCTACACCCTTGCGCTGATAATAATGTTACCGTTGATCGTGCCCTGGTACTTGCATCAGATACTTTGGCATGGAAAATACAAACGTGGCTTTTCGGAACGTATCGCTAGAATCTCAAACCCCAAAAACAGTGAAACCGGATTGACTATCTGGATACATGCGGCAAGCGTCGGTGAAATACTCGCTGCTGAACCAATTATAAAAGAACTTAAAAAACGGCATCCCTCTACTCGCTTCTATCTAACGTCCAACACCGATACCGGGTACAATACAGCCAAAAAGCAACTGGATTGTCTGGAAGAAGTCTACCAAACTCCTTTTGACCTGCCGTGGATCGTCAACCGCTTTATATCAACCATTCGGCCATCACTACTGATCATTATGGAAACCGAAATCTGGCCGAATATGATAAAAGCTTGTCATAAACGGAGTATTCCGATACTCATCGCCAACGGCCGCATCTCCGACCGCTCTTTTCCTAAATATCTAAAACTGAAATGGTTTATCAAACCGGTGCTGTCTAATGTCGATACTTTCATCATGCAAAGTGCACGGGATGCTGAAAGGATTATAGCGTTAGGCGCTTTAAAAGAAACGGTTATCAATGCAGGAAACGTTAAATATGATAGGGGTACGCCTGAGAAAACTCAGTCGATCGTTCTAAATTGTATAAAAGTATTGAATTGGCATGACCCTTCTCGAGTTTTTGTCGCCGGCAGCACGCATCTTACTGAGGAAAAAATTATTTGTGAGGCTTTTAACAGTGTTTTAAAACAGTTGCCCGAGTTCAAAATGATACTGGCGCCCAGGCACGTCAATCGTGCCGATGAAGTCTGTGACCTGGTAAAAAAAGCCGGCTTGAAACCCTTTCGATGTACAGAATATGAACGTTTTAATCAATATCCCGCGGAAAATCGGCAGGCGTGCCAGGTTCTTGTTCTGGATATTATGGGTGAGCTTTTTCAAGCATACTCGACTGGGTCGATCTCTTTTGTCGGGGGAAGCCTTCAGCCGATCGGCGGCCATAATGTGCTGGAACCGGCCGCATTGGCTAAGCCGGTTCTGTTTGGACCGTTTACGGCGAACTTCGCCGACGCCGTCAACCAACTTCTCATTTATGATGCCGGTAGATCCGTGAAATCGTCGCAAGAACTTGCCGAAGCAATCCTGGAATTCTCTTTTAATCCTGAACTGGCTGCACAAGTCGGCCAAAACGCGTTAGCGGTCGTGGAGGCTAATCGAGGTGCTGTTGAAAGGCATATAACGCATATCCGCCGCTTGATTTACAATTCAAATGTGCTTGAATTGGATCGAAAAAAGAATATCGGCTGCAAAAGGGATATAAACTCATGAAAGCTGTTGCGGATATTTTACCTCTTTGGTTCTCAAAACGCCTTAGCTCAGCTTATTCCTGTGTGACGAAATCTCGAAACTGGATGTACGATAATAAGATTCTCAAGGAAATCAGGGTTTCTAAACCGGTAATCAGCGTGGGAAATTTGACGGTGGGAGGAACAGGGAAGACTCCTCTTGTCATAAAGTTGGCCCACTCGATATGGAAATCCGGCTTGAAACCAGCGGTTATCAGTCGGGGTTACGGCGGCACGAAAGGGCGCCACCCGGAAAAGGTGCCTGAAAACGCCGATCACCGAGAGTACGGAGATGAAACAGCCTTGATGGCACGTGTTTTGACGAAAATACCTGTCGTCGTTTCTCATGATCGAGCAAAAGGTGCACGCTGGATTATCGATCGAGACGCCGTCGATTGCCTGTTGCTGGACGATGGATTTCAGCACCGACGGCTTGCACGCGACTGCAATATCGTAATGCTGGATTCTCGATTTCCTTTTACTCAGGATAAATTGCTTCCGTTAGGACGACTTCGTGAGACTGTTGACGGGCTGATAAGGGCGGATATCATCGTATTCTCACACACAGATATTTCCGAACCGGCAGAAAATGATCTTAAATGGCTGCATTCCCAGAAAAATCCGACAATGATTTTTTTCTCAAGCCACGTTCCTGTCGGTATTCGAAAAGTATGGACCGACCAAGAAATGGATTTGTCCGGTGAAAATAATCGTATTGCATTGATCTCTTCGATTGGTTCTCCATCCGGCTTCAAACGAACCGCTGAAAAATTCGGATTGAACATTCAATATGAAAAACCTTTCCGCGACCATAAAGCTTTGACGAAAGCCGAGTGGTTCGAGGAAATCCATAATGCTCAAAAAATGAAGTGTACGCATGCGGTAATAACGGCGAAAGATGAATCCCGCTACCCTCGAAATTTAAATGCTTCTTTGCCTGTATGTGTTTTAGATATAGTTGTTAAAATAGATCGGGAAGAAGAATTCATATCTCATTTAGTGAGCATGATAAAGAGCCGGCAGGAATCATGAAAAAAAGGCTGACAGATTTTTTTGACACCCTAGTCACTCTTCCTATACTTGGCTTGTTATATGTGATCAGCGTGATGCCCGATACATTGGCTTATCGTATATGCATGGCTTTGGGATCGATGGCGAGAGTGTTACGCATTCGGTATCGAGTTGTGGACAATAATTTGCAAATAGCATTTCCACAGATGGCTCGACAGGAAAGAGTGAGATTGATAAAAAAAGTTTATGCCAATTTTGGTCGGCTGACCGGGGAATGGCTTAGTGCGCGGAAAAACATGCAGACACTGGAGAAAAAAGTCAGATGTGTCGGCGTGGAAGAATTTCCAAAAGCTTTGCAAGAGGGGAGAGGAATAATCGTCTGTTCAGCTCATTTTGGCCATTGGGAATTGTTGGCTTCAGCCGTGGCTGTTCATGGTAAAGCGCCGTTGAAAATAATCCGAAACAAGTTGAAGAATCGACGATTGGATAAATGGTTTACGCAGATACATGCCGACATGGGTTTTGGTGAGATCATGAGAAGCCAATCAGCTCTGCGCATTTTTCGGCATTTAAAAGAAAATGAAATTATTGGAATGCTGGTTGATCAAAACGGGCGAAGCGGAGGTTTATGGTTGCCTTTTTTCAATCGTCCGACCTCTTTTTACAGAGGTCCGGGACAGATCGCTTCAAAAACCGGTTGTGCAGTAATCATGGCATTCTGCTATCCGCAACGGGATGGTACTTGGGAGGTTCAGTTTTCCAGGTTAAAACGTGAGATGACCGGTAATGTCGAAGAGGATACCCGAAGAGTGATGGGCAGTTATGCGGCGTTATTAGAGGAAGCGATCATCCGGTATCCCGATTGGTATTTCTGGTTTCATCGGCGATGGAAGACAAAGGTTCCCAAAGCGGTGCTACAACAATGGGAACCAAAATGAATGAAATCATAGAAAAAAACAGCGATGTTCTTGTTCGAATGCCGAATTGGATTGGTGATGCCGTTATGGCAACCGCAGCCCTGGAGATGCTTCATGACCTTCGCCCTGACTTGAAATTGATTGTGCTGCTGAAGCCATGGGTGCAGGACGTGATTAAAAATCATCCTGCGGTATCAGAGGTGATCGTATATAATCCTGGACGGTTTCCCGGCCGAATACGCGCATTTTTCAAAATGGTCAAACAAATCAGAAAACGGGACTTTTCAACAGCCGTTCTTTTTCAACAGAATTTTGAATCCGCCTTGCTGGCTTATGCTGGTGGAATACCGGTGCGAATCGGTCGGCCCAATGATTTGAGAAGGATGCTGTTGAATTACCCTGTCCATCTATCCGAAGATGCCATGGTGCACCACCAGGTCGAGCAATATCTTGCCATTGCGCAATATATTGTCGGACAATCACAGACCAGTTATCGTCCCCAGGTTTTTCTTACGGATCATGACAGGGAAGAAGCGACCGCTTTTATCGAGAGGTTGCCTGGTAACGGTCCGATAATTCCAGTAGCTCCTGGAGCCGCTTTCGGATCAGCCAAGCGCTGGCCGCCCGATCTTGTCACAGATTTTCTAAATGCAGCCGTGCGAAGATGGAATGCTCGAGTAGTATTTTTGGGGGGCAGACTCGAGAAAACCGTCAGTGACGAAATATTGGCAGGTGCATCTGAAAGAGGTTTCAGTATGGCTGCGGATTATTCCATCATGGCTCAGGCGGCGCTTATCGAAAAAGCAGGAATTTGCGTCTCCAATGATTCCGGCATGATGCATGTAGCGGCGGCATTGAAATCTGTGGTGACCATCGCCCTCTTTGGGCCGACAAACCCATTATTCAGCAGGCCTTACGGAGAACGGCATATCGTGCTGCATCACCAAGTTGACTGCTGGCCTTGTAAATATCGTACCTGCCCGATGGATCATCGCTGTATGAGAAGCATTTCCGTTGAGGAAGTTCTCGACACAGTTGAAACCGCGCTTCGTAAAAGGTAAAACATTAAGATTGACTGGCGCCGAATACTCGATTCCCAGACTAACAGCCGATTTTTTAATGAAAGGAATGTTTTTGTTTTGGCATCAATTTTACAAGAACAACAGAATTGAACCCCGCTTTCGGTCGCTGTTTCTGATGTTTGTCATTCTCTCGCTTGTGTTGGGACACGGCTTTATTGAGGACATCTCAAATTCTATTGCCGGCGCTTCGACCGATTTGACATCGATGGATAACGATATGCAGAATTTTTTGAATCAAGACAAGTCTGAAAATTTAGAAATGGAAAATTTGCAAAATAAAAATACGACTACAGAGCAGATAAATATTGATGAAGATTCATTCGATATGCCGGTATTTATGGAAGAGAACCCTTTTTTTAGCTGGAAAGATATTCAGCATCGGTTGGAAAACCCGATTTTCACTGAAGGCGAAACTTTGACGTACAGAGTATCATGGATGGGAATAAACGCCGGTACGATAACGATGAAACTGGATGCCCAATCTGATTATGACGGAAAAGCGGTATATAAGGTTATTGTAACCGGTGAGACGAATAAGACGTTTTCTACTTTTTTCAAAGTTAGGGATGTATTCACGAGCATCATGGATCCAGAAACGTTCAATTCCATTTACTACAGTAAAAATGTGCGGGAAGGAAAATACAGGAAGTTTCAAGAAACCCGTTATGATCAAGGGCGGCGAAAGGCCTGGACCGGTGATCATGAGCATGATTTGCCGCCCAACAGCAAGGATCCGATAGCTTGTGTTTACGCCATGCGAAGATTTAAGCCGGGGGATAACACCGTTGTTCGAATGAACAGTAATTCGGAGGGTAAAAGCAATTATCCTGTTGAAATAACGTTTTCGTCGACAACACCTCTATCTTTGGCGGATAATATCAGCCGACGGGTGCTGCAGGGAAGACCACTTCCAACATGGGAAGGCAGGATGTTTGAGAAAAGGCGCAGCGAGGTTGTATTCTGGTTGTCAGACGAAACGATAGCAGTTCCGTTGAAGTTGCAAATCAAAGTTCGAATCGGATCGTTGCATGCTGATTTGATTGGACGCACAGGCCCCGGCTGGGAACTGAATCTGGAGAAATAAACATGAAAATTGTGATTACCGGTGTTGCGGGATTTATTGGATCGCATTTAGCGGAAAAAGCTCTGTCGGAAGGGCATGATGTCATTGGAATAGACTGTTTTACGGATTATTATCCCCGAGAATACAAAGAAAACAACCTTAATTGTTGCCGTAAAAACCGACGTTTCAGGTTTTTTCCGATAAATATTGTCAAAGAAGATATAAGTTCAATCGTAAAAAACGCGGATGTCATTTTCCATCTGGCAGCTCAGGCCGGCGTCAGATCCAGTTGGGGCAGCCAGTTCAGTATATACACGGATTTCAATATATTGGGGACCCAGCGTGTGTTGGAAGCTGCTCGGACAGCGGGTGTTCAGCGCTTGATTTATGCATCGTCATCATCTGTATATGGCGATGTGGACGCTTTTCCAATGAGTGAGCATGTTTGTCCTCGACCGATTTCACCTTACGGCGTCAGCAAATTAGCCGGTGAAAACCTGTGTATTCTCTATACGGTGAATTATGGCCTTCCAACGGTTTCATTGCGATATTTCACTGTTTTCGGCCCGCGCCAACGCCCCGACATGGCTTTTCACAAGTTTATCCGTTCAGCGTTGGAAAACCGCCCTTTGACAATATATGGCGACGGCAGTCAAACTCGCGATTTTACCTTTGTCGCAGATGCTGTCGATGCTACCTACAATGCTGGAATACTACCTGGACTATCAGGGCGTGTTTTGAATATCGGTGGAGGTTCCAGGATCAGTTTGAATAAAGTGATCACCATCATTGAGGATCTGCTGGGCATCCCTTTGAACTTGCAGAAGGAAGGGACCCAGAAAGGTGATGTTCGGCATACAGCCGCGGATATCTCCGCTGCCGCCGATGCTCTAGGATATGAACCAAAAATATCGTTGAAAGACGGGTTGGCGAAGGAAATCGACTGGTTGAAGTCGATAATGGATGGAGGTTTACATGGCAATAGATAAAGAACTGCTTGACATTCTGGTGTGTCCCGCCTGTAAAGGCGAATTGGAACTGACGGAAAAGAAAGATGGTTTGGTTTGTTATGCTTGTCGATTGGTATACCCGATAATCGACGATATTCCTGTCATGATGATCGATGAAGCTGTTTCGATAGATTCCGGCAAAAACAGCGGCAAATGATAACTGTCGTCCATGTCAATACCGAACGCACCTGGCGAGGGGGCGAAGGGCAGGTGTTTCATCTTGTTCGCCACCTCTCTGAGCATGGTGTTCGGTCTATCGTCGCAGCGCCGCTGAAAAGCGCCCTGATGGATAAAGTCCGTTCGATGGAAATCCCTGCTATTATACTCAGATCGACAGGCGAGATTTCTTTTCGGCAGTTTCAGGACCTCTGGAAAGGCGCCCGTACCTATGGCGCTGATATTTTTCATGTACATACTTCACACGGCCTGATTTCCGCCGCATTAGCCAAATTCTTTTGTAGGCGCCCTTTAAAAGTGGTTTACTCAAAAAGAACGGATTTTCCGCTGAAAACACGTTTCATGAATTTTTCTGTGAAAAAATATCTTATCGGAGCCGACAAAATTTTAGCTGTCTCCAATGCCATAAAAAATATTCTAATTGCCGACGGAGTTCCATCCGACAAGGTTGAAACGATTTACAGCGGAATCGATGTCAGAGCCTTCGAGCCTGATGACAAAGGTAAAGCAGTGCGTTCCGAACTGGGCTTGGACTTCGAAAAAGTGCTGGTGACCATGGTTGCCGCTTTGGCTCCACACAAAGACCCTTTGACTTTTTTCAGAGCATCCGAGCTACTTGCTGATAGATATCCGCAAGCGGTTTTTCTTTTAATCGGAGCCGGTGAACTCTGGAACGATCTGCAGAACGCTGTCCACAAGTCGCCTCTAAAAGATCGATTTCTGATGCTTGGATTTCGAAACGATATCAAACATATACTTGCTGCAAGTGATATTTTCTGTATGAGTTCAAAAATGGAGGGTCTTTGCACGTCTATTCTGGATGCCATGGCCATGGCGAAACCTGTTGTTGCGACACGTGCCGGCGGAATTCCAGAGGTTGTTGTCGACGGCGTGACCGGCTGGCTTACACCGATCCGGAATCCATCTGCAATGGCGGAAAAAATCGCCGATTTGATCGATAGTTCCGAGCAACGGCTTATCATGGGTAAAGCAGGTCGGAAACGTGTCGAAACCGTGTTCGATATACGCGAAACGGTTCGCAAGACAGCGGCTGTGTATGAAAACTTGCTGAGCGGAACAGAGGGCACATCGAATTGATATGAAAGAGCCCAATAGACCTTTAAAAGTAGCAAGGATTATCAGCGGTCTGTGGCCGGGAGGGGTAGAAAAAAAACTTACAACGCTGTTGCCGTTATTGGATAAATCGCGTTTCGAAGCCAGGGTTGTTTGCTTGAAATCTGCTGGTGAACTAGCCCCGGAGCTTGTTCAAAAAGGCATTCCGGTTATTGAAAAACCGATTTCTTCCCGTTGGTCGCCGAAGGGCTTGTGGAAGCTTGGAAAATATCTCAAAGAGCAAAAAATTGATATTGTTCATACACATATGTACCGGGCGAATATTTCTGGAACTGTTGCGGCAAAGATAGCAGGAACACCTGTCATTGTCGCTAACATACATACTATTGAAGGCTGGGATGATGCCGGCCAGATTTTTACAGACCGAATTGTCAGTAGGTTTAGGCACTGTACGGTATTTGTATCCGAAAGCGTCAGACAGAATTATATCGAGCGGATTTCATTGCCGGAATCGCGCCAAAAGGTTATCTATAACGGAGTGGACACTCGATTTTTTTGTCCCGGTAAAGACGATGACACTCCCATTTTCGACGGGAATCTGAAAGTGGGATGTGCCGCGCGCTTAATGCCGATCAAGGCTCTTCACGTTCTAGTTGAAGCTGCGGCAGATCCGGATTTTCAAAATGCGGGAGTACATTTTTATATTGCCGGAGATGGACCTTTGAGACAAGAATTACTCGAGTATGCGCAAAGTGTCGGCGCTTTGGATTTTTTTCATCTGCTTGGATTCACGAATGATACGCGTGATTTTTATCGGGCTTTGGATATATTTGTTATGCCATCCTTAAAAGAAGGTTTTTCAAATGCTTTGATCGAGGCCATGGCATGTGGCCTGCCTATTGTCACAACTGCTGTCGGGGGCAATCCTGAAGCCATACGGCATGAAATAAACGGGCTATTGGTACCACCGTCGGACAGCAAAGCTTTTATCGAAGCTTTGAGAACAATCGTGAACAATCCGGAAACCCGCCTTCGAATGGGCCGGGAATCTCTCCGGATCGCGCAATCTTTTTCAATGGAGGAAATGGTTCGCCGGACTGAAAATTTCTATATCGATTTGTGGCAGAAATCCGGCGTTGAAAAAGCCTATAAATGAAATGGGGAGGTAAGGAATGGAGTCTGAAAACGAACACTTGAATCGGGAATTCATATTTCGAAAAATGGTTTTTCCTGAGGATCGCGACCATTTATTCGAGATTCATCGAATCTATGATCAGGAATATGGTTTGAGCCACGATGCGAAGGCCTGGCATGTTCAAATGGAGTTTTACCGCAACAATTCCGCCATATACCATCCATTGATTTTATTGGAGGAACAAAAACCGGCCGGATATATCCGGGCATATGATAGGATATCGATGTCATCATCCGATATCGTCATGATGTTAGACCTTGTATATATTCTTCCGGAATTTCGAGGCAAAGGCCTTGGTAAAACTTTGATGAGGAAATTTCTGGATTTTGCCGTTGCCTCAGGAGCGGTACGAATCGATCTTTTAACGGACATGGATAACCCGGCAGCCGTTCACCTTTATGAGTCCATGGGTTTTAAAGGTCGCAATCGATACCAAATGATCAATTTCCTCAAAGATAACCCGCAGCTTGTCACGTTTTTCGAACAGAAAAAAAAGGTTTCCGGCTAAACGATTATTTTTGTCCTTTCCCATACTCGGCTTTCCATTTGGCCAGCAGATTCAATGCATCCAAAGGAGTCAGCTTCTGTATATCGATTGTGTTCAAGGCGTATAGGAGCGGGGTATCCGCTTCCATGAAAAGGCTTGGCTGGATGACACGAGGTTTTTTTGCGCTGCCGGTTTCCGGGACACGACCGCTTTCTTTCAATTCAAGAGCTGCCAAAACTTCTTTAGATCGTTCGATCACTTGAGCCGGCAGACCCGCCAACCGCGCAACCTGAATACCATATGATTTGTCGACGGCTCCCGGCGCAACTTTGCGTAAAAACATAACTTGGTCTTTCCATTCTTTGACAACGACATTGAAGTTTTTAACGCTGTCAAGCCTCTCAGATAGATCGGTCAGCTCATGATAATGCGTGGCAAAAAGTGTGCGACACTTCACTCCATGAAGATATTCAGCAACAGCCCAGGCGATCGAAAGCCCGTCGAACGTCGATGTGCCGCGACCAATTTCATCCAATATCACAAGACTTTGACTTGTCGCATTGTTCAATATGTTAGCCGCCTCACTCATTTCAACCATGAATGTCGATTGGCCTGCTGCCAAGTTATCCGACGCACCGACACGCGTGAAAATTCGATCCACTGTTCCAATGACGGCGCTATCCACCGGAACGTAAAGGCCGGCCTGCGCCATCAATACGATCAAGGCCACCTGTCGAATATATGTGCTTTTCCCAGCCATATTCGGACCTGTCAAAATGACAAGACGGTTTTCATCCCCGTTCAAGTAGGTGTCATTGGGCACAAAACCCCTATCCAATGCCATTCTTTCCACTACGGGATGACGACCTCCCATGATAATCAGATCATTTCCCGCACGAATTTCAGGTCGCCTATAACGATATGTGACCGCCAGTTCCGCAGCGGTTGCTGCAACATCCAATTCTGCTATAACTCTGGCTGTTTGTTGAACCCGAGCAACCGATTCAGCGATGGAATCTCTGATTTCATTGAAAAGTTCAGCTTCCAACGCCAACATCTTCTCTTCAGCGCCTAAAATAGTCTCTTCCATTTCTTTCAATTCGTGCGTGACAAACCGCTCGGAATTAACCAGTGTTTGACGGCGGATATACCTGTCCGGCACCTTATCTAAATGTGTATTTGTTACCTCAATAAAAAAACCGAACAATTTATTGTATCGAATTTTTAAAGATGGAATTGCCGTCGCTTCCATTTCTTGCTTTTGAAGTTGTGCGATCCATTTTTTTCCATCTTTGGCCGCAGCACGAAAACCGTCAAGCTCCGTGTTGAAACCATCACGAATGACGCCGCCGTCTTTTAACGTGGCCGACGGATTGTCTTGAATAGATCGATCTAAAAGATCGCGGACAAAATCCACCGGGTCTATGGCTTCACCTAAGAATTGAAGGCGGGTGTTTTTGGATTTGGACACGATTGTTTTCAGAGCCGGTAAACGGTGGAGACTGAACCGCAGAGCGGAGAGATCACGGGGGGTTGCTATTTTCGCAGTGATTCGACCCATGAGCCGTTCCAGGTCGGCAATTTTTTCCAACTCGTTTCTGACAAGTGATCGAAAATCGCCGTCAGAGTAAAAACCATCGACTTCTTGAAGTCTTTGGTCAACAGCATTGGGATCACGAAGAGGCTGTTCCAATCTCTGCTTCAACAGGCGGCTGCCCATAGCCGTGCATGTTTCATCCAGAAAATGGAGCAAGCTGCCTTCCCGGCGGTTATCCATCATTGTCCGAGACAGCTCCAGGTTGCGTTGGCTGGCGCTGTCGAGGAAAACGAATTGATCGTTATGGTAGGTTTGCAAGCTCGATATATGTTTTAGGGCAGCCAATTGAGTGGATTTGAGGTAATCCAACAGGGCTCCTACGGCGAGAGTTGCGGCAGGCGACTCCTGGAGACCGAATCCATCCAGATGCATGACTCCGAAATGTTCACGTATTCGTTCAATTGCGTGATCTTTTGTAAAAATCCAGTCTTCAAGAGCGTTTATTCTGATAGTTTTATCGATGCCGACCGGCTCAAAAGATTCAGGATGCAACAACTCTCTAATCGGCCATCGTCTCAATTCATCTTTATACGCTTGTGGATCCGGAGTGTTCGGGATTTCCGTAGCTCTGAAGTCACCCGTCGACACATCCAGAAGCGCGATACCAAAACGATTAGAAGCGGCTGCCAGGCAGGCAAGGTAATTGTTTTCTTTGGAAGAAAGAAGATTGTCCTCAAGAATCGTTCCTGGAGTGATAATTCTAACGATGCCGCGCTTGACGATACCTTTGGCCAGTTTGGGATCTTCGAGCTGTTCGCAGATAGCCACTTTTAAGTTGTGTTCAATTAGTTTTGCAATATAGCTATTAGCTGAATGCCAAGGTATTCCGCACATCGGAATTTTTTCATCACTGGTTTTATCCCGAGATGTCAGTACTACATCCAGGATAGGGGCGGCCTTAATGGCGTCATCCCCAAACATTTCATAAAAATCCCCCATCCTGAAAAACAAAATAGCGTCGGGATATTTAGCTTTGAGTTCTTTATATTGCCGCATCATGGGCGTCTGTGTCGAACCGGCGCCTGTCATTCAGTCTCCATTTGAAGTCGCAACATGTGTTCAGTGCCAGCCGCGGCCAGGGCTTGTTTGACACGATATTCAAAATATCCGGACCCCTCGACGGCCGGAGCCAATAATTTGAGTATCTGAACGGCGCCTTTGAAATCACCCGTTTTATGCAACAAATCCACTTTTTCCAATGTTGCCCATTTTCCATCTGTGGTAATCAAGTTCATCAAAGGGTCCAACTGCGCCGCGGCAAGGTCATATTTTCCTTCTTCCCTGAAAGCGCGAGCAAGAGCGATTCGAAAGCGATTGATCCGCGGCTCGTCAGGATATTTGAGGATGATGTCCAGAAGACGTTGAGAAGCGATTTTCGGGTTACCGCTTTGGAGTGAATAAAAAGCTTGAGCCATCAAAGCATCCGGAGATATTTGTATAAACCGTTCCAGAGATTCGCTGGTGATCGATCCCATTGAATCTGAGGGTGGCAACAAAAGAAGCAGGGCGGCGAGTTGTTCGATGGCATCGACTTTATCACCTTCATTCCCGGACTGCCATTTTGCCATATAGCTGTCTTGCCATTGTTCAGTCGTCACGGTAGAGGGCAAAACGAATGCAAATGCCGAATGGCACATCAAAGTCGAGAAGTTGATGGCCAGCACAAGAAAATGTATCGATTTCATCCTTGTTTTCCTTTCACGGCTGTTTCGAGTAGGAACGTCGGCTTCGGATGGTTCCCCAGCGTCCGCATTTAGGACATTTCCATTCAAAAATATAAACGAGTTCTTTACAAGCATGACAAACAAAGGCCTTGTTATCAAGATATCTCTGGATAGTCTCCAACCCATATCGAGCTGCAGATTCGACCGCACCGCTCTGATACGCGACCAATACAAGACGAGTCATCGTTTCCGGCGCGAGTTCATCCGTCTTTATATTTTCGATTATTTGTCGTGCGTCTTCTAAACGACCTAGTTTGACCAGATATGCAGCATATCGGACAGCAACTCTCGGCCTGGATTTTTGTGTTTCCAACAAGTGCAGGAAAAAAGCCTGAGTTTGCGCATGATTTGTCTCTGTCGCTATTTTTTCCAAGTTGTCTGCAATGACCCCCGTCAAATCCGGCCGAATTTTTTGAAGCCGGTCAAACAGTCTTTCCGCTCGTGAGGTTTTACCTGATCGGGCATTCAAGTCTGCTAAAAGCAGCAATGCCGCGGGATTGTTCCGATGAACTTTCAATGTATGAACCAACAGCTTTTTAGCTCCATCCAGATTTCCGTTTTGAATCATCACTCGAGCCAATTCCGTTCGAACATATGCGTAATTTTCGTCATGCCCGACTCTGCGCCAAACTTCTGCCGAATCCTGCAGCCGGCCTGACAATTCATAAAGACCGGCTAGAATTTCGTAGTCCTCTTGTGATGGTTCCGTCATATCAATAATGATTTTCATGGCCTCGATTGCACGTCCGACCAATCCGGCCCTCTGGTAATCAAAAACCATACCCAGCATGATTGTCCGACGCTGCTCGGGAGTGATGATTGCGCGGGCTAATAAACGCCTTCTGATATCGATGGCACGATGAAACCATCCTTTATCTCGATAAAGGTTGCTCAAGGCTATATAAGCTTCGATGTTTTCTGTTGTTCTACCGATTAGAAAGGATAATTGCTCCATCGCTTTGTCACGGTTATGGTTGACGAGCGCTAAAAGAGCGCTGCCGAGGTATTTGTTCGTTTCATCCTGTAATGCTTGGGATTTACCGCTGGAGTTCCATTTAAACCCAATAATGATACCGAGTAAAATGCCTAGAAAAAGAGCTATTGAAACCAGCCACGGCATAATCAGTTCCCGCTCGCTTCCGGTCTATGGCGCCATCGACGATGATTCCAGACCCAATATAGAGGGTCTTCTAATATAATATCGCTTAAATGTTGATTGAATATATCGGTGAGAAGTTGAATTTTTTGTTCCCTCGATCCATTCGTCGGGATAGGGATCGGACCGTTCAAGATAATTTTGTGTTTATGGTCTGCTATCGGTTTCAAGACCCCGATAAAAACCGTGAATAGTTGACGTATAGCAACAGCCGCCGGGCCGCTTGGCGTCAATGCCGGCAAGCCCATAAAGTTTGAAAATATCCCTTGAATCTTGATCGTGTCCTGGTCGACAAGGATTCCAACTATGTGGCCGCCTTCATGTCCCATTTGAATCATTTCCCGCGGTGTCCCCGGATCGCTTCTATCCAACACTCTGACACGATGTTTTTCTCTGGCACGAGCGATAGCTGCTTCGATATATGGATTGTTGTTTCTTCGAGCCAGAACAGTCAACGGCGCTATTTGTGCGATTCTGGCAGCAAAAAGCTCCCAGTTTCCATAATGAGCGGTGACGATCATGATGCTTTTTCCCGCTTCCAGGTGTGCGTTAAGAATTTCCTCACATTGATTGTCATCGATCATCATTCGTACCATCTCGGGGCCAATGACGGCTAAACGTACGGATTCTACGATGTGAAACGCCAAGTTTAAACAAATTTTAAGCGCCATTTCATGGCGTACATGCTCATCCATTGAATCGCCGTAAACCAAAATAAGATTGTTTAAAATTCTTTCACGTGTTTTTTTCGATAGGCGATACACGGCTTTGCCTAAAAATCTCGCCAGAAAATCGGCATATTTTTGCGGAACCCTGGCGATGATATATGCGACGGAAAGGACAATGATTCCTATTGACCGGCGTTTGAATGCTTTCCATAACAATTTCAGCCTTGGCATTCACTCTCTTCCAGTGCAGCTTTGATAAAAGCGACAAACAGCGGATGGGGTTTGCGCGGAGATGATTTGAATTCCGGGCGGTATTGCACGGCGACAAACCAGGGATGGTCCTTGATTTCAACTATTTCCACCAGGCTTTTATCTGGGGATACTCCACTGATGATCATGCCATGGTCCTCAATCAACTGTCTGTAGGTATTGTTGAATTCGTAACGATGCCGGTGCCGCTCGGAGATGATTTCGCTGCCATATGTTTTTCGAGCGATGGTGTTATCCATCAAATGACAAGGATAAGCTCCCAGTCGAAGAGCACCCCCCATCTTCGCTTGTTTATCTTGGCCCGTAGGCAGATCGATAACAGGGTTTGACGTGTTTTCATTGAATTCTGTGCTGTTGGCATCCTCCAAGCCACAGATGTTTCTGCAAAATTCTATGATGGCAACTTGCATACCCAGACAGATACCAAAATAAGGTATTCGGTGTTCGCGAGCATATTGGACGGCAAGAATTTTACCCTCGACACCCCGATCCCCAAAACCTCCAGGAACAAGAATACCGCTGTGACCTTTCAGAAGAGTTTCCGGCCCGTGTTTTTCAAACTGGCTGGAATCGATCCAATTCAAATCCACTTGAGTTTCATTGGCTATACCGCCATGGATGAAAGCCTCAGCAAGACTTTTATAAGAATCTTTTAAAAGCACATATTTGCCGACAACAGCAATGCGCACTTTGTGTTTCGGGTAATTGAGCGTGTGAACAATTGACTTCCATTCGTCTAAATTGGGTGGCAAATTCGGCAATCGTAACTTTTCGATCACCAGGTCATCCAGTTCCTCCCGGGCATATTCCAGCGGGACTTGATAAATACTGGCGACATCGGGCGCTGCGATGACGGCGCGTGTGTCCACGTTGCAAAACAGAGATATCTTTCGTTTTATCTGGTCGCTGAGAGGCATTTCAGTTCGGCAGAGTAGGATATCGGGTTGAATACCGATTTCGCGTAATTCTTTGACACTGTGTTGAGTGGGTTTGGTTTTGATCTCACGTGCCGCCCGAATATATGGGACTAAAGTCAGATGCACATACAGCGTATTATCCGGGCCGACATCGTACCGGAACTGGCGGATCGCTTCTAAAAACGGAAGACTTTCGATATCTCCAACCGTGCCGCCGAGTTCGACAATGACGACATCGAATCCAGGCGCCAGCTTTGTTATTCTGTTTTTGATTTCATCAGTGACATGCGGCACAACCTGAACGGTTCCACCATGAAAGTCACCCCGCCTTTCTTTCGTAAGAATAGTGTTGTAAATCGCCCCAGCCGTGACATTGTTCGCTTGCTTCATAGTCGATTGAGTAAACCGCTCATAATGACCCAAGTCGAGATCGGTTTCGGCGCCATCATCGGTGACGAAAACTTCGCCATGTTGTAACGGGCTCATGGTGCCTGGATCGACATTCAAATAAGGATCGAATTTTAAGTGTGTGACGCGAAACCCTCTGCTTTCAAGCAGCGCTCCAATCCCCGCCGAGGCAATCCCTTTGCCCAACGAAGATACAACTCCACCGGTTACAAAAATGTACTTAGTTTCCATTCCATAATACTCCTGGCATTTAGCGTTCACTTTGTTTACGCAGTAATTGTTCTATTATAGCAATGTCTTCGGGTTTATCCACCCCTGGACTCATCGAATCGACCAAGGATACGCGAATAATTCCGCCATGATGCAGAGCACGGAGCTGCTCGAGTTTTTCTACTTTTTCGCTCCAGGCCTGTTCTAAAGAGACAAATTTATACAAGTAAGACCGTTTGAATACGTAAAGCCCGATGTGTCTGAGATAAAATTTCCAGTCCGTCGGCACGGCATCCGCCGTATAGGGGATGGGAGCCCGGGAAAAATAGACGGCATAACTCGATGCGTCAATGATCACTTTGACGACATTGGGATTAAGAATATCCGCCGGGTCATGCACCGGGCAAGCCAAGGTCGCCATGTCGGCCCCGGGGTCGGATTGAAGGTCTTCGATGGCTTGAGTAATGTGATCAGGATTTATCAATGGTTCATCACCTTGCAGATTGACGACGATATCACAGTCTATGTCGGCAGCGGCGGCAGCCACTCTGTCAGTACCGGTGGCAATATCCGACGATGTCATAACGACATATCCGCCGGCGTTTTCCACGGTCGATCGAATATCGTCATGATCGGTGGCCACAACGATTTTGGATACACGCCTGACTTTTTTTGCCTGATTCAGAACACGTACGATCATCGGGATGCCGTCGATAAGAGCCAATGGTTTGCCTGGGAAGCGGGTCGAGGCATACCGGGCTGGAATGACCAAGACGGATTTGGCTTTTGAATCAGCAACGTGCATACAATCGAACCGCTTTTTTTATTTCATTGAGAGTAACGGTTGCCGTCCCGACTTTTCCAACGACGATACCAGCGGCGAAGTTTGCCAGAACGGCGGCTTCAGAATAGCTCAAACCGCCTGTCAAACCCAGGGTCAAAGCGCTGATGACCGTATCGCCTGCACCGGTGACATCGAAAACACTTTGCGCAACGGTATCGATGTGTTGAGCAGGTTCATCCGGTAGAAAAATCGCCATTCCTCTTTCGCCACAAGTGACCAGCACGGCATCGGTTGCAAGTGAGGACAACAACTGTTTACCAGCCTGCTGAAGCGCTCGGTCCCAGTCGGAGTCCATCGCAATACCCGTCATCAAAGCCGCTTCCAGATGGTTGGGAGTGATGACGGAACAACCGACATAAAATTCATGGTTTTTTACCCGAGGATCGACCGCACAAATTTTACCCATTTTCCGACAGGCCTGAATGACGGATTGAACCAGTCTTTTAGTCAAGGTCCCCTTTGCATAATCTGAGATGATCACCGCCTCGACTTCCCGCAAACGATGTAAACAATAATCGATCAAAAATGTTTCCACTTCCGGCTCCAGAGGAAGAATTTTCTCATGGTCGACTCGTACTACCTGTTGATTGTGAGCGATTATACGGGTTTTTCGGATCGTCTCCCGATTCTGGATCAATCTGATTCCCGAATGGCCGATCTGTAGTCGATCCAAGGCCGCCAGAACTCTTCTGGAAAGATCGTCAGACCCTATCACACCTACCAACTCGACTTCGGCATCCAAAGATTTTAAATTATGCACGACATTTGCCGCACCGCCTAATTGCATCGTCTCATTTTGAACATGAACCACCGGAACAGGAGCTTCAGGGCTGATCCGCATGACTTCGCCCCAAATATATTCATCTACCATGATGTCCCCCAAAACAAGTATGCGATGCCCCGGCAGATTGTCGATGCTGTCCATAATCGACTGAAAATGTGGAAATGAATGTGCTGTATTGGAATCGTTGTTCACGGGGATTACCTCCTAACCTCGAAAGCAACCATTTTAACAAATTAATTTACAAATTTGAATGGAAACGAAGGTGATTTTTAGCTAAAAGCACTATCGATTTCGCTTTTGGAACAGGTGACAAACAAAGTGAAGGGCTATATCATGGTTAAGAGGCTGAATCCTTGAATGAACTAAATGCACGAAAATATACCCGCGAAACGCGCGCTTGGCTGAACAAACGTTTTGATTTGTATGATCAGGACGGCGTTTACATTCCCAACCAGCCTGCATATGGGTTCAATGCAGCGGCTTTCAGACTGGAAGAATATGCTAGAATGTTCGCCGTATTAAAGACTTTGAACCGCCTGCCGTTTGAAACGCTGTTGGATGTCGGAAGCGCCGATGGATACGGTCCGGCTTTGATTCGTCACCTCTTCGGTACCGCTGTCTACGGGACTGACCTTTCCGACCGAGCATTGGTTCGCAGTGGTGAGATGTTCAAAGGGCTTGGAGCCGCAGCCGATGCCCACCAATTGCCTTTCCGTGATCAATCAATGGACATCTGTCTGTGTACAGAGGTGCTGGAGCATGTCATCGATCCAGCAGTCGTCATCAAAGAATTGGTAAGAGTTGCGCGACGATTCGTTGTGTTGAGCACTCCGCGGGCGCAGGATGAAGCGGCGAAAAAACGCCATTTCGAAACGTTGGATCCCAAGGAACCGCACGCTCATATCCATTTTTTTACCGATCGAGATATACGGGTTTTGGGCGGTCCAAACAGTATATATCTGGGCGCCAGGACGCGAATGGTTAATTCACTTCTGAACAGGTTGGCATGGGCTGACTGCACATCGCTGATTCAACGCCGATCGTATTACGATTTTACACTCACGACAACGGAACTTGGACACAGCGCAAAAGAAGCGATCCATCATATGCTGCTGGGAAAATATGAACATCAGGCCGCCTGGAAAAGACGTGTTTTGACTCCGAGGACAACAGCCTGTCTTTTATGGATAGACGCTGAACTGGCGGTGAAATTTCCACAAGCGGCATTGGATCACATCGTGATTATTCCTGTGAATACGGAACGGTTTCAGAAAAGAAGACGATTGTCAGAATGTTATATTTTACAAGCATTGCTGGGAGGATTCCGAGTCGAACCGTTTAGGAGACAAGGTTGATGAAAATTCTGTTGATCAGTGTTGAAAATACTTTGGTGTGTTTCGGGGTGAGAATGATTTCCGCCGTTTTGAAAAGAGAAGGATATGACGTTCAAATTCTCTTTATTCCTAAAGAATTTGACCAGTTGGAATCGGAGCGGGAACTGATGGACATTTCAGAATGGGTTGTCGAAAAAAAACCTGATCTAATCGGATTCAGCTTGATGAGCAGCCACTGGAGGCGGGCGGTGTCCATACATGAAGCCATACGGAAAATCTGTAAAGCTCCGGTTATATGGGGCGGCATCCATCCAACTTTGGCGCCTGAAGAGTGCCTTGATTATGCCGATATGGTCTGTATAGGCGAAGGTGAAAAGCCTATGAGCGCTCTGGTAAAAGCCATGTCGGCGGGAGAATCGTTCATGTCGATTCCTGGTATCTGGGTTCGAACGGCCAAGGGTGAAATCATCAGAAATCCTCCTGCTGACAGAGAAGACAATTTAAGTGATCTTCCTTTTCCGGATCATGATTCAGATACGCATACCGTCTTCCACGCCAAGCGGATGCAGGCTGTATCCAAAGCGATTTGGCGCTCTTATATCCCCGGCTTCATGGATACCCATTACGTTATGTCCAGCAGAGGATGCCCTCACAACTGCACCTATTGCTGTAATTCAGCGTTGCGTATCGTGGCGGGTGGTCCCTATTTACGACGTCGATCCCCCGAGCATTTTGTCGACGAAATGATCCTGATCAAAAAACGCTTCCCGGATTTAAAAGGCTTTGTGTTTATGGACGATTCGTTTTTTTATGGAGACAGGGAATGGTTTGCATCGTTTTCAGAACTCTATAAAAAGCATGTCGGGCTCCCGTTTTATTGCTGGGCCAATCCTGTGGCCGTGACGCGGGAACGGATCGAGAGGCTTGTGCCTGCCGGGCTGGTCGGGGTACATGTCGGTTTAGAGTCCGGTAGTCCAAGAGTATCTGAAGAAGTTTATCAGCGAAAGGTCAGCCATAAACAGTTTTTTGAATGTATGACCATTTTGCATGAATATCGTAAACAAATCGTCGATGTTCGTGTCGATGTGATTACCGACAATCCCTATGAAACGGAGGAAGAGTCGGCGGAAACCGTTCGGGTTCTTTCTTATTTAAAAAAACCGTTTTTTGTCGGGATTGTCAGCTTGATTTTCTATCCAAAAACAAGTCTGGAAGAACGTGCGGTTGCCGACGGCCTGGTATCGGAGGGGAATGACAAGCTGTATAACGAGGAATTTTTTCGATATCAACCCACCCTATTAAATCGTTTGATGAGAGCGGTTCCGAAGACACCGGGGACGGTTATCCGCTTCATTTTGGACAACCGGGGAAGCATATGGGGCAAGAGTTTGTTTTTTCTGGTTTATTGGGGTTATTTCGTCGGTATCAGGCGGACCGCTTGGAAATTGCGGCGTGCTGTCACGCTGTGGTGGTTGAAACATTTTGAAAAGTGGATCGATCCCAACAAAGTCGTTACAACACGTGTTTCGCTTATCGATTTTTAACTCGATCGTTCAATCCCGAAATACTGCATTCTTTTATATAAATTCGAGCGGGGTGTGCCGATCGCTTCGGCTGTCGCTTTGACATTCCAATTGTGTTCCTGAAGTTTTTGGATCAAAAACGTTTTTTCTGCAGCTTCCTTGAAATCTTGTAAAGATGCATGCCGATGGGGAGCGAATCCGTCGGGTGGACCTGGATTTATCTCGGAGCTTTCATTTAAACGACTCAGGTAGGCGGCATCGATTTGATTTTCTGTACACAGGATAAGATGGCGCTCGACGAAATTTTTCAATTCTCTTATATTTCCTTTCCAGGGTTGTTTCTTGAGCCATTCGACGGCGTCTTTGGAATAGCCCGGCGCACGGATTCCATTGGCCAGTATAAATCGTTCCGCAAAGTATTTGACTAAAAGCGGGATATCTTCCGTTCGTTCACGTAGAGCTGGAACCCTGATTGGGATACCGTTTATTCGATGGAACAGGTCTTCCCGAAACGCGCCTTCTTGTATCAACGCTTCCAAGTTTTGGTTGGTGGCGGCGATGACGCGAACATCCGAATGAAGCGTTCTGTTGCCTCCGACACGTTGATATTCGCCTTCTTGAAGGGCACGCAAAACCTTGGCCTGTGTTTTCAACGACATATCTCCGATTTCATCCAGAAAAATAGTCCCTTGATGCGCCTTTTCAAATTTGCCGATTCGACGTTCTCCAGCGCCGGTAAACGCGCCTTTCTCATGTCCGAAAAGCTCATTTTCGATAAGGTCTTCCGGAATTGCCGCACAATTGACCTGGATATAAGGCCCTTGGCGTCGTAGAGATTTTTCATGAATTGCCCGAGCGATCAATTCTTTCCCGGTGCCGCTTTCACCTTGGATCAGAACTGGAAGGGGAGACGGGGCGACACGTTCGACCATTTCCATGACGGCTCGAATAGCTTTCGACTCACCTACAATAACCGTTTCGGCCATATCGCCGTCGGCGGCTTTGACGCGGGCTTCCAGATTGCCTATATTCAAAGCGTTTCTGACAGCCAATAAAATACGGTCTTTTTTAGGGGGTTTTTCAAGAAAATCGAAAGCGCCTGTTCGAGTGGCCTTGACGGCCGTTTCAATTGTGCCGTGGCCCGACAAAATGATGACCGGTAGGCTCGGATAATCCTGCATCAATATCTCCAAAACCTCCAGGCCGTCCATCCCCGGCATCTTTATATCCAATAGAACACAGTCCGGTCTATGTTTTCGTGCCGCAAAAAGACCTGATTCTCCATCGGCGGCTTCTTCGACAGCATATCCTGAATACTCCAAAATCATTCGCAGGCTGCGCCGAATACCCACTTCGTCGTCGATTACAAGTATCAATTTACTCTGCATTGAACCCACCTTTTTCTTCCCTGATGGGAGTTATTGAATCCGCGGCCGCCAAGCGAAAAATGAAACTTGTGCCTTCCCCTGGCGCGCTTTGTACCTGGATAATCCCTTCATGTGCCTCGATTACGGCTTTGGTGATGACAAGGCCTAATCCGGCCCCCTCTTTTTTCGTGCTGAAATATGGTTCAAAAAGGTTCATCAACGTCTCTTTATCCATACCCGGTCCGGTATCAACGATCTCGATTTTGATCCAATTGCCGTCGCGACTGCCTTTCAGCTTGAGAACACCCTTGTTGTCCATTGCTTGAAGTGCATTTTGGACAAGGTTGATTAAAACGCGTTTGATCTGATCGTGGTCATAGCGGCAAAGAAGCGGGTCATCAGGCAGATCCACCTGAAAAGTCGTACCGGTCAAGGCTGCCGGATACATTGCCGCCACCTCATTGATGACATGCCGCATATCATCCAATTGAAAAGACGGCTTGGGAAAACGTGCAAACCGACTGAACTCCGTCGAAATCCGTTCAAGACTTCTCACTTCCTCCAGAACCATTGAAAGGCATTGATTGAATATAGCCGGAAAATCGGCGGCGCCGTCCTCCCATGCCTGACGAAGATGTTCGATGGACAATTGAATGGGTGTCAAGGGATTTTTGACTTCATGAGCGATGCGTCTGGCCATTTCACTGTATGCCTGGAGCTTTGATGATTGTACGGTATCAGTGATATCGTCCATGACGATCAAAATCCCTGTCAACCTGCCGGGGAACTGCAATTTGGCAAACGTGACCGCTAAATGAACTATTCGACCTTCCCTGAAAAAACGAAAAACATGTCGATCTTCGACCGATCCGGAAACGTAGCCATCGAAAATCATTTTCAGTTCAGGAATCCCAATATCCATGAAAACTCTGTCAATTTTGTGATTTTCTCCATCTATGCCGGATGTTGGAAAGAGATTTTGGAAAGCCTCGTTCCAAGTCAAAATGTTACCGGTATTGTCTACAGCCAAAATAGCTGATGACATCCTCGCCAGCAAGGCGTTGATAAAGGTATAGCGCTCTTGCAGATCGATCCGCTGAACCTCGAGATCACGCGTCATGATGTTGAATGTGCGGGTCAACAACCGGATTTCCCCGGCGCCATGTTCCGGAACGATAACGTTGAAATTGCCTTTTGAAACCTCCAGGGCGCTCTCTGTCAGCGCTTTGACCGGACGAGCAATCCGTCGCCCGAAATAAAGCGAAAAGAGTATTCCCGAAACGAGCAGAAATAGTGTCGTCGGAAAAAGCCATTCATTGGCTTTCGAATGCTGAGCTGTAAAAGGAAATCGTGTGAAAGACATGGTTGCAGCGCCAATGACATGGCTGAATTCTGAATAAAATGCGCCGGTAACGGAATACTGACCATGCGTTCTATCGAATTTCAAGAGTGTATCTCTCTTTTGAAAAACCAGTGACCGGTACAAAGATGCATCGAGGCGGTTCGATATCAAGCCGGTTTGGAACAATTCCGGTCTGTTTGAGGCCGAAATCGAACCTTGTGAGTATATTGCAATCAGTGAATCTGAAAATTCATCGAGTGAGCGACAAGCGTCATCGGTAATAGGTATTTCACATACAAAAGTGCCCTGGAAAACTTCGTCGTTCGAATTCATGGCGGGAAATTGGGGAAATGCCAGAATCACCTGAGCGGTAAGCTCGCCGGGAGATCTGGATTGAAAGACAATCTCATCTGCAGCACGACCTCGATAATAGGTTTCTTGAAAGACCCGGCTGATCGTTTCCAATGGTAGATCGTGAATCGAAGGAGTTGCACCGGACATTGTCTCCCGACCGAATTCATCCAGAACCAACCAAGTGCCACCCATTACACCAGAAAAATCCGGATCATATTCATTGAAAAAGTGGTGTTCGACGTTCGAACGAAGGATTTTCGCCTGTTCAATGGTATGCTCTTTCAATTGCATAAGGGTTTGTTGAAGCATTTGTGCCATTTGTTCCTTTTGGAATTCGGTTTCAGAATCATCGATAACGCGATGAAGAGTGACCGCAAAAATCAATGGCAAGGCGATCACCGGCAACAGGAAAGCGCCCAGCAATTGGCGTGTGAAAGACCCATAGGTTTTTTCTTTTCGGGAACGAACGATATGTTTGATTTCAAAATAAGCTAAACCGGGCATCAAAAGACACATGGATAATAAAGCGAGCCTAGCGATGCCGGCCAGATGGGATTCGAAAGAAATGCGGGGAAGCAGGCCGACCAGAATTTCTGGCTGCGTCGGGTCGGAATAAGGCAACCTAAAAAGCAGCGCCTGAAAACGTCCGGACTCATCATCGATCCATTTGGGTTCCGAAGGCGGATGTTCAAACCATTCCGCCTGTAAAACGGCGGGTATGTCTCGGTGCAATTCAGATGAATCTTCACGCCGAGCAACATGAACAGTGATAGCGTCGCCCCATCGATGGGGGGGAGGTTTTATTGCGCCGGGCTCCATGGCTATCTGTATGACGAGATAAACAAACATGTCATCGTCTGTTTCGACAGCGGTAATTCCTATCAAAGGCGAGTGTATCGAATGGTGATGAAGCCGCGGCGGAATGATTAAGCGGCCTGTGTCAACCGCCAATGACTGGTCTAAAATTTCAGGATGTAACGTATCCGGAGTGAAAAACGGAGAAAATTGTTGCAGAATGACTCCGTTTTCATCGAGTATCTGAACAGCGAAATCCGCTTCGAACACGTGAAGGTCACTTTTGCGCCAAAGATGAAATGCCGTATTCGAAAAGGGAGCGCCGTCTTCCCAATGATAGAGCATTTCATCTGCTGAGAGAATGTCCAGGTTGTTTTCCAAAGCAAGCGGCAGCAGGCGCTCGCGTTCATTGATCCAGTTCTGAAGGCGGCTGGAGATATTCTGTCGAATCGTTGCGCCGCTTAGCGAGATTAAATAGGGAGACAGCAAGGCAATCGCGGATATTTGGCATAACCAACCGGGTATATGATGCTTTTTGAATGGAGAGTCTGATCTTGATCGTGACTGAATAAGCGATAATAACAGGAAAAAAATCCAGCGCATCCAGGCTCCGGCCAATAAAAGAGCTGAAAGCGGAAGTGCAAGAGTAGCCAGGCTGTATTCGATAGGAAACTCCGGCCACCATGCAAAGGAGGTATCGGAGATGAGTGAGTGTGCCAATCGAGAAACAAAAAAGATGGTTGCTAATGATGAAAAGGCCGTAAAAACCACTAAAAGTTTTTTTCGATGACGATTGGGTTGAAA
The DNA here is from genome assembly GCA_049652745.1 of bacterium. Classification (GTDB taxonomy): domain Bacteria; phylum CSSED10-310; class CSSED10-310; order CSSED10-310; family CSSED10-310; genus JBASEY01. The sequence continues at coordinate 37,007 of JBASEY010000033.1, read as the reverse complement.
TGTGACAAGGCGATGGGTCAAGCTCCAAGCGATCAGCCCGGCAACAAGCAGCATGCCGGCAGAATGAAGGCCGAGAAAATTTCCAGCAAAAAAATGCGGATCGAATAATGGACGTAACCATTCAGGCAAACATTCATTTCCAAAAAATGATTGTTTAGCGGCGATATCTTCAATGGGAAGCAAAATATCCGGTAAAATGGATTCACTCAAATTTGAACTCAATGGCATCACGCCGGGTAATCTGTCAAAAGGTGATAAATATCTGAACAAGTAATGGTTATGTTTACCCTGTATCATCATCCCATCCGGTTGGATTCCATCAATCGATCGATCGATCAGAATTATCTGGGTCATCGCTATTCGATAGTCGCCTTTGGTCAGATGAACAATGATGGCCTTTGCCGGAGTTTCATATAAAACGACGATACCGGCTCCGGATTCTGAGGTTGCAATGTATTCCATCCAGTTTCCGGGTAGATCCTCGATGACGCCGGACCAGGCCGACCAGGCACCGGTTTCAGTAAAAAGCGCAGTTCCAGCTATCGAAGGCAGAGACTGTTTCGCTGTTTCCCGATCGATTTGCTTTTGAAGCGATGCAAGGTTTTCAAACAGTTGCTTTTCATCGGATGAAGGGAGATCGTGCAATTGGTCATGAACAAACGGAATAAACCTGTCCAGTGATTCCAAAAAGACGGATAACGGGTTTTCCGTCGATGGATTTGTGATTGAAGCGGTGGGTCGGGGAGTTGAAAAATCGGAGCCGAAGCCGATCGATGAAACCAGCGGCGTTATAATCAGGAAAACCATCAACCGAATTTTTGTCATTGCGTTTACCCGAGCTTCCGATATTCTGGGGCTGCGGAGACCTGTCAGGTCCCACACCCTTTAATCGATAGTTTAGAATGATAGTCGATATCAAACAAGCGTGAAGGAGGATACACCGATGAAAGTATTGTATTTGCAGTGCCAAGCCGGAATCAGTGGAGATATGTTTTTAGGAGCTTTGCTGGATGCCGGGTTAGATGCATCGAAATTCAAAGATATGCTGCGCTCTATAGGTGTTGCCGACGATGAGGTCGATATTCAAAAAACGGTGAAAAAAGGTATTACGGCAACATTTGTGACAGTGACACCTCATGTTCATCGCCATTTGCATGTGTCGGATATTCGGGAAGCCATTTCCGGCTCCGGATTGAAAGATACCGTGATCAAAAGAGCGTTGTCGGCTTTTGAAAGAATAGTCGCCGCGGAATCCCAGGTGCATGGCGTATCAATGGAAAAGGTTCACCTTCACGAGGTGAGCGGATTGGATACCATCGTGGACATATTGGGTGTTGCCTGGGGTTTGGATGTATTAGGAGTCGAAAAAATTTATTCAACACCTTTGAACACCGGCTCCGGCACCGTCACCTTTTCGCATGGTGTCGTCCCCGTCCCTGCGCCGGCTACTGCTTTGATTTTGAAAAACATCCCAGTTCTTATCGATGGTCTGCCGGGTGAGCGCACAACACCGACAGGCGCGGCTCTGGCCGCTGAGTTTATCGACTCCTTCGACCCGCCCGGAAATCTGATTCCCCTTCAAATCGGTCACGGCGCCGGCGCCAGAGATGACGGTGATCGAGCGAATGTGTTGAGGGCGATAATCGGCGCAATTGAGTCGGAGAGCAGCAAAGGGGATTTTATCGTAGAGTCATTGGTCATGTTGGAAACGGATATCGATGACGACACACCGGAAATTCTGGGATATTGCTTTGAAAAACTGCTTGCGGTCGATGGCGTTCTGGATGTCACAATGTTGGGAACGCTACGCAAAAAGTGTCGTCCCGGTCATCTGTTGCGTGTTTTATGCAAAGAAAAAGCAGTTGAAAAAGCCAAAGCGGTTTTATTCGCCGAAACCCGCACGCTGGGAGTTCGGGAAACCCGGGTGCTGCGCACCAGTGTTCCAAGAGAAATCAAAATGGCTGAAACGCCATGGGGGCAAGTGAGGGTTACCTGCTCCGGTCAAACGATTTCACCGGAATACGAAGACTGCCGGAAAATCGCTATTGAACATGGTATTCCATTGAAGCAGGTATATTTCAAAGCGCGATCGGCGATTGACCGGGTATAAAAAGTGAGATCGGAATCGGTTTCTGTTCGTTAGGCGTTCGGAAGCGCAGCGATACCAGGGAGTTCCTTTCCCTCCAAGTATTCCAGGCTGGCGCCGCCTCCGGTGGAAACATGGGTCATTTGGTCCGTGACACCCGCTTTTCTCATTGCTGACGCCGAATCGCCGCCGCCGACAATGCTGATCGCGCCGGATGCAGCCAGCACACGCGCCAAAGTGAAGGTTCCGGTGGAAAACTCAGGAATTTCGAACATGCCCATCGGTCCGTTCCAGATAACCGTGCCGGCTTTTTCCAGGTAACTGCTGTAAAGCTTGATGGTTTTCGGGCCTATATCGAATCCTTCCATATCGGATGGGATGGTTCCTGCTTCGACAATCCGATGAGGAACCCCGGGTTCGGGATAGGGAGCTATGACGGTATCCAATGGAAGCAGGAACAGTTTATCGTTTTCTTCAGCCAGTAAAAGTGTTTCAAGCGCGGTTTCGATCAGATCATATTCGACCGGTGATTTGCCGATTTCGTTGCCCAAGGCTTTCATGAAGGTGTAAGACATGGCACCGCCGATCAGAATACCATCGACTTTCGGGAGCAGATTTTTTATCAAGGCCAGTTTTCCTGATACTTTTGCGCCGCCCAGCAGAGCATAGAACGGTCGGCGCGGGTGGCGGACGGCAGTGTCTAGATATTCCACTTCTTTCATGATGAGATGCCCGGCAGCGGATTCAGGGATCAGCGCCGGCAGGCCGACAATCGATGCATGGGCTCTATGGCAGGCTCCGAAGGCGTTGTTGATATAAACATCGACATGCTCGGCAAGGGCCTTTGCGAATGCCGGATCATTCTTTTTTTCGCCGGGATGAAAACGAAGGTTTTCCAATAGGATGACATCGCCGTTTTGCATTTTGGATATCAGCAGACCAACAGATTCACCGATGCAATCCGGCGCCAGAATGACCGGCCGATCGATCAGCTCGGAAAGACGCTCCGCCACGGGTTTAAGACTGAAAGCGGGATCCGGCCCGTTTTTGGGGTCACCCAGGTGAGATGCAAGTATCAGTTTTCCATTGTTTTCAATGACGGCACGAATCGATGGCAGTGCCGCTTGAATACGCTTGTCGTCGGCAACTTGCCCGTTTTTGATCGGAACATTGAAATCCACACGCATAAAAACACGCTTCCCCATAACATTTAAATCATCCATGCTTCGCTTTCCGGCCATAAAAACCTCCCTGGTTAATCGGTGTCAATTTTCCCGGTGAACATATCGAAAAACTGATTGTTCATCCTTGTCATGATCAGATCATAGTGTAATCGGAATCGTCAGCAATGTCCATGTTGGAAAAGGGTGGTCGTAGGTGAAACCGCCCGCTGAATCCTGTTTGAAGTGCGATCCATTTCAGTATCTACGAAGTTCGCGGGCCATGTCGCGCTGGATGTCACGTTCCCGGATCACACTGCGTTTATCGGAATGAGTCCGGCCTTTGCCCAGCCCCAACAACACCTTCGCGATGCCTCGGTCGTTGAAATACAATTTCAAAGGCACAAGAGTATAACCTCGTTCGTTGATTTTGCCGATCAAACGGCGAATTTCCGACTTTTTCATCAGCAGTTTACGCGGTCGCTCGGGGTCGTGATTCATTTGATTGCCATGGGAATAGGGAGAAATATGGCAACCTACCAAGAACAGCTCACCATGAATGATTCGAGCATACGAGTCTTTCAAATTGGCCCCTCCGGCCCGCAACGACTTAACCTCGGTGCCGACCAAAGCTATGCCGGCTTCCCACGTCGCCTCGATATCGTAATTGCGATGCGCTTTTTTGTTTTCTGTGATCGTCCGGGCGCTCATGGTCAATCCCCGTATATCCACTCATCCAACCATTTCAAATAAGGTTTATGACCGTCCGTAACCGGTGTGACCAGAATTTCAGGCACCTCGTAAGGGTGGAGAGTCGGTAAGGTTTTTAAAAGTTGATCGAGATTTTTCCGAGCTGTTTTGAGGATCAACAAACTTTCTTCATCATCACAGATTTCACCGTCCCAATGATAAATCGATCGGATTCTCGGCACGATTTGTACGCATCGAGCCAAACGGGCTTCGACGATCCGGCGGGCAAGCTCCGCCGCCGTCGTTTCGTTGCCGACCGTAGTGGTGACTATGTAAAATTCTGCCTGCATCCGGTGACTCCTTTTATAAGAACGTCATTTAAACAGCCCAAGAACAATATCATGGGTGCGAATGAGGCTCAAGGTTTAATTACAGCGAGTTTCTATAATTCCTATCTCCTTCTTTTCAGCTTTTTAGCTCTGAAGAGGATTGATAAGTATCGATAAATGCCTTTTTCTGAAATATGAACACATAGATTTATGACGAATTCTTCATATTCCTTTCTGCGCTCCATTGCTCTTCAGAATGGTTATCATCTATGATATTCGAGTATTTGGATGCTGATTGATGAATCATTTTTGAATATGAAAACCGATAATTAAGCATTTCGGCTTTATGGATGGGGAAGAGAGGGATATCGCGATGGCAGGATGGAATGATCTCTTTAACCGCTTTGTGACAGGGGAAGAAAAAATTTGCGTAGTCGGTCTGGGATATGTGGGTTTACCTTTAGCGATGCATCTCAGCGAGCAGTACAATGTCGTCGGATATGATTCCGATCAGGGACGTATTGCAGGGCTTCAGGCGGGGGAGGATGTCACCGGAGAGGTTGACGCTGAAAAACTTCGACATACCAGCATGATTTTCACGTCCAGCCCTGCCGCCATCTCCCGTTGCCGCCTTGTTATCATCACCGTTCCGACGCCTGTCAATTCCTATAAATTGCCGGATCTTTCACCTGTCATCTCAGCAACACGGGTCGTAGGAAAAAACATGGCAAAAAATACCGTCATCGTATATGAATCGACTGTTTACCCAGGCGTGACTGAAGATGAGTGTATTCCTATTTTGGAACAGGAGAGCGGTTTTCGACATCTAACGGATTTTTTTGTCGGCTATTCTCCGGAGCGGGTGAATCCGGGAGATAAGCTGCATACCGTTGATAAAATTGTAAAGGTCGTCTCTGGTGATACGTCGGAAACGAGCAAATTCTTGGGTGATGTTTATGGCCGAGTGATAACCGCGGGCATTCATCATGCACCGAATATCAAAACGGCGGAAGCGGCAAAAGTGATAGAAAATACGCAGAGGGATTTGAATATTGCCCTGATGAATGAATTGGCGTTGATATTCGGCATGATAGGTATCGATACTCATGATGTCTTGGATGCGGCGGCAACCAAATGGAATTTTGTTCGTTTTGAACCCGGCCTTGTCGGAGGACACTGTATCGGGGTCGATCCGTATTACTTGACTTTCAAAGCTGAAAGCCTGGGATATCGACCGGAGGTCATCTTGGCGGGGCGGCGCATCAATGATTCAATGGGAAAATTTATTGCGGAGAAAACCGTCAAGCTTCTGATTCGAGCAGGGAAAGCCGTTCAAGGAAGCAAGGTTTTGATTATGGGTCTTACGTTTAAAGAAAACATCAACGATATCAGGAATTCACGGGTAATCGACATTGTCAAGGAATTGCATGAATACGAAACCGATGTCACCGTCTGGGACCCGCATGCCGGAAAAGATGATGTCAAAAATGAATATGATCTGGATCTGGTTCAAACCCCGGAGGATAATGCGCCGTATGATGCCGTCATTATAGCGGTAAAACATAAAAAAATTATTGAGCAGTGGTCATTGGAAAACCTGGCGGCTATTTGCTGCCGAACCGGGCCGGTGTTGGTCGATGTCAAAAGCCTGTTTTCTATGGAAGATGCGAAAAAAATCAATTTTACGCATTGGAGGCTTTAAAGCGGCGGCAGATGGTAAGCAGAGAAACAAATAGCATCTCAAATTTTGAGAGTCTTCGTTTAAGTGAGCGTTGATATACTGAAGAATAGTATTGCTTCTAAAGGATTTATGAATATAATTTTTAGGAAGATGAAACACGATAGGTGAATTTAGTCAAGAAGAATGGAGGAAAGAGAAAACATGAAAAATTTTGTCACGCTTTTTTTAATTTTGGTAATCATCGGTTTAATCGGCGTGGGCTGTGGTTCCGATAAGCAGAAACCCGTACCTGTCGCTACCAAGGAAGAGGCTCCAAAGGCACAGTCAGCCGATACTGTGGTAAAAGATGAAGCAAAGCGAATTACTACTCGAAAAGACGCATCCGATATAGCCTCTGTCAGAAAATCGGACAAATTGGAACTGACTTCGGATATTGCCGGAAAAGAGGAAAAAGAAGAGCAGCCGAAAGAAGAGAATGTCTATCAGAAGACCCGCGGTATGGATTGGAGAATTACGCCTGAAAGGCGTGAGGTCATCGAGAAAGAAATACCTGAAGCGAAAGGCTTTGTCGACAGCGCACCGATTGTCGAGAAAATCATCGCTGGACAAATCACCTCGAAAGAAGAAAGAGTGAAACTGTTTTTGGAAGCCGCTAAAGACCAATATATCTATTTTGCCGCTCAAACCAATCCCAATCCCTTCAATGACAACGCCAGCTTAAACATAATTTTTGGTGAAGGCGCCTTGACTCCTGACTTTATGATGATTCAACTGCGAAGTCCCAAAAATTATGACCACAAAAAATATATTTCGATGTACGGTGGAACAGGCTATGTGACGGCATTTGTGGGCAAACTTGCTGAGAAAGATGGAAATCTGGAGCTTGACCCGGTTTATGATGTGTATTTACCGGGTTATATACAATAAATATCGAAAGACTATCACCATAGCTTAAATGCGTTTAAAAAAGCTTTCATTTTGAGGAGGGCTCAATCGATGAAGCGGTATGTCGTCTATTTTTGTATTCTGGCAGCGGTAGGTGCTGTAGCTTTTAGCCGGGAGTATTCCTGGGAAACAATTCAATTCAAATCAGATTTTGATCTTTCCGATCCTATGAAGATCGGATTGGATGCCGTCAGCTTCATGTATCCGGCGAAAGCTGAACCGGATAAGATGCTTGCGGAAATCATCTTTGTCAAAGCTTCCAAAGAACTCCAGCAAATGATGGAAATGAAAGAACCTGATGTTTTTAAATATTTAAAAACGACATTTCTCGGTTTGACGGATGAACCAGACTCGACACGTGATCGAAACCTTCTCGGCAATTCGGTCAAAGCGGAGTATTTCAAGCACACCTTTCCGACACCGGCAAATATCGAAGCGATGTATCTGACTTTGAAAAGTGGTTTTGGCATGATGGTTGCCTTTAGAATTCTGCCGGAAATGCCTGAAGAAGATGGAGTGAAGTTTGTAGATAAGGTTCTGGAGACGATGACGGAACTTGATGTAACGCCTATAGAGCCAGTGGAATCGTCAGAGTCTTTGGGTACTTGAGAATAGGAACTTTCTGAGTTATCTGATTATTCCGGGTCGGAGGCAACTGATGCATCAGAACAGGATATAAATCGGTTAACAATCATAATTCAATACAGTTGGATAGGGATCAGGTGTATTTTAAACACGAAAGCGCTTATGTCGATGAACCCTGCCGCATCGGCGACGGCACCAAAATATGGCATTTCACCCATATCATGCGGGATGTCGAGATCGGTGAAAATTGCGTTTTCGGCCAAAACTGTTTCGTTGCATCTAATGTGCAAATCGGATCCCATGTCAAAGTGCAGAACAATGTTTCGATTTATACCGGCACAATCATTGAAGATGATGTGTTTTTAGGACCGTCTTGTGTTCTGACCAATGTCACTTATCCAAGATCCTGGATAAACCGACGTGATCGGTTTGAGAAAACGTTGTTGAAAAAAGGCTGTACTATCGGCGCCAACGCAACGATTCTCTGCGGGATCGTCGTAGGACGATATGCGTTTATAGCTGCAGGAGCCGTCGTCACACGAGATGTGCCCGATTACGCTTTGATCAAGGGGGTGCCGGGGATCAGAACAGGTTGGGTCGGCAGACGCGGCCTTCCTCTGTCAAAACCGGATAACGATGGAATCATGATTTGCCCCGAAAGCGGTTTGCGATACCGTGAAGTCCAAAAGGATGTCGTCAGATGTATCGATATCCATGAAGAGGCTGATTGGAGCTAATCCACACAGGTTGCGGTGCCTAAACTTGTCAAGAAAACCAGTTGTGCATCTTCTGATGTGACCAAGCCGTCGCCGTTGCAGTCTGCAGCACATTCCTCAAGATAGGTCGGGGAGTATTGACCGATTGCGATGAGGAACGTCAATTGCGCGTCAGCAGTGGATATGATGCCGTCAAAATTGACATCGCCGTCATTGATACAGTCGGGCGTCGGGGTATTACTTGGGACGGGTGTCGGCGTCGGTTCGAGCTGGAAAATATCGTGAAGCAATAATTCCGCCAGATTCGGACGAGGACCGATATACTGGGTGGCGGGGCTTGGTTGGGGAGCGCCGGTTTCTGTAATGGCGGCTCGCAGAGTGGCCGGGTCCAGTATTTCACCTCCGGTCAGCTCTTTGTAAATGGACTGGGCGAGGCAGCAAACCCCTACCACGATCGGAGATGCTCCCGATGTCCCGCCGAAATCAGAAGTATAATAGTAATCTTCGCCTCCTGCTGAATAAAGGTCACCGTAGCCGGTAGTATAGATTGCGGAACCCCAACCGTTTGCATCCATGCGTGACCCGTAATTCGTGAACCACTCAGGATTCATGTTGTAGGGTGTTCCGGCTGCGACCATGATGGCTAAAGAATCCCTGGTGGATCGATTGAATTTGCCCTGGTAGATGGAATCGTCCAGATTTGCCGAGCCGTTACCGCCGGCTTCGACGCAGATGCGTCCTTGAGCGGTGGAGTTGGCGATCGCATCATAATTTGCCTGCCACCACTCCATTGGTATGTAATCACCAGCAGGGCCAGGACCATGCAATTCGATCAGCCAGATATCTCCCGGTTCAAGGGCGGCGGAAGCTGTGTCAAAGTAAGTTCCGACATTTTCAGGCCAGTCACCTTCATTTATCGCTTGACCACCGACCTCGGTTAACGGAGCTATCCCTGTTATACCATAGGTGTTTTCAACACCGGTTATAATCCCCATCACGGCTGTTCCATGATGACGGTAGTCCACTAATTGCGATGGAACACCGCCTTGATAAAAAGGTGTCGGCAGATCGATATGTGTCCACCGCCAAGCCAGCTCAACATCGATCATCCGGACATTTTCTCCACGACCCCCTGGATAAGAGCGTGCTGCGGCGACATCGACACCGACCGGGGAAGCGTTCAGGTAGCCCTGATACTGGACATACGAAGGCGGCAAAACACGCTTTCCGGCCGAGGGCATGAAAGCAAGCTGAGGAATCGGCTCGGGGTAAACACATTCCACGATTTCCAAGGCGTTTAAATCAACTAATAACCGTTCCGCGGTTTCCCTGTCCGGAGGTCCGAAAGCGAAATACAGATTCAAATCCGCTAATTGACGTCCTACTCGTCGTTCTCCAGTGCGTTTCTCATTTTCATAGACATACTCCGGACGACGAAATAATCGTTCATATCTGACTTCAGGATAAGACGATAAAAGCTCAAAAAGCGCAGTCAAATCGACATTGTTTTTCGATACAAAATCCGCGTTTCGAAGGCGAATCCCCGTGTTTTCACGAAATTTGACAACCAGAAGATCCCAGCGATCACAATCGCGGATTACCGGGTTCAACGGTTTCGGAAATTCAGCACGAGGAAACAGCGCGAAACTCACCGAAGAAGATGACAAAGCGAAAATAATCGTAACAAATATAAAACGTTTCATTGGAGGCCTTTCTTAAATAAGAATATAAGGTCACATTACATTATTCTCTTGGAGCTTACAGTAGGTAAGTGATGGTGAAGCTCACAGAATGTTTATTTTTTCGGGCCGTAACCAAATTCCGCGAAGCCCAAACCGTCAAAACCGCCGATGATATCGTCCATCGAGTCGTTCAGCATGGCAGCGTAAAACCTGATGCCGTCAAATGATCCGTCTCCGGTATCCGGCCACTGAAATTCCGGCAGTATGTTTATCATGGTCACGCCTGGGTCGACATCGACAATATCATATCCGACATCTTCCGACCAGGTGTTCCAGAACCAATACATACCCGCGACTTCCAAGACAGCCATAAAAGGAATCTTTTTCATGGTTTGTGTGGAATTGTTGTATAAATAGCTCCAAACGCTGAAGCGGTCCCCTGGCGTTACATGAGCGGTGGGGATGAATAGGCGTGTGCCGGACGCGTTTTTAATCGGATCGGGATTCTCATAAATTCGTATGTGCGAATTGGCGGGTATTTTTTTGAGCTTGTAGACATCCTGGCTAAGATTAGGCCAGGTGATTGTGACCAGGTCAGCCTGCGCGGCGGTATCCAAACCGACATTCAGTCTGAACGGGACTTGAGGGCCGAAATGGCCGTCGCCGGCTCGCACGACGCGGGTGATTGTAGTGTCGCCGTAGGTCACTTGAATTTTGGCGCCGATAGCCGATGTGTTGCTGAATCCTGGTTTGCCGGCCCCGACCAGTGTAGCCGTCAAATGATTTTTGGCGTTCCCGATATCATTCCTGAAGACTCGGAGAGGTCCGCCGTCACCGGAGCCGATGATGATGTCATCGTCGCCGTCCAGGTCGAAATCAAAAACGGAAACATTATGAACCGAGACATTTTCCGTATTCAAAACACTCATCGCTGTTGACGGTGTAATGACTTGGAGTGTGTGATCCGGTTCATGGCGAAAAATATAAAACCGGTTGTTGTCATAACCGTTTTCAGACAGGATCAAATCGACAAGTCCGTCGTTGTTCCAGTCAACCCAGGTCGCAAAATGATCGCCATGGTGCAGTTTGGCCGGATCATCGTCCAGGCGGCTTTTGATACAATCGAAATCCCAGGTGAAAACGCCGGTGCCATCGTTGATCAAAGGCGCCGACATCACTTTTCTACAGCCGTGAACAAGGATCGTGAACAGGTCGATATGACCATCATTGTTGAAATCCCGCGGCATGGAACCCCATGAACAGGTGTGGGAGGCGCAGTTGCCGGGACCGACATATTGACCGTAATTCGACGTTTCATGAATTTCAGTAAAGGTCCAATCGCCGTTGTTTCGAAGGTGTTTCGATTTGTCTCGACAGTAATTGCCGAGGAAAATATCCGGATATCCGTCCTCATCGACATCGGCGACGGCAGCGCCGTAAGTCGGCTGGAGAACTTCCGGGTTCTGTATGCCAGATGTTCCCGACATGTCTTGAAACGTTCCGTCACCGTTGCCACGGAAAAGTTGATCTGGAGCGAACACGTCGCCGGTTCCGCCGAAATATTTGGTGAACCAATTGCCGACTAATAGGTCCAGGTTGCCGTCACGGTCAAAATCAGCGAAAACTGCGCTTGAAACATTGGTCAGACCACCGTCGAAGAAGAGCGTATCCGGAACCAACGTGAAGCGGCCAGTGCCGTCATTCAAGAAAACTTCGCTGGTATCGAGCCATTCGATATTTTCGGGTATGAACGTATGACGATGGTAATACACGCCTGCAAAATAGTCCGGATAACCGTCGTTATTGATATCACCGAAAATAGCCAGGTCGGAGTGACGGCCGTCTTTAGTCCCGCGCCTGTTGGCACGAATACCGGATTCTTCAGTGAAATCGATGAACTTGCGAGTGCCTGATGTATCGCCTTCCACATTCAAATAAACATACATTTTGTTCATGACATCCCAATTTGCATGATCGACGGCGTCATGAACCACTAAGTCGGGATAGTCGTCCCCGTTCAGATCGACGATCGAAATCCGAAAGGACGGTGTGCCGGTCAGCCCCAACTTATCGGTAACCTCGACCCAAGTCTGAGCATAGATAGGGGAAAGGCTGAAAATCAGCACCGACAGTATCGAATATCGAAACAGGCTTTTCATTGTCATTCTCCTTTTAAAAAAAGAATCCGCAACAGGGTAATCCTTGCGGCTGTGTTGCGGATTCTAAAAAAACTTACAGAGATTTTCTCAGCATCGGCAGAGCGATCATAATTCCAATGACAAGCAATGCTATGCTGATACCAACGGGTGATGTGGCAGGAATGGGTTGTGGTTCACCGCCGATCAGGCAAAAAGCGAGATCAACTTGATTATCTGGCTCCGCGTCGAGTTCCCAACCTGAGCCTGAGTCTCTAACGAAAGCGCTGCCGGAGGCAGGCGGCGCTCCGGAATCAGCCCACATGAACCAGCAAGTCCCGCTGTCAACAGCTTGAATGGAAATCCACCCGGCGGGAATGCTGACAGATGACGGCAACTCGGCTCTGTATTTCATCACAGGACCGTAAGCTGTGTTACCAAATACAAACTGAAGGGTCTGGGTTTTAACTGCTGTGACGGTTTTCTGATAAACGACGGCCCCGGGAACTGCTCCGGGCTGATAAAAGGTGATGACAAAATTCGAATTGGGTTTGGTGCATCCATGCCAGGTTGGGCTGTTATTCAGGTTGCCGCCCCACCACTCCACCGCAGTGATCGCCTCTGTCAGACCTGAAAAATCATCCGCTACGATGATACCGGAATTGGCATCGGAATTGACATAGACGACCTCCGCCGCAAAGGGCTGCGGGAAAATGGTATCCGGACCGCAGTCTTCAGGATCGGCAGGTTCCCAGTGAATCGTAGCAACATATGGAATCTCGCAAGCAAAGAATTCATTAAATGTATCAAGCGATACGAAAGCCCAATACGTGCCAGGTTCCACCAGGCGTTTGATCGTCGCGGTTTCGCAGTACTGTGACACGCCGACACCCAAAATCGACATGTCGGCGCAGCCATCGGGCATGGCTACTCCCGGATCGATCAGAGCAACCATCATTGGAGCTTCACCGTAGGCTTCCCATTCCACCAAGCTGTATTCAGTGACTTGGAACACAAACCAATCGGTATCACGATAGGTGTCTCCGGAATAATCGAACACACCGGTCTGGCCGCAGATGACGTTGTTGTTGCTAATAGGTCGGAATACGGATGGGGTGCTGTTGCAACCGCCGTTGAACGTATCATTATAATTTGGTCCGCAAGGAGGTTCGCCTTCAGGAATACCGCCGGGAGGACAACTCACACACGGGGTCAGGCTGATAGTGTTGAACGATGCAATATAGGGAATTTCACATTCCCAATATGTTGAGAAATTATCGACCATTGCGATAACCCAGTATGTTCCCGCAGGCAACACTTCGCTAAGATAAACAGTTTCACAATAATTTGCGGTGTCGAGGGCCAGAACTTCAAAGTCATCACATCCGGCAGATCCCGGTTTGGCAATTGCGGCAAGCATTGGAGCTTCACCGTAAACTTCCCATTCGACCAGCATGGCTTCGCCAAGTGTGAATGAGAACCAATCGGTATCACGAGAAATGGTCGAGTCGCTGTTTTCGAACACTCCGGTCTGACCACAGATGACGTTCCCGCTGGAAATGGCCTGAAAAACCGGTGGGTTACTGTTGCAACCGCCATTGTAGGTATCCACGTAATCCGGTCCGCAAGCCGGTTCAGCTTCCAAGATCCCACCGGGAGGACACGTCACACAGGGTTCCAGGTCTATATCCAGATACAACTCTGCAAAAAATCCGGCCCAGGGGTCGCCGCCGAAATAATAGCCGCATATCCAGCCGGGATTTTGCATGCAAAACCAATCGTTCGTATACCCAATTTCCGCCGCTCCGGCAACTGCAAATCCATTGTCATTACCACCGGCGTTTTTACTCATCACAAGAAAAACGATTTCCGGGATAGCAACCGGCGTTGCCAGTTCTGCAGTAAGGGTGTAATAATATCCCACTTCAACACTGGAATCAAACACCCACGTTGCTTCGGTGCCGGGAATCAACTGCCCGCCCTGATCCGGACGACCATTGTATAAGGCTGCGTTGACGTTGACTTGGGGGGCTACGAAAGCTCCATAAGCAAATGCGATTTCATAGCAAACCAGATCTCCTCCGCCCGCAACATTCAAAATAATGTCATCCGCTATGCTCACGTTGTTCGCAGGTGGAAAATAACCTTCGATGTCAGTATTGCTGTAGGCCAGAAGACCAGGACAGTTTTGACGGCTGTTCCGCTCCTGAATTACCTGGGCATCCAGCTTTGTCTCGGCGCTGATTGGCGAGTCCATTTTGTTCAGGCTCAGGTTCTCGATGATCGTGTCTGATTTGGCAAGATAGCTCGATGCCGAACTGCAATCGCCGGAAGAAACCTGCGGGCTCAATATATTCTTTTCGATCCTATTGAGCTGAATTATGCGCGTATTCGCGCTGAGTTGGCCGGTTTCCGCAGCGACATAACTACAGAAAATCAGCACGATAAAACCTAACATTAACATTTTCTTCATAGAAAAATTCCTCCCTTCCGCATTACACGGTTTGTTGAGTTCAATGAAACAAGTCCTGTTTCATGAGCTATAGACATAAAAAACGGTCTCCATACCGGATACACCCTTCCGGCGGAGACCGGAATTTGCTCTGTAGAGACTATTGCCCGTGGCGTCAATGCATTCACCAGCATGTGATTAAATCACCATCCCCCTTCACACTTATCCCCTAAATACAACACCGCAACACCACAGTAGAGTTTGTTGACAGCAATAATAATTACTAACAGAAGAAAATGAATTTGTCAAGCGGCGCAAAAAAAATAATCGATCGATCAGATGTCTGGGGGTAAATCTTCAAAGTGAAAGTGTTTGCCTATAATGATATAAAAAGGTTCGAAAAGAAATTTTTATTTCTCTGAATGTCTGCCTTTTCATAGATGGTTCCCGTAAAAAGAGCCGCAGTGCGACATCGATATCACACCGCGGAAAAATAACACATTGTCAGTGTCTGCGGGTGAAGCTTGCCGTTAACCCAAACGCCACAGTCTTTTTAAGTGTTTTGAAAAACCACGAACACTCGCCGTCTTCAAAATAAAGCTCACCCCTTAAACCGTTTTTCTCAATACCGGCAATACGATTAATATGCCGATCGCCAGCAATGCAAAAAATAGACCGGTAGGCGATGTGGACGGAATGGGCGGAGGTACCGGTGTTTCTGTCGGAGAGATCGGCGTATTTGTCGGCGGAATCGGCGTTTCAGTCGGTGGAATAGGCGTTTCCGTTGGAATCACGACTTCTTCGAGCAAGCAGAACGCCAGATCGACGTGTTGATCCGGTTCCGTACTTATCGCCCATCCACTACCCGTGTTTTGAACGTAAGGGCTGCCGTTGGCCGGCGGCTCTCCGGCATCACCCCACATAAACCAGCATCTTCCGCTGTCGACCGCAGCGATGGATATCCAGCCCGCGGATAAGGAGAGCGGTGTGGCGAGTTCAGCTCTGTATTTATAACTATATCCATAGCCTTCATTCCCGAATATGTACTGACCGGTGGCGCTACGGGTGGCCGTCACCGTTTCCTGGCGTGCCACAGAGCCCGGCAGCGTGCCCGGTTGGTAAAATGTGATGACAAAATTCGTGTTGGGCTTGGAACAGGCGTGCCAACTGGGGCTGTTATTCAGGTTGCCGCCCCACCATTCCACTACCTTGATCGGTGCTGTCACGCCGGAAAAATCATCAGCGGCCAATATGGCGGCATTGTTATCTGAGTTGACGTAGACTACTTCACCGGCGAAAGGTTGGGAAAAAATGCTTCCTGCACCACATGTCTCCGACGCCGCAGGTCCCCAATTGAGCGCAGCGACATAGGGAATTTCACAAGGATAGCCAATGGAACCTGATTTGATCGACACATAAGCCCAGTATGTTCCTGGATCCAATAAGTATTGGACCTGAGCCGGTTCGCAGTAATAGGAAATTGCGCCGGCCAAGACCTCCAGGTCGGCACATCCGTCGGGAATCGCCAGTCCAGGCTTGATCAAAGCGACTTGTATCGGAGCTTCGCCGTACGCCTGCCATTCGACCATGGAGGTTTCCGCCAACGTGAACACAAACCAATCTGTATCGCGATGGGTGCCGGAACCAAACGCGTAAGTCCCGGTCTGGCCGCAAATGATGTCGCCGTTGGCAATCGGTTGAAATACCGCCGGTGAACTATTGCAGCCGCCGTTATAGGTGTCGACGTAACCCGTTCCACAAGGCGGCTCTCCCTCCAAAACACCTTCCGGAGGACACTCCACACATGGATCGAGCTCCATATCGAGGTAAATCGTCGCATAGAAGCCGGCCCAAACGTCATCTTCGAAACTTAGACCACAACTCCACAACTCGAAAATCCAAATCTTTATTTTTTGGCAAAATGAATCGTCGGTATAACCTAAATTGGCTTGCCCAGATACCATCCATCCGGTATTTACTCTGTTCGACGACACGACCAGATAGACTGTTTCCGGAATAGTGATCGGCGTAGTCAGTTCATTTACTAAAAGCCACGCATTGGAACCGGTCTCGGTTATCGTCCAGGATTTCGCCGTGCCCGAAATCTCCGTGCCTCCGCCGTCGGGAGCCCCGTTATACAACCTTGCGGTGACCGTGACCGGATAGGAAGCCGACGCATCCGTATAAAATCCGATCTCATAGGCTGTCATCAATCCCCCTCCCGCTACGGCCAGTTGCATGTCATCGGCATACAGCACATTGGCTTCTTCGGGGCCGTAATAATATTGCGTCGGGTTTGAGTTATCGTACGCCGCCACGCTTCCATGACCGCGCGACGACCGACCCAGCGGCCGAATATCCTTCTGCATTCCCGCCTCGAGCAGTTCATCCTGCGTTTGTGATAAAGCGGACCCCAAATATACACTCTCCACCGGTAAGCAGTTCCGCGTAAATGCAGTGTTCTCCTGGATCCGTTCGGTCGAAATGCGCTTGACCTGCGCTATGCTGGGCTCTGTTTCCGCAATAACATAACTGCAGATCATCGCCAACAGCAGTGAAATTGTGAAAAGCTTCCTCATAGCAAATTCCTCCCAAAAAGAAGTCAAGGTTTAAATCCAATGAAACAAGGCATGTTTCATCGAAATAAGTCAGGCTGTATCGTATGATGAGATGCAAATCTGCATCCTAATTGGCAATAAACAACCGAATAGACAAAGGCATCGATCGAACTGTGAGACGATGCTATGTCGGGCCATCCGTTCATTATCGATCTTCACCCCCTAGAGTAGCTTTTCGTTGCGTCGGAACAAGAACTAAAACCTACGCCTATATATCACTTGAGGCCAGTGTGCCGATATTGAAGCACCAAGTCAAGAGAATTTTTCACAACCTCACGACATACTCCAAAAAATCATACCGGCCACAGCTCGTTTAGCGTAACAGCACCTGAATTTCAAAGAGCTATAAATGGCCAAAACATCATGTGGCAAAGTCAATATAGTGACACTCGGTTAAATATCTACTCAAGCGAAAAAGTCTTTCGGCAAAAATCTAAAGAGCCTCGTATTTCAAAATCCCCATGTAAATGTAAAGCTGTCGTATACGCCGAAAACCTGGGTTATTTTTCTATCCGTCATAACCGCATGGAACCAGACGTTGCCTGCCGATGAAGTGAAATCCGGCCAGGTAAACGGTTCGACGATCCAATACTCCTTTTCCATCAGTGGTTCGACATCGATCTGGCGGCTATCGATTTCATCGGACCAGGAAGGCCACCAGAAAAACACTCCGTCACAATCCAACAACACAAATAAAGGCACATGCTCATAGTGCTCCGGCGTATCGTTTGCAATCGTTGTTTTGACATAGCAGACATCACCGCAGTTAAAGCAATTACACGGCATTTCAAGATAGGCTCCCAAAGGTCGAATATACGGCGTTTCTGTAGGTGTCGGCACGACGGGAGTATCGGTCGGTGGCGCGTGCGTCGGCGTCGTCGTCGGTGGACTTTCCGTAGGTGTAACCGTCGGGACCTCCGTCGGAGTCGCAGTGTGTTCCGGTTCCGGCGTATCAGTCGGCTCCGGTATCGGTGTATCCGTCGGAATTTCGGTTGGGGGCGCTGTCGGCTCCGGTGTATCGGTCGGTACCGGAATCGGAGTATCGGTCGGTTCCGGCGTGTTGGTCGGCTCCGGTATCGGCGTATCCGTCGGAACTTCGGTTGGGGGTGCTGTCGGCTCCGGCGTGTTGGTCGGCTCCGGTATCGGGGTATCCGTCGGAATTTCGGTGGGGGTGTCAGTGAGGGCTTCAGTCGGTGTTGCCGTGGGGACTTCGGTCGGAGTTTCAGTCGGGATTTCAGTCGGTGTTACAGTGGGTATCACGGCTTCTTCAAGCAGACAGAATGCCAGATCGACTTGATATTCCGGGTCCGGATTGATCTCCCATCCGTCTCCGGAGTCTTGAACATAAGGGCTGTCGATGGGCGGCGGCGCTCCGGCGTCAGCCCATAAAAACCAGCATCGTCCACCGTCAATCGCGACAATAGATATCCAGCCCGAGGATAAAGAAAGGGGAGCGGCAAGTTCAGCTCTATACCGATAACTGTACCCATTGTTAGGAATACCGAAAATGTATTGTCCGGTGGCTTTACGGGTGGCTGTAACCGTTTCTTGATGTACTACAGCTCCCGGAATTATGCCCGGCTCATAAAACGTAATGACAAAATCCGTGTTGAGCTTGGTACAGGCATGCCAACGTGGATGGGGATTCAGGTTGCCGCCCCACCACTCCACCGCGACAATCGGTTCCATCACACCGGAAAAATCATCTGCAGCAACATAGCCGATATTGTCGTCGGAAACGACATAGGCTTTTGCACCTGCCAGAGGCTGAGAAAAGACGCTCTCAGCACTGCACGTTTCCGGTGCTGCCGGCCCCCATTGAAGTGTTGCGATATAGGGAATTTCACAAGGGTATCCAAAAGAGTTTAGTTTGATCGACACAAAAGCCCAGTATGTTCCCGGATCCAACAAGAATTCGACCAGCGCCGGTTCACAGTAATAGGAGACAGCACCTGCCAAGACCTCCAGATCGGCACATCCGTCCGGAATCGCCGTCCCCGGTTTGATCAGCGCGACATGCATGGGCGCTTCACCATAAGCCTGCCATTCGACCATAGACGTTTCACTCAACGTGAATACAAACCAATCGGTATCACGATAGGTGTCGGTACCGACTTGATATGTTCCGGTCCGACCGCAAACGATGTCGCCGTTGTCAATGGGTTGAAATACCGCCGGCGAACTGTTGCAACCGCCGTTATAGGTATCGATATAACCCGGTCCGCAAGGGGGTTCTCCCTCCAAAATACCTTCCGGTGGACATTCTACACACGGATCTAGCTCCATATCGAGATAAATCGACGCATAAAACCCTGCCCAAGGATCGCCGCCAAAATGGTAATTACACATCCAGAAAATATTCCAAAATTTTTCACAGTAAAAATCATTGGTGTAACCCAAATTGGCTTGTCCTGTTATCATCCAACCGGTATCGGCTTTATTCGATGACACGGCCAGATACACCGTTTGTGGTATGTCGATCGGCGTAGCCAACTCATTGATTAAAAGCCAGGCATTGGATCCTTCCTCAGTGATTGTCCAGGATTTTGTCGTTCCCGGAATCACCGAACTGCTGCCTGGAGGCCCACTATACAACGATGCCGTGACCGTGACCGGAAAGGACGCCGTCTCATCGGTATAGAAACCGATTTCATAACCCGTCAAAATCCCTCCAGCCGACACTGCCAGTTCCAAATCGTCGGCGTATTGGCGATGGGCCGGGGCGCTGAGATAATATTCCGTCGGATTCGTATTGTCGTACGCCGCTACGCTGCCATGACCGCGTGACAGGCGACTGGACGACAGAATACCTTTTTGTATATCTGCCCCATACAGTTCATCCTGGGTTTGCGTCATAACAGATCCGAGATAAACACTATCCACCGGTAAGCAGTTCCTCGTGAATTCTGTTTTCTCCAAGATCCGTCCATCTGAGATGCGCTTGATCAGCGCTTCGCTCGGCTCAGTTTCCGCAATGACATGACTGCAGATCAGAACCATCAGTAGTGAAATTGTGAAAAGCTTCCTCATGGCTACAATCCTCCTAAAAAGGAGTCAACGTTTAAATCCAATGAAACAGGGCACATTCCATTGAAAAAAGTCAGCCTATCTTGACAATTGAGATACAAGCTGGAATCCGTTTTGACAGCTAAAAGAATAATGAAGACAAATGCAGCGAACGATCTATGAGATCTGGATTTGTCGGGGCATCCATTCATTACTGCTCGTTGCTCCCACAACCTATCATCTTCACCGAAGCGATAGATTAAACCGATATTTTATAAGCACTTAATCCCAGTGTAATGATTTTTTGCAAGTTGTCAAGTTACTTTTCAGCGGCTTTTTAAAAACTGATTACCAGGAAAGAATTTAATCGAGTTCTAATTGAAGAAGCCTTATTTTCGAATAATGAAAAAAGAACGATTTCGTTCAAATCTAGGATTCGATTGAATAACACCCTTTCCTGGCTCCTCGTTTTCCAATCCCCTTGAATACAGCGCTCAAACTTGGTAAATAGCTCACGGTTCTTCTGAATCCATGAGAAGAAACCCGGGGTGAAAAAAACGGTAAATGGGAGACTGTCAATGGCTTTTAAACGTGTCGTCAACAGCCGGTTTCATCTTCTGTGCATAATCGTGCTATTTGTTTCCAGTTCCATTCTTCGAGCAGGCTCGGAAACAGAAAATGAGCTGACATTGCAGGAGGCCTTGCGATTGGCAGATGAACAAAATCTGCTCTTGAACAGCGCCAGGCATGAAAGAGAGGTCGCCAAAGGGCAGGTTATGCAGGCACGCTCGATCGTCTATCCTCACCTCAATCTGAGCGGTCGTTATGTAAGGCTGGATGAACTCGTCAAAATGGGCTCAGGAGAAAATGTGACGACCATCGGTCAGTTGGATAATTATGAAGTTCTGGCTGAAGTGACTCAGGTGATCTATGCCGGCGGCGGCGTTCGGGCAGCTCTGAAACTGGCTCATGAGTATGCCGATGGGGTCGATGCTCAAGTTGAAACCGCTCGCCAGAAAACAGCTTTCGCCGTTCATGCAACGTTCAATCAGGTGCTGCTGGCAAAGGAACAGCTCGCCGTGGCGCGGGAAGCCGTGGAGTTTGCGGAAAAAACCTTGCATGATGTCAACGCATTACTGCGTCAGGGGATCGCGACGAATTTCGATAAGTTGCGTGCGGAAAGCCGCGTCAGTCAAAGCAAAGCCGAGTGTATTGCTGCGGAAAATGCCTGCCATCTGACTAAACTGGCGTTATTGAATATGCTGAATTTGCCGCTGGACGATCCGCGGGAAATTGTTGGAACTTTGCACTATCAGCCCGTGCAGCCCGATGCGCTGGAAGCAGTTGCAATCGCGTTGGAAAACCGGCCGGATCTCGATGCGGCCAAACGATTTCATGCCGCTCAAGAACAAGCCGTCAAAATCATGAGAAGTGGGTATATGCCAAACTTGGCAGCCTTCGGTCAATACAAATATGTCAACCCGGATCGGTTTTATCAAGCCGAATGGGAATCGTCATGGTTGGTCGGCTTGCGAATCGGGCTCTCATTGTTCGACGGCAACGAAACCCGCGGCAAAGTGAGGCAGGAAAAAGCGCGAGCGCGGCAGTCGGCGCTCCAGTTGGAAAACCTTTTCGCTCAAGTCAGACTTGAAGTTGCCAAAGCGGAAGCCGACATGATTTCCAGCGGCAATCTCGTCGACGCTTTTGCGAAAAACATTGTCGAAGCGGAGGAGGCGCTGCGTTTGGTACAGCGAGCATACGAACAGGGCGTGCAAGCTCAGATCGATGTGATTACAGCCCAGGTCGCTTTAACCGATGCGCGCCGACGATATGCAACAGCCGTTTACCAACACACCATGGCGCGCCGCGGCTGGGAACTCGCCATGGGAATTTTGTCATTTCAACAACCTGTTGAACTGCCCGTAGAACCGAAACGGGAAGGTATCGAATCTCAGGGAGAATAAATATATGAACCATCTTAAATCTTTTGCCGGATTCAAAACCTACGGATGGATCGTCTTGATGCTCAGCTTCATAGCAGCCGGTTGTGGCGGTGGAAAAGAAAAGGCGACAGGCGAGCGAACCGATGCCGTCCAGGTCATGATTTCACCCGTCGAAACGACTGATTTCGAACGCTCGATAGGTGTGCAAGGTACGCTGGCAGCAAAGGAGTTCGCCATGGTTCCAGCGCGTATAGGCGGGACATTGAAAGAGCTTCTGGTGGAAGATGGTGCCGAGGTAACCAAAGGGACGGAACTGGCGCGTATCGATTCCGAACAACTGGGACATGCTGTGGAATTGCGCCGCCAGGATGTTCTGGTGGCACGGAACGCGCTGGCTGTCGCACAAGCTCAAAGTGACAGAATTCAGGCGGAAAAAGAACGCGCCGGCAAGGATCATCGTCGTTTTCAAGCGTTACGGGAAGAAGAAGTGGTCTCTGAGCAGGCCGCTGAACAGGTGGATACAGCCTGGAGGGCGGCAGAAGCCGCCGACAAGGTCGCACGTGCGCAGGTTGCCCTGGCCGAAGCGCAGGTTTCGCAGGCTGAATCCGCATTGGCGATCGCTGAACGCGATCTGCGTGACACGGTCGTCAGAGCGCCGATCGACGGCGTTATCAGCCGCCGGTTTTACGAACCCGGCGAAATGGTCGGCGGTGGGAATCCGCTGTTTCGTATCGACAATCCTGAAGCCGTGGAGTTTTCCGCATTTCTTGCCGAAAGCTATTTCCCGATGATCGTTACCGGTAATACTCAGGTGCGGCTGAAACTGAGCGATGAATCCGTCAAAGAACTGACGGTTACCTATCGCGCTCCAACTGTGCATGAGACTCTGCGCACGTTTGAAATCAAATGTCTCTGGTCGAATCCACCCGACAGTGTCGTGCCCGGAATGATGGCGCATGCGGAAGTGGTGATCGACCATCGTCGCGGCCTTTCCGTTCCATCCGGAGCGCTGGTGCAGCGCGCCGGCAAAACGCTTCTGTATGCATATAAAGACGGTCGTGCACATGCATTGGAGGTCAAAACCGGATATGTGACCAACGGTAAAACCGAGATACTGGAGGGTTTGGACAGTCTTTATACCCAAGTCATCAGCGCCGGTCAAAATCTGGTCAAAGACGGCGCCCGCGTGACTGTTGTCGGCGAGGAGGCCTCGCATGTTTCTTTCTGATGCATCGATCAAACGACCGGTGGCGATGGGATGCTTGATCATCGCGTTGAGCCTGCTCGGGCTGAATGCGTTCAGAAAAATGAGCCTGGAACTCATGCCCCAGATCGATATTCCGTTCGTCACGATCACGACCGTTTATCCGGGAGCCTCACCGGAAGAAATTGAAATCGATATCGCTCGACGTATCGAAGACGCCGTCGCGTCCATCGATGGATTGAAAAATATAAACTCCTTTAGCATGGAAAACATTTGCCTGGTTATCTTGGAATTCGACCTGGCGGTCAACGTCGATGTCGCTGCGATGGATGTGCGCGAAAAAATTGATTTGGTGCGTTCAAAATTACCCGGCGACGCCCAAGACCCTATCATCATGAAATTGAATATCGGTTCGATGCCGATTGCCACGCTGGCGCTGACCGGTAAACTGGGGATAGATGAAATGTATGATTATGCCGACAGCCAGTTGCGGGACCGCTTGGCGGCGATTCGAGGCGTGGCGGATGTCACGTTGGTCGGCGGTGCAGAACGCGAGGTGCAGGTACTTTTAGATAGAGATGAATTGGCGGCTCGCGGTTTGACGTCTGTAGGGGTGGTCAGAGCACTTCAGACCGGTGTCGTCACGATTCCATCCGGGCGCGTGCTGCAAGGTGAGTCGGAATATGGCGTTACGTTCCGTGCGGAATATGATTCTATCGCTGACATCGAAAACCTGGAAATAGCCAATCGGAATGGTCAACGTGTATATCTGCGCGATGTCGGCCGAGCCGTGCTGGGTATGGCTGAGCTGCGACAGATATCCGAACTGGACGGCCAGCCGGCGATCGCGATCAACATCGTCAAACGAGCCGATGCGAATGCCGTGGATGTCATCAAGCGGGTTGAACGCTATTTGGATTCCATCCGCCGAGGGCTGCCGGAAGGAATGGATTTGGTGCTGGTCAGCGATCAAAAGGTTTTCACCGAGAGTATGAACAGCGGGGCATGGGTGAACGTGTTGCAAGGCGTTCTGATCACTGCCGCTATCCTGTTCTTTTTCTTGTACAATGTGCGAACCCTGTTCATCGTCGCCGTGACCATGCCGCTGACGATCATCATCGGCTTGTTTTTCCTGCACTCCTTCGATTTCAGCTTGAATGCTCCGACATTGATGGCTATAGGTATGTCGGTAGGCGTCTTGGTGACCAACTCTATCGTCGTCTTGGAATCGATTATCACGCACTTGGACCGCACCGGCGACCCCAAAGAAGCGTCTCGTAAAGGCTCCGCCGAAGCGTTTTTGCCGGTTTTGGCCAGCGCCGGCACCAATATGGTCGTGCTGTTCCCGCTTTCGATCCTGGGCAGTATGTTCGGAATCATGATTCGTTTTTTTGCGCTGACGACGCTGATTTTGACGGCCGTGTCCCTGTTTGTATCGTTCACTCTGACACCCTTGCTGTGTTCGGTTTTTCTTAAACCGCGTTCAAAGGAGCGGAAGAGTGTTCTAGACCGAATGGAGATGCGCTGGAATAAAAGCTTCGATAAGTTTTTAAGGCGATATCGCTCACTGCTGGTCTATCTTGAACGCCGCCGTTCAATGGGTCTGTTGGTGATCCTTGGAGTGTTGTTGATTTTCCTGCACTCATTGTGGCTGACCGGGAGAATGGGCTCTTCGACCGTATCGGAAATGGATATAGGAGAAGTCGGTGTCAGGCTGGAGTTTCCATCACATTATTCTTTGGAAAAAACGCAAGAACAGGTGGCGGTGCTTCAACAAAAATTAGCTGATATGCCGTATTTGCGCCACATGCTGAGCAGTATCGGCAAGGTCGGCGGCTCTTATACCGAAGGTGTCTATCTGGCTGAAATTCGGATGAAATTCACCGAGAAAACCGAACGGAAAGCATCGATCCAAGATCTGATGGATGCCGCCCGGGAACGCGTATCGAATTATCCCGATGCCAGAATGACCCTATATGTTCCAGGAGGGATGGGAGGTCAACGTTGGGATATCGATCTTGAAATTGCCGGGACGGATTTCAGTCAATTGGATAGGCTGGCGTTGAAAGCGGAGGAAATCGCTGCCGGCATTGAAGGAATAAGCGACACCGATACATCTGTCAGGCCAGGAAAACCACAATTGAGGGTTGAACCTATCCGTCCGATACTGTCCGATTTGGGCTTGTCACCTTTCGATTTGGGTATGATATTGCGAGGAAACTTGGAAGGTATAGAGGCGGGCACTTTCAAAATGGGTTCGCGCAACTATGAAATCAAAGTCAAAATGGATCGAAAAGACGGAGTGGCGCAATTGCGTGAATTCGCCTTCCCTGGAGCGCCGGGACGGCCTTTGATGTTGGAGAGCTTTTCCAGGGTTGAAGAGAAACGGGTTCCGCTGCAGATTATCCGCAAAAATAAAGAGCGCGTCGCAAAGGTTAACGCAAATCTGTCTGGAAAACTGCCGCTTGGCTCCGCCGTCGCTCAGATTTCATCCGAAATCGATCGGCAGGGCTTTTTCCCTGAGGGGTACCGCTATAGTTTTGGCGGAATGTTTGAGTTTTTAGGTGAAATACAAAAAGAAATGGTCGAAGCAGGCTTGATAGCGATCATTTTGGTTATATTGACTCTGGCGGCTATCCTGGAATCTTTCAAACAACCGTTTTTGATCATGGTCACCGTACCCTTGACGGTTATCGGCGTCGCCTGGTCGCTGGCGCTGACGGGCAACAGCATGGAAGTTTTCGTCATGATGAGCGGTATCATGATGATCGGCATTGTCGTGAACAACGCTATTTTGATCATGGACCAGTTCAATATTTATGTCGCAGAAGGACAACGACGGACTCGGGCGATGATCCAAGCGGCGGCGGATAGATTTCGACCGATCGTCATGATCACATTGGCGGCCGTGCTTGGAATGCTCCCGATGGCGGTCAGCCGATCGCTGGGCGCAGAACTCCGCAATGTCGCCGGGATCGCATCGATGGGGGGTATCCTGATATCCGGCGTCCTGACCCTGATAGTCGTTCCGGTATTGTATGATTTGTTTGCACGACGCAATAATCGTAAAAATAAGGGTAAAACCAATTCGACCACCAATTCGAATCAGGTGAATGCCTGAAGAAGACGAGCTCCAGATGTCTGTCCCCAAGTTAAGTGCTGAGTCCTGAGTGCTGAGTAGATGTCTTACAGAGGATCCACACAATTTGCAGTTCCAAGCACAGTCAGGAAAATGAGTTGGGCATCGGCGGCCGTCACAAGTGAATCTCCATTACAATCAGCCGAACATTCTTCCACGTGGGAAGGAGAATACTGACCCAAAGTGATCAGAAAAGCCAATTGAGCATCCGCTGCCGTAAGCAGTTTGTCCTGGTTCACGTCACCGTTATTGATGCATTGCGTGGCTGAGGGTGGCGGCGTATAGGTCGGTATCGGCGTCACAGTGGGTATGGGAGTATTGGTCGGGGTTCGCGTCGGTGTGTTGGTAGGTGTCGGAGTGCTGGTCGGCGTATGTGACGATGTATTAGTCGGTGTTTGTGTCGGCGTATTCGTCGGCGTTGGGGTTGGAGGTATAGATTCCAAATAGAGTTTGGCGTAAAAACCGGCCCAAGGCTCGCCTCCAAACCAATAATTGCAATTCCAGTCGGGTGATTTCTTACAAAACTTGTTGGCAGTAAAACCAAACGCTGATTGACCGGAAATTATAAACCCGTTTTCATCATGGCTTGTTTGCATGACAAGATAGACTCCCTGCGGAATCGGAACAGGAGTCGGCAGTTCACCGTAAAGTCTATAAACCAAGCCGGTCAGATCTGCAGAATCAAATTCCCAAGAAAAAGCTGCGCCTAAAATCTCCTGCCCGCCGGCGTTCGGAGGACCGTTATATAAAGATGCACTGACAGTCACACCGGGGTCGAAATATTGTCTGAAATAAAACTTGATTTCATAGCAGCAAAGTTCGCCTTCACCTGGAAAACCCTGCACGATATCATCAGCTATATAAACGCCGGCACCAGGTTCAAACCAAGCGATATTATTGGGATTGCTGTACGACAAAACACCCGAACAAAGATCCGGTTCTTCACCCTCTAAATATAATGCCGCATAAAAACCGGCCCAGGGTACACCTGAAAACGAATAATTACAATTCCAGTCCGGGTCTTTTAAGCAAAAAATATCGTCCGTATATCCCAAAATCGCTTCCCCGGTAAGAACAAAACGATTGTTTGCACAGGTTTTTGAAATACTTAGATACACCTTCTCCGGAATAGTGACCGAATTTACCAAATTTGCGGTGAGTATATAACCGCCGATTTCATCACCGGAGGTAAACTCCCATGACATCTCCGTGCCGGGGATTTGCCGGCCGCCGGCATTTGGAGCTGCATCATACAGAACTGACGTGACAATAGTCGGACTCACATATTCATCGAAAAGAAAGGCGATTTCATAACAACAAAGATTACCCCCTCCCTCGACGGCTAATTCAATGTCATCGGCGACGGCGATGGCGGCGCCAGGGTTGTAGGAATACGAAGGCGTGGTATTTATGTAGGCGGCCACACCCGGGCACCCAAGTATGTTGAACGTTGGATTCATCCTGGCATTCAGCGCAGTGCCGACATCGATAAACGACTGAACTTTGCTCAGGTTACCTCTTTCAAGATTCATTCTACTCACGCCGGATTTGGTTAGGCTGATAGGCGCCGAGTCAGGGCGTTCTGCAAACGATCCAGTTTGGTTCCTGTCCATTTTGATTTCTCCGCCGATCATATCAAACGAGGTCATTCTTGTTTTTATATTACCAAGGCTGGCTTCTACAGAAACAAAACTACAGAAAAACAATGTAATAAAGGCCATTATAAATACTTTTTTCATAGAATGATCCCTTCATCCCCATTTTTGAGTTTAATGCCATTAGACAAATACAACGAATTTATCTTCATAACCTCATGTCAATACTCTTGCACGCGCTAATTTCTCCAGTAAAAGCAAGCATAATTATTTCGGTTTGTCAAGGAAAAAACATTTTAAAATGGGGGGAAACAACCACGAAAACAGTTGTTTTTTTAGTTTTGAACTAGGAGCATTTTCAATATGTTGAACGCTGATTTTTTTCTATAAAAAAACCGCTATGTGCTTTGGGATATCACACAGCGGAAGCATTCCAATACGTTGTTTTTTGTATCGGCAACCAGCGATTGCCTGATTCGGGGCTGTTACTGATTATTTAAAACGAGATACCCTTATGTTTACCAGGCACGATTTCTTTTTTTTACAATGGGTCGGCACAGACTGCTGATCCGAGTCCGGCCAGGAAAATGAGCTGGGCGTCGGCGGCCGTCACTTGTGCGTCTCCATTACAATCAGCCGAACACTCTTCTATGTGAGAAGGTGAATACTGACCCAAAGTGATCAGGAAAGCCAATTGAGCGTCCGCTGCCGTGATCAAGCTGTCCTGGTTCACATCACCGTTGTTGACGCAATCAGGTGTAGCGGTCGGTTGTGGGGCGAGATAATCGCCGTATCCGCGCACCAACCAGTTGCCTGGGAAATAAGCATCGATTAAAACCCAGTCATCATCCGGCGGTAGTATCGGCGGATCAGGCGGAGGTTGAACTGTCCACCACCCGGCCCAAGAGCGTTGCTGGGTTGTGTCTTCATCAATCGCTGCCGGCCAGTAGCTGGTTCCAGGTGTCTTCAGGGCAATAACCCCGATCAGAACATCACCGGGTCCATTCAACTGTACGGGCGTGCCGGATATGTCATAATCATTCCAGGCATTGAGACTTTGAACGGTTTGAGGAAATGACGCCAGGAAATTTGAACCGATTGCCGGATCGCTGTTGCCTGATATGTTTTCATAGACAACCAGCTTGATCTGGTCACCGACGAAGACCTGGTCGTCGCTGCAAAAATAAACACTGATCTTATTTAATTTGAATGGAAAATCTCCTGCATCCGGAGTGAAGCGGTTCAACCATAAGAACTCCCAATCTCCCCCGATTCCAATACCATTTTCTCTGCTTCCGTCGTCCAGGATCAATTCAACATCGGCGAGCAATGGCGCCGGATTGGTTCCGGTTTCAGGCATTGAAACCGGCTGTCCCGGTGAAGCGGACGATGAGAAAACTTTCTGAGATGAAACGTCTCTGTTGATGAACAGGCCTGAAGTCAGCGTGCCTTCACCGTAACAGATGCCGCTTAACGCAAATAGAAGAAACGCTGTAAAAGCGCTCATCAGAACCTTTGAGTCAATAAAAGTTTTCATGTGTAAAGCCTCCTATAGTTTTTAATCAAGCATTTGCTCAATTGTTATTTTGAGCTTGTTTAAAATCAAGAATAACTGAAAGATAATGTGAAATCAAGAGATATCAAAAGTTTTTTCATTCCTTGCTTTTTTACTGAATCTTGGCCAAAGTACAAACAGTTGGAGCAAAAAACACGAATTTGATGAGAATCGGTGAAAGGAAAATATAGTGAAACATTTAAAGATATTTGTTTTATTTATAGTAGCGGCATGTGTATGTGCATTTAATACTCCAATTGGTCACTGTGGACGAAAAACGATAACAGAGAAACGGGAATTATCGTCTTTTGATCAGATCGTTTTGAATATATCGGCGGATGTCACGGTAAAAAAAGGCGATGAATATACTTGCTCGATCACGGCTGATCATGATCTCACACCGTTGATAGTGACTGAATGCAATAACCAAATATTGTCACTCTCACTTCGGAGTAGTTTTACCTTTACCGGGAAAATAACCATTGAAATCACTTCGCCTTTGATAACGAGGGTTAAAATCAACGGTTCCGGTGGTGTCAAACTACAAGATGTCACGAAGGATATGATTGATTTGACGATCGATGGATCCGGCGGTATCACTGCTATCGGTAAAGCCGTATTTTTAAATGCGGTGATCAATGGATCAGGTAATATTGACGCGGATGCCTTGGAGGTGGAAACCGCCGTGGTGGTCGTGAACGGCAGCGGCGATATGAATTTGAATGTCACAAAACAGTTGTCAGCGGAAGTGCGGGGGAGCGGCGATATCCTCTATAGCGGGTCACCGGAAATCAAAAGCAGCGTCGTGAAAGGCAGTGGCCATATCAGTGCAAAAAGTCGTCGTTAAAGCGAATGATCCGACCAATTATTAGATGCTGCGACAGCTCCAAAATCTCCTTTAAATTGAGATAAACACATGGATTAAACCTTTTCAATTAAAAAAGGATTTATTTTTGAGCTTGATTTTATTTGTTGGTTTTCCGGCCTGACAATCGACAAATTTGCTGCATGTGTAAAAAATAATTTTATGAGAAATCGATGTTGTGTTTTTAAGGGTTAGCGAAGGGGATTTAGGATCAAAATGGGGTTTTTATACTTGCATCATTTCTACGAGAGGCTCTCTATTGTCGCAGTCAGCCGGACGGAATTTTGTCAATGGCGCAAAGCTTGCCGCAGTAGGGCGCGATTCACTATTTTAAACCTGAATAAGCCTTAAAAAAAGTCAGGTCCTACTTGATCCAATATTGTTGCTCTTTTATTCCCGAATAAAACCACCGCCGTGTAAGATCGATCATTGATATCACACAGCGACAACACTTTTTTGTCATCCTCGGTAACACGAACCGGCGGATGACTCATCATGAGTCGGCGCTGATTCTGAAAGGTGGAGACCCCTTCAGCTCAACAAATCGATACTCGCTGTTTACAGTGGATCGGCACAGTTTGCCGTTCCAAGAGCGGTCTGGAAGATGAGCTGAGCGTCAGCGGCTGTCACTTTTGAATCTCCGTTACAATCAGCCGAACATTCTTCTATGTGTGTAGGCGTATATTGACCCAAGGTGATCAGGAAAGCCACTTGAGCATCCGCAGACGTTACCCTGCCGTCTTGGCTGACATCACCGTCATTGATGCAATCGGGCGTCGCGGTCGGATGTGGGGCGAGATAATCGCCGTATCCGCGCACCAGCCAATTGCCTGCATAAAAAGCATCATCGATCATCAACCAGGTATCATCCGGAGGCAGTGTCGGAGGGTCGGGTGGAGGTGAAGTTGACCACAGTCCTGCCCAAGAGCGATGGTGTGACGAATCAAAATCTATCGCAGCCGGATAGTAGTTTGTTCCCGGAGCTTTCATGGCGATGACCCCGATCAACACGTCACCGGGACTATTAAGCAATACAGGTGTGCTGGAGATGTCATAACTGTTCCAGGAATCAAGAGTCAGGATTGTTCTAGAAAAAGACGCCAGGAAATTTGAACCGACCGCCGGGTCGGTGTTGCCGGATGTGTTTTCATAGACTATCAAATTAATTTGGTCACCGACCTGCAACCCCAGGGCGTTAAGAAAGTAAACGCTGATAGTATTTAAATCAAAGGGAAAATCATCGGCATCCGGTGTGAATCGGTTTAACCATAATAACTCATTTTTTCCCGCTGAAGCTCCAATACTGTTCTCCGCTGTTCCATCGTCAAGTATCAAATCAACATCGGCAAGCAACGGCGCTGAATTCGCTCTGGAATTCTCCGCTGAGATCAGTCGACCGGCAGAAGCGGAAAATGATAGAGCTTTCTGTGGTGAAGCGCTCTTGCTGATGAACAAGCCCGAAGACAGCGTGTCGCGGCTGTAACAGATTCCGGTAAAAAACAGCAGAAGCAAAACAACCATTATAACTTTTGTAATTATAAAATTCCTCATACTTTGATCCTCACTTTTCTGGTAAATAGAAATATTCACTCTTTCGCCATACATAGCCATACGTAAGCGCTAATCTTGATGCATGTGTAAAAGTAATTTTCCGGGAAGTCGATATTGTGTTTTCAAGAGTTTGCAAAAGGGGTTTGGGCTCAAAATGGGGTTTTTACACTTGCATGAATCTAAAACTGAGTATAATGGAAATATTTGCGAAAAAGTAGAGTATTCGTTGACCGATTTTGAACCCATGCCGGGATGCCGCTCGATTAGCCAAGTTCTGACAGAGTCGCCGTGAAGATCGTCATATCGGCGGCCTGAGCGACGACGACAGCGATAGCCGGCCAAAAGTCAGCTTTCAAGTGACAGAGTGACTAAAAAAGGTTATGATGTTTGAAGTAGTGGTCGCGTTTTTAGAAATGGAAACAAGCGCAATAAAACATATCCATTTACCTCAGAGTCATGAGTATATAGACAGGCGCCTTGATCGGCAACATGTGCGAAATTATCTGAATTTGCGTAAAGCGATCGGTCTAATCGGCATTTTATTGCCATTCATTCTGGTTATCGGAGGCTTTCTGACAGGATTCAGTTTACAGAGATCGTTGAGCAGTTACTATCATACGCCGATGCGAGATGTGTTTGTCGGCAGCTTGTTCGCAATCGCCGTGTTTATGTGGTCTTATCGCGGATATGATCGCCGCGATGCGGTGGCCGGTAACTTGGCCTGTATATTGGGGCTTGGTGTTGCGCTGTTCCCGGTGGCCCCACAGTCTGAAGCCACCGCGATTCAACGCGTGTTGGAAACGCTTCATTGCATATCCGCATGCGGCTTTTTTCTCGTTCTGGCATATTTTTCACTGGTTTTATTCCGTTTGAGCGATCAGAAATTTCCGGGAAAAATGAAAATCATCCGGAATCGAATCTATACCGTTTGCGGATATACCATCATTATTGGTCTTGTTGTTATAGGCATTGTCAGTATCCCGGCCATCCAACCAAAAATGGTTCGTTTTAGGCCGGTCTTTTGGCTTGAAGCGCTGATTGTATTCGTATTCGGCGTTAGTTGGTTTACGAAAGGTCAAACGATTTTTAAAGATAAATCATGAAAGGGAATAGCTATGCTTGAAAAAGAAAACACAGTTTTAGTGATTATCGATATACAGGGAAAATTAGCTCGTATCGTGCATGACAGCGAATCCGTCATCGGTAATGCACGAAAGTTGATTCAAGGCGCTCAAATCCTGAACATTCCTATACTGTGGATGGAGCAAACTCCCTTGGCTATCGGGCCTACCGTAGAAGAAATTGCCGAGTTGCTGCCGACGACCAAGCCGTTTACGAAAAATTCATTCAGTTGCTGTGGAAACCAGGATTTTATGGATGCTTTAGCCTCCTTATCCCGGCAACAGGTGTTGCTGATCGGAATCGAAACTCATGTCTGCGTAAATCAAACGGCCATCGATCTGCTCGATGAAGAATATGATGTTTACGTAGCAGCGGACGCGGTCTCTTCCCGAACGCTGCAGAACAGGGAGATCGGATTGCAGAAAATGCGCGATGAAGGCGCTGTTCTGACAAGTGTGGAAACAGCTCTATTCGAGCTTCTTCGTGTTGCAGAGGGGAAGGAATTCAGACAGATATTGAAAATTATAAAATAGACTCGATGGGGAGAAATAAACACGTAACCACGCTTATACAATCTGATTTGAACGGTAAGAAAAAATAAATATTTTTCAGTAATATGAGCGTGCCGGAATGATTGAGATATCAGTAGCGTGTAGTGCCTGATCGTTATCTCGATGAACGCCGTAAACATCAAAAATAATCTGTAAAAACACTCCATTTTCAGTCTGCAGAAAGAGCAAAGTGAAAATGCGTTGACAGTAATGGTAGATTGCCGGTTCAACTATTATTCCAATTTACCGGTAGTCGATACTCATATCGGACGGATAAAGAAAAAGAGCATCGGTAAAGGTTTGGCCGGCCATGAGAAGCAGGGTTCTAAAAATATTTCAATTTACATTTCAAACTTGCTCGATTAAATTTCATATTGAAAATCATGATAAATAAGTTGTACGCATTTTTGTTTTGTTTGTAAGAAGAGGGATTTGCGGTTGAAAAATATAAAGGTTTTAATTAGCTTTTTATTTATGAGTGGTTTGATTTTCAGCATCGCTTCGAGAGGTGCTGCGCCAACTCCAACACCCACTCTGTCAGAACCGTATTCTGTAGACCATGTTGAGTTTGGGTCGCCGGAGCATCACTGGCAATGGATGTGTTATTATCAACATCATCATTTTCTGACTTTATCTGAATTTGATGATGGACGCGTTGTTCTTCGCCCGCATCCCGGTTGCGATCCCAATGGTTGGGGATCATCGCTTTATTTGATGCCATTTACTTCGTTACCTTTTCATAATGGATCAGGAAGTGTCACTGTTTTCTTCGACCATATTGAAGTCCATATCATAGGTAATATTTCGGACGGAACAGCATCGGGATTCGGTAAATTCACCGCAGTTCTTATGTTGACATACGATCCGGAGAGCAAAATTATTGAGGGTAGCGGCGATTACGAAATCATTTGTCATCTTGGCACGCCGACACCTTTGCCTGATCATTTGAAACTGTATCTGATTCACTCCAATTATTTATGCAATGTTCCTTTACAAAGTGGGGGCATTGGAGACACGGGTGATACTTCAGATATCCAATTTCAGGTTCAAGGTTATCCCCTCCAGAGCTGGCATCCACCCAGCGGCAGCGGCCACTATCCTCTGGATTTCGGCGACTGGATTGATGTGAATGCTCCTGCAAACTACAATGAGGTCGATAATACCCGGCAAGGGCAGTGCACTCCGACGCCGAATTATACCCCAAGTATGATCGATGCTGCTTACAAACCATCCATGGAGGTTCGCATTTTTGCTCAATCAGGCAGCACAGGTCTCAATCTCGGCTTTGCAGGCAACTATGCTCAGGAACCTGAGGATTCATGCAAACAAGTTGATGATCCATGTTGCCCCTGTAAGCAATTTTGGTCGGATAATCTCGGTATTCACCCAATGGTTTACACCAATTCACCCAGCATTCCTCAGACATTGAGCTATGCTATCACTTTTGTTTCCCGCGCCCATGATAACGACCCAGCCTGTACACCGACACCAAGCTATCCACTTGGGGTAAGGCTGCACATGCCGGATATAGTTCATCCTGGAGATGAGTTTTCCATTATCGGCAATCTGGATAACCCAGATGCGCCTCTGACAAAGGTGCCGACATTCTTTATCCTGGAAGTGTACGGTAAGTTCTGGTTCTGGCCGAGCTGGGTATATTTCGACTATCCGAAACATGCTGAGATCGATTACGTAAGTTTCGATGTTCCTACCGGCACGACCAGCATTACAGTTATTCAGCCGTTCAACTGGCCGGATACCGGCCAAGATGTAGTTACAGGCTTGGGATTCTACGGTGCTATGCTGAATCCTGAAATGAGCGATATTCTGGGCGAGCCGGCTTTCAAAGAATGGGGTTATGGACCCTAGGTTTCTGATTGCTGAGCGCAACAGCATAGATTCTATTCTT
Organism: bacterium; assembly: GCA_049652745.1. Classification (GTDB taxonomy): domain Bacteria; phylum CSSED10-310; class CSSED10-310; order CSSED10-310; family CSSED10-310; genus JBASEY01. The sequence goes on along the minus strand of JBASEY010000033.1, from coordinate 1,488 downwards.
CGGAAGATGGGCGAAGGGTATTCAGATCCATTTTGATCTGAAGTTCTTTCGTTATTTGTGAGGGCAATTATCTGAGGGATAGTTAGGAGTTATAAAACAGGTATAAGGCTGAGTCTTTTCTGTTAGCTTGGGAGGGCCAGTCGGAATTAAAAAGACATAAGTTAGTATGAACGTGATTGTTATTATCCGATTTCTTACATGAGATAGCCGATGTGGTAGACGGATTAATGGCAGGTCGGAGGCGTGGAGATGTCTAAATGGGAAACGGTCGATATTCAATTAAACGATGAGCTGTCGGTTAAAGCTGTCGCGCCTGTGATTGTCTCAGCAAGTCGGCGAACGGATATCCCGGCTTTTCATACTGATTGGTTTTTAAATGGTTTAAAATCCGGCTTTCTCCGAGTCGCTTGTCGTGGACCGCACCGCTATGTTTCATTCAAAAATACCCGTGTGATCGTTTTCTGGACAAAAAATCCATCTCCCTTGCTCACTAAGCTGTCTGAGATCGATGAAGCCGATATTAACTATTATTTTCAATTCACTCTAAATGATTATGAATCAGAAGGGTTTGAGCCGAATCTTCCTGGGTTGGATCAGAGAATAGCTACATTCAAGACATAGTCGGAAACGATAGGGAAGGGGAGACTGATCTGGAGATTCGATCCTCTTATTTTGTCCAAAACGATCTCGGTCGATGTTTTGATCGACAAAATCGCGGCGATCGGAAATCAACTGCATGGGTTCACGGAAAAACTAGTGATCAGTTTTGTTGATATAGATCAGTATAGAAGAGTCACATCAAATATCAGGAAAAACAACCTACTGATCTCGGAATTGAGGAAGGAAGATGTGCTTGAATTTGCAGAAAAATTGGATCTATTGAATAAAAATTGGGGACTGGAGATATCGACTTGCGCGGAAAGCATGGATCTTTCGCGATTTAACATTGCTCATAACAAATGCATCGATGATGAATTGATGGTTAAACTGTTCAAAGATGACAAGAAACTCATGGAGTTTTTGGGTTATAGTCCTGGTCACACTTCAAAACTCAAATTGAAAGATACCAGCCAGCGGAAGGAATGCGGCTGTATTAAAAGCTTCGATATCGGCCAGTACAACACATGCGGATTTCAATGCCTGTATTGTTATGCGACTTCCGTTTCAACCTCCAGGGTTTCCGCCTCGTGAGAACAGTTTCGTCCTGATGTGTGTTTTCAAACTGGACGCTATCAGGTGTGGTGTTCCCGCTATCTATCTAATGAACGCTGTTTTTATTAACCGCGAATGAACGCGAATGGACGCAAATGACGTCTCGATCAACGATAGGATTTTAAATTGGAAGTCTGTCCCCAAGCGCTACTCGTCTCAAGTCCCGGGGATGAGGTCGAGGGTGGTTCGTGCTCCGCCTATCAGACTCGTACATATTTAATTGGAAGTCTGTCCCCTCTCCACTAACTACTCATCCTGCATCGGCGATGGCGTAAG
>JBASEY010000032.1:0-22666 GCA_049652745.1 bacterium | reverse complement strand
TGGGATTGCGAGGTCAATATCTAATAACCAGTCACCAGTTGTTAGACATCAGTTGATTAGAGGACGACATCTGTACTCTCAGGGGACAGACTTCCAGAAATAAGCGATACAGAAAATGAGGGCTTCTTCTAAAGGGACAGACTTCCAATTTTGTATCTTCGGATCGACTATAAATTCTGGGGACAGACATCAGAAATGTAGAAAAGCAGTAAGGCGGAAGGAGTAAGGAGCTGAGGAGTTTCAATATCCAATATCCAATTTCCAAGTTTTGGAATTCAGAATCAATTGCCCTCTGGTTTTGGACAGCAAACTAACTGACCACAATCAACTGATATTCACTTAACTCAGGACTCAGCACTCAGGACTCAGCACTCGCTTTCGAAAAACGCCTAACCAGAAACCAGAAACTAGGAACGCGTTCCGCACCAGCGGAACGCCTACTCAGCGCTCAGGACTCAGCACTAATTTGGGGACAGACTTCCAAAAATCTGAGGACTGCTTTCCGGGGACAGACATCCGAAAATAAGAAGCAAAAAATAAGAAGCAAAGAGCAAGAAGTAGAGAGCGAGATTAATTTCTAATGCCCAATAAAAATTATCTAGATGATAAACATCATGTTCATGTTCTCAGTATTTCCCCCGTTGGATATTGGAAATTGAAATTGGATAAACTATTTCTCCTCCAAATTAGATCTACGGCCCGTATCCCCATTCCTTATACGCGATTTCACCCATGATATCGGTCATCTCAGGGTTCAGCATAGCGCCATAAAACCCTAGTCCTGTTACGATATCGGAGCCCGTATCCGGCCATTTAAAAGGCGGAACAACACGGACCTTCGTTTTACCGGTCGGCACGTCCATCAATTTACCGTCTATACCGATATAATCCGGATAGTCGAAATACGCCCAAGACGGCCAAAACCAGAATCTACCGTAAATTTCCAGGACGAAAAACGTCGGTACATCCATCAAGGGTTCACCCGGGTTATCCAGATAGCCGGTAACGTAAAAATAGTCTCCTGGATGCGCTGTGTCAGGTATATCCAACCGAACTCCCAGCGAATAATCATTTTTAAAAAATGCCTGTACAGTATGGCTGGTATCCATTACCAGTTTCTTAAAGAGGTTATTCGAATAAAACACTCCATCGACTTCCCAGTGATCGAATTCCCAGGGAAAAGTAACATGATAGGGGATCGCCAATCCACTAACAGCTCCGAATTTTTCAAAAGGAAACCACTTGAAAACGCTGCCATTATTCTTATCGACTTCCGTTAAATAAACAGAATTACCGTCAAGAATAATTAAATACAATCTATCATGATTTTTGTCGTATTCCATGCAGTAAGCTCTATTGAAACCAGTTGGTCCCAACAGGTAAGCCCATCCTTTTTCAGGATTGATAGTGTAGATGTTCTCACCGTCGTGGGCGTATAGGATCCCATCACCGAAGGCGATATCAGATATGCCCCAAAACATTCCAAATTCCCCGATATATTCAGCCGCACCGGTTGATCTGTTTATGGTGTACAAACCAGCGTAGTCACACCCATACATGATATCGTTCAAATCATCGTACGCTAAGCCCGATAAATATCCTTTTCCTGTGTCACCGATAAGAGTCAAATCCCCATTTTCCGGATCAACGCTATACAAATAAGATGGATCATAAGTTATAGCATACCATTTACCGTCAGCCCATGTGCCACCCGCTATTTCAATCGTATTGGTCGCGATATTAATCATGGATCCCAAATCGGCAGGATCAAACTTAAACGGATTATTTGTAGTATGTCGGCGAAATGCATACCAAGTCGCCGAGGGCAACGCTCTTAACATAATTTCATGCCCCAACGGCAAAGTATGCTTGCCGACTTCAGGTAATACTGCTCCCCTGCCTATAGAAGGCAATATGTTGAGCTTCTGTGTTTCGGCTATACAAACGTCGTCTATCGACCACATGTTATTTGCTTCTGCCTCACCGTCAAAAACAAATGAAAGATAAAATTCATGGCCAACGACAGCATCCAGATAAATAATCACCTCACCTTCGAAATTATCACCGTTCATCGACCATTGATCCTGCCAGGTGATTCCACCATCCATCGATGTCTCAACATGAAGTGTGAAATCACCAATACGTCTTGAAACCGCGTGCTTAAAAGTGAGAGCGAGAGAGGATGCCGAGACACCATATAAACGGGGCGTAATCAATCGATAATGGCCAGTTTCGCCTATCTTATATTTGTTGAACACTATCTCAGGTGAAACCCCTCCCGCTTTATTGGTCTCGGATACCCCCCAGGCCGAATGATTTCTTGCCCAATCGATAGGAATTTCCTCTTTTGAGACACCTGTGAAATCTTCGATAAACGGAAGCGGCTTTGGTTGTTGAGGCTTGAAGAAAGCCTGAATTGTTACATCCTTATTTATGACAATGATGTCAAGCGGATTTCTTGAATAGAAAATACCGTTGACCAGCCAATAATCAAACTCATAAGAGAAATCGGATCGACCGGAAATGGGCACCTGGGTACCAACTGGAAAAACATGGGTTCCCGTTTGAGGTTTCACCGTGCCGCTTCCGGTTCCGCCAGGGGCAAGCATCGTTAATGTACACGTCGGTTTCTGTGTCGCGAAAACCGCTTGAGCGGTGTGATCGGCATTCATCACAAACGGCGCCGCAGGCTGATCAGAATAAAAAACGCCGTCGATTTTCCAGTGATCGAATTCCCAGATGATATCGATATCATACGGAATTGTTAAATTACTGACTATTTGAACGTCTCTGAATTTGAACCAGGAAAAAGCTCTGCCGTTTGTCTTGTCAATTTCTACAAGATAAACATCGTTTTGAAAAGAAGTTGTAAAAAACAGCCTACCTTGATTTTTATCATATACCAAACCATGAGCGATACCAGAAATCCCGGTTGGGCCAAGTAATGTCACTTCACCGTTGTCGACATTGACCGTGTATAATGAAGATACAGAGAGAGCGTACAAGACTCCATCACCGTAGGCAATGCCTTGAGCCCAAAATTTTTCGAATGAGCAGACCGATTTGGTCGCTCCGGTTACTCTATTTATCGTATATAATACGTATTCATTGGCACCATACAGGATATCATTGAGTTCGTCGTACGCTAATCCAACTGGAAACCATAGATCCGTATCAGCAATAAATGTCACCCCTCCATTTTCAGGATTTACTGTATATAATTCAGGAGGGTCAAAATTGGCAGCATACCATTTGCCGTCTGCCCAGGTGGCACCCGTAAAATAAATATCAATGGTTCGCAAAAAAGTAACCAAGCCCAAATCAGTAGGGTCAAACCGAAAAGGGTCTGCAAACGATCTGGGAGTGAGGTCAAATGCATACCAGGTAGAGGGCGGCAGGGCTCTCAAGGTAATTTCATGGCCGAGCGGGATATCATGCATACCGACAGTTGGGGCGACAACGCCCTGGCCGTAAGGAAACAGCATGTCGAGTTCCCGTGTTTGGACAACACGAATATTGTCTATGCACCAGTGCTCGAGATTATACGCGTATCCTTTGATAACAAATGCAAACTGAAATTCGTGGCCGACAAGATCACTGAGGTTGACAGCGACGATGCCGTCAACTTGTATATCCGGCATCGACCAACGATCCTGCCAAGTGGCACCCCCGTCAATCGATGTCTGAACGTGAAGCGTAAAACTGTTACGTTTAGTTAAAATATCATGCTTGAAAGTCAGCGCAATACTAGGAGTTGAAGCGCCGTCAAGTATAGGAGACGTCAAACGATAGTCAGCAAAACCTGCTCGAGAATCACGGCTGAATTGCATCTCAGGTGCCGTTCCGCCTGCCCACTCGGAGTTGACAACTCCCCAATTGGGATGACTTCTTTCCCAACCAGCGGGAATCTCACCAATCGGGACTCCTGTAAAATCTTCAAAGAACGGTATCGGTAAGGCAACGGAAGAATCCAAATGATCGGCAAAAGTATTCACCGCAAAAAGCATTGCCGACACCAGAAACAACATAAGCTTTCTCATTGAACAAGCGCCTATCAAAGGAGCAAAAGCTGAAAGCCCGCTGTTTTTTATGAAGCTGGTTACCGATTTTATAGCCCTGATCATCGTATATAACTCCTTGAAATCATTCATATTTAGTATAAAGATTATCGTTGTTAAAAGCAAATTATGAAAAGCGAGGTCAATATCCATTATCGAACACCCAATTTCCAAGTGTCAGGGTTCAGAATTTATTGTTTTGGGGGAACAACCGCGAATGAACACGAATGGACGGGAATAAGGTTTGAAACCTAGTACTAGAAACCAGGAACGCATTCCGCAACAGTGGAACGCCAACTCAGCACTCAGCGCTCAAGACTCAGCACTAAATTAGGGGACAGACTTCCAATTTTGTATCTTCGAATAAATTCCAAGGACAGAAATCACTCAGCACTCAGCACTGAAGCGCTCGAAAAGCAGTACTATCCTTCATTGTCTGAACACGATTACGGGATTAAAGGATTACCAGGATTCGTTTTTTCTTTCTTGGAATCTAATCGTGCCCATCTTTGTAATCTTTGAAATCGTGTTCAAACAGTCAATGGGAATGCGAAGTCAATATCCATTAACCTGTCACCAGGCGTTAGACATCTGTTGATTAGGGGACAGACATCTGTACTTTCCAGGGACAGACATCAAGAAATGGAAATAAAGAAATGTAAATAAAAGGTTAAGCGAGAGGTGAGAGGTGGATTTTTCATTAACTTATCATCAAGTATTGGCATGCAGTGCAGAACCAATATTCTTTATATACGATTCAGAAAACTCACCGATAAAATTAAACTGAAAAACTCAACCAGAAACCAGGAACGCATTCCGCACCAGTGGAACGCCCACTCAGCACTAATTAGGGGACAGACTTCCAAAAATCTGGGGACTGCTTTCCGGGGACAGACATCGGAAATATGGAAAAGCGGCAAGGCGGGAGAGGTAGGGGTTTCAATATCCAATATCCAATTTCCAATATTCAATCACCAAGTTTTGGAATTCAGAATCAATTACCCTCTGGTTTTGAACAGCAAACTAACAAACCACAATCAACTGATATTCACTTAACTCAGGACTCAGCACTCAGGACTCAGCACTTGAGTTCGAAGAACGCCTAACCAGAAACCAGAAACTAGGAACCAGGAACTGCGTCCCGCGTCAGCGGGACGGCCCGTATCCCCATTCCTTATACGCGATTTCACCCATGATATCGGTCATCTCAGGATTCAGCATAGCGCCATAAAACCCTAATCCTGTTACGATATCAGAGCCCGTGTCCGGCCATTCAAACGGCGGAACGACAACAATCTCGGTTGTGCCGAACGGGACATCGATAAGCCTGAAGTCGATCTCAGCATATTCTGGATAGTCGAAATAGACCCAAGACGGCCAAAACCAGAATTTGCCGTAAACCTCCAGGATGAAAAACGTCGGCACCTCTCTTAATGGATCGCCTGGGTTGTCCAGATAGCCGGTAACGTAAAACTCGTCCTCTGGATGTGCCGTCTCCGGCATCTCCAGCCGCACACCCAGTGGATGGTCGGGTATAGGCTCACCCAGTAAGCAAAATGCAAAATTATACTCAGGATAGGCATATTTCCAGTTGCCGTTAATATTGAGAACACTGGGATAATCTGAGCCTATCGGACCGGCATCGATCCAATAAAAAACGCAATCACCACTTTCAACAGCCTGCACCGAGAACCAGCCGTTTTCCAAGGTCAAAGGTGTTGAAAGCATACCGGTATATTTATAGATATGGTCGTTCTTATGGAAATTATCGTACATAAAAGCTGCTGTCGTGACTTTTGTCACAGTGATGATTTCTTCATGAACAAGAGCTCCTGGTAACGGACCATATTCATAAAAACGTATAATAAAATCCAACGATGTCTTATTACATGCTCTATTAGAATTATCACGATTTATACCCCAAAATTCGACACCGTAAATAGGTTCAGTCACATCGGTAAAGTCATCAGCAGGAAACTTATAAGGTCTATAAAGATCAGAGGCGTGGAGATATTCCGGCTTATTAAAAGCTATCGGTTGAGCAAACAGACAGTTGTGGCTGCAGAACTGATCAGGATCGACTGTGTAAAAAGGTTGAATGGTGTGTTCGGCATCCATCATCAGCTTTGCGATGAAATCACCGGAATACCACTCACCATCAACTTCCCAATAGTCGAATTTATATCCTGGATCACCTAAAGTTACCACAGTGAAAGCGGTGTCTTTCACATGTGTATAAACACCAAAAGGCGGCCAAGTGGTCCCGCTGCCCATAATCGGTTCTGCAATAGTCAACTCGACGGGTTCACCTATAAGAATGTCATCGATATGCCAACTTGGAGGATAATCTAGCCAAAACTCAACAACAAAAGCTAGTAGAAACACTTTGCCTGCAACAGGTGACAGATCGACCACTCTTGTTTCTTCAGAAATATAATAATCCACATACTCCAACCACTGATACTGCCATGAAGCGCCATCATCAATCGAAGTCTGGACTCCAATAAGCATATCTTGGAAGTCATAATTGAGAGTGTGATTGAACTGAATAAAGATATCAGAAACCGCTGTTCCATCGATAGGCGGCAAGACCACAAAAGAATGACGAAAAGTACTCGAATTTATCAAGAATGCCAATTCCCCTCGCTCTTTACCGCCAGCCAGCCACCCATCAGTAATTTTCCACTGCGTGTCGCTTCTGTACCAGCCTTCCGGGATTGTGCCCACTTCCACATCTGTAAAATCTTCAATGAACGGTAACGACCTAGGTTCTTCCCTCTCAAAAATGGCTTGAACCGTGTAATCATCATCCATAACAATGGTTTCTGTCCGAGATGTTGAATAAACTAATCCATTGATTTCCCAGTAATCAAATCTGGAACCGTATTGTGGGACCGCGGATATTTCTACTACGTCACCAAAATCGTAAGCATAGGATGCCGGTTCAGGCATCACTGTGCCGCTTCCTGCTCCGCCGGGAGGTAACATTGTCAGTATTTTTGCTTTTTTAAAGAAAATTTGGGCCGTATAGTCAGCGCTCATTACCAATCTTATACCACGGTTATTAGAATAATAAGCACCATCAACTTCCCAGTAATCAACCAAAAAGCCGAAGTCCGGTGTTGCCAATAAATAAGCCTTGGCTTTTTCTACATACGAATGTGTTCCAACCGATGGTGATACCGTTCCTGTTCCAACTCCGGCCGACTCAAGCATAGTCAGCGTATAAACCGTTGAAGGCGTTGTGAAAAAAGCTTGGGCGGTATAATCGGTATCCATCATAAGGGGTGCGGTAGGATCGTCGGAATAAAAAACACCATCGACATCCCAGTGGTCGAATTCCCATTGGTGATTGATATGATACGGAATCGCGAACCCATCTGCCCCTTGCATGTGATCGAATTCAAACAAGCGGGTCGCACTCCCGTCTGTTGTATCGATTTCCGCTAAATACAGTTTATCTTGTTTAAACGTCATGAACAATCTGCCGTGATCCTTATCATATTCCAAGCTATAACCTTTTCCATAAATTGACTGGCCAAGCAGAGCGCCTGTTTGGGTTTCGAGATCGTAGGTGAATATTCTTCCTCCACCGTCTACGGTATAAAGCAAACCGTCACCATAAGCGATATCAGAAATGTTGTGACCTGGCGTTATCTCCCCGATCCATGTGGCGACGCCTGTTGATCTGTTTATTATGTACAGACTTGCATTCAGGCAGCCATACATAATATCGTTGAGTTCGTCATAAGCTATCCCCATTCCAAAACTATAACCTGTTAACCCAACAAGTGTCATAGCTCCATTTTCTGGATTAATGGTATACAAACCGGTCTTGCTCGTGACGTACCATTTACCGGCAGCCCAGGTTCCACCCCGGAGACCAATATCGTTCGTTCCGATATTGCTGAAAGAACCTAAATCAGCGGGATCGAACTTAAAAGGATTAGGGTTGGGAGCATTTTCTACCGCATACCAGGTTGACGACGGTAAAGCTCTCAATGTGATTTCCTGCATAAATGGTAAATTGTGCTTTCCGACATACGGTACAACGCTGCCTTGACCAAGTGGATTCAGCATATCGAGTTCTCGCGTTTCAGCAATGCAAATGTCATCGATGCACCAGAAATTGTATCGTGGGGCATCACCATCGAAAACAAACGAAAGGATGAATTCGTGATCGGCAACACCATCCAGATAAACAACAACCTCGCCTTTCCACCCCTCTCCAGCTATTGACCATTGTTCCTGCCAGCTAACTCCACCATCGATCGATGTTTGAATACTCAATATAAAACTAACACCTAAGCGAGCGTAATGTTTGAATGTGAGCACGATATTCGATTCTGTGGTTCCGTCTATAGGGGGAGTACTCAACCGGAAAACACCAGTACCTTCAGCTTGAATTTTCCTGAATTGGATTTCCGGAGAAACCCCTCCAGCAAAATCCGAATAGGCAACGCCCCAACCGATATCGTCTCGTGACCAGTCGGCAGGTATGTCGCCTTCCGCTATACCTGTGAAATCCTCGAAAAACGGCAACGGCATCCCCGCCGAATAAACAGAACTGCCAATAAAAGCAACCACCATTGCTAATACCAATAAAAATATCTTCCTCATAGCTATATCCTCCTCATTAGAGTGTAAGGTCAATGAAGCTCACGTTTAGTGTGGAGATATTTCCCAATTTCCTTACAGCAAACATGAAAAATAACTCCTTGAAATCGTTCATTTTTTAGTATACGGAATAGTTTGGAGAAAAGCAAGTAAAGAGGAACGAAGTCAACATCCAATGTTCTATAACCAATTTCCAAGTGTTAGGCTTCAACTACCATAGTTATCTGGTTCTAAACAAAATACTCAGAAACCAAAATCAAATGAAAATCCCCTAACTCAGCACTCAGCACTCAGGACTCAGCACTAATTAGGGGACAGACTTCCAGAAATAAGCGATGCAGAAAATGCGGGCTTCTTCTTAGAGGGACAGACTTCCAATTTTGTGTCTTCGGATTAAATTCCGGGGACAGACATCGGACATATGGAAAAAGGGTAAGGCGAGAGGGGTGAAAGGCGGGGGTTTCAATATCCAATGTCCAATAACAAACCTTCAAGTATTGGCATACAGAAGTAATAGGCTTTAAATTTGATTCAGAAAACTCACCAATTAAAATAAACTGAAAAACCCTATTAGAAACCAGGAACCTGGAACAGCATTTTGCGTTAGCAGAATGCAGCTCAGCACTCAGGATTCAGCACTGAAGCGCTCGAAGAGTGCGCCACTCAGTCCTTGCACTCGCAGAGCGCCCCGACAGTTGACGGAGATGATTATTTTCACTAGTATTTTAAGGCTTGAAACGCGTTTAGAAGGAGAAAATCCTTGGTTAGACAAAATATTGGCAACTGGAAAAAGAAATATCGACCGATCATCACCACGGAATCCTGGTCAACTGAAGATGAACGCCGGGCTTTCGTCCAGCAATTGAAAGCTCGTCCCAGATTTCCTCACAGAGAACTGCTGGAAGTTGTCGAAAATGCGTTCGCGATAACTGACAGACAAAAGAAAATGGAGATTCTGGAAACCGTTGGCGAAGCTTTTTTAGGCACGGATTATCCTTCTATCCCTGAAGGTTTGATGAAAATCCTTATGTCTACACCCGATCCCGATATTCAGCGCTGGCTGGTCACCATCATGCCGACCGTCTGTACAGATGCCGTCATACCTTCCTTAGTTCAATTGTTACAACACTCCAATCCGCATTTTCACAAAATAGTTCGGGCAATACTGGAAAAATTCAATGCCGATGCCGTCGCCGATGCGATTGCATCAGAACTGATGTTCGGAAAATGGACAAATCGGCAAGAAGCCTTGATTTTTCTAAATGAAATCGCGCCTGATAAAGTTATCGGAGCCTGTCGACAAGCTTTATTGATTGGACGTGAAGCAGACAAAATCACGTCTCTGAAACTTTTGGCACAAGTTCGAACACCGGAAGCTATAAACACTTTGGCGGAACATGCCGGTGATCCGTCCGATGAGATACGGTTTCTTATAGCATCACTTTTAGGGCGTATTCCCGGAATCGTGTCCGTCAAAACGCTGATACAGTTGGCTCAAGATAAAAGAGTAAAAATCGTCGTCCAAGCCTTGGAAGGCCTGCGTCGATTAGCGAATCCCTCCAGCCTGTCGGCTATTGTCCGCTGTGCCAACCATGAAAACTCTCGTGTCAGAGCGGCCAGCCTCGCTGCTTTAAAAGAAATCGGCACCTATGAACAGATTGATTTGTTGGTCAAAGGGATCAAGGATGCCGACATCCATATCCGCCAGTCCGCACTGGATGCCATAACAGCTATTTGCAGCCGATCTGAAATAGACGGCACAGAAATGGTCACCGAACTGCTTCAGGATGAGGATGTCAACGTCCGCCGTGCCGCCGCCCAGATTTTAGGCTCGATAAATGCGCCGGCTGTTCTGGAAAAAATATCTGAATACCTTGAAGATACTGACTGGTGGGTACGTGAATCTATTGTGCAGTCACTGTCAAAAATAAAAGATCCACGCGTTTTTCCCACTGCCTTGGATCTTTTGCAGCACCCCGAAGCGGCTTTAAGACGATACGCCATAGATATACTAATCAACCAAAAAAACCCTGATGCCGTCGGACCATTGACACAATTACTGAAAGATCAAGACTGGTGGGTTCGTGAACGAGCAGTCGTCGCTCTTGGTCTCCTGGGATCAAAAGATACTATAGCCCTGCTCGCGAAATTACTGACAATTCCTGCCCTGGCGCGCGTCGCAGCAGAAGCTCTGGGCAATATCGGACATCCATCGGCCATACCACCCCTGATCGACCAACTCCCTCATGTGGATTCTAAATCAAAATTGATATTCTTGAACTCGTTGGAAAAATTACATGCCACCGACAGCATTGACATTTTAGAAACATACCTGGACAGCTCGGAACAAACTGTGCGAATCCGAGTAAAAGAAGTTCTGGCCAGATTGAAAACAAATCCGGAACGTCTAGCCGAAATGAATGACATGTTGTGGCGGAAAAAGCATCTTTCGATATTGGATACAATGCTCGTTGAAGCCCGCCAACAACAAGCCTCCGAATTGATTCTGGTAAACAACAGCCCCGTCATGCTCCGCATCGATGGAGATTTGGTTCCGATTAGTACGGAAATCATTGCCGAAGATCAGATTCTGTCACTGATGTACCCCCTGTTGAATCCTACACAAATGGAGCGGTTTTCTCATTCCAGCGACTTTATCTTCTCACACGAAATCCCCGACAACGGCCGCTACCATGGAAGCCTTCTTCGCCACAGTACCGGCATCACCCTGACCTTCCGTGTTCTCCCGGAGGAAACCCCTACCCTGGATTCATTGATGCTGCCAAGCGCCATCAAATCAACAACGCAACTGGACAAAGGCCTGGTATTGGTGACAGGACCGGCAAAGTGTGGAAAAACATCAACTATTGCCGCCCTGATCAACCATATCAACGAAACTAGAACCGAGGTTGTCATCACGCTTGAAGATCCGATAGAATATGTGCACTCTCATCAAAATTGCTTCATTATCCAGCGTGAAATAGGTAAACATACTCTGTCTTTTCCTCAGGCAATCCAAAGCGCGCTTCGTGAATATGCCAATGTTTTGATGATCGGCGAAATACGCGATGCCGAGACGTTATGGATGGCGATTACAGCAGCGGATTCCGGACTTCTGGTACTGGCCTCGATGGAAACACCATCGGTGGAACACACGCTGACAACCATTATTCATTCGTTTCCAGAAAAATGCAGAGACTACATCAGGACTCTAATGACTGAAACCTTACAAGTTGTCGTTTCTCAACAACTGGTGCCGCAGCAGGATTCCGACAACCTGGTTCCCGCACTGGAAATACTGATCAATACGCCAACCGTTGCAAGTTTGATCCGTGAAGATAAAATCTACCAAATTCCTTCAGTGATTTCAGTCGGTGAACAACATGGCATGATTACGATGGAACAATCTTTGGTAAACTTTGTCAGACAAGGACTGGTCACATATGAAGACGCCAGTGCCAGATCTTTTGACAGGAAAAGATTCGACCTGTTTTATAGGAAAATTCAGGAGTAGCCATGGCAAATATTGATGCTTTCCTATGGTTGATGCTGGAACAACGGGCTTCAGATCTGTTGTTCATGGCTGGACAGCAGCCTGTGCTTCGGATTGACGGGGAACTGCTGCCTATCAATTATCGCTCAATTACATCCGACGAATGCCTGAATTTCATTTTTGAAATTTTACCTGATAACAAACAAGAAAAGTTTAAAAAGACCCTTGATATCGATTTTTCATATCAACTCGAAGAGCAGGCTCGATTTAGAGTAAACCTTTTTCAACACAGACTCGGTCCCGGCGCGACATTTCGATTGATTCCAACTCGGATTCCGTCGATCGAGGAGATCAATCTGCCATTGCAACTGATGAATTTTACCATTCTCCAGGAAGGCTTGATTCTGGTATCCGGTCCTGCCGGCAACGGTAAATCGACGACGGTTGCAGCACTGATCGACTGTATCAGCAATAATAGTTCACGCTATATTATGACGATTGAAAACCCGATTGAATTTACTTTCAAATCCAAAAAAAGTTTAGTCATTCAGCGTGAAATCGGCCACTGTATCGACAGTTATGAAGCCGGGCTCCAAGGTATATTACGAAGCAATCCGGATGTGATCTTGATCGGTGAACTCAATAATACCACTGTAATCGATATAGCCCTTAGCGCCGCGCAAACCGGTTCCCTGGTTTTCTCCACCTTGAACTCACAATCCTGTGTTGACGCGATTTCACGACTTATCGATTCGTTTCCTCCGTCTGAACAAGCCCGTATCCGCAATAGTCTGGCTATCTCATTAAAAGGCGTCATCAACCAAAAACTCGTCAGACGATTGAACTACAGAGGGCGCGTGCCGATTGTCGAACTCCTTAATGAGTCACCGGAATTGTCGGATATTATCCGCCAGGGTACCATCCAGCAATTGCGAACATGTTTCGATTCTGACCATACATCGATGAATATCTCAGTCGATCAATCGTTGATGCATCTATACACCAAAGAATTGATATCACTTGAAACAGCGATGGCACATGCCGCCAAACCGGAAATCTTCGAGTCCATGACCATCAAACCTTTTTAAAATATAACGATAGAGGCAATATGGCTGACAAAGGGAAGAAACCCAAAAATTCAGAATTCAATCTCGATGAATTGATACGAAATTACCAGGGAGCCGATCGACGTGCTTCCGCCGACATATCTTCCGATGAGACGACAGCGTTCATCATGCAGCACTACGATCGGGTGCTGATCTTGGAACGCAACCCATCGATTGGTGCGGCGGTTTATCAACTGTTACGGGCGGAAGGATATAATGTCGAATGGGAAACAGATAGGGAAAGCGCCCTTGAAGCATTGAAAACAGAAGAATTTTCGTCTGTTTTGGTCGGTGAAGGCTACGGTGCCGATGCGTTGTTTATACGGGATCATATCAAGCAACTAGGTCTTCTTGTTCCTGTGCGAACGTTTAAAGATTTCGGCACCCTGATCCTGGGATACGAGGAAGCGGATGCCGTGAAAAAACTTCGTCAAGCCTTTCATCATTTGCTGAATTTTACCACTCGCTTTCTAGAATCGTTTCACCCTCCTATGGTCGGCCATGCACATAAGGTTGCACGCATTGCGCGAGACGTCGCCATACGTATGGAGCTGCCACATGATGTTGTCGATGGTATTTCCGTCACCGCCTATATCCATGAACTGCCGGAACTACAGGAGCGTTACAAGCCTTTTTGGAAAAAAACGACCGATATTTTTGCCGATGTCGATCTGGATTTTCCAGAATGGGGCGTCAACGAATTCACCCAAAATATGCAATATCCCTTTCCCATCGAAGAAACACTCAAACATATGCAGGAAAGATATGACGGAAAAGGGTATCCGGATGGTTTGAAAGGCGATAATATTCCTATCGGGTGCCGGATAATCGCACCTATCGATATATTTTTAACGATGATTTCCTCAGGTGCCGGCGGCCCCAGCATGTCACGTGGAGAAGCCCTCGATCAACTTATTATGGATTCAGGTTCCGCTTTCGATCCCACCGTCGTCGAAGTTCTGGTCAGTCTGCTCAAAAAAGAACTGGCCGATACCGAAAGTACCGAATATCGCGAAACTCTGTTGATGGTCGACACCCTTGGCGATGACGATCTGCAAAAAATTCAATTGCGCGAAGAAGGCTATGTGGTTCTGTCAGCATCGACACTGTCGGAAAGTATCAAGCGACTGCTTCAGGACGCTCCTTTCCTCGTCGTCTCCGATATCGATTTGTCCGAAGGCGACGGCTTTCAACTGTTGGACTATGTTCGAAAAAAATCCGATCGAAAAGAAATGCCGTTTATTTTCATGAGCGCGAGAAGCGATCCAAACTTTATAGCTAAAGCATTCAGAGCAGGAGCTGATGATTACCTGCCAAGGCCGTGTTCCAAAGACATGCTTCTGGCACGCCTTGCAAGAAATATATCCCGAAGCAAGAGCCAACGAGTCGCTTCCGTGGAGAGAAAAGGCGTTACCGGTAATCTGAAAGACCTAGGACTGATGGACTTGATTCAGATACTCAGCTCCGGCATGAAAAACGCCATGATTATTATTACCCACAATAATGTAGAAGGCCGAATCGCTTTGGTCGAAGGTCGTATCGTCTACTCAAAAACCGAAGACACTGAAGGCGAAGAGGCGTTTTTTCACCTGCTGAACTTCGAAGACGGTGATTTCAGTCTGCATCTGGACGTTCAGCCGCCAAAAGAAAATATCACGATGAAAAATGATATGCTGCTTTTAGAAGGTTTTAGGCGAAAAGACGAAAAATCCCGCTAGGCCAATGAATGAATATCATACTCTTTACCGAATCCGAATTACACAAACCGCTCTTCTACACTGATCGTCGGTATCGCCATATCCGCAAAATTTTAAAATCAAACGAAGGCGATATTTTGAAAGCCGGGTTGATCAACGGCAACCGCGGCACCGTAAGAATTGAAAAAATCACCGCGGATGCAATCGATCTGTCTTTTACCCTAGACAAGCCGACAATTCCGCTGCTCCCTATACGCCTTGTCTGCGGCCTACCCAGACCACAGCAAGCCAAACGTATCCTCCGCGATTGCACATCTATGGGCGTGTCACATCTGTGGTTTCCTCAAACCGAACGGGGAGAAAAAAGCTATCGACATAGCCCCATTTGGAAAAATAACGGCTGGAAGCATTGTATAGTCGAAGGAATCGAGCAATCGGGCGGCACAATGATGCCGGATGTGCAAATTTTTAACGACTTGGCGGAATGCTTTGAAAATTTGCCTAAAAACTGTCAATGCTTCTTCCTGGATATCGACCCTGGAGAATCTCTTTATAAACAGCCCTCGGATAAACCAGATTCGATCTCAACAGAGACCATTCTGTTTATCGGCTCCGAAAAAGGATGGTCATCCGGTGAGCGCCAATTTTTACTATCGAAACTATGTGTACCGATCTCTCTCGGAGACCGCATACTCCGAACCGATACCGCATGCATTGCAGCCATAACAATGGCGCTGCACTCATTTTAAGTAATTTTAACCGAATACCGCGGGTGTTTTCCGTTTCGATGTCGGTTTTTCAAATAACCTCTTCCTCTGCAGCAGAAACCGAAGGAGATCATGGAACAGTGGCGATGGCAAACCATAAAGCCGATCAAACGAGGCATAGAAACGAGCAAGGCCTGCTGTTCCGAGAGCTTAACAAACGTTAAGGTTTTCACTGAGCCTGTTTTCTTGAAAAAAATGTGGACCGGTTCCGCCCAAGCTGATGAAATGCTGAAGCGAAGGTGACTGTTTTAACACGATTAACAAGATTACAGGATTAGATATCTTTTTCACTTGAACAAGGGTGCGGAAGTTGAGTTATTGTTTTAAAATCGATGGATTTTTAACGATGAGCAGATCGTTGAAGGAGAATACCAGCGACCTTCCATAGCGGCCGATCAGGTGTAAATAAGGCGATTGCAAACACTCTTGTTCGATTATTTTGCCTTCTATTGATTCAAACTGAGAATAGTGGGAATCCGACAGTTCTGTAATTTGATTTAAAATCTCTACCGGGTCGGATGATTCAGCCATTTCAGCGAAAAGATTTCTTATATAATGGTGAAAATACATTTGTGGATGAACGACCAAATAATCTACTCCCGCATCTTTCAAATATTTAATAGCCGACGAAGACGGTATTCGTTTCAGTGCATCACTCATTTCATAGTACGAAGACGGCGCAAAGCGACTATATCCGTTGACCGTGGTATGGCCTTGCAGAGCGGCATACATCATGTAATCCGCTGAAAAAGCCCACAAATCGGTATCACCAAAACAGGGAAGTTCTGCAATCACCGGTTTTTCCGGCAACGATCCCAGCCAACGGTAAATCTCCGGAACCTGGACTTCAACCGGTCGAAGCCGCATCAACGGAAAATTTTCGACCATGACTAGAGCAACCGCCAGCACTGCGATGATCCTACCGGAATATTTCCAAATCAGCTTTTTCTCGATCAGCCAAATCGCCCGCCCGAACAGTATCGACAGCGAAAAAATGACGATAAAAACAGCTCGAGCCGGTGCGCGTATACCCGCCATGCCGGGAAGATTTTCAAGAGTGCCGAAAGATAGTATTTTCACAACCGAACCGGGTAGCTTTGCACCGCAAGCAAACGCACCGCCCAGCAAAATCAACAGCAAAAAAGGTGTGATACCTGGAGTTCGACCCGTTCGATCCGGGCGGCCACGCATAAACAGGCCAATCAATGCGGTAATTGGAGCTGTCAATCCCATCCACAATGTTGTCTCGGACCAAAACGGCTGCCGACTACGTGAATAAACGGTGTATGAAGCCGGCTTGAAAAAATCCGATATTTTTGCGGAAAAATGTGTCAGCTTTTCCGGATCGCCACCAGAATGCTCCAAATACGGCAGCACGAACGGCAGAACCAGTAAAAACACCACCGCAACAGCGGCAATGCCGACATAAAACGTGTTGAGTCGGCGATATTTCAAAGCCAATGAGGGCATCATAATCACTAGAATGAATATGTAAAAAAATGCCATATACCAGCCGCTCAACATATGTAGAGTCGTGCTGACAACAAATCCCAGCGTGGCCGACACATTATTTCGGTGATACATCCGGTATAAAAAATAAATGCTCCACGGCATCAAACCCTGAAAAGCGATCTGAATATGTCCGACTGCTTGAATGGAACGAGGTAGCGCAACGGTGAAAAATATCGCCGATGCCAGGGCCGCTCCGCCATGCCGAAAAAGGTGCAATCCCAGTAAAAACATCCCCCAAGCGCCAAGGGCATAACCGACGAACAAGACAAAATGATAAGCTAAAAATGGGTTTTCGGTGAGTTTGTAAATCGGCAGTCCTACCAATGCTTGAGTGAACAGGTGATCGGAGCCGGTGATCGTCTGTTTGGCTGGAAAAAAGGCATTTCCATTCCATATATCCATCGGGTTTGTCGGCAACGCCTTCCACTGATGCGTCAATGCCCACAGATTCAACCGACTATCCGCAACCGGAACCCCATGCGCCCACTGCTGAACGGGAATAATGTTAACCAGATATACCGGCGCAAGAATTGCCAATAAACAGTATACTACAAGCCTGCGTGAGTATTCCCGAGTCGTAACGAACTTTTCCATGATCCAATCATACCGTGTTTTAAACAGTATTCAACCTGTGTTGAAAATTTCTCTGCAATGCATAAATATGATAGGGTTTGATGTTCGAAAGGGATTCTTATGATCGCATCGATACCTTTTTCCCAGTACAACCGTAACTTTAAACGAACATTTTTGTCGCCTTTCAGTATTTACAAATCGTTATCGCCACTTTCAAGGGTATCGCTCATTATTATCCTGGCCTGTCTATTGTCTTCAATCGAGCCCACAATGATTCATGGCAGCGAAATATCTATGCTATCAGAAACACAAGCCGAGCCAACAATAGTCACTTTAGCGCCAAATCTGACCGAAATAATATTTTCTCTCGGACAAGGCCGCCGAATCATTGGCGTTACAAGTTTTGATGCTTGGCCGGAATCTGTTCACAAACTCACTAAACTGGGTGGTTATTTCAATCCGGACATCGAAGCGCTTCTCCGCCTAAAACCTGACATGATTTTTATGCTTCAAGGCCGCAGTGATTTGAAAACTCGCCTGCAAAAATTTGGCTTTTCCGTCTGGGATTTTCGCTGTGAAACTCTCGCCGATATTCGATCGACTATCCAACAAATCGGTAACATTCTGAATTTAGACGATAAAGCCAAGGAGCAAATCGAGAGGCTGGATGTCGGCCTGCAAGCAGCTCGGCTGACTTTCGAACCCGTGCCAAAGGTAATGATTGCCATAGGGATGACCGACGGGGTCCTTCAAAATCTGTATGTTGCCGGCGGAGCCAGCTTTCACGACGATGTTCTGGAAGCCATCGGTGTCCGTAACGTTTTTTCAAACGTGAATCAAGCGTATTTTGCTGTTGGACGTGAATCCATTTTAGCTGCTCAACCGGATATCATTATCGATCTGATTCCGGGTGAGCCGCTGACTGAAAAACGGAGAACAGAACGCGCAGCAACTTGGTCCAGTTTGGGAAATATCCCGGCAGTTCGATATCAGAGAATCATTATGTTGAACGATGATTATATCACTATTCCCGGCCCACGAGTTATACAAATTGCCCGTCTGTTTTCTGAACATATAACCTCTTTATGGAAACCCGATCATGACAAGCCATGATCCTATTTTAACCATTGAAAATCTCAGGTTTTCTTATTCTGAAAAAGCGATCTTCACCTCGATTAACACCTCAGCTATCCGAGGCGATTTTATCGGTGTCACCGGTCCGAACGGCTCAGGTAAATCGACATTGTTGAAACTTCTGAACGGTATTTTTAAGCCGAATACCGGCCGAATCACCTTGCAAGGCACTGATTTAAATGAGTTAAGTCACAAAATGATCGCACAAAAGATGGCTTTTGTTCCTCAACAAACCGTGTTTTCAAATGCGTTTTCCGTATTGGAAATCGTGTTGATGGGCCGTTTTCCTCACAAACGGTTTCTTGGATTCGAAAATCGTGAAGATATCGAGCTTGCTCGGAGTATGTTGGCGTTGACGGAATCGCTCGATCTTGAAAACAGATCATTCAATACGCTGAGTGGTGGGGAACAGCAGCGAGTGATTGTAGCATCCGCTCTTGCTCAAGAACCTGACATACTGATTTTGGATGAACCGTTGACCGGTTTGGATATTTTTTATCAACTGCACATCCTTTCAATTCTTAAATCGTTCAATATCGATCAAGGTTTGACGATCATAGCCGCATTTCACGATGTCAATCTTGCGGGAACTTTCTGCAATCGCATTTGGATGCTGAACAGGCCAAATGTTTTTTTGGACGATAAACCGGAAAATATATTGATTCCAGACATTTTGGAATCCATTTTCAATGTGGCGATGCATCAAGTCGAGACACCAAATAAACAGCGCTGGTTGATACCGAACACCGGTGGTAAACGTTTATGATGCCTATAACACGCCGTGCAATAAAAGTTTGGGGCTGGTCGGCTTTATTCTTCTTTCTTTGCCTGGTGATCGCCCCGCTTATAGGCCCACAACCCTTGAATTTACGGGATGCTTGGCAACATCGGTCCGACCCGGTTACATCCACCGATGCCGCCATCCTGTTTCACGCTCGTTTACCTAGAATACTTTTTGCCGCTTTGGCTGGAGCTGCTCTATCAGCAGCAGGCGTAGCTTTCCAAGCCCTTCTGAGAAATCCTCTGGCTACCCCCTACACTCTCGGAGTCTCCTCCGGCGCCGCTTGCGGTGCTGTGTTAGGTATGCTTATCGGTTTTCATCAAACAATGATAGGTATTCCAGCCATACAAATTTCCGGAATTTTTGGTGCGCTTCTCACCATCTGGCTGGTCTATTGGTTAGGTAAAAAAACCGGCGGTCATACCCATACATTGCTGTTATCCGGCGTGACTCTGAGCTTTTTCTTCGCTGCTATCATCATGTTTTTGCAATACTTGGCCGATTTTACACAATCCTATCGTATTGTTCACTGGCTGATGGGAAACCTGGATATCGCCGGATATGACACCGTCATTCTAACGGCACCCGGGGTTATTATCGGCATATTTCTTCTATGGGCCCGCTCTTCTGAATACAACCTGTTGTCTGCCGGCGAGGTATCTGCGCAATCACGGGGAGTCAATATCAAGCTCAATCAACAAATAACCTATATCGCTGCATCTTTAACTGTCGCTCTGATCGTCTGTATCACCGGTCCGATCGGTTTTGTCGGTTTGATCGTCCCGCATACACTCCGTCAAATCAGCGGATCGGACCATAGGATTCTGATGCCGGCCAGTACACTTTGTGGTGCAGGTTTTTTGGTTCTATGTGACACCCTGGCACGAACCCTGTTCGCACCGGCAGAACTCCCCGTCGGCGTCCTGACATCCATACTAGGCGGGCCGTTTTTTCTATACATCCTACTCGCAAGAAAGAAAGTCTAAACACAGGTTCTGACAACGATCAAACGAACCTCGCATATTTCAGGAGTCGATTGTGATGCTCATTTGAGCCGATTATTGTTGACGATCCGACAATTTTTGGCGATCTGACATGTTGGTCCAAGCTTGCAATCAATTTATCGACAAGGCCTTCGTTTTCCGGTATTGGGAGATATTCCCTCCCTCATTCCCATTATTTTCTGTGCCTGTTATGTTATTAGAAGTCTGTCCCCTAATTAATTCCGGCCGAGCCAGGACTTCCGGTTTTGATGGATGGTGAATATGTGCACAGGGGTGTTGCCACCATTTTTATGACGTCGAAGCCCTTGGCGGAGGGCGAAACGTAAAAATTACGGAACATCGAACTTGTGCAGAATTATTTACTCGAAGTAATTTCTTAAATTTTGGGGACAATTAAGAAGTGCATACAAGCCATTCTTAAAACATCTCTTGCAATTAAGTATCTCAACAATAATCCGTCGAACCTGTTTGAAAAATATTTCTAACCAGATGACTTTGGTAACTCCCGACAACGGATAATTTTTTCCGGGGGACAGACTTCCAATTAATTGACATGATTTTAAAAAATGCTATGATAATTTACAGTATTTGCGTTGAGAAAGGAGTTTTATGCGATTTCCTAGACAGAAAATAAAAGGAAAAGGATGTTATTATCATATTACTAATCATGTTTCAGGACCTCGTGGTGCCTTGCCATTCACTGAAGAGAACAAAGAAGTGGGGTTTCAGATAGTTGAAAGGCTCCAAAAGCTTTATTGGATTGAAGTTATATCGCTTTGTTGGATGAGTAACCATTTTCATCTGATCGTATATTGCCCAGGAAAAAAACCATCGATCAATAAGGTTGTTAAACGATATAACTCTTTCTATAAATTTGAAATATATGATCATCCGCCTCTGGATGCTAAATCAGACCCAAAACGGTGTGATGAAATTGCAAATAAATTAATTGATATCAGCGAGTTTATGCGTTCTTTTCAGCAAAGATTCACGTGTAGATTCAATAAAAGTAATAATAGAGAGGGGCCCTTATGGAAAAGTCGATTTTGGAGTTGCATTCTTGAAGGGCCTGCGGCGTTGTGGGAATGTGTAAAATACGTTGAACTCAACCCAGTTCGTGCAGCGATTGTTCGCGATCCACGGAAATATGAATACAGCACTTGGGGTCAATTTGGAAGAAAACGAAACCATCCGTTTTATAAAAGTTTTGTCAAACATATGGAAAAAAACTCAAGTCGTCGTCGCAGTAAATACAGCAAAGACGGCATACGAATCAATGTCTTGGAACTTTTTGAATTGGAGATTAAAAATATACTGCTTCTTGAAGGTCGGCTATCGGAAGACGAAAAAAAGAAGATGTATGAATCGGCGAAAATCAAAGGAGAAACGCTTTTTAATCGCTTTTTAATACGGGTCAGCAATTGGACATCAGGGATGATTATTGGGAGTTCAAGTTTTGTAGCAAACACAGCCAAATTATTTTATCAGTCTGATTTTATAAAGAAAAAGAAAATCTTTGGAAATGACAGCCTAGGAGATTATTTAGTGTGTTTTCACAAAGGCCGAGCTTATGCTTCTTCGTAAATAACAATTGAAAACATTAGAAAACGATCTATTCCGAGGTATTCGAATTCAAAAAGAATTGTTAGTGTCAAGTCATGCTTGCAATTTGATTTGAAGTTTCATCATAAACTCTCTCATACCGTTACAGCTTCAAGGTATTCCTTTAGGCCGAGAATTCTCTCTTCCTGGATGTAGCTTCGATCTGTCACCCAATCACCTGAGTGTTCAATAAAACACCCTCTGTGTCAATATGAATGAGACACCTAGCCTATGAAAGATTAGTGTAGTAAACTTTGAGGGCGAGATGGAGAGATTCATATGGATTCAGAACGATCAGTAAAGGATGACAGGACGGAGAATG